>NZ_KI515715.1:466441-952970 GCF_000477935.1 Corynebacterium sp. KPL1995 | reverse complement strand
ATATCAGGGGTAATGAGAACTGAACCCCAGCTACCAGTCATTAATCCGGTCCTGGGTGTGAAGTATATCAGGGGTAATGAGAACTGAACCCCAGCGGAAATTGTTTCTCATACCGCAGGTCGCGGCATGTCAAGGTTGTAAATCCCGCTCATCACGAAAATTTTAAAAATACAATTCGGCCCCGCTTCAAAACCCAAAAGTCAGATCTACCGACTATTTACATCTAAAACTTCTTGAATGCACCACTAGTGAGTTTCTTTCACTTCTATAACTTCCGCAACTTGTTATAGTCGGTTCACCAACCACTCCCATATTTTCCGGAAGGCACCAGACTTGAAGAAACTCGCCGTAATTTTCGGCTCGTGCACCATCATTGCGAGCTTGCTTTCGTCTCCGATCGAAGCACACGCTAATCCTGCGAGTTCCAGCAATTCGGCGCGCTCTGGCGCCGTAGTGAATCTTGCTTCTTCCGCACCTGCTCTTCCCGGTAGCTCGATTGGGCCACGCTGGGATCAGTTCCAGTTGGGATCACAGATCCTGGAGTTTTTCCATAACTCCACCGACGAGGCCTACCGTGCGTTTTTCGCTTCCTTGCCTAAGGAAGTCCAGCAGCTTTCTTCCACACCGCAGCCACGCAGCAAACCGACCCCACCAAACTTGCAGCCTGGTTATCAACCACCAGCTCCTGTTACTCCAGCCGGTGATTGCTCGAATTGCGTAGCTTTAACTTTCGACGACGGCCCGCAGCCGCCGACCAACCGAATTCTGGATACTCTCGACTCCAAACACGCAAAAGCTACGTTTTTCGTGCAGACCCCGATGGTGCATGCCTTGCCAGATACGGCGCGTCGCATCGTCAATTCGGGCCACACCATCGGCAATCATGGAACAACGCACGTGAACTTCGCCCTGAGCAGCCCAACTCGTGTGCATACTGAGATTTCTCAAAACACCAAGGCCGTGCAGGCAGTCACCGGTGCGACACCACGCTGGTTGCGCCCGCCGTACGGCGCTCACAATGACAACGTCGTGCAGGCAGCCCGTGCGCACGGGATGGGGGTCGCGCTGTGGGATGTCATCGTTTTCGACTGGCGCGATCGTGACGCCAACACAGTCTGCGAACGCACGGTCAACCAAGCCAACGGCGGTGAGGTCGTGCTGCTGCACGATATTCACAACACCACCGCTGACGCGACCACGTGCATCATCGACGGGCTGCGCGCCAAAGGCCTAGAACCAGTGACTTTGGATCGCCTGCACGGCTCGCCGGAACCTGGACGGGTCTACGGTACCCGCTAGGGCTACGCATCGCGTTGAGCCGCGTTATTCAACCGCTTCACAAACTGCTGTGGCCGGTCCACCGTCACGCGGTAGGTTTTGCCATCTTTCATCTCCAGCGCCAAGTTGGCCGCGCCCGCGTGCATAGACAATGCACCTCCGATGAAGTGCACGCCGAAGGTATTACGTTCCAATGGCAAAGGGTCCCGTGGGATAGCAGCTTCCTTGATATCTGCAAGATTGCAGGTTTTTACAGGGACCCACAAAACTTTGATTTTTAGAGTCTGCTGCTCCTGGTCCAACTGAGTATCGATGTGAAACAACACGACGATTGCCGGCACGATGACCAAGAGAAACGCCACCCAACTCATCATGAGCAAAAACCAGATGGTGATAGCTACTGTCACTGCGATCCAAACCCAGCGAGCAGCATTGTATCCAAAAACTTGTGAATGTAGACGAGATTGTTGATTCGCCATAGGGGATTACACCTCCGGGGTTAAAGCGTCACATAAACCTAGAGTACCCAGATACTCGCGAAAGCTTTTGGGATTCTACATTTCTCGGCGCCCCCATTTATGATGTCTCCAAAGCTCATCGGCTCGCACTCCACGTAGCCGCGAGATCTCCCCCACTCGACTTATCCTTTTGGAGCCAGCCCATGTCATCCTCGTTATTCCAGCGCGCAGCTGCCCTTGCTCTGACTGCGGCATTCAGCCTGCCTGCAGCCGCTGCTGTCTCGTCTGCCGTGGCCACCCCACAAGCACACGCGCAACAGTTTTCCAGCGAAACCAGCTCCCGGATCGCTTTCGATGGTTCTTCCGCGCCAATGGCGGAATGGTCCAAAGACCCAGCTGTGCAGGGACATGTGCTAAATGTTCTTCAATTTTTCCAGAACCACACCCCTTGGCATCAACTGCCGATGTGGAACCTATGGGGCGAGCAAACCCCCTACACCATCGACAAGGAGCAGGATTTTGCACAGCCGCGCCTGATCCACCGCGAAGCAGACGAGCGTTTCGACGTCGAACGTCTCTACGTGGAGTCCCCGGCAATGCGCCGCGTCGTCCAGGTGCAAGTGCAGTACCCGAAGGACCGCAACGCAGCCGCACCGATGTTGTATCTTCTCGACGGCGTGTCAGCCCCGCGTCAGTCCGGATGGCTGCGAAAAGGCGACGTGCAAGGAACCATGGCGAATGAACACGTCACCACGATCATGCCTGTCGAGGCTGGTGGCACCAACTACACGGATTGGAACGCCACCGACCCGTATTTGGGCCGCGCGAAGTGGGAAACTTTCCTGACCCAGGAACTGCCTGGCGTCATGGAACAACAAACCGGTATCCCTTTTAACGGTGAGCGCTATATCGGCGGCTTGTCCATGGGCGGTTCGGCTGCCGTCCGTCTGGCCAATCTGTACCCACAGCTGTATTCCGGTACTTTCTCGGTTTCGGGCTGCTATTCGTCGATCAGCACTGCTGGTCGTGCTTATTTCGACCTGGCAGCGCTTGTCATGGGTGGCAACCCAGAGCTGATGTGGGGCCCGGGCAACACCCCGGAGCGCCTGCGTAGCGACGTCGTCTCGGACCCAAAGGGTATCGCCAGCATGCCGGTTTATATCTATTCCGCCAATGGCTACGCCACTGAACATGATATTGAGCTGGCCCGCCCCGAGGGCATTCCGACGTTCTTCGGCAATATCACGCTGGAAAAACTCACGAACCAATGCACCGCGGAATTGGAGCACTCATTGCAGGAAAAGGGCCTGATGCACGAGCGCATTGAGTTCGACCACGCACCAACCGGCATCCACGACTGGCCGTATTACAAGCAACAGCTCCCCGTGGCCTGGGCCAGCGTAACCCAAGGCAAATACACCTACCCGACCCCGGGAGAATAGTAACAACCCTGCTAGACGCGTGAGCTGCAGTTAGACTAGGCGGGCATGAAACTTTCACGTACTTTCACTGCCCTGGCCGCGACCTCCATGCTTACCGTGGCAGCATGCTCGAACGCCGCGGACAGCGCCGATGAGACTGTTAATAGCGCTAGTGAGCAAGCCTCGAGCACGGTTAAATCCGCTACTGACGCCGCAGGCAGCATGGCCGACAAGGCGAAAGACGATGCAAAAGATGCTGCTTCAGACACAGCCGACCAGAAATACCCGGACATTCTGGAAGCCGAATTATCCGGTTCCGATGGCGAATACCGCATCTCCGTGACGGTGTCCTCGCCCTATGATTCCCCGGAGCGCTACGCCGACGGCTGGCGCGTGCTCGACGAAGACGGCACCGTGTTAGCCGAACACGAACTCGGCCACGACCACGCCAACGAGCAGCCATTTACTCGCTCCCGCGGCCCCTTCGAGATCCCGGACAACGTCAACGAGGTCACCGTCGAAGGCCACGACCAAGAACACGGCTACGGCGGCAAAACCGTCACCATCGAAGTCCCGCGCTAGCCCGTTTCGCGCAGTCTTTCGCCACGATGGTGGCTAGATTTCCAGCCCGATCCACAGCGGTTCGGGCTCAAGCTGTACCCCAAATTTTTCCTGCACCCCGGCGCGCACATCACGGGCTAGCTTGACGACGTCCGCAGCCCGCGCCGCGCCCCGGTTGGTCAGGGCCAGGGTGTGCTTCGTCGACAAGCGCGCTGGGGCATCCGCACCCGGGTAGCCTTTGGCAAAACCGGCGCGATCAATCAGCCAGGCGGCAGACAGCTTCACCAGTGCTTCTGCGGCTCCATTTCCAGCCCCACCGGAAGCCCCTGCGGCACCACCGGAAACCTCAGTGCCAGACCCCTCAGTGTCGGAAACCTCAGTGCCAGAACCCCCAGTATCAGACCCCTCAGTGGCCATACTGCCTGCAGCCACCGGGAAACGGGGCATGCCCGCTGCTTCGTCGGCACCCAGCTCAGCGGCAACCACCTGGGTGATCTCGTCGGCAAGCGTCTCCGGCACTACTGGGTTGGTAAAAAACGAACCCGCCGACCACGTGTCATGATCTGCTGGATCATGCACCATTCCCTTGGAACGACGCAGGCCCAGCACCTCCTCACGCACCTCCGCTGGATCGCGACGCTGGCCCGGCTCGCCCGCCAGCTGGCCAAAACGCAACGGCGCTGACAAACCATCAGTGCGCAGCTGGAACTCCACGGCCAACACCACCCCGCGCGAGGTGAATTTCAAATTGGAATAGCGATACGCCAAATCCAGCGCACTGGCAGGCACCCATTCGACGGTACCGGTCGCACGATCTAACAACTGCACACGAGTGAGTACATCCGCGATCTCCGCGCCATAGGCGCCGACGTTTTGCACCGGGGTGGCACCGGCAGAACCCGGAATGCCCGATAAGCACTCCAAGCCACCAAGCCCCGCATCGATGCTGGCAGCGACGACCTCATCCCAGATAGCGCCCGCGCCCGCGCGCAACACACCGGTGCTGGCGTCGATCTCCAGGTGGTCATCGCCCATAATTACCGCAACCACATCCAGCGGCTCGTCGGTCACCAGCAAATTGGATCCACCACCGACAATCAGCAGCTCCACCCCGGCAGCATCCAGGGCGCGAACCACCGCCGCGGCGGCCTCACCAGTCGCGGCTCGCACGGCAGCCCGCGGGGCACCACCCAGGTGAAACGTCGTCAATTGAGAAAATTCCACGCCATCGAGGCGTTCGAGCACTCCGGCGTCGGCAAGCGTTTGCAACTCCGGGGTATCCAAGGCCGTATTTGCTTGAGTCATAAAATCATTCATCACTATCACAGGGTAGTCTGTAGGGCATGTCTACCCGTAGCGAAAACACAGTGACCATCAATCACTCCGCCGAAAAAGTCCACCAGGCGTTGACCAACGAGAAGTACTGGGCTTATATCGCCGAAAACCTTTCGCCAGAACCAGGCGAGCTCAACGAGTTCTCCAACAACGAAGCCACCCTGTTCGAGCTGCTTCCCGTCACCATCCTGCCGGAGGCCGTACGCGCTATGGTCTCGCAGTCGCTGAAGGTTAAGCGCACCGTCAAAGTTGGCGCGCTTGCCGACGACAAAGCAGAACTTTCCTACAACGCCGACGTCAAAGGCACCCCGGTCGATTTCAAAGGCACCGTTCAGCTAGCAGGCCAAGGTGAAACCACCACCCTGAGCTACACCAACGACGTTTCCGTCAACATCCCAATGATGGGTGCCGCTATCGAGCCCAAGGTTGGCGAAGCACTAGAAGAGCTCTTCGACAACGAAGGCCAGCTGACCGAAAAGTGGATTAACGAAAACCTCTAATCCCGGCCGTCTCACGCTAGACTGTGCCTATGCCTTCTAGCTCTCAAGCCCCAGTCAGCTCTAAAGCACAAGCATCCGCCGCAACTGCCTGGAAAATCATCGTCGCCGTCTTGGTGGCGGTACTGATCCTGGTGTTGTTGGCGGAATTTGGCGCGCGTTATTTCATTGGTCAACAACTGCGCGCGAGCTTCCGTGAAGACATCGAGGCCCAAGGCATTGAGATGACCGAAGACCCAGAAGTCTCCTTCGGTTCCAGCCCAGTGTTGTTCGGCCTGGTCGGTGGGAAGCTCAGCGAAGTCAACATCGATACCCCATCCACGCTGCAGCAGGATGCCGAGGGCAACTACAAGGGAATGCCCGCCTCACACGTACACATGGAATCCATGGCGCTTGAATCTGGGGAAGCAGAATTCCTGCGCACCCGCTCGGAGCTTCCCGACGAGTACCTCACTCACACCATCCAAGAGGGGCTGCGGGAACAACTCGGTGGCGCCGCATTTTTGGGTGAGCTCGTGGTCTCAGACATCTCAACGGATCACGAAGCCGGTACCATCACCGTGAAGTTTCTGTCCGGCGCTGCGAATCTGACGCTGCGCCCACTGGTGGGGGACAACGGAAATGTCTCTTTCGATGCTTCTGAAGCAAAAATCCTGGGCTTTTCACTCCCGGAGGGCGCCGCTGACGGTATCGCGAATTCCTTGAACCAAAACCTGCGCGAGGCTACCGGTGGGCAGTTGGATATCACTGCAATTGAATTCAATGACCACGGTTTGGTAATCACCTTGGAGGGTCGCAACGTGAATCCTTCGGATATGAGCAAAGAGCTTAACGCAACGCCGGGGGCCAATCCTGGTGGTTCGGGCAAGGACGCTGAACAGGATGCCGGAGCAAATTCGACGGCACCAGTCCGTAAAAGTTAGGTAGATGCACTGTTAACCTAGCTTTGGCTAGCTAAGAGTTTTTATTTTTACGAGTAGCCCCAACGGGTACAGGAATTACCGCCAAGATTTGCTTGGCGGTTTCTGTTTTTTCCAAGGCCTTTTTGTTGGCTGCAAGGTCTGCGGATTCCGCAACCAGCCACTCCACTAATGAAGAATCAGCAGCCGGGGATTCAGCTAGCTTTGTACCCGCTCCCATGTCCAAAACTATTGGAATGCGATCAGGCAACTGCTGCGCCGTTGTCCATTGTGCCGGGTACTTCGTTTGGGAAGTTACTACGAGTTGATCCACCTTCGCGAAATCACAAGTAGATACCAATTCGCCACGCCGGGTTTCCGGCTTCCACGTTTCCTCCCCTGCCAGCTGCCCCGACTGCTGCTCTAACAGCTGCCCCGACTGCTGTCCCGCTGCTGATGCAGACTGCTGCTTTGGCGCTGATGCAGACTGCTGCTCTGGCGCGGAATAATCCGGCACCACCACGCCGAGTTGTGCCGGGGCGGGTACGGCTTCCCGAAGGCTAATCATGTCGCTGAGAAGGGCATTAGCGTCAGTATTACTCGTGTCCACACAAGCCCAGACACGATGCGCTCCTTGCGAAACCGCCAGCCGCGCCTCAGATGCTTTTACCAAAATATGGTGGCGCCCCGTCGGGAAACCAACTGCCGTGATGATCGTTAACACGGAGGATTCATCCGCATCGTCGTCGTAATGATCTCCACCGTGTTGCCGCACGTATCTGTCCAGCGTTTTTGCCGCTGTCGCTACGTGATTCGGGCTCACAACAACCGCCCCAACCCCTGCAGCAATAGCGGCGGCCACACCATTGCGCACTTCAGCTAAGCCGACGTGCGGGGCGCGAAAATCCCACGCAAGAAACTGATGTAACCAGTTTTCTTCCATCTTTTAGTTCCACATCATCTGCTGCTATAGGGCGAAGCGCACAGGCCTAATCCCAGCGATATTCGCCGTTGATCAAGGCTTTGAGCGAAGGGCGAACGTCAAACCAGTAAATACCGATAACCACCATGCCGACCCACGGCAAAATCGGAATCGGCATCGGCACGATAAATGCGGAGGCAGCCAACATCGCAACCCACACCATCTTTGATTGGCGGGAATCCGCATCAAAGGCGTCGTCACGGGTCATAGCCGCCGAAATAGCGCCAGCCAAACCGGCAATGGCCACCAGAGAATAAAGCCCCTGTTGCAGCCAAAACAAGCCGTACAAGAGATTAGACTGCCAAGGCTCTAACGAAGGCCCACTAGGTGGCAGTTGTGCCAAGTGCTGGGTCTGTTCAGCAGCGAAATTGGCTTGCGATAATACGTCAACAATCATGTGGTGTCGGGGTCCCTCGGAATACGATTAGTCTAACTAGCGAAAATTATCACACGCACGCGCATTCGCGCGAGATACTGGCGGGCGCCATCAGCCGGCGCCGGGGAGCCGGTTTAGTCCGGCTTGTGGCCGTCGATATCAACAACTTCGCCCTCAATAATATGTGGCTGCCTGTTTTTCGCGGCAGCATCAGCATCTTTCCCCCGCCTAGGAAACTTGCGCAGTCTTGCTTTGGCCTCGCTTACTGCTTCACTATGGCGGGTTTTCGCGACGGCATCGCGTAACTCAGAACCGAATTCGCTGCCCAAGTATTTACCACGCTTCCACAGCTTCGAACCGGTTTCTTTCAAATCGTCGAAACTATCAATGCCGCGGAAATCCTGCGCGGTTTGGCGCGCTGCGTTTTTCGCTGTGCCAATGGCATCACGATCGTGATAGTTCTGAGCGGCATTTTCCGCAAATTCGCCAGCTACAGAACGCAAAGAGGAACCAGTCTGCTTGAGCGAATCTACAATGTCGTCTGCCGAAAATCGCTTGCGCTTATCAGTCATAGTGGTACTCCATCTGTCCTCTGGGGGTCGTGCCTAGTGGGGTTGACATGGTGGGGTTGACATGGTGGGCGCTCACCCCGGTTGTGTTTTTTGTTTAAGCGCCAAACAGTAGCTGATTGACAGTGTAGATAACCAAGCCAGCCAGCGCACCAACAACGGTGCCGTTAAGCCGAATAAACTGCAGATCTTTACCCACCATAAGCTCAATTTTCTCGCTGGCTTCATCAGCATCCCAGCGCGCGATTGTCTCAGAAATGAGTCCTGTGACTTCCGAAGAGTAGTTATTCGCCAAAAACTCCACTGCAGAGTTGATTCTCCGGTCCAACGAACCACGCAGTTCAGCATCGGCACGGATATTTTCTCCCCAGCGCACGCACAGTTCCACGATCTTCTGGCGCAGCGTCGACTCTGGATCTTCGGCAGCGCTCAGCAAACCTGTTGAAGCCTTATCCCACAACATTTCCGGTAATGTCTTCACCGCGCGTGAACCGCGGATCTCTGCCTTCCATTCTTCTACCCGGCTAATCATCGTGGCATCAAACTGTAGGTCATACGACAGTTGGCGTAGCCCTTTGCGAATGGATTTCCGTGCAGGATGTTGCGGGTCGGCCTCCACTTCCCTGATAAACGACGCCATCTCGCGGAAAACTTTCTCTCCCACCAATTGCCGAGCAAAACGCGGAGCCCAAGTCGGCATGCGATCGTTGATCAAGGTGACAATCGACTCCTCCGAATCGTCAATCTTGCTCTTCGCCCAGGTCACAACTTCGTCAACAACTGGTTCTAACTTGCCTTCATCGATCAAGGCGTCGAGCGTACGTCCTAGTGGCGGGCCCCATATCGGTTCGGCAGCCTTATCGATCAAGTGCCGCTGGATAAGTTCTTCGGCTTCTTGCGCGTCGATGGCTCGCACAATATTCGTGGTCAGCTTGCCCACTTCCCGGGAGACTTTCTCAGCGTTTTCGCGTTCGCTTAGCCACGCCCCCAACCATTCCGGCAATTTGGCTGCACGCACCTTGGAAGTGATTAATTCAGCATTGAGAAAATTATCGCCAACAAATTGCGACAGCGAATCACCTAACTGGTCCTTCTTTTTGCGAATCAATGCCGTGTGCGGGATCGGTAGGCCCATCGGGTGCCGGAACAAAGCGGTCACTGCAAACCAGTCCGCCAAGCCACCGACCATGCCGGCCTCTGCGGCGGCGCGCACATAACCAACCCACCCTGGGGTATCGCCCGGCTGGCTTTGCCACCAGGAACAGCCCAGAAATATCACAGCAGCCAGCACCAATAGGCTGGTAACGAATATCTTGTGCTTGCGTAGTTCAAGAGCACGTTGCTGGTCTGTGGGTGCAGCATTGTTAGCAGCTGCGTGGTTTACCGAAGAGCTGTTTGCAAAAGCGTTTTTGCCAGCCGTGCTTTTCGCGGCCGTGCGTTTAGCGGCGATGCTGTGTTTCGGGGGATTCATATTCTGCGTGGTCTCCGCTCGGATTCTTGAGGGCGTTGTCTCGAACTACGAAAAGCCCCGCCCTGCCTAGACGCGGTAGGCATCTAGCAGGTACGGGGCGAGGCTGGCAGGAAAGGCGCGTTAGGAGGTGCGGCCGGTTTCCTTCACATATTGACGGTAATACCGGCGACCAAAGTGGATCGAACCAAAACCACCGACCAAAGTAACAACAACACCAATGGCGCCAATGATGGTCAAAATAGTGGAGTAATTAGCTGCGGTACCGGCATCCCAAATACCCGTGCTGATGCCCCAAATCAGGGTGCCAGCGAATGGGAAGAAGCCGAGAAGAAGGCCCATGCCAATCCAAGTCGAATTACGCAACAGCGACGAGTGCGGCGCGCCCAAGGAAACTGGGTTGTAGCCCTCGATGTAGCTGTGGTGTAGTTCCTGCGAATAGCTTGGGTAGGTCTCCGCAGCGAAGTCCGCTACTTGTTCATTGGTGCTCATGGGGTGCCAAAGCCTTTCTTCTGTATCACTAGTGACAACTCTAGTCTAGATTTGCTGCCAGCAAAAGTGGTGCCGAACCGTGTGTGAACAAGCAAAATAGCTGTGCATAACACGCTGCGCCGGCACTTTTAATTCGTCTTAGTCGTCCTTCGAGCGGAACGCCGCACGGGCACGCTCACGGGTAACTGCGGAAACCGCGGTCAGCGGGATACCAGCTGGGCAAACATCGGCACATTCTCCGTATAGCGAACAACCACCGAAGTTCCGCTCCAGCTCGTCCACCATGTTACGGGCGCGCTTGCCACGTTCCTTAGCTCCGAGTGGCGACATTGACAGGTGCACCAGCTTGGCGCCGGTGAACAAGTGTGCAGCACCATTCGGGCAAGCGGCCACACAAGCACCGCAGCCGATGCAGGCTGCATGATCCAGTGCCAATTCGTTGTCCTGGGAGTTTTGCAGCAAGGTATCGGCATCTGGTGCGGTACCGGCATCCATGGAAACGTAGCCACCCTGGTGCATGATGTCGTCCAAAGCGGAACGGTCTACAACCATGTCCTTGATGACGGGGAAGGCTGCGGAGCGAAGTGGCTCCAAGCGCAAGGTGTCGCCGTCATTGAATTGGAACAAACGCTGCTGGCATGCCGGGGTGTTCTGGCCTGGCCCGTGTGGGCGACCGTTGATTAGCAAACCACAGGTTCCACAGATACCTTCACGGCAGTCCGATGCGAATGCAAATGGTTCTTTGTTGTCTTCGATACGTCCGGTGTTGACGTGGTCCAACAGCTCCAGGATGGACATCTGCTCGACGGCGTCGTCGACCTGGACGGTCTCGAAGCTGCCTTCTTGCGTAGGTCCGGCCTGACGCCAGACTTCAAGTGTCAATTTCATTACTTGTAGTTCCTTGTCATCAGCGGGATCGAGTCGAAGTACAGCGGGTCAGCGTGGCGGATGAACTTCTCTGGGCCATTTGGCTGCCATGCGGATACGAAGCACCAGTTTTCGTCGTCACGCTCTGCCTCACCGTCTTCGGAAAGGTGATCGTCGCGGTAGTGAGCTCCAGCGGACTCGTTGCGATCCAGTGCGTCGACGCACATCAGCTCACCGAGGTCAAGGTAGTCGGCTACACGCTGTGCGTATTCGAGATCCTGGTTCATGTCATGCAACTGGCCAGTCACACGAACATTCGCCCAGAAATCGCGACGGATTTCACGGATCTTTTCGATGGAGGTCTTGAGGTCGTCGACGTTACGCGAAACACCACAACCCCAGTACAGAATCTCGCCGAGCTGGCGGTGGTAGTGCTCCGCACCGTGTGGATTTTCGCCTCGAATATTCATCAGGCGGTTTAAGCGATCCTTGACCTCTTCGACGACTTCCTGAGCCTCTGCAGAATCCTCTGCCAGCTTCTCTTCGCCAAGGTGCTCAGCCAGATAGTTCGGAATCGTGAACGGTAAGGTAAACCAGCCGTCAACCGATGCCGACAACAGCGAGTTCGCTCCCAGACGGTTAGCGCCGTGGTAGGTCCACGAAGCTTCGCCCGCAGCGAACAACCCGTCGATCGAAGTCATTTCATTGAAGTCGGTCCACAAACCGCCCATGGTGAAGTGGCAAGTCGGTGCAATGCGCATCGGAGTCTCGTATGGGTCCTCACCAATCGACTCTTCGTACATCTGGAAGAGGTTGGAGTAGCGCGAACGCACGGTTTCCTTACCCAGACGCTCAATAGCATCGCGGAAATCCAGGTAGCAGGAGTTCTGCATAGGACCTACGCCTAGGCCGGCGTTGATCTGCTGCGACAGTGCACGGGAAGCCACGTCACGCGGAACCAAGTTGCCGAAGGCTGGGTAACGACGCTCCAAGAAGTAGTCGCGCTCGTCCTCTGGAATGGAGTTCGGGTCGCGGTCGTCGCCTTCTTTCTTTGGCGACCAAATACGACCGTCATTACGCAACGATTCCGACATCAGTGTCGTCTTCGACTGCCAGGTGGAGTTGACCGGCAGGCCAGTTGGGTGGAATTGAATATAAGCAGGTGATGCCAAGTAAGCGCCACGCTCATACGCACGCATCATGGCGCCTGCGTTTGAGTTCTTAGCCAGCGTCGACATGTGGTAGACGTTGCCGTAACCACCGGTTGCGATGACGGTCGCGTGACCGGTAAAGGCCTTAATCTCACCGTCAATCAGGTTGCGGGTGACGATGCCATCGCAGTGTTTCACACCATCAACTTCGCGGACGATGATGTCCTGCATGTCATGGTGTGCAAACATTTCTACGTTGCCCAGGCCGATCTGCCGGTAGAGAGCCGAGGTGGTCGACAGCTGCAGCTGCTGACCAGTTTGTCCACGGGTGTAGTAGGTTCGGGAAACCTGCACACCACCGAAGGAACGGGTGGCCAGGGTTCCGCCATATTCACGGGCAAACGGCGCACCGATGGCGTTCATGTGGTCGATAACGCGACCGGACTCCAGCGCCAAGCGCCAACAGTCAGATTCACGGCAACGGTAGTCGCCGCCCTTAACCGTGTCTTTCACGTGCCGGTAAGCGGAGTCATTGTCGACCTTCTTACCACGAGCAGAGTTCACACCACCCTGTGCTGCAATGGAGTGCGCACGACGAGGTGAATCGTGGTAAGAGAAAACCTTCACGTCATAGCCCAGCTCACCGAGAGCTGCGGCAGCTGCACCACCGGATAGGCCGGTGCCGACGATGATGACTGTGAATTTGCGGCGGTTCAGTGGAGAAACCAAGTTCATGTGGTCTTTGTGGTAATTCCACATGTCCCGCATGGGAACGCCTTTTGGTTCCGCGTTTTCCAGGATGTCGCCCGGAGTGACCCCATCGACAATAGAGTCTGGCTGGCGGAACTCTTTACGAGTCGAAGTATCTGTGTTGCTCATAATCTATCTTTCCGATCTGGCTAGAACTTTAGCGGCGCGTGAACTATGTCAGCGCTTGGTGAGGTTCTAGCTCACCCAACCAAACAGGACGGACAAAGGCATGACGATGTTGCCGATGACAACCACTGCTGGGATGACATAAGCAATCACGACGAAAGTCTGACGCCACTTATGGCCAGTGATGCCCAAGTCCGAGACGGCCAAGCGAATACCGTGAGACATGTGCAGGAACAGCAAGCACATGGCAACCACGTAGAAGATGGTGACTGGCCAACGGCTGAAGGTAGCCACCATGTTGGCGTGAACTTCACCGTGCACGAACTGTTCGGTCGCCGCTGGTGCAACTCCCAAAGTCAGGTCCAGCAAGTGGAAGCAGACGAACAGCAGAAGGAACAGGCCAGTGACCAGCATGGTGCGGGTAGCGAAGGAATCTACGCCGCCCATCAGGTTGGTGCGGTTGAACTTACCGCGGGATTGCTTTGCGCGGCTGATCAGGGCAAACGCACCCCAAACGTGCAGAATCAGCGCAGCCAACAAGACGAGACGGAAGCCCCACAGGAAAGCTTCTTCCGGCAGCAATGGCGAACCAAGGCTACGAAGGAACTCACCGTATTCATCTAGCGCCGGTACACCATCATGTGCTGGAGCGTAGAGCTTCAAGTTTCCAGCCATATGTCCGAGCGTGAACAGCACAAACAACAGGCCAGTGATCGCCATAATCAGCTTAATGGCCCAAGTTGGCACTGCTGGCGATTCACGAATTTTTTCGTTCGAGATTTTTCCGTGAGCGATTGCCTCACGATCAGGATTCTTTATTGTCATGGCACCTCCATTGTCGCTTTAACCATACGGTGATCGGGGGTGTTGACGCGAACCAAAATACCGTGCTGGGTGCGTTTTTAGCCTACTTCGGTCACGTTTTCGGGGGTGCTTTATGTGAGGCTTGGCTTAAACGACAACAACAATATCGCTACTGCCACGACCCTTAGCTGCAAGCCAACCTGAGCCCATCACTCAACCGCAAGATATGTGACTTTACGCACAGCAATTTTTTAGCTAGCCAGCATTCACCCATACTGCGTCAAACTTTCGGACAGTACCCCATAAGAAAACGACCACCCTACCGTCAACAAAAACGGTAGAGCGGCCGTAAAACTTTCTTTAAGCGACAGGCTCTAGAGGTTAATCATGTGGCCATCAGCAACGCCGTGCGCGGTTTCTTTCATACCCTCGGACAACGTTGGGTGCGTGTGCACGTTGCGCGCAATTTCGCCCGCGGTCAGGTCGAAGCGCTGCGCAAGAGTCAATTGCGGCAGTAGCTCGGAAACATTGGAACCAACCAAGTGGGCGCCGAGAAGCTCGCCAAATTCGCCGTCAGCGATGAGCTTAGTGAAACCTGCAGACTCATTTAGGCCAAGCGCTTTACCGTTTGCAGAGAACGGGAAGGTGGCAACCTTAATGTCGCGATCCGGCCACTTCTCCTTCGCTGCTTCTTCGGTGTAACCGAAGGAAGCGACCTGTGGGTTACAGAAAGTTGCACGTGGCATCATCTGGTAATCGCCCAATTCCTGGGTTTCCACTCCGCCGATGGTCTCGGCAGCAACTACACCCTGCGCTTCAGCAACGTGAGCCAACTGCAGCTTCGCAGTAACATCGCCAATGGCGTAAATACCGTCCACGTTGGTACGCATACGCTCGTCGATTGCAATAGCGCCTCGCTCGGTCAGTTCCACACCGGTGTTTTCCAGGCCATAGCCCTCCACCCGTGGGGCAAAACCAACCGCAACCAGGCAGCGATCAACGGTCAGCGTGTCTTGCTTCTTGCCATCCTTAGACTCCACCTCAACGGTGACGTTATCGCCGTTGTCTTTCACAGAGGTGGTCTTATAGCTGGTCAGCAGCTTCACGCCAAGCTTCTTGTACTGTTTAACAATCTCCTTGGATACATCCGCATCTTCGTTTGGAAGTACCCGGTCCATAAATTCAACGACGGTGACGTCCACGCCGTAGTTTGCCAAAACATAAGCAAATTCCATGCCGATGGCACCAGCACCCACAATTACAATGGATTCTGGCGCATTTTCATCCAGGATTTGCTCTTCATAAGAGACAATATTTCCACCCAGCTCAATGCCAGGAAGAGTCTTAACGACGGAACCAGTCGCGATGATGCAGTCGTCGAAGGTCAGGGTTTTACCCTCATCGTCGCCTTCTTTCACTTCGATGGTCTTGGCATCTTTGAAATGACCCAGGCCATTGATTTCCTGAATCTTGTTTTTCTTCATCAAATAGTGGATGCCACCGACGATCTTTTTCGAGACTTTGCGCGAACGCTTGTGCGCAGTCGGGAAGTCGAAAGAAACGTCACCGGAGATGCCGAAGTCTTTGGCCTCATGGTTGAAAGTGTGGGCAACCTCAGCGTTTTTCAGCAGCGCCTTCGAAGGGATACAACCAACATTGAGGCAGACTCCGCCCCAGTATTGCTTTTCGACGACAGCAACTTTCTTGCCTAGCTGGGCAGCGCGGATGGCGGCAACGTATCCACCTGGTCCGGCGCCGAGTACAACGAGATCATAATGTTCTTTAGTCACGGTCTCCAGCATACGTAATCCCTGCAGACATGTGAAAGCACCCGCGGGAAGAAATTCCGAGAGTCTACCGGAGCTACCGCAGGTGCCTAATTACGTTCGCCGTAAGTCTTCGCCCTCGCTAATAGTGGTCGTTGCTAATCTTGGCGGTTGTTAATCCGCGTCGTTGCTGCAACAACCAGAATCCGCTGGCCGCGAACTGCAGGAATTAAATCAGGTGCAGTACTGCGCTCAATTTTGCAAAACCAGCAAAGAACTCGTGGATAGCTGGGCCGAAGAAGTTGTTGGACATCACGATCAGGTTATCTAGCTGCATTGTCAATACTCTTTCAGGTCTGATTCAGGTCTAAGAATTTTCTGCATCCTGTGCACCATCGGCAACGTCGTGTCCGCGTTGGCTACGGAACTAATTTTCTACGGAGCTGCCGGGAAAATACAAAAGTCTGCAGAAGTACAGAAAACGGCACCCTCTGGGTGAAGCAGAATTTAGCCTATTCCAGGCCCACCCCAACTGCAAGATTTTTGCTCGAAACGTTTTTGGTCATGCCCTTTTGTCCGACAAAGTCTTAACAGTGGAGTAATAAAACAGTGCAGCAACATAACAGTGCAGTACCAGAACAGTTCAGTAACAAAACACCGAAGTAACAAAGAGCCCGCTTAGGACGACATATTCAATAGCGCACGCGATTAGCGGAAGACATGTCCCTAATACTCGCCATACGCTAAGCTACTATCCAACTGTTATTGAGTTTTACGTTTCCACGTTTAAGTCTTCACCGTTTAAGTCTTCACACTGTGTAAGGATCACGCATGAAACTTCGCAACGTCGCCGTTGCCGCCGCTGCAATCAGCACATTGGCGCTGACCCCGGTATCTGGCATTGCCCAACCGGCCCCACAAGCTGGCATCGCCCAAGGTGCTGTTCAGCAACCAGCCGCCGAGAACACCATTCCGGCTGGCACTGTCAGCGAGGAAATCCTGCCAGCAGAATTCGACGACGAATCTTGGCGTCAAGTCATTGCGGAGAAGGGCAACCGCGTACAGGAAGTCACGGTCTACTCGCCTTCCATGGACCGGAAGATCCCGGTCGTAACAATCAAGGCTGATGAATCAGCTGGCCCACGCCCAACCCTGTACCTGCTTAATGGTGCCGGTGGTGGCGAGCAGTCCGCCAACTGGATCGCACAAACCGATGTGGTTGATTTCTACCTGGAAAAGAACATCAACGTCGTCATTCCTATGCGCGGTGCGTTTTCTTACTACACAGACTGGAACGAAACCCCTACCGGTAGCAAATACCTGCAAGGCCCACAGAAGTGGGAGACCTTCCTGATCAACGAGCTTCCTGGACCAATCGAGAATTACTTGGGCGCAAACGGTAAGCGTGGCATTGCTGGCATGTCGATGTCTGCCACCAGCTCGCTTTTGCTGGCCGCTCACAACCCAGGCATGTTCGACGCCACCGGCTCGTTCTCGGGTTGTGCTGAAACCAACTCCCCTATTGGACGTGCTTCTGTTGGGCTGACCGTCAACCGCGGCGGCGCACACCCAGATCAGGTCTGGGGCCCAATGGGTTCACAACGCGCACTGGAAAACGACGCCCTGCTACAGGCTGAGTTCCTGCGTGGCACCGCGATCTACGTTTCTAACGCCACCGGTTTGATTGGTGAACGCGAGACTGCAGAAGGTCTGCGCGCACAGGGCATCCCAGAACAAGCTCTGTCGGCCAACCAGGCCAACCTCGCTATCGCCGGCGGCGGTATCGAAGCTGTCACCAACGCCTGCACCCACCGCTTCGTGGCCAAGCTGAACCACTTGGGCATTCCGGTGCATCACCACAAGCCAGCAGTTGGCACCCACACTTGGTCCTACTGGCAGGATGACCTGCGCACCTCCTGGCCAACCTTTGCAAACGCATTCGGCATCGAGCAATAAGCAATAAGACCAGAACCAGCGCTAGGAACAGCATCAAATAGCATCGCTGATTCAGCAGACCACAATCGCCAGGCACCCGGTGATTGTGGTCTTTGTGCATTGCACGGCTAGTGATTTTTTGTCATGCCATGCTCAGCAAGGCCCCGCCATGCCAGGTCCTGCCAGGCCTTGCCGAACTTTCTACTATCCCTTGCCAGCTATCGGACCTGCCTTAAACTAGTGGCATGTCCACCATGCTTGTCACCGGCGGAGCCGGGTTCATCGGCACCAATTTCGTGCGCCTAACCCGCAAACTGTATCCCGAAATCCACGTAATCGTGCTGGATAAACTGACTTATTCCGGCAACCGCGCCAACCTGAATGGAATTGACTGCGAACTTGTAGTTGGCGATATCGCTGATGCGGGACTCGTCGACAAGCTAGTGCAACGTGCGGACACCGTGGTACATTTTGCCGCCGAATCCCACAATGACAATTCTCTGCGCGACCCATCACCGTTCGTGCAGACCAACATCGTCGGCACGTATTGCCTGCTCGAGGCGGTGCGGAAGTACGATAAGCGTTTTCACCACATCTCTACCGACGAGGTTTTCGGTGATCTCGCACTCGATTCCGGCGAGCAATTCACCGAGTCCACCGCATACCGGCCTTCCAGCCCTTATTCTGCAACCAAAGCCGGTTCCGACCACCTGGTCCGTGCTTGGGTGCGTTCCTTCGGCATCCGCGCAACAATCTCGAACTGCTCCAATAACTATGGCGCTTACCAGCACATAGAGAAATTCATCCCTCGGCAAATTACCAATATTCTGTCTGGCCGCACGCCGAAGCTCTACGGCACGGGTGCACAAGTACGCGACTGGATTCATGTCGACGACCACAATCGGGCGGTGCACGCAATCCTAGAACGTGGCAAGATTGGCGAGACTTACAATATTGGCGCTCACGGCGAAGCCAACAATCTCTCGGTAATCCAGCTCATTTGTGAACTCATGGGCAGCGATGGCGCCACAGGCTTCGAACACGTCGCCGACCGCCCGGGACACGACCAACGCTATGCTATCGACCCCAGAAAAATCACTGAAGAGCTGGGATGGCGGCCACACTACACTGATTTGCGGGAGGGCTTGGAGAGCACGATCGACTGGTACCGCAGTCACCGCACGTGGTGGCAGGACGCGAAAGAAGCAGTGGAAAACAATTACGCAAAGCGAGGGCAATAAGCAGTGACAACGAAAATGACACCAGAGCATCGTGGTGCACAAGTACACACCACAGGCATCGATGGCCTGCTGATTATTAATCTCGAGCTGCATAAAGATGCCCGCGGGTGGTTTAAAGAAAACTGGCAGCGGCAAGCTTTCGTCGCCGCGGGGCTACCTGATTTCGGACCAGTACAAAACAATATTTCGTTTAACGAAAAAGCCGGTGTCACCCGCGGTTTACACGCTGAACCGTGGGATAAGCTCGTTTCTGTAGCCACCGGTGCTGTGTTTGGTGCTTGGTGTGATCTGCGCGCAGACTCACCGACGTACGGCGCAACCGTCACGCAGCGCATCGAACCAGATACTGCGGTCTTTGTTCCCCGGGGTGTCGCGAATGGTTTTCAAGCTCTGCACGACGCCACCAGCTACACTTACCTGGTTAATGACCACTATTCGCCCGAGGCCAGCTACACCAGCGTGAACTTGGATATGATCGATTGGCCGCTGGAGCCGAGCGAAATCTCCGCCAAAGATCGGCAACATCCGCAGCTTGCCGACGCTACCCCAATGCCACCCCGGAAGATTCTGGTGACCGGTGCCGACGGGCAACTAGGAAAGGCATTACGCCAGGCCCTGCGGAACCACAACCACGTGGAGTTCTGTTCACGCGCGGAGTTCGACATCACTGCTCCTCCGGCACGAGACTGGCGCCAGTACCAGGCAATCATCAATACCGCTGCTTATAACGACGTCAACGGTGCCGAAACCGACCGGGCTGGCGCCTGGGCCGTCAACGCTGCTGCCCCGGCCAAACTGGCCACGATCGCTAACGAGCACAACCTGACTTTGGTGCATGTGTCCTCGGATTATATCTTCGACGGCCAGCACGAGATCCACGGAGAGGATGAAATCGCTTCCCCGCTGTCTGCTTATGGTGCTAGTAAAGCCGCCGGAGATACCGCAGCGCAGACAACCCCACGGCATTACGTCGTGCGTACCTCTTGGGTTTTTGGCGATGGCGGAAATTTCATTGCCACCATGGCTGCCCTCGCCCGTGCCGGAAAAAAGCCCAAGGTGGTTTGCGACCAGCGCGGTCGGCCAACGGATGCCCGGGATCTGGCACGGGGCATCATGCATTTGTTAGATACCGGTGCTCCTTATGGCGTGTACAACTTGAGCTCGGATGGTGACACGGCTTCGCGGGATGAGATCGCCATGGCCGTTTTCATTGGCTGCGGTGGCGACCCTGCTGATGTCACTCCGGTTAGCAGTGCAGAATACGGCCAGGACCAGGCCGCCCGACCGGCAGAATCTACCCTGGACCTAAGCAAAATCAAAGCTACTGGTTTTCAGCCCAGCAATTGGCGCGCCAGCCTCGCGCTGTATCTGGCAACATAGGTGGCTATGAAAGGCATCATCCTGGCCGGCGGATCCGGCACGCGGCTGTACCCGATTACGCAGGGGATTTCTAAGCAGCTCATGCCGATCTACGACAAGCCGATGATCTACTACCCGCTGTCCACGCTAATCCAAGCCGGGATTCGGGAAATTTTGATCATCACCACCCCAGCGGACGCGCCTGCTTTTCAGCGCTTGCTTGGCGACGGCTCGCAGTGGGGGCTGCTGTTGGATTATGAGATTCAACCGCGTCCAGAGGGGCTGGCGCAAGCATTTTTGATCGGCGAAGACTTCATTGGCGATGATGACGTCGCTTTGGTGCTCGGGGATAATATTTTTGATGGTCATGGATTTTCTGGGGCGCTGCCACAATGCCACGCCCCCCAAGGGGGAATTATTTTCGCCTATGAAGTTGCCGACCCACAGCGTTACGGCGTCGTCGAATTCTCCCCAACAGGCCGTGCGCTATCCATCGAAGAAAAACCGGCCGCCCCAACGTCACCCTATGCTGTGGTCGGCTTGTATTTTTACGACAACTCAGTTGTAGAGATCGCCAAATCGATCAAGCCTTCGGCGCGCGGCGAACTTGAGATCACAGCAATCAACGAGGAATACCTCAACCGGGGGCAATTATCTGTGCAACGGATGCAACGCGGAGATGTGTGGTTAGACACAGGAACCGTGGACTCGATGTCTGAAGCTGCAGCGTACGTGGAGGTTTTGCAAAAACGCACTGGGGTTATCATCGGGTCCCCGGAAGTTTCTGCCTACCGAGAGGGATTTATTAGCGCCCGGGAATTGTTGGACTTAGCGCAACCATTAATCAAGTCCGGCTATGGCTCTTATTTAGAGCGCGCAGCCCGGGAAGATTAATGTGCTCGCAGGCCCAACCCGCCTGTCAGTTCCCGATAGACGAAGGTTGAAATGTCCTCTTCACGTAACGCTTTCCAGCGCAAGCCCGCGCTGCTCTGGACGTTAATAGCCCTGGTAGTGGCTCTGGCCGTGCTCATTGTTGTCGCCGTGGTTCGCTCTGGTGACGATGAATCCATGAGCGCCGGTGGCCAAGATGCGATGCACGGCCCACAGGCCCCAAGCTCCGCACAGTCTGGTAATTCGGATTCGCAGTCGACGCCTATTCCGGGTGGTGAATACTCCCCAGAACAAGCCCGCGAGCTCGCCAAACAGGTGGAGCCCGGCACAGATTTCGCACAACCAAATTCCCCGGATCCGACCATCATCGGCCCTGGTGCCGAGATCACGTCGAATGACGACATTTTGAACGTGCATCGTCGTAACGCCGAAGATCCTTTTGCGATGGGCGCTCTCGATGCACCGGTGGTGCTGTCAGAATTTTCTGATTTTGAATGCCCTTTCTGCACACGATTTGCAGTAGAGACCGCTCCGAAGTTGAAAGAAAAGTTCGTCGACACTGGTCTACTGCGCATCGAATGGAACGACTTGCCGGTTAATGGCCCACACGCGGAAACTGGTGCACAAGCAGGGCGCGCCGCTGGTAACCAGGGTAAGTTCTATGAATTCCACGATGTGCTCTACAACAACACCTACGACAACCAGACCGGCGGCCACCCTGGCTATGACATTACTGACTATGTACGTTTTGCCAAAGAGGCTGGCATAGAAGATCTGGAGAAATTCCGCACAGAAATCGAAGACGAGGAATACCGCGATGTAGTGCGCCAGGCTCTGCACTACGCATCGTCCATCGGCATGCGCGGTACCCCAGCATTTATTCTTGGCGATCGCTTCATTTCTGGTGCGCAGCCCTACGAAGTTTTCGAAGATGAGGTTTACCGCCAGCTAGCCAAAGTTGCCGACGGCACCGTGCCTCACCCTAAAAACAAGTAGAAAGGTTGGGCTGATAGATGATTGAAGTTGGTCTTTTTGGTGCCTTGCTCGCGGGAGTGCTCTCGCTGATCAGCCCGTGCTCAGCATTACTGCTACCAGCATTTTTCGCTTATGCCTTCGATTCACTCCGCCACCTAGTATTCAAGACTTTGATCTTTTTGGCTGGTCTCATCACCGTTCTGGTGCCTATTGGGGCTGGTGTAGGCAGCATCGGCGCATTCATGGTTGATCATCGGTCCACGATCATCCTGATTGGCGGAATCATCATCATTGCGCTCGGCATCTACACTTTCTTTGGTGGAGGCTTCAGCCTGCCCTTTTCTAACCTGTCGTCGAAAGCCAAAGGCTCCGGCCCAGGCGCAGTGTTTTTCTTAGGCGCAGTTTATGGCTTCGCCGGTTTCTGCGCCGGACCTCTGCTGGGCGCTGTGCTGACCACCGCCGCGGTATCCGCCTCAGCCTGGTATGGCGCAGCGATCATGGCAGCCTATGCCGTCGGCATGGCCATCCCACTGTTCATCCTGGCGCTATTGTGGGAAAAGCTGGATCTGGGTTCCAAGATGCGCCCGAAACCCATCACAATCGGTCCTTTCACCACGCACGTGGTGTCCATGATTTCCGGTGCGCTGTTCATCGCCATCGGTGTGCTGTTTATCATCAGCCACGGCACCTCGGCCTGGGGTGGGCCGCTGAGTACCGATACCCAGGCACGCATCCAAGAATGGGCCATGCAGTTCGCAAACTTGTCTGACCTGACGTTGGCCATCATCGCCATCGTGGTGCTCATCGTCATCGTCTTGTTCATGGGGCTACGGAAAAAAGACGACAAATACGAAAAAGACGCCAGCAACACTGAATCTTCAGCTGCTGACGCCTCTCAATAAGCGTCCACTGGACGCGATTGCGGCTTTGACTTAACTGTTAGTAGCCGCGCTCGATGTATTCATCCAGGTGGGAGAATTCCTCTCCCACAGTGGTGAAATCACCATGCCCTGGCATGACAGTGGTCTCGTCCGGCAGGGTGAATACCTTGGATTTCAGCGACTCAATGATAGTCCCGAAATCCGAGTACTTCTTGTCGGTTGCACCCGGGCCACCAGAAAACAGGGTATCGCCGGCAAAGATCTTTGCTTCATCTTCGCAGTACAACACACAGGAACCTGGCGAGTGTCCCGGGGTGTGTAGAACCTTCAGCGTGCTGCCTTCTACGTCGAAGGTGTCGCCGTCGGCAAGACGGGCGAATGAACGATCGCCGTTAGCTTCTTCCCACAGCATCTCGTCATCTGGGTGCATATACATTTCCACCCCGAAATGATCCGCGACCTGCGGGGCAATATCGACGTGATCACTGTGGCCATGCGTCAAAATAATGCCTTTGACGTTACGGTTTTCCACGGCACCGACGATGGTATCGAATTCATGGGAAGGGTCGATGATCCAGCAATCATGGTCGCCGACGATGAAGACGTTGTTGTCGACGTCCCATTCATTGCCGTCGAGTTTGAACTTTCCAGAAGTCACTAGATGGTCAATACGCATGTGTGTTACACCTCCACTACGCTGCGCAGGACTTTGCCTGCCTTCATGGTTGCGAATGCTTTCTCTACATCATTCAGGGTAATGCGCTCATCCACGAATTTGTCCAGTGGGAAGCGTCCCTGCTTAGCCAAATCGGCGTACAACGGGAAGTCGCGCTCTGGCAGGCAATCGCCGTACCAGGATGGCTTCAATGCGCCGCCGCGAGAGAAGAAATCAATAGCTGGAACCTCGAATTTCGCATCCGGCCCAGGAACGCCCACCATGACCATGCGTCCGGCAAGATCACGGGAGTAGAAAGCTTGTCGGGTGGTAGCTGGGATGCCTACGCCATCGATGGTGACATCAGGACCAAAGCCGTCGGTGAGCTCGCGGACTGCTTCGATAACTTCTTCTTCCGATTTGCCACTGGCATCCACCGTGTGGGTCGCACCGAATTCTTCGCGGGCACGCTCAAGCTTCTGCGCATCCAGGTCCACCGCAATGATTTTGCGTGCGCCCACCAAGCTGGCACCGGCGATAGCTGCCATGCCGACGCCACCGACGCCGAAAACAGCCACGGATTCACCACGAGTAACTTCACCGGTATTCACGGCCGCTCCGAGGCCAGCCATAACGCCGCAGCCCAGCAAGCCAGAAGCAGCCGCGTCGGCCTCCGAATCAATCACGGTGCACTGCCCTTCGTGTACCAGTGTCTTTTCTGCCAAAGCCCCGATACCCAACGCTGCGGTGAGCTCGGTGCCGTCGGCAAGCGTCATTGGCTTGGAAGCATTGTGGGTATCGAAGCAGTAACGTGGCTGACCCTTCTTGCAGGCCCGGCATTCGCCGCACACAGCGCGCCAGTTCAGTACGACGGTGTCGCCAACTTTGACGTGGGAAACTTCGCTGCCGATGGATTCGACGACTGCAGTAGCTTCGTGGCCCAGCAGGAATGGGTAAGCGTCTTCAATGTCGCCATCGCGGTAAGCCAGATCGGTATGGCAGATACCACAAGTTTTCACGGCAACAACGACGTCATGTGCGCCAGGAGCCGGGATGACAATGTCGACGGTCTCGACTTCTGCACCTTTCGAGCGCGCGATGACGCCTTTAACGGTTTGCTGGGATTGGCCAGCAGAGGTGTTTTTCTGGTCTTCTATAAGAGCTTCACTATGTGTCATGCCAACAATCTTACCTGTGTTTGTTGTCCCGTCACTAATCGTGAATGCGCCACATCCGCCCGGAGTCGTACCGAATCCCTCTGACCTGAAATCTGTAACGAATTATCGCTAATGTGGCGATAGTTGTAGTGTAATTTTCCAAGCAGAAACTATTATCCTGGCCATTAGTTGGGTCCCCGGTAACCACCTGGTACTCGCAGCGTCTCGGCGTGCGCCATGGATATGTATTGATCCCGACAAGCTGATTATTAAAGGTGTGATTTTGTGTCTTTGCGCGACCGGCTGGAATACCTTGCCACCAACGGCAAAGGGCTAGCAAAGCTCGTTCCCGCTCTGTGGAAGTCCGGCATCATCGCACCACAACAGGGTATATCCGCGCTTGTGTACAGCCCTGGCATTCTCGCCCGTTATTGGCTAACCACCGCCCGTGAGATCGAGCAAGCAGCCCTAGTGTCACCGGACCGCACCGCTCTTATCGACGACGACGGCGCCCTTAGCTACCGTGACCTGCAAACACAGAGCAAAAATTTCGCTCGATACCTACACCAGTTGCCTGTCAAGGAGATCCGCTTGGGCATCATGGCCCGCAATGGTCGCGGTATCGTCACCCCATTGATCTCCAAGGGATACGTGGGCGCGACGCTATTTTTGCTCAATATCGGTTCCTCGCCAGAACAGCTTGCCGGGTGCATCGAAGAAAATGACATCAACGTGCTAGTCATCGACAGTGAATTCGCTGACCGTCTGCCAGCAGCTGGTTCCACTGCCGCAGACGGCCTACACGTCGTCATCGCCCACGAAGGTGGTGAGGAGACCGGCGAGCACCCAGTGCTATCTGAGATCGTTCACCGCCGCACCGATGTGAAACTGCCGCGCTTTCCCAAGCACGGCAATATCGTGCTCATGTCATCCGGCACCACCGGAGTACCCAAGGGTATTGCCCGCCCGGAACCAAAGCTGCCCACGGTATTGACGACGATCCTGGACGCCATACCGTGGGAAGCTGGCCAAAACGTGCAGATGACGGCTTCGATCTTCCACACGTGGGGTTGGGCAATGCTCAATATCGCCTTTGCGCTGCGTTCTACTGTCATCACCCGTCGGATTTTCGACGCCGAGGCCTGCCTGAACGACATCCAAAAACACCGCTGTGAAGTCCTCATCTCTTCACCCGTGTTTTATAAATCCATGGTTGCTCTCGACAACACCTGGGATTATGACGCTTCTTCGCTCAACGTCATCGCTTCTTCCGGCCACGCGCTAACTCCACAGGTCGCGGCCGATACTATCGCTCGTTTCGGGCCTATTCTGGCCAATATTTACGGCTCCACAGAACTTACCTTGGCCAGCGCAGCCACTGCCCAGCAGATTGCCGAAGACGCCACTATCGGTGGTGCCGTCGCCAACGGCACGTTGCTGAAGATCCTCGACGATAACGGCAAAGAGCTACCGCGCGGCGAAGTCGGCAAAGTCTATCTGCGCAACGCGACCACGATGGTCGGCTACACCAACCCGAAACACAAGCTCGATCGCGTCGGCATGCTGCAGTCCATCGGAGACCTCGGCTATATCGACAGCAACGGCATGCTGCACGTTTTGGGTCGTGCCGACGAAATGATCATCGTTGGCGGCGAAAACGTCTACCCATCGTCGGTGGATAACGTGCTTGATACTATGCCTGGCATTGCTGATCACTATTCCAAGGGCGTCGATGACGACGAGACGTTTAGCCGCGTTGCAGCATGGATCGTCAAAGATCCCGACGGGCCGGAAATTTCTGCCGACGATGTCCGCGAATGGGTGCGCACCCGTTTAGCTGAGCATTCCGTGCCGCGCGACGTGCACTTTGTCGATGAATTGCCGCGTAACGCCACCGGCAAGGTAATCCCGCGCCAGCTATCGGCTTAAAACCCGCTCACTGCTAGTAACAGGGCGCCGCCATCACGGCCGGGCCCCTTACCTAGCCCACACTGCGGATCCACAGTGTAATTTTCAGACTGCAACTTTCAGAGTGTGTTTTACAATGTGCGTTTTACAGTGTAAGTCAGTCTTGCACTGTCGTTTCACACTGTGACCTGATTTGAGGGTCTACCAATGACACCATTGTCACTCACAAACCGGAATATTCACTTTCGCCGAACACGCCTGAAGTAACAAAAACACTGGTAAGAACACCAAGTTATCACCCGGCACCAGCACTGAAACAACAGTGCACATCACAGTGCAAAAACGTCCGAGACCACTAGACACTTTTACACTGTGACTGCACCCTTTACAGTGTGAAATGGGACGGTGCTGCTCGGTGTCGATGAAGGCACAAACTTCAGTGTCACTGGAATAAATGAACCAGCAAAAATAATCAAGGCCGTGGCAAAGCATATCTGAGGCAAAACGATGGCGATTATGAAATGAACGCGAACGATTTGCAGCTCATCCGGAATGCATCACTCATAGCAGCAAGAAGCCACGAAACAGATTCTGAATCGGTACCTGGCACTACTCGCGCTGATTTGAATAGTGAATTAACTGCGCGATATATGGCAGAAGTTCGCCAGTATTCTCGGCGTTTATCCCAGGTAGTTAATGATACGGATTTGCTACGTACCCTAAAAGTTATTCTTCCCGACGGCACTTTAAGTGTTTCTGGCCTGTATGGGCTCGGATTTTTCCCACAAGCGGCTGAGCCGGCTTTACGAGTTACAGCCGCAGTGCGAATGCCAGAAGGATTTGGTGGACCACGAAACCGTAATATCGAAACTTTTGAGGGTGCTGTTCCAGATCTTTTGGAAGATGCAGTTGCGTGGGTAGCGCGCAATGCAGACACCATCGACGAATATCAAACCAGTGGACATATGAAAACGGAGCGAATTTCCACTGCGCGCAATAAGAGAAACGATAGCCAATGCGTTGGTTCACCGCGATCTCAGCGCTGCCTCGTTAGGTGGTGATAAAAGCGTAGAAATTCGATTAACCCGTGAACGTCTCATCATCACCAACCCAGGCGGGCTTCATGGCCTCAGCATCGAACAATTAACGGGCTCAGACCTGGCAAAATCTGCGGTCAACCAACGCTTGTATGAACTCATGCGACACGTCAAGACTTCAGACGGCAGCTCGGTGATCAAAGGTGAAGGTGATGGCATCGCCGAAATCTTGCGAGCTTGCCGAGATAGCAATCTCACTTGTCCACAATTTTTTGATAACGGCGCACAATTCAAAGTAATTTTCCGTAGACAGTCTCGATTATCCGCGGAACAACGCCAGCACGCGCAAAAACTCGCGCACAACCAAGAACTCTCACTTATTCAAATGGAGGTACTGCTTTCATTAGAGCAAGGTGCGACTTGGTCAATAGGACAAATACGGAAGCAATTTGCCCCACTCAGGCAGTCCGAAGCAGATGACCTGCTCACAGAACTAAGCTCACTCAAGCTAGCTTCTTACCAAGACGGGGTACTTCGTCCGCGGAATACTTCACACGAGACACCACGGGATAAAGGTACGCAGCAGCGTAGAACGTCAGATTTTTCATCAAGGCACGGAAGCAATACCGCAGCTATCGTCGCTCAGCTAAACCATGCACCCATGAGATTTCCCGAGCTGGTAGAGGCAATACCAGGACTCAGTCCTGGCCAAATTCGGTATGCACTCAAACAACTACAAACAACCGGAATCGTGGTGATGGAAGGACGACAAGGGCAGCGCTCTACGCGTTATCGTATAAATCGATCCACCAAAGGATAACCAAGCTGTGCCCCATAAAATGAATTACGAGATGCAGCCTGCTTGAAGATTTGATCAATATTGCGCCTTTTTGTTCCAGCGTTCACCTTGTCGTCAAGGGCCGCACTTCGGCTGAAAGGTGAAAAACTCATGCCGTTGTGCCAATCCCCCATGGCACACGGAGCAACAAAATCACTGCGGAATAAGAACTTAAGTAGTGGAGCCATCTAAGGGAATCGAACCCTTGACCTGCTCTTTACGAGGGAGCTGCTCTACCGACTGAGCTAAGATGGCACGTTGCTCGTGTGGAATCGTGAAAGATTCCCGCATAGCAGGTTTCCTGCACAATCACAGCAACACTGGCATTCTAGCCGATAGTCGCCGTCAATGAAAAATGGCAGGACTAACACCGCCACACCAGCGAGGCTGCAACAGTTAGTGCACCCGGTATGCGCAGCGCAAACGCCCCACCAGCCCGTCGAAAGCAATCTGCGGCGAGACGTTAAAGCCTAAAAGCTCACGATAATGACTAATCGCATCCTGGCATTCCACCAGCCCCGCTTCATCCAAATGCTCAGCCAACTCCGAGGCCAGTGGCTGAAAATCCGGATGCGTCAGATCCACCTGTGCACCCAGTTTCACCATCAGCGCGTCCCGGTAGATCCCAGCCAGATCAACCAAGGCCAGATCCAATACATCCCGCAAACGCCTAGTCTGTCGCTTTTTCTGCTGCTTTTCCAACTCGCGCAAGTCACCAGCACCACCAGAAACAGATTTCTGCGTACCCTTGCCTTTCGCCCCCATACCCAAAGCGTTGCGCAGGCGTTCTTTTTCCGCCTCATCCGCCTCGGCATAGCTTTCTTTCGCTTCTTTTTCCACCGCTTTTACCAACCGTCCAACGGCTTGGAAGCCCCCAGATTCGTGGAAAATTGCTTCCGCGAGGTTGATGGCTTGCGCACGCCGCTGCTGGATCGCCGGGGTGTTGACCAACTTGCGGGCGCGGCCAACATGGCGCAACGAAGTATGCGCTGCCAATCGGGCGTGATTTTCGCTCGCGCCTTCGTCGACAAGCATCTGCACAATCGTCTCCACTGGAAGTGCAGGCACATACAAGTGTCGGCAACGGGACCGGAGCGTCTGCGGGAAATCTTCGGGATCTGTCGACGGCGCGCACAGAATGATCACGGTGTGCGCGGGCGGTTCCTCGATGGTTTTCAGCAGTGCATTGGCGGCACCGTCGGTCAGCCGGTCCGCGTCTTCGAAAATCACCACACGCCAGGCACCAACCGTGGGCCGCTTAGCAGCAGAAGCCACGACTTTCTCGCGTACGAAATCCACTCCGATCGACAACTCTTGCGGCACGACATGCACAACATCCGTATGTTTGCCAGTCATTGCAGTCCGGCACGCCTGGCATTCCCCACAACCATATGCTCCCGAGGTTTCGCAGAGCAGAGCCGCGGCAAAGTTCAACGCCGTGGTGGAACGGCCCGCCCCCGGCGGACCAGTGAACAACCAGGCATGTGACATCGCATGTGCTTGAGCTCGGGTCTCGATCTGGGTTTGGGATTGGGGTTGAGTTGACGCACCAGCTGCAGCCCCGTCGGCAAGCACTGCGCCACTGTCGACACCTGACCGCGACCGTGTCCGTGCTGCTGCCCGAGCGGCAGCCATGATGGTCTCTTGCACCCGGGGGTGGTCCCGCAAGCGGTCCGCGATAGTGACCGAAGGTGCAGAATCGGTGCCAGTTGTGGCAGATGGTGCTGGTGTTGCGGTTGCAGGTGTGTCGTCGGTTGCCGTGGCAGCTCGCGTATAACTCACGCCACTAGTCTAGCCGGGCAGTCGACAGTTATTGTAGTAAGTTATGAACAGATTTCTGCGTGGCATCAAATGGCTGTGGGGCACCTCATGGCCACTGTTTGCTACCGCAGTTCTAGGGGCAAACATCACCGGCGCCGTCGCGATCATGCTATTCGTGCGGTTCTTCCTGCCAATGCCGGAAATCATGGACTTCACCGACGAAGTGCCCAATTTACTCTCAGTCGGCGTAGCCTACCTCGTCTTCGCGGTATTCGTCGGCATGGGCGCCACCTACCTATTGTTCCGCCCGGTTCTGGACTGGCAACGCAACCCCGAGGAACATGACCGAAACATGGTGCGGTACCTCGTTATGCGCATACCGGTTTACCAAGCCGGGGTGGCGGCGTTCGTCTGGATCATCGGCATCTTAGTCGCCACGATCCTGACCGGAAACTACGCTGCCCGCCTAGGGCTCGTCGTCGCAGTTGCAACCTCCCTGACGGGCATGATCACCATCCTGATCACCTACCTGCAAGCAGAGCGGCTGGTGCGCCCAGTTGCGGCCGAAGCTCTGGCTAGGCGCTTTGAAGACTCCACTCTGGAACCACCCATTAAGGTGCGGCTATTGACCACTTGGGTCATGACCACCGGCGTGCCAATCCTAGGCATCGTGCTGCTCTTATTCGCACACCAAGCTAATTATTTCACCGATAACGCCGCTGATTTGATTCCTCCGGTACTGCTCATGGCAGTCACCGGCATCGTCACAGGCCTGACCGGGACCATGTTTGCGATGATGAGCGTAATTGACCCGATTAAGGAGCTCCAGGAGGCCATCAACCGTGTACGCCGCGGTGAATCCAACGTGGCCGTCGATATTTACGACGGCTCCGAAATGGGCGTTCTGCAGGCCGGTTTTAACGAAATGATGAAGGGCCTGCGAGAACGTGAACGTGTGCGGGACATATTTGGCCGCTATGTGGGCACGGAAGTCGCAACCAAAGCCTTAGAGGAACGCCCCGAGTTGGGCGGCGAAGATCGCGAGGTTGCAGTCCTGTTCGTCGACGTGATTGGCTCGACGACGTTTGCCGTCACTCACACCCCGGAAGAAGTCGTCGATGAGCTCAACCAATTTTTCGAGCGCGTTGTCGAATGTGTCCATCGTAACCGGGGCATCATCAACAAATTCCAGGGCGATGCTGCACTCGCTGTATTCGGTGCACCGCTCCAGCTCACTGATGCAAATTCACTCGCACTGCAGGCGGCGCGCGAGCTACGAGAAGAGCTGAAAGGCCTGGCACTGCACGCTGGGATCGGCGTGGCCGCCGGGCACGTCGTCGCCGGTCATATCGGAGGATCAGATCGCTTCGAATATACCGTCATCGGCGACGCCGTAAACCAGGCTGCGCGCCTGACCGAACTCGCTAAAGACACCCCCGGGCAAATCCTGACCAACGCCGTCACCCTGCGCGGAGCCAATGAAGTAGAACAATCCCGCTGGACATTCTTGAAATCCATCGAGCTGCGCGGGCGAGGCGAGATGACGCAACTGGCTCGTCCTGTACGTGCGACGTTGGCGGATCGTTCCTAGCAGCGTCGCACTTGTCGGTGTTGTGGTTTTGCTAACCTGCCTTTAGCGCTTGGATGGCGCCGAAACACTCAACTCTGAAGTACCCACACTGGGAGCCTTTATGCAGAATCAGCCTGCACCACACCCGCAAACAAGCACCCCACCGCCGGAAAACCCGGCACCACAGAACCCACCGTCGCCTGCCCCACGCATGATCGCCCCCGATTTCGCCCGTGGTATCGCACTGCTAGGCATCGCGCTGGCAAACATACAGACTGCGTGGACGCTAGAGACCTCGAGCTCACACGCGGAGAACATCGAGTCTTCCTATTTCGGCGGCTATGCCGACGGTTCACTACTCGATACCGTCTTCACGCTTTTTTCTGCAATGTTCGTGCACGTGCGCGGCCTACCAATGTTTTCCACACTGCTCGGATTCGGCATCGGTTTGATCACCATCAGTCTGTGGAAGAAATCCTTCCCACTTTCTCGAGCCCGCCAGGTCATCGCTCGCCGCTACTTTTTCCTAGCCGTCTTCGGCTTGCTGCACATCATTTTCTTGTTTTTCGGCGACATCATGTTCTCCTACGGCGTCATGGGGATGATCGTCGCCACCATGCTGTCATTGCGTAATAAGACCCTGGGCTGGATTATTGTGGTTCTCTTTGCGCTCAATGCCTTGACTGGTATCGGTATTGCGCTGGCCAGCATGGGTTCTACGCTGGTCAACGTAGCAGGCCCTTCCAATTTTGCAGTCGGGGAGGCCTCAGAGCCGACCAGTAACTACTTGGAATACATATTCGGGAACTTTTTTCTAGCTGTCTTTGCCCCCTTGGAAGCCTTTTTTGTCGCCTTCACGCTACTGCCAGTGATTTTATTGGGCTTCATATGGGCGCGCCGTGGTGTGCTTGCCGACGTAGATGCACACCGAAAAGAACTCGTAATCTGGGCCATTATCGCTGCTCTGATATGCCTCGGCATCGGCTTGCCGTGGGGCCTGGCGGAACTAGGGATCATTAACCATGAGCTGGCCAATCCACTGATGACAGCAAACGTTTTTCTGGGGATTTTTACCGGCCCAGGCATCCTTGCTGCTATCGCGTTGGGCTGTAATGGTGTGCAAAAACAGTATGCAGAAACCCAGCGCGTGCCATTCTTGTTGCGGCCATTTATCGCGCTGGGGAAGCGTTCCATGTCGGGCTATGTCGCCCAGTCAGTATTTTTCGTGATCCTGGTGTTGCCGTTCACACTGAACTTGGCAGAAGGCCAAACGGTAACTGGGCTGACAGTTCTTGCATTCTTGGTGTGGTTGGCCACGCTATTGTGGGCGTGGCTGTGGGAAGCATTCGGGTGGAATGGCCCGCTAGAAACTATCCACCGCCGTCTCGGCTACGGCCCTGGTTCACGCCCGCGCTTGGAGTCTCAACGGCAAAAGCGCGCACGCTTAGCAGCTGAAACTCCGAGCCCGTAGCGCCTTAGCTCCGCCGCGAACCCGCCTTCACCACATTTTTCGTTCCTGGTGAAGGCTTTTTCGCGGTCTTTTTAGCCGTTTTCTTGACGGTCTTTTTCGCCGTCTTTTTCACAGCTTTCTTGGTGGTTTTCTTTACCGTCGTTTTCTTGGCTGTAGTCTTTTTCGTAGCAGTCTTTTTCGCTGTAGTCTTCTTGGTGGTCTTCTTGCCCACCTCGCCAGCGGCTTCTTTGGCGCGGCGCTCAGAAAGCAGCTCATTTGCCCGCGCATCTGTCATCGCTTCAGGTTTATCGCCCTTCCGTAGCGAGGCATTGGTCTCGCCATCAGTGACGTACGGACCAAAACGGCCGTCTTTCACCGTCATTGGTTTACCGGAAACGTCGTTATCGCCAAGCTTCTTCAACGGTGGTTGCGCAGCAGCACGCCCGCGACGTTTTGGCTCAGCATAGATTCGGCGCGCCTCATCCAAATCAATAGAGAAAATCTGTTCTTCATCGGCCAACGAGCGCGAATCCGAGCCCTTCTTCAAATACGGACCATAACGGCCGTTTTGCGCAGTAATCATCTCGCCATCAGCTGGATCCACGCCCACTTCGCGCGGCAGCGACAACAAGCGCAGCGCTTCTTCCAAGGTGACTGAGGCCGGCTCCATCGACTGGAACAATGAGGCCGTGGCTGGTTTCAGCTTGGCTTCGACCAACTCGGTAATGCGCTTTTCTTTTTGTTTCTCTGCAGTCTTGGTGTCCCAGTTTTTCGCACGTTTGCCCTCTTCTTTGCGTTGGGCGTCCTCAGCAGCACGTTCTTCACGAATGATCTCTTCTGCCTCAGCGGCAGCCTTTTCTTGCTCGTCGTCACGCACTTGCTCGGTGACATACGGGCCAAACCGGCCTTCCTTAGCCACAATCATCCGGCCATTGTCCGGGTTTTCACCCAGCTCACGGCCGCCCTGTGGGGTGGCGAATAGCTTTTCTGCCATCTGCAGGTTCAGCTCGTCCGGGGTCGTTGATTCAGACAAATTCGCACGCTGATATTCCGGCTCACCATCGGCATCCGTTCCGATACGGCGTTCCAGATACGGGCCATACCGCCCCACACGTACGACAACTGCACGGCCGTCCTCGTCGTCGAAAAGATGCAACGAGTTAACTTCACGCGCATCAATCTTTTCCAGGTTGACGTCGATCAGTGATTTCAAGCCACCATGTCGAGCAATCGATTCCGCGGTGTTATTGTCGTCTTCGCTATTAACCTCATTTCCGAAATAGAAGCCGGTCAGCCACTCGGTGCGGTCTTGCTCACCGGTAGCGATCTGGTCGAGTTCGTCTTCCATCGAAGAAGTGAAATCGTAGTCCACCAGCGGAGCGAAGTTGTTTTCCAGCAAACCAACCACCGCGAATGCCACCCACGACGGCACCAGCGCATTACCGCGGGCGTGCACGTAGCCACGGTCTTTGATGGTTTTGATGATCGAGGCATACGTTGACGGACGGCCAATGCCTTGTTCTTCCATCTTTTTCACCAGCGAGGCTTCTGTGTAGCGTGCCGGTGGGTTCGTAGAGTGGCCTTCTGCGCTGACCTTATCGACGGACAGCTCGTCGCCCTTGTCCAGCTGCGGCAAGCGTTTTTCGCTGCTGTCAGCAGAATCATCGTCGTAGGCCCGCAGGAACCCTGGGAAGGTGATGGTGCGCCCGTTGGCCTGGAATTCGGTCTGTTCACCGGTGCTGGCAGATCCAGCCATGGTGACTTTCATCGACGTCCCTTTGGCGTCGGCCATCTGTGAGGCAATCGTGCGCTTCCAGATCAACTCATAAAGCTTAAATTCTTCGGTATCCAGTTGATTGTGCAACGCACCCGGAGTCGCGAATGACTCGCCTGCTGGACGAATCGCCTCGTGGGCCTCCTGCGAATTTTTCACCTTCCGGTCGTAACGGCGTGGTGCCTCAGAAACGAAATCACTGCCGTACAACTCGGTCGCCTGATTGCGGGCGGCGAACAGCCCCTGCTGTGACAGCGAAGTCGAGTCGGTACGCATATACGTGATGTGGCCGTTTTCGTAGAGCCGCTGCGCGATACGCATGGTGCGCTCAGAGCTGTAGTGCAGCTTGCGGCCGGCTTCTTGCTGCAACGTGGAGGTCATAAACGGCGCATACGGACGGCGAGTATACGGCTTGTGTTCAACGGCGGTGACGGTGAGTTTTGCTTGCTGCAGGCCGTCGGCAAGCCGGTTGGCCTGTTGCTTGTCGACGATGGTGGCCGAACCTTTCAGCCGTCCACGATCATCGAAATCGCGCCCCTGCGCCACTCGTAGCCCGTCGACGGTAGCCAAGCGTGCCGGGAAGGACGCCGGATTTTCCGCAGAGTCTGCCGCACCTGTGTTCAGGGTGGCCGAGAGGTCCCAATAATCAGCAGAAACAAACGCCATGCGCTCGCGCTCACGCTCAACGATCACGCGGGTGGCCACGGATTGCACACGGCCTGCCGACAGCCGCGGCATGACCTTTTTCCACAGCACCGGCGAAACTTCGTAGCCGTACAGGCGGTCCAGGATACGGCGGGTTTCTTGTGCATCGATGAGGTCTTCGTCAAGCTCGCGGGTATTGCTTGCAGCCTCCAGGATGGCGGATTTGGTGATCTCGTTGAAGACCATCCGGCGTACCGGCACTTTTGGCTTCAGCACTTCTAACAGATGCCACGCGATAGCTTCACCTTCGCGGTCCGGGTCCGTTGCCAGATAAAGCTCGGAGCAATCCTTGAGCTTAGCTCTTAAGTCCGTAACTTTTTTCTTCTTATCCGGACTGACCACGTACAACGCACCAAAGCCATTGTCCGTGTCGACACCCAAACGCGCCCACGGCTCTTTCTTGTATTTCGCGGGAACATCAGCGGCTCCGCGTGGCAGATCACGAATGTGTCCCACGGAGGCTTCGACCAGGTAGTCGTTACCTAAGTAGGGTTGGATCTTTTTTGCTTTGGTTTGTGACTCGACGATAACGAGCGTCTTGCCTGCCACGGGATCACGTCTCTTTCGTGCTTAATTAGCGTGCGGAGTACTAGTGCGCTACTTCGTTTACACAGTAATATATGGTGCTTCTACACTAAAGCAAAAACCCAGCATGCCTTGTGGCAATGCTGGGTGATGTTTTTCTTGCTTATTCGGCAAGATTTACCGAGGCTACATGCCGGAGAATCCCGACGTTATTTTCCCGGTGTTTGCGTGACCTTACAGGCCACCCAAATTAGAGGGCTACAACCTGCTGAGCCTGTGGGCCCTTAGCGCCTTCGCCGACTTCAAATTCAACCTGCTGGTTTTCTTCCAGGCTACGGAATCCGTTGCCCTGAATCTCGGAGTAGTGCACGAAGACATCCTTCGAGCCATCTTCCGGAGCGATGAAGCCGAAACCTTTTTCAGCGTTAAACCATTTAACGGTTCCTTTTGCCATGTTAAAACCTTTTCTTTTGGCGACGGATCTGCAAAGTGTCCGCGAATCTAACCTTGCTGCGAGCACTTCTCGAACTAACCTAGAAACCGCGTTCAGGAATTAGTCTCGCACGATTTCGGCGCAGAAGATACTCTTAAGAAATATATTCAAGAAAACCCCGTCAAGCACACCCACAAGGGGGTAGAAATGGGCGCTTTTGAGCAGCCGGATACAACTTTTGGTCGAGAGCTTCTCGACGAACTCGTATCCGTATTCCCCAATTCCACCCTGACCCACCAGCGTGTGATCCCGGCGCGAACTGCCCGCTATGCGGAATGGCCGGATTGGGTCAGCCCGGCATTGCGCACGGCACTCGAGGATCAGGGTGTTACGCGATTATTTAGCCACCAGGCGGAAGCCGCTGAGGCAATTCACTCCAAGCAAAATACAGTGATTGCCACCGGCACATCCTCGGGAAAATCACTCGGCTACCAACTTCCGGTGCTTTCTCGTTTAGGCACCGACCGCACAGCATGCGCACTGTATCTGACCCCAACAAAGGCGCTGGGGTCAGATCAGCTGTTATCGATCCAACGTTTACTTCGTGCAGCGGCGGAGGGCTTGCCGTATTTATCGACAATCACCCCAGCGCCGTATGACGGCGACACCCCCACGGAATCCAGGGCGGGAATCCGTGAGTCTTCGCGTTTTATCTTTTCCAATCCGGATATGGTGCATGCTTCTTTGTTGGGTGCTCACCAACGCTGGGCGCGGGTATTACGACATTTAGAATTCATCATCATTGACGAATGCCATACCTATCGCGGAGTGTTTGGCTCCCACGTCGCCTTGGTGCTTCGCCGACTTCTGCGGTTATGCGCCCACTACGGTTCAGAACCGACGATTATCTGTGCTTCCGCAACCTCAGCAGATCCAGTCGCCCAGGCACAGCGTCTCACCGGGCGGGCTATGCAGGGGGTTACGGACGACGGTTCCCCGCAGGGAACGCGCACCGTGGCTTTATGGGAACCGGGTTTCCGCGACGATGTCTCGGGCCAGAATGGCGCACCGGTCCGGCGCGCCGCTTCGACGGAGGCCGCGGCGATCATGGCGCATTTGGTCGCCGCGGGTGCCCGCACATTGACGTTCGTGCGTTCTCGAAGACAAGCAGAAACCACCGCTTTGCGTTGTGCTGAAGAACTCAGTGCACGTGGTCGCATGGACTTCGCCGCCCGAATCGCTTCTTATCGCGCCGGTTATTTAGCCGAGGATCGGCGAAAATTGGAGCACGATTTAGACAACGGCCAGTTGTTGGGCGTGGCTACAACATCTGCTCTCGAACTAGGCATTGATGTAGGCGGGCTTGATGCGGTAATTGGGGCTGGTTTTCCCGGCACTGTGGCCTCTTTCTGGCAGCAGGCAGGCCGGGCTGGGCGCCGGGGGCAAGGTTCCTTAGTTGTGCTCGTTGCCCGCGATGACCCGATGGATACCTATCTGGTTCATCACCCAGCAGCACTTTTGGAACGTCCAATTGAGGCCAGCGTATTTAATCCAACAAATCCCTATGTCCTGGAAGGTCACGTTTATTGCGCGACCGTGGAAAAGCCTCTTTCCGCCTTCGATATTGAACAGTGGCAAGCCCATGATGTCGTACGGCGTTTAACGGACAGCGGTTTTTTGCGAGCGCGGGCACAAGGTTGGTTTGCCGCGCCGCTTCCGGAAGGCCGATTGCGCCCTGATACTGCACACTCGGCTGTCGATATCCGAGGTGGTTCCGGCCAACAAGTCATGATTGTGGATTCGTCTGACGGACGGTTGTTGGGCACAGTGGATTCCGCACGCGCTGCCAGCCAGCTGCATCCCGGCGCGGTGTATTTGCACCAAGGGGAAAGTTTTCTTATCGACGATTTGGATTTCGACGATTACATCGCTGTTGCCCGTCCAGAGCAACCTGATTATTCCACGCAAGCACTCTCCGATACGCAAATCCGTATTGTCTCCAGCCCGCCCAATGATCATGTACGACAATTGTCTCCTGATGTTTCAGTCGCATTGGTGGATGTGGAGGTCATTGACCAAGTCACCGGCTTTATGGTGCGGCTTCCTGATGGTTCCATCGCAGAACAAGTACCTTTAGATTTGCCGCGACAACGCCTATTTACGCAGGCAGCGGCTTACACCATTAGCCCACGAGCTTTGGCTGCCGCCGGGGTGGAAGAAGCCGATATTCCTGGTAGCTTGCATGCTGCCGAGCATGCCGCTATTGGTTTGTTACCGCTGCTGGCCACGTGCGACCGCTGGGATATTGGCGGTGTTTCCACTGCATTGCATGTTGATACCCAGTTACCAACGGTGTTCGTCTACGACGGCTATCCAGGCGGAGCGGGCTTTGCCGAGGAGGGGTTTCGCCGCTTCCGCAACTGGATTGCCGCTACCTTGCAAGCGGTATCCGCGTGCACTTGTGCCCACGGCTGTCCCTCCTGCGTGCAATCACCGAAATGCGGTAACGGTAATGAGCCGCTCAACAAAGCCGGTGCTATCAAGGTGCTGGATGCACTGCTCATTTCCCTGGATGCCAGTGCAGTCAGTTAACTTAACTCGCAATTTGCACTGCATTACCCGATATTAGACAGGCCCGGCACGCGCTTTCGCATGCGCACTCGTGACGGATACGCCTGCGGTAACTTCTAAGAGCACATCGCGGTTATCTGTCCGACAAGAAACCACACTGGCATGGTTTAGCCCTGCGATGCGTTGTGCAACAGGGCACGGCAGATCACCTCGTGACAAACCTTCGGCTGCAGCAACCGCCGCCATATCCGCCGCCAATTGGGCTTGGTGCCGTGCGACGACATGGCTTGCCACGCCAACCAGTGCCAAGGCCACGGCCGCAATGGCCAGAATGATTCCGATGGCTGCTACGGTCGCATAACCATCATCATCGCGAGCATGCCGGAACCGGCGATAAAGGCTGCTGTCACCGTGGTTGTGCATCGTCATCGCGTCTCCACAGGGTATATTGCGCTAGCGCTGCGAGTTCCGAATACCGCGGGAACCTCCGCAGTTACTGTCACCAACCCGGCTGACTCCTGCACACTGATCTGTGCATTTCCTGACGGTTGGTAATCCACCCCAATCGCGTGCGCACGAGCAGCCGCGCTTGCTGTATCCAGTGCCGAGATGTGTGCACTGACCGTTGCAATCGCTCCAATGATTAGTGCTGTCACAATCACCAGCGCGGCCAATGCAAACGCGGCTTCAATGGTGACTGAACCACGGTCATTGCCGAAAGGCCCTGCCTGCGGCCAGCCTGCGCGTCGTCTCGGATTAGGACGGGGTATCAGACAGCGCATCAGTGATAATCGATTCGATTGCATCAGTCACTCCCCCACTGCTGACCACAAGGTACAGTGCCGCAGCCAGTGCGGCAGCAGCTAACGATCCCATGGCGTATTCAATCGTGCTCATGCCGGAATCGTCGACGAGCATTCGCACTCCGCCCTTCGTTTTCCGTGTCGTCGTGTGTGCTGCGAGATCGTCGTTTCCAGCACACTGAGCGCCTTGGTTAGGCTGCGATGTGGCATCGAGAATGTTATCTGGTTGTTTCGTGTGGGAAGTTCGAAATCGTGTAGTCATTTTGTCTCCTTTGAGTCAGATGAAATGGTCTTTTGCTTCACCCCGGTGTGGTGGCGAGCAGGTCTGTTGCCAAGCTGATAACGACTGGGGCCAGGCCAAGGACAATGAACGCGGGCAAAAAGCACACCGCGAGAGGCAAAGCAATTAACACCCCTGCACGTTCTGCAGCTGCCCGGGCATGATCTGTGGCATCCGCACGCAAGTTGGCAGCTAATTCACGACAACGTGGCGCGATACGCGCCCCGGAATGCCGAGCTGATTCAATAATCGCCGCCAGATCTGCGAACCCCTCATGCGCACGCATCCCACGAAAAGCTTCGCGGTCAGCAATGCCCACGGCTTCCAGCTGGCTGACTGCCTGCCATACCGGCGCAGTATCATTGGCTGCAGCTTCTGCTACCACACTGGTAGCAATATGCAGCGCTAACCCGGATTCCACGCAGGCCGCAAACAGTTCGATATCAGCAGCGATGTGCATAGGGTGCAGTTTTTTCGGTGGCTCTCGCGGGTTTTTCGTTGTGCTTGTCCCACATCCCACTCTGCCGGTGACAGGCGCAGCGGGAATGCACAAGGCTGTAGCCAGAATGACGAGCGCTGTAGCGAGGATTACGGGCTCCGTCATGACGTCTCCCCCACCGCTTTCGCGGTAATTTTCCGAGACCAAACGAATCCTGTGCAAGCCAATCCGACACCAGTAACCAGGGCAATACCGCCTAAGTTCGTCGTAAGCAAGAACCTTAGTGGGGCTGCACCCATGGCGATTCCCATGAGGATTCCTGCCAGTGGCAAGCACGTGAGAATTACCGCTGTCGCCTGTGGTCCTTGCAGACTCGCCTCAGTAGCGCTGCGATGCCGGTTGGCACCATCGATACTTCGATGCACAGAATCTAATAAACCGGACAGTGCGATGCCGTGACGTCCTGCCGCGTGCCACAACACCGATAACCTCTGTAATTGCGGTAATTCAGAAGAACTGTGCTGGGCGAAAGCATGCGCCGGGCTGTGGCCAAATCTGGCTTGCGCGGCTGCAGATTCTGCCACCGTGCGTACTCGTGGGGAGGCATCTTCCGGTAGCTGGGACGCTGCGGTTTCCACTGCGTGAAAGTGGTGTGCTCCAGAATCAATGTCTGCTGCCAATTGGCCAATATAGGCCCCCAATGACTTGGTATCAGCGATGATCCGGCGTCGACGCATGTGCTGTCGCATAGTGATGATCACCGTTGCCGCTGCCATCGCACCGGCAAGCGCCAATGCTATGGTGCCAACTGCCATAAGCACGGTCACTACCAGGAAAACCACAGCGATCATTAGCAAAAATTCTTTCGAAACCAGCGCTGTGGATGTCGTGCCGATGCGCGCACTTGCCGAACCAGGATGCAAGGCCACCGCTACTGCGAGCACTATTATTGCTGCGCTCATGCTGGCACCTCAGCAGAAATACTGTCATGAGTATCCACGCCACACGGATCGGCGTCCTGCAGATGATCATCGTGCTTATCATCGTTATCCGAATCGTTGCTGTTCGAATCGTTGTGGTTCGAATCGTTGTCGCCGTATTCCCAGATAGTCTCGATCCGTAAAGGATCTGCCTGCAATTGACCAATCTGCGCTAGCCGGCGGGTTCCATCAGGGCGGCGCTGCATCACCAGCACCACTTCCACGGCAGCAGTGAGCTGCGAATGCAAAGCCATACGTTCTAACCCACCAAGAGCGCCCAGTGCTTCCAGTCGTGCAGGCACTTCTGTGAGCCGGTTAGCGTGTAAAGTTCCACCGCCACCGTCGTGGCCAGTATTCAGCGCAGCCAACAAATCTACGACCTCAGCCCCACGGATTTCGCCAACGATAATTCGATCTGGCCGCATACGCAGAGCCTGTTTCAACAGGTCAGAAATGCTGATCGCACCACCCCCTTCGCTATTAGCACCTCGTGCAGTCAGGTTGACCACGTGCGGATGGTTGGGAGTCAGTTCTGGGGTATCTTCAATGCAAACCAGACGCTGTTGCGGGGCAATTTCGCTGAGCAAAGCAGAAAGCAAGGTAGTTTTCCCGCTACCGGTTCCACCAACGATAAGAAAAGAACGACGCTGTGCAATAACCTCACGCAGATACTGTCTGGAATATTCGTCCAAGCTGCCGTGCTGAAATAACGAGTCCAAGCTTGCAGAATGCGAACGCAAAACTCGCAAACTAATACAAGTGCCTTGTTGCGCTGGTGGGCTGAGCACTGCATGAAATCGCAGTGCAATACCTTCTTCCCGACGAATCCTGCCGTCCACACACGGTTGGGCATCATCCAATCGCCGACCGCATAGGCTAGCCAATCGTACTGCTAGTCTTCGGACTTCTTCATCGTCGCAAAACTCAATTTCAGCTTTTTCTAGACCGTCGCCTCGATCAAAAAATACGGATTCGGGACCATTCACAACAATGTCGGTCACTCCAGCTAGCGATAATAAAGGTTCCAAAACGCCGATGCCGACGGTGTCATTTTTCAGTTTCCGTAGAATTTCTAATACGTCGAAATCGCTTATCACTCCCGATTCTTTACGGATCAAGCGGGCTAGCTGGGCAGGGTCGTCGACAAGACTGGGTTCGGTAGCAACCCGACGCTGGATTGTCTCGACTATGTGCGGTGCAACGGACATAATTTCACTTTCAGTTCATAGAGGTTTTGGTCTTCGAGAACACTCACGCCTGCAGCCGACGGCTGATGTCTGCGCATCTAATAGATGAGATGTGGAGTTAGTGAGTCTCGGCGGTATTCCACCCGTATTCCGCGAGTACAGCGTGAGCGACGATCGACAGTGGTTTCGGAATTCTGTCTGGCAGCCCACCGCTCTCAGTGCTTTTTGTCAGACGTTTGATGGTGCCGATTTCTGCAATGACCTGGCTTCGTACGAGGTTTTCCATTTCCTCGATACTGAGTGCTGACCACTGGCGGTGCCGGACCACCAGGCTGTGTGGGGTATGCGTTCCAGACAGCTGCGTGCTTAAATGTGCTGCTCGGGCCGCGCAGCGTAGCTCTGCCGGGCAGATCAACACTGCCGCATCAATCGAACGCGGAATGTGCCAGGGATTAGCATCGATAACGGAAAGCCCGGGTTCGCTGTGCAGCGTGGAAAGCACAGTTTCAATTTCTTCCCGGTCGCCAAAACTTGCTGTTCCGTCATTAGTGCGTCGTTCGGTCAACACGGCGATACCGTCATCGGTAGTAGGCAAACAGGCACGGAGGTCGCTGGCATTGACGCGGCCGTCACCCAAGTTCAAATCTGGCCACCGCAATCCATCATGTTTTTCAATCCCCAACAGCAGGTCCAAACCGCCAGAATGATCAATTGCATCAATCAGCGTTACTGCACCAACGTTTTCATGTGCAGCCACCCGGGAAATCGCTGCTGCCACCGTCGAAGCTCCAGCTCCGCCGCCGGATGAGAGCACCGCGATGGTCAAGTGTGGGTGGCGTCGTGATGCAGACTGCGGCGGTGCAAACTGTGCTGGATAGCGTTGCTCAGAAATGCGGTTGGACAAGGGTCGCTGCAAACGTGCGGAATTGGGCAATGCCGTAGCTGCCCTGGGGCGGGGTGCGGGTGTCTGTGCCTCTGCGGGGCGCGATTGTTCTCCTAAAGTAATGAGAAATTCTTTGTTTTGTGAAGGAATCACGTACCCGACTTCCGCGCCACAATCGCGGACTAGTTGTTCGTCGACCGGCCCCGGATCTAAACACACCAGATAAATAGGGCTGCTCTGCTGGTCGCGGCGTGCCGCAGATTCCGTCAAAAGATCGGCGTAATCAGCATCAAGAATGATTGCTTCGGCCCGTGCACCAAGCCGGTAGATATCGCGTTCATCAGTGGCTGTGACCGCCCGATGACCGGTGGCTGCCGCAATATGAATCACCTCAGTACGCAGAGTGGGATCCGCAATGGCGATGACGATGGATGAATCTTGTGCGCTCATGGTCTCTAGCCAAGCCGGAATGGAATAGAAGCTCAATGACCTGGGGTGATTCTGTGGACAACCCGTCGAATTTGTTGCCTTATCAACTAGATAGCTGTGAATACCCCTCAAAAACCCTGCTGCTTCCCCCTAAAATCCTTCACCCCACCATCCAATCTGTAACAAGCCCAAACATTGCAGAGATAAGCCAACTAAGATAGTTCTTGTAACAGCAGGCAACAATCGTTAACTTTTACCCCAACAATCACATACGTTTTACGGCAGGTCTTCATGGACAATTCTCACAGCACCGCCGCCAGCGACACCGAGGCGCAGCCCGGTCAAGTGGCAGCGTTTTTTGACCTGGACAAAACGATTATTGCCACCTCTTCTGCGTTTGCTTACGGCCGCGAATTCCTGCACAACGGACTGATCACCCCGCAGGATGCACTGAGCTTATCGCTAGCAAAAGCCAGCTATATGCTCGCTGGGCAATCCAGCACGCAAATGGACTCCACCCGCGACCAACTGACCTCCATGATCACCGGTTGGTCAGAAAAACAAGTCCGCGAGATCGTACGCGAGACCATGCACAACGTGCTGACCCCAGCGATTTATAGCGAAGCCCGGGAACTGATCCAAGCTCACAAAAAAGCAGGCCACGAGGTCATTATCATTTCAGCATCGGCCCGGCAGCTCGTGGAACCGATCGCGGAAGAGCTTGACATCACCGAGGTCATCAGCACCGAACTGGAAATTGTTGACGGCACGTTCACCGGGGTAGTCGAGTTTTATTGCAAAGGCACGGCAAAAGCCGAAGCGATCACGACACTTGTCGGCAAACACGGCTATGAACTGCAACAAAGCTTTGCTTATTCCGACTCTGTGACGGATGCGCCCATGCTGGAACTAGTGGGTAACCCGGTTGCAGTTAACCCGGACCGCCCACTAAAAAAGCTTGCCCTAGAACGTGGCTGGGAAATCCGCAGTTTCAAAGATCCGGCACCACTGTTCCAAATGCCCGGAGCAAAAGAAATCGGCATCGGCGCTGGCCTGCTCGCTGGAGTCATCGCATTAATCACCGCAGGGACCCTGCTTAGCAAGTGTTATGCACCAAACAAGCAGGAAGCATCTGTCCTGGAGACAGCGCAAGCACTCACAGAAAACACCGGGAGATACCTAAACTCCACAGCTAGAGCCATACGACGTACAATTATTAACCAACACACGATTTCTGCGAATATTCTGCGAAAAGCAAGGGAAGGTATAGCGTGAGCAAGCAAGGACTTTTCACCGATGGCACCGATGATTTTAACCCAAAAGTGGATTCAATCCCTTTAAGTGATGCTGATACCGCCAAACCAGGGGAAACTTCTATCGGCGATTTAGTTTCTAATGCCACTACCCAAATCTCTAGCCTGGTACGCGCAGAGATTGAGCTTGCCAAAACGGAGCTTGCTGGTGAAGCAAAAAAGGGCGCCATCGGCGGTGGCATGTTTGCCGTAGCAGGCACCGTCGCCTTGTATAGCTCGTTTTTCTTGTTCTTCTTCCTCGCAGAACTGCTGGCCCACCTGTGGCTGCAGCGCTGGGCAGCATTTCTCATCGTCTTCCTGGTGATGTTGGTTATTGCAGCCGTCGTCGCGCTGATTGGTGTAAAGAAGGTAAAGAAGATCCAAGCGCCAAAAGCAACCATTGAATCAGTAGGCGAGCTGAAGAAGCTTCGTCCGGGTTCGGCCAGCAAATCGCTGGAAGGCCCATCGGGAATGTACACCTAATCTCATAAACCCCAGCTATGCCACCACCCCAGGCTTAGGTGCCTGGGGTACAGTGTGGGCATGCCCAAACGTTCCGCTAAGCTTTCGCCGTCCATCGTTGAATTAGACGGTCCATTCCAGCACGGACACGTTCATACTCATGGCCTCCGTTTGCACACCGTCAGCGCCGGTTCCACTACTGATCCGCTGATTATGTTGTTACACGGGGCCTTTAGTGGTTGGTTTGAATACCGCCACATCATCGCAGAACTTGCCGACGCCGGCTTCCACGTCGTCGCTGTGGATTTACGTGGCTACGGCATGTCGGACCATCCACCGGTTTCCGCAGGCCAAGATATTCGCAGCGATTCCGGGCAAATTTCTGGCATCATTTCGGCTCTGGGATACGATTCCGCTTATCTCATAGGCTACGACGTTGGCGGTGCTCTAAGCTGGGCGCTTGCTAGCAAATATCCAGACCAGGTCCGTGGTCTCATCGCCATCGCCAGCCCGCACCCGGTCGATCTTCGAAAAACCGTGCAAACCCAACCCTGGAATTTTTTATGGATTCTGCTGCGCGCCGCGATCATGCGTTTGCCATCCTTTTTCTACCTGCCGTTTCCCCAACGATTCGAATGGTTATACCGGCGCAATTTGCGCAGCGAAACCACCGCAGAATTCCACGACACTCCGGAATTTGCTAGCGAATTAAACCTGCGTGTGCGGGCATCTAAGATTGGCCACACCCGTGCGGTGGCCCTACAGCATAACCGGCACTTGCTCAGTTTTGGTTCTGGTAGTTGGCTGGATCAGCCGGTAAAGGTGCCCGTAACCATGGTGCACGCGGATCAAAGCCTGTGGAAAAAACTCACGGCACGCAGCGCACAACGCATGCGCGCTCCTTGGACCGCCGTGACTATGCAGGGAACAAAAAACCTGCCGCATATAGAGCGCCCCCAAGCATTCGTGCGGATGGTGCGTGAACAAATTAAACAGTGGCAACAGGCAGAGCTAACCAGTACTGGCAGCAGCCAGGACGGTCGTTAATAAAGCATGAAAACTAAAACGGCATACCTGCCAACCGGCTACTGAGCAACACAAGCACCGGTTTCTACTGGTGCGCGCAGGGCACCGAACTCGCCAACTTGCTGGCGCACTTCTTCAGCGGTCAGGGCATAGCCGGTATCTGAGTTATCCACTGCAGCACCAAAAACCATGCCGATCACGCGCCCGTCATCAGTGGTGACTGGCCCGCCAGAATTTCCCTGTCGAATATTTCCGCGCAGTGTATAAACTTCACGTTCTACCCGGCCTTGAGCATAAATATCAGGGCCGGAAATCCGGATCTGGTCCCGCACACGTGCAGGCGAAGCCTCAAAGGGCCCGGATTGTGGAAAGCCCATCACCACTGCATCGTCACCGCTTAATGCTGGCTGTTCTGCCCATGGCAGAACTGGTAACCCTAGGTTCGGAACATGCAGTACCGCAATATCAATGTCTGGGTTGTAGTAAACCACCTCAGCATCACGGAGCCCGACCACGGTATCAGCGCGTACGCTCTGGGTTCCGGCAACTACATGGGCGTTGGTGAGAATATAATCATCCTGCGCCACAAACCCCGTGCCCATCAACCGCCTGCGGCACTGATCGGATTCTCCCATCACATGAATGACCGAAGGGCGCACAGCATGCACCATCTGTTCATTGTCGACGTTGATACGTGGGGCTTCAACTTCGTGGGGTTCCGGGTGGTTTTCAAACGGAGACACCAGTGGCGGCAGCCCAGATTCGTTGAGCATCGCTGAAATCTGGGCTGGCAGTTGCCCCGCGCGTTCTGGCGCTAGCGAATTCATCGCACTAAGCACCGCAGAGCTACGTAACATCTGGCTAAACGCACCGCTAGTACCGGTCACAAGCGGGATCGACACCAGCCAGATCAAGACTGAAACAGCCACGGCTTGGGCCACCGAACCGATCGCAGAATCCACCGTCTGTAATGATTTCAGGCGCATGCTTTCGCGCAATTTCAGCCCAAGCGAAATACCTACTAAATGGCCAATACCAGCACTCATAACTAGACTGCCGATCGCCAAAACAAAGCGCGCCAATGTGTGCTCAGTCAGTCCCATCAGCATCGGCGCGGCGGCGCCTCCAATGATTAATCCGGAGATCACTCCGATGAAAGACAGGATGGACGCAATTGCGCCTTGCCGCCAACCGATGCCAATACTGGTCACAATGACCAGAAGAATAATAAGGTCAACGAAAATTGATTCTGCCACGGGGAAATCCTACTCGCTTCCTGCGCCAGCCACCGCTAACGAAGCGCTTCATTATTACGCGATTTTGCTAAGCTTTCGCGCAAGTCGAAAACATCTGTCTTATTCCAATCTCGTTCCCACCCCGAATAGTGGAAAACCGCATTCAATAATCCTGCGGTAAACCCCCAGATCACATAATCCCGCACCCGGAAGGCCGGACTGACCCAGTTCCCGTGGCCAATGACAAACCGATTTTCCGGAGTTAATAGTTCGCCGACGTGGACAGTGAAAACATCATCTGCTTCTTCCGGGCTAGTCACGGCGACTTCGGATGGCTTATCCCAGTAGCTCAACACAGGGTGCACCTGGTTTCCTGTCACTGGAATAGCCAGCTCATTAAATTGCTTCAGCGGGGTCACGTTGTTCCGGTTCAACCCCGTTTCTTCCCAGGCTTCCCGCAACGCAGTATCAACCGGCGAAAGATCGGTGTTATCAATCCGGCCACCAGGAAAAGCAATTTGGCCTGAATGGCTACGCATCCCGGGGTGGCGGTGGGTCAATAAGACTGTGGCATCGTCCGGGGCACCACCGTCGCCAGCAGGGGCTTGGGAGCCCCCAAACAGCATTAACACCGCAGCCTTTTTGATGGTTTTCGGCTTTGGCAGATTGAATTCCTCTGCACTTCGGTTTGGCAGATACTTCTGCAGGCTATCTTCGTGCAGCCCGGCGAGTTTCCCTAACCATTGTGGAGCTTGCTCTGGCTGGACTGCAATGTTGCAGCCAGGATGATCAGAGTTCGCTATCACTACAAAACACCTTCTATGCTTTCGATAATTTCCTCTGTTGAGCGGAATGGTTGGACAAACACTTTCCTCTGCTCGTTTCCTACATACACAATGGTAATCGGAATCACGCCAGGTAAACCGAGTTCGGAAGCAAAGGTATTGTGAGAATCCTGGTAACTGACAAAATCTACGCCCATTTCATCCAGCATCCCGGCGCCGTTTTTCGCGTTTTTATCGGCGTGCACGCCGACGACCTGCCATTCAGGGTGCTTATCTTGGACTTCCTGCAGATAAGGTATTTCCTCCCGGCAAGGCTGGCACCACCAAGCCCACACATTCACAACAGTAATTTCGTCGCCAGCCGCACCGGCATCGCCGCCAATGGCCTCGTTCTTCTCATCAGTTGAGAGTTCATCATTTTTGTCAACGTCGGTCACTGCCTGCTCCGATAAACACGGCAGCTGCACTTGCGCACCAGGAATTTCCAAGCTCGGACAGGCCGGGCGTCGTAAGCCCGCCCCCTCATCCTGAGACACGGAACCCTTCATTGCCTCGCCAGCTGGGCTCTCAGCTTTATTACTTACAGCCGTTTCTCCCGCGACGTGACCTGTCGAACTATGCAGCATGGCATAAGCACCAAAGCCCACCGCGGCGCTAAGCACAAGGCCAATAACACTAATAAGTGCGATCTGTTTATTCATCATGCACTAGACTAATACAGCCACGTCACACGGGCCCCAGACAAAGCCATAACCTGCCGAAACAACACCCGCCCACGAGAATGTGCGATGCGAGCACCACAAAAGTAGGTCGCGTTTACTAGAATGAAGGCATGATTGCTCTCACTATAATCGTTCCCATCGCCTTAGCTGTTTTTGCTATGGCAATGGAAAAGCTAGAAGCGGGGGTTTTGGCTAGCGCAGCGGAGAACCCTAGCGGTGTGACAAAAGCGTAAATATAATCAATCTTCGCATTTGCACCCGCCAATGCAGTCAGCCCACTAAGGTGGGGTATATTACTACAGCTATTTCAGCTAACCGAAGCTAGTCCAAGGAGTCAGAAGTGGAAGAAGTACACGAGATTCTCTCGCGCGCGGGTATTTTCCAGGGTGTCGACCCAGAAGCAGTCGACAACCTCATCGAGCAGATGGAAACCGTCAAATATCCGCGGGGAACCACCATTTTTGAGGAAGGTGAGCCGGGCGATCGCCTGTACATCATCACTTCCGGCAAGATTAAACTCGCGCGCCACGCCCCAGATGGCCGCGAAAATCTACTGACGGTCATGGGGCCTTCCGATATGTTCGGCGAGCTGTCCATCTTCGATCCTGGCCCACGTACTTCTTCCGCAGTTTGTGTTACCGAAGTCCGCGCGGCCACGATGAATTCAGAGATGCTGCAGAAATGGGTCTCTGACCATCCGCTGATTGCACAACAGTTACTGCGCGTACTCGCTCGCCGTCTACGCCGCACTAACGCTTCCTTGGCGGACTTGATCTTCACCGATGTGCCTGGTCGCGTGGCCAAGACCCTATTGCAACTGGCTAACCGTTTCGGTGTCCAGGAAGGTGGAGCACTACGCGTGAACCACGACCTGACCCAGGAAGAGATTGCGCAGCTGGTCGGTGCTTCCCGTGAGACAGTGAACAAAGCTCTCGCGACATTCGCACACCGTGGCTGGATTCGCCTGGAGGGCAAGTCCGTGCTCATCGTCGATACCGAACACCTCGCACGTCGCGCCCGTTAAGCAGAATTCGCTTCCCAAGCCTCGTTAAGCAAGTTCGGGCGGGAAAAACTAAGCACCTAGCACCTAGCCAGAGCTTGCAGAAAAAAGCGCTAGCGGAAACACATCCGACTAGCGCTTTTCTTATTTTTAACTTCAGCAGCCCCGGCATGGCGTGTCCTATGGCCACAGCTGCACTTCCAGGAGTTAAGCCTGCGCCTCGGCGCTCTGCTCATCCAAATACCGCAACGCAACCCTGGTCGACTGTTCTGCTGCATGCCGCAACACCGGATCCACATCCTGGTACATGGCATCAATCAACGTCTGTAATTCCACATCATTACCATGCTCAGCGCGCAGTTCTCGGATTTGTTGCAGACGGTACTGCCGACGTTCCAAATATTTTTCGGCCCACTCAGCCACATTGTCTTGGTCCGGCCCATGCCCTGGCAGAAGTGGCACCCCTTGCCCTCGGTTCTGCAACATACGCAGCGTATCCAGGTATTGTCCGAGGTCGCCATCCGTCTCGGAAATCATCGTAGTGTGGCGCCCAGCGATGGTATCGCCGGTAATGATGCCTTCAAGTTGGGATTCGTGTGGGGTGGACGACCACACAAAAAAGCACACACAATCCGAGGTATGCCCCGGTGTGTGCACAACTTCTACCTGCGGAGTTACTCCCTCAATAGAAATGATTTCGCCGTCTTGCAAGGCTTCGCCGCCAATGCAGTAGCTTGGGTCAAAAGCACGTACTGGCTGGTTGGTCAGCTGCCGAAACCGATCAGCGCTGTCGGCGTGATCGTAATGACGGTGGGTCAGCAACGTCAGCCCCACCTCGCCGGCTTTTCCACGAACCACATTGAGGTGACCTTCATCTTCTGGCCCAGGATCGACAACAATTGCTTTATCGTCTTCACCTGCGCGAATAATCCAGGTGTTAGTGCCTTCCAATGCCGCGTAACTCGGGTTAGCGCATAGCACCACGCCCACCGAAGGGGTTACGGGACGAAGCTGACTATAAGCAGGATGCTTCATGCCTCCTACCGTACTAGAACTTCCAGTTTTCCCGGCTATACGCCACCGTTGCCGGCTGCGCTGTTGGTCACGAAAAGCTAGCGCAGTTCAACAACCATCTCTACTTCAACCGGTGCGTTCTTCGGCAAGACGGCCACGCCGACGGCGGATCGAACGTGTTGGCCTGCATCACCAAAAATCTCGCCCACCAGATCGGATGCACCATTGACGACGGCTGGTTGCTCGTAAAACCCCGGCGCGCTGGCAACAAAGCCGACCAGCTTAGAAATGCTAGCGACGTTGTCCAACCCTACTTCTGCATCCACCGCTGCCAATGCATTAAGAGCGCAGATACGCGCCAACCCATAAGCCTCGTCAGCAGAAACTTCGTCACCAACCAGCCCGGTTACCGGCAGCTGACCGTCGACAAGCGGCAGCTGGCCGGAGGTCCAGACTTGCTTTCCGACGCGCTTCGCGGGCACATAAGCAGCCAACGGCTTGGCCACGTTTGGCAGTTCAATACCGAGCTCTGCCAGCCGCTCATTAATGTTCACAGCATCGCCGGCCATGTTAAACCAGCTCGCGCTTGAAGTAAGCGACCAGATTTTCTGGGTTTGGCCCCGGAATGATGGTCACCAGCTCCCAACCGTCTTCACCCCAGCTGTTCAAAATCTGCTGGGTAGCGTGGACAAGGACAGGTGCAGTTGCGTATTCCCATTTCTTCATGGGCCCAATTCTACCGCCTGCTCCGCGCCGACGACTAGGTCACGGGTGCACAGTGTCACGGGTACACAGTCGGTCCTAAAACTCGCCACCGTTGGAAAGGTAACTCGCCCAATCCGTTACGTGCGGGTTTTTGCGCAAAATGGCCCGACGCTGGCGTTCGGTTAGCCCACCCCAGACACCGAATTCCACCTCGTTATCCAGCGCATCGGCGCAACACTCTAAGACCACGGGGCAGTGACGGCAAATCAGCGCAGCTTTGCGTTGTTCTGCTCCGCGCACAAATAATGCGTCAGGGTCACCATTGCGGCACTTGGCCTGGGCTACCCACTCACCACGCTCGACAGTTGCGGAGGAAGTTTTCGCCGTTTTCCGGCTGTAGGCGCCACGGTAGCTTGAGTTGTATTGGTGGTTGCCTGGAGTGGCGGGCATGAATCGACTCCTCATTGTTGACAGCGAGGGCGTGATTTTTCGCTGAGGTGTTCCAGATAGTTTAGGGCGCGTGACCAATCTTGTCGAATGCGTCACACTTCCAGGGGGTGTGAGTGCTTTTGCCACACACCTTTACTGCGTAAAGTATCTATCGTGTCTTATTCCAAATCGATGATCACCATGTTGCTGGCGACGCTCGGTGTGTCTGCGGTTTTTGCCGCGGCCATCGCACCGGTTGCCGGCATCACTGGGGCGAGTGCAGCACGTGCCGAAAAGGCTATGGAATCTGATCTCACCGACATTCAGGAGGGCGGCGCCCCGGGCGTGTCCACCATGTATGACAGTGAGGGCAATGTGTTGGCAAATTTTTTCAGCCAACGCCGCCATGAGGTTCCGCCAGAGGAAATCTCACAGGCCATGAAGGATGCCATCGTCGCGATCGAAGACAACCGTTTCTACGAACACGAGGGCGTCGATTTTCAGGGCTACCTGCGTGCGCTGGCCACTAACATTGCAGCCGGTGGCGTACAGCAAGGCGCGTCGACGATCCACCAGCAATATGCCAAGAACTGGGCTTTGCTTGTCGACGCCGACACCGACGAAGAGCGTCGAGAAGCAATTGAACAAACAATTGCGCGTAAATTGCGTGAGATCCGTGTCGCTGCCGATTTGGATGACCGCCTGAGCAAAGAAGATATTCTGGCTGGTTATTTGAACCTGGTACCGTTTGGCAACCACGCATACGGCATTGAATCCGCTGCACGCACCTACTTTGGTATTTCAGCTGCTGAATTGTCAGTGCCCCAGGCCGCCATGCTGGCTGGAATGGTGCAGTCTTCGGAATATTTAAATCCGTACACCAACCCAGACGGTGCAACCGATCGCCGGAATACCGTCTTGCAGGCAATGGTCGATCATGGATATTTGGATCAAGAAGCAGCCGATGGCTTTAAGAATGAGCCTCTTGGGGTGCTAGAAACCCCCGAGACTTTGGCCAACGGTTGCATCGCGGCAGGCGATGCCGGATTTTTCTGTGATTACGCCTTGAAGTATCTAGACGAGCGCGGAATTACTACCGACGAACTAGTTGCCGGAAAATATGACATCCACACCACTCTAGATCCGGGCGTGCAGCATGAAGCGCGGCGGGCGGTCTCCAGCTATACCGACCCGCAGGCGAACGGCGTCGCCGAGGTCATGAATGTCATTGAACCCAGCAAAGATTCTCGTCGCATCCTAGCGATGACGTCGTCACGCAATTACGGCCTGAACCAAGAAGCCGGGGAAACGATTCTCCCACAGCCGTACTCGCTGGTCGGCCACGGCGCAGGTTCTGTCTTCAAAGTTTTTGCTGCTGCCGCTGCTATCGAAGACGGCATGGGCATCGAACAATACATGTCGGTTCCATCGCGCTACGAGGCAGAAGGTTTGGGTCACGGTGGCGCACCAAACTGCCCGGCCAACCGCTACTGCGTGGAAAACTTCGGTGAATTTGCCGATTCCATGACTCTGCGCGACGCACTAGCGCATTCACCAAACACACCGTTCGTCCAGCTGATGGAACGCGTCGGGGTACCTGCCGTGGTAGATCTGTCGGTAAACCTAGGACTGCGCAGCTACGCAGAAGAAGGCACGCACGACGGTGAGCGCTCCATCGCGCAGTTCCAGAAAGACGCCAACCTTGGTTCCTACGTTTTGGGCTCCACCCCGGTCAACGCATTGGAGCTGTCCAATGTCGGTGCTTCGTTGGCCTCCGGCGGAACCTGGTGTGAACCGAATCCAATCGACGCCGTCTATGACCGCAATGGGCAGGAAGTCTACCTAGAGCGCACCCCGTGCGAAAACGTCATGGACTCCAACGCAGCCGATGCGTTATCACAGGCAATGACCGAGGACGGTAAATCCGGTACCGCCGCCAACGCTCGTAATGCCGAGGGCTTCCCCGGCACGATGGCAGCCAAAACGGGTACCACCAACGAGAACTATTCCGCTGCTTTCCTGGCCTTCAACTCTGGCATCGCAGCGGCACCATATATCTTCAACGACAGCACCACCACGATGTCGCTATGCACCAGCCCAGTGCGCCAGTGCAGCAACGGAAACCTCTTTGGTGGTACTGAACCGGCGCGTTCGTTCTACAACATGGCCAACAACCTACCACCGGCGCTCAACGGTGGCGTTTCAGAAGACTACGATCCAGCTTTTAATGAAGGCCTCGACGCCGCCAAACTCAACGAAGTGCGCGGATTGCGTGAATCCGTAGCGCGGGATCGTTTGGCCGAGGCCGGTTTAGAAGTGCGTACGGAGCGAGTGGCTGGCAATGGAATGCCCGCCGGCCGAGTAGTCAGTGCGGATTTCGCAGGACCAGCTAATAGCGTGGTAATTTTGCGAATTTCCGATGGCTCAGCCCGCAGCACCCCGCCAACACGCCGCCAGTCAAACCCAGGTACCCAGACAGAAAACAACACCGGTGGCGGCAGCCAACCACCGGCGCTGGAGTTCAACCTAGAACAGGAAATTGAAAACGCCACCGAAGAGTTGCGTAACCTGTTTAACTTTTAGCCCTGCAGGCGGTCTTTTACTGCCTCCGAGATGCGCTTACCATCTGCGCGTCCGGAGGCTTTTGCGTTTGCAGCCTTCATCACTTGGCCCATGTGCTTCATGCTCAATTTTTCGCCAGCAGCAGCCGAAACTTCAGTAATAACGCCATCTACTAACTCGGCAAGTTCGGAATCATCCAACTGCTGTGGCTGATATTTTTCGAAGACTTCGACTTCAGACTGTTCGGCGTCGGCAAGCTCATCGCGCCCATTGTCGCGGTAAATCTCTGCGGATTCGCGACGCTTTTTGATCTCCCGAGCAATAACCTTGAGAACGTCATCGTCGGTGAGCTCGGTGCGGGTACCGGTGGAAGTCTCCTCGGCCTGGATAGCTGCCAGCAGCATACGCAACGCAGACGTCGTCGCCTTGTCCTTGGACTTCATAGCGGTAGTCAGATCCTGGCGGATGTGCTCTTTTAATGATGCCTGGGCGCTGTTCTCGCTTGTCATGTTGTTCTCAGTCATAGTCCCAAAGATACTCGCTTGTCCCGACCGGGCAACGAGATCACGACAAGATTCCACCTAAAGTCCGTCTAGACTAGGCGGGGTGAATATTTCGTGGAAAACTGCACTAATGACCACCACCGTGACCACCCTCGGTGCGGGTGCGGGCACACTGGCCTGGGCGGTTTCGGAACTCAATCGCTTTGAGCTCAAAGAACACACCGTTGCGCTCCTACCCAAAGGCACCTTGGGCAAAAAGCGCAGCGCGCACGGCCAGGCAGAGTTTCGGATACTGCATGTCTCGGATCTGCACATGATCCCCGGCCAGGACAAAAAAATTGCGTGGGTACGCGATCTAGCCCGATTGCAGCCTGATTTAGTGGTTAACACCGGAGATAATCTTTCTGACCAGCACGCAGTTCCGGATGTGTTGCGCGCACTGGACCCGCTATTGAACACACCGGGGTTGTTCGTATGGGGCACTAATGATTACTGGGCGCCCCAGCCGGTCAACCCCTTCCAGTACCTGACGGGCAAGAAACGCACGCCGTCGTATGTGGATTTGCCGTGGCGGGATATGCGTGCCGCGTTTATTGAGCGGGGCTGGTTTGATGCGAATCAGCGGCGCCACGAATTCCGGGTCGGTAACGTGCGCCTGGCGGTGGCCGGGGTAGATGATCCGCATCATGATTTTGATGACTACGACGAGATCGCTGGTGCCCCAAACCCGGATGCGGACCTGGCTCTGGCGCTGTTGCACTCCCCTGAGCCACGCGTGTTACAGCGCTTTGCTGCCGACGGCTACCAGCTCTCGTTGTCTGGCCATACGCACGGCGGGCAAGTGTGTTTGCCGGGTTCCAAAGCGTTGGTGACCAATTGTGGTATCGATCGCGAGCGGGTGCAGGGACTCCATGACTTCGACGGCATGGCAATGCACGTCTCCAATGGCTTAGGGACCTCAAAGTATGCCCCAGTTCGTTTGTTCTGCCGCCCGTCGGCAACACTGCTACGAATTATCGAAAGAACAACTTAATACTTGGCGACGTTTCCCGCCATACGCTGGGGATTCTCCCCTACAGGACCTTCGATTTGTGTTCTGCAAGCTCGATATAATAAGATATCCAAGTCGCAGAAATTAATACTTCAACGCGATGGCGGGGCGTAGCGCAGCTTGGTAGCGCATCTGCTTTGGGAGCAGAGGGTCGCAGGTTCAAATCCTGTCGCCCCGACAATAGAAAAGACCGAGAAGCTTTTGCTTCTCGGTCTTTTTTCGTATGCAGGCTAACCCGACCCCTGAAACCCAGACACACTTTTGAGGCTTAACCCAGGTTTAACCCACGCTTTTTATCGTTTAGGCTATAAACCCTCGTATACCCCTACATCTCTGAAGGTCGCACCCAACCCTTAAGAGCAGAATGCGACCGCATGCACAATTGGTGTTCTAAGCTTTTATTGCCACCCACCGGGGGCGCACACTTCCCCGTGTTTTCACTAGGAGGTTTCGCTGGTGGATTTCACCAGGAGGCTTGACTAGGAGCAGGCGAAATCAGTGATTTAGATCCGCATACCGCTTAGGGTTTTCAGCAGATCCATGATTTTGCTGAAGAAGCTGCCCAGTAACGTCGGCCCGGTAAACAAGCTCGCCAGCGTCTTCAGGATGGAGCCGAAAATACCGCCAGCGCTTGACGACGACACATCGGACTGATCTTCCTGTGGGTTCTTTGGTGCTGGTTCGGCGTCCTTGCCGTCTTTACCATCCCGGCCATCCTTACCGTCTTGTCCATCCTTGCCATCTTTCGGCAGCGGGATTTCGACAGTGCTGCCATCCGAGAACTTGACGATGACTTTCCCGTCTTTAATTTCCTGGCCGACGATGGTCAACGGCTTGGCATCTTTGCCATCTTGACCCTTTTCACCGTCTTTACCAGCAGCACCATCCTTGCCCTTCGGGATGACAATCTTTTGGCCATTGGTGAACTCTACGACGATGTTGCCTTGTGCATCATCGTACTGCTTTTTGATCTTCAGGTCTTGACCTGCAGGGCCTGCCGGTCCCCGCTGTCCAGGTTCTCCTTGTGGTCCCTGCACACCTGGTTTACCTTCACTGCCCGGAGGGCCTGCCGGACCAGCTGGGCCACGATCACCTTGTGGGCCGGTCTCGCCATCCTTACCTGGCTCACCGTCTTTACCTGGGGTGCCCGGAGGGCCTGCTGGACCTGCTGGGCCACGGTCACCTTGTGGACCGATTGGGCCACGCGGTCCTTGCACCCCCTTCTTTTCTTCCTCGGTGCAATTTTCTTTGCGGATTGGCGCAATTTCACCATAAACGGTGAATACCCCAGACAAGGCCGCTTTTATATTTTCGGAGATTGGACCCCTAAAACTCAGGTTCCGGACTTCACCCTGGAAAAAAACCGTGTGGCTATCAAGGACTTTATGCTCATGAGCTTGCTCATTAGATAAAGTTCCGGTTGCCAGTGTCTGTGTAACACCGTTATATCCGGCTAAAACAGAAACCTTTTTATCTGAGCTTACCGTTACTACAGGGTTAGCAATCGTTTCATCGCCCACTTTGAATTGGCCACGGCCAACCATCGTGGCTCGCGTAATGTGGTTTTGACTATCCACAGCCACCAGCGATTGGTCATTATCGCTTCGGAAACCAACACTTACTGGTTTTCCGTGTTCATCACGATCAATCACCTGACTAGTATCTTCGAAATATTCTTGTTGGTCAGGTCCAATCTGCCAAGAGAAAGCGCTAGATTTGACAGCGAAATCGACGACTGGACAGAGTTGGGTTTCAGTCGTTGCGGTGGGCTCAACATTTTCCTGCGCATGAGCAGTATTGATTGGGGTCAGCAGCCCCAGGCTCAGGGCGAATACTGCGCATGCAGTTACGCCGACTGACTTCTTTCTAGCCACAGTGTGGTCTCCGAGTTTCTCTTCAAAAGCCAAGTGCAACACCACTTCTGTGGGTACACAAAATCTATTTTGTGCAAGCAAAACAGATTTGAAAACAACTAAACACTTAATCGATTCAGAAAACAAGACAATCGACAATGATCTTCACTACATAATTCCATCGTTATGCATATTATGCGGAATTTTTAAAGCTCTCCACAGCTTCATAAGCCACTACCAACATCTCACCTGATGTAGCGAAGATCACCCTGTAGCACTAAGCTAACCCCATGGAATCTGCAAATGCACTGAGCTTCTACGACGCTGCTAAATGGGTCTATCAACGCCGTGGCAAACTTTCCGGCGCTGCGGAAACGGAATCCTGGTGGCTTTTCGCACCCGCATCACCTGAGCCCGGCAAGGGACCGATCATGATCAACCGAAAAACCAATGAGCTCGAGCAATTCGGTTCGCTCCCGAAAGAGTGGAAGCCCCGGCTGGAAGCATTCAAAAAAGAAGGGCCCACCCCACTCTCCATTCCAGAAGAGTTTTATGGTGAGCCCGAAGATATATCTTTGTAATTCACTAGCGCTGTAGCGCTGCAATTCAACAGCGGCAAGTGCAGTACTGCCTTGCCACCATGGCTGCTAGCAACTAGCAAGCAAGCATTAATTCACGCAGCGGCGGTTAAGCAGTGGCGCCACCACCAGGCCTACAAATGCGCTCACTGCCAGTACCGCGAGCGCTACCCAAAGTCCCAGAATTGCACCGTCATTCGCGGTAGTGCTCAACGCTGTCGTCGCCCAATGTAACGGCAAGAAACCAGCCAGGGCCGACCATGCTTGAGAAATTTCCGCACTCGCAGCAGCCTGCCAGACCCATCCAACCGCAGCGACCTGTCCAATGCCCGCAATAGCTGCAATCACAAGGCCACTACGCAACCCAGCCAACTGCATCAGTACCGAAGTAAACCCGGCAGCTACCCAGGCACTCAATGCAGAAACACCGGCCGAAATCGCGATCGTAGCGATGCTTAGCCCGTCCCCCAACAGGCCGACAAGCACAGCGCCGCTAGCGGCAGCTAACAGACCACCGCTTAACTGCACAGCCCAACGAGTCGCAAAGAAGTTGCTCATCGCTGCCATCACTACGCCTGCCAACATAACTAGTGCTGCAACCAACATTGCCACCACTGGAGGCAAAACCCCGCGGGCTGGTTCTGCGTCGCCAGGTTCTGCCCCACTCGGGCCCGCTGGGATAGCGCGATTCACTGCATCAGCTTTTTGCTTGGTGCTTTGCGCCATAGCTTCCAGCCGTTCTGCACCACCATCAAATTCGTCTAGACCTGCCGTAGCTTCGTCAATCCGAGCTCGCAGTTCCTGTAAACCAGCAGACAAATTCTTGGAGCCATTCGTCAGCTCATACACGCCGTCGTGGAAACCATAACCAGGGACATTTAGTTGATTCGCCAGGTCCCTTGATCCGTTTTTCATAGCCAAAAGATCATCAGCAACTTCGCGTTGGAAGTTAAAGTTGTCGATTTGCTGACGCAGACTTCTCAGATCGCGCACTGCTTGTTCTGCTTCCGGCCCTTGCACACCGCGCAGCTCTTCAATCGCCCGGTCCGCAGCCTCTAGTAACTGCCCTTGTACCGCACCAAAGCCAACAACTTGATCCACTGCTTGCCCGACGCCGTCAGCCAGCTCATTAGCACCACGACCCAGCTGACCAGTACCCGCTTGTAGCTCCACCATGCCTTGGCGCAGTCGATCCGCGCCATCCGCAGCTTCGCCAACTGCACCCACCAATTCTTCAGTATTGCCGTCCACGCCTTCCAAACCAGAAAGCAGTTCGTCGATTGCACTGTACAAAATTCCCGCTTGGGAAGAAGCTTGTCCAGCGGCGCGACGGGCATCAATCAACTTACTGTTGTCCACCCCTGGGTTTTGCACGGCCGGAGCACCAGTTGGTTCTTCTGGCGCTGACCAACTGTCACTCGGGCTTAAAGAAGCTGCAGCGGCAATCACCGCACCAACTGCTAGCGGCAACACCACCGCTAGCAGCGCCACGATGCCACGCATGCGGGATCCCGGCACGCGTGGTTCACCGAACCGAGATTCCCCTAATCCCATCGATGCATGTGACGATGCACCATCTGGCGTGGCAGCTCGGTTATTCACCACTGACGAAGAATCGTTCATACGACGGCACTTTAGTGCTAAATCCGCAGCTTATGGGACAACGTTCTCGGCGAGTCACATAAACAACACCAATCACAAACACCAAAAGAGGCCGCACCGATTTATCGGTGCGGCCTCTTTGCCCTACAGGGTTGCTGGAAAGCACTGGGGCTGTGGTGCTGCTAGCCGGCACGCACATTGAATACCGGCAACAACCAGCAGCTACAAAGCCTGAGAAAATTAGTTCTTGTACTTCTCAGCAAACTTCTTGCGTACGGCTGCCCCCAAGTCCTCGTGAACGTTGTCCCAGTACTCGTAGACACGCTGCTCGACGCCCTCAGAAACACCAGCCATGGCGTTGGTGATGTTGTGCGCCAGGCGGTCCTTCTCTTCGTCGTTCATGACTTCTTCGTACAGCTTGCGTGGCTGGGTGAAGTCATCGTCCTGCTCGTGCTTGACGTATGCCGCACGAACCAAGTCGGTGCCGTGAGGATCAGGGTTGACGTAGTAATCAGAAGCCTGTCCGTAGCTGGTGTGGTTCGACGACGAAGTCTCGCCATCATCCAGGTAGCCAGCGCCCTTGTCGAAGCGGTTCGGCGTGTATACCGGCTGGTCTGGACCGTTAAAGTTGTACTGCATCGAGCCCTCGTGATTATAGGTATTCACAGGGTTGATTGGCTGGTTGATCGGCAGGTGACGGTAGTTGGTGCCGATGCGGTAACGGTGCTGATCCGCGTATGCGAATGCGCGGGCCTGCAGCATGCGGTCTGGCGACAGGCCTGTACCTGGAACGATATTGGATGGATCCAGGGCGATCTGCTCGATCTGTGCAAAGTGGTTACGAGGGTTACGGTTCAGCTCGAAGTAACCAACCTTCTGCAGTGGGTAATCCTCGTGGTACCAGACCTTAGTCAGATCGAATGGGTTGAACTTGTAGTTCTCTGCATCCTCGAACGGCATGATCTGTACGTAGACGTCCCAGCGTGGGTAGTCGCCATTCTCGATCGCGTTGAACAGATCCTCACGGTGGTAGTCAGCATTCTGACCTGCCATCTCGGCAGCTTCTTCGTCAGTGAAGCACTCCCAACCCTGTTGGGTCTTGAAGTGGTACTTCACCCAGAAAGCCTCGCCCTTGTCGTTAACCCACTGGAAGGTGTGGGAACCGAAGCCGTCCTGGTGACGGGAGGTCTTTGGTGTGCCGCGGTCACCCATCAGGTAGGTTACCTGGTGTGCGGACTCAGGGGTACGAGTCCAGAAATCCCACTGCATATCAGCGTCGCGCAAACCGGAAGCCCCGGTGCGCTTCTGGGAGTGAATGAAATCTGGGAACTTGATGCCGTCGCGAAGGAAGAATGTCGGGGTGTTGTTACCGACGATGTCAAAGTTGCCTTCTTCGGTCCAGAAACGCAGAGCGAATCCGTGGACGTCACGCCAGGTGTCAGGGGAGCCCTGCTCACCGGCAACGGTGGAGAAACGGATACCCATCGGGGTGACCTTGTTCGGCTGGAACAGGTCAGCCTTGGTGTATGCGGATACGTCTTCGGTGACATGGAATTCACCGAATGCTCCGTGGCCTTTAGCGTGAGGGTTGCGCTCTGGAACACGCTCACGGTTGAAGGACTGCAGCTTCTCAATCAACTGCAGGTCATTCAGTACATTTGGACCCTGTGGTCCAGCGGTGATGGAAATGTTTTCCGAGGCGATTGGCTGTCCACCCTGGCGAGTGGTGGTGCCTGGGGCGTCCTCCCGCTGGCCAAGATCCAGCTTGTCATCAATGTTCTTAGTCATGGAATGCTCACTCCTGTTGGGAATTAATTAGACACTCTTATGGGGATGAGGTCAATTGATAGTTTACTTGCATACATCAGAGTACGCAATCGCACTGGCACACCACAAACTCTGCTCAGGAATAAAAATCGGCGCTGGTAATCTCAGCTAAGTGAACGCACAACGACACTCTGCGAGCCGCGATGCACGCACCACCCAGCTGGCCCTGAAGGCCGGTCGTGGTGATCGCACAGCCCTGAGCGCGTTCGTGAAAGAAACCCATGACGACGTCTGGCGGTTTCTCGCTCACCTAGCCGGGCCCGAACTTGCCGACGACCTCACCCAAGACACTTATGTACGCGTAATGGGGGCACTCCCCCGGTTTGCCGGACGCTCCACTGCACGCACCTGGCTACTTTCACTCGCGCGTCGCGTGTGGATCGACAACATTCGTCACGAACGCGCCCGCCCCCGGAAGTCACATTCGGAACTAGAAGACTTAGACCCAGTACACGAAGATTCGTCGGTATGGAGCGAATGGATCGATGCCCGCACCATGATCGCTTCGCTACCCGACGAGCGTCGCGAAGCACTCGTTCTGACACAGATACTGGGTTATTCCTACGAAGAGGCAGCGGCAATCGCGGGGGTACGTATCGGGACAATTCGCTCTCGAGTAGCCCGGGCCCGGAAAGATATTCTCGCAGAATACGACAATTAATCACAGAAACTGTTATATTCCGTTAAAAGTTCATAGATTTTCGGACGCGCTTTCACAGCGTGATCACAGATTCGGAGTTGTTGTCTTCATGCTCAAACGATCGTTAGCCATCTCGATGGCGTTCGTCGGAACCCTCGCCGGTGCCGGTTTTGCATCCGGGCAGGAGGCCATGACGTATTTCGTAGCCTTCGGTAACTGGGGAATTGTCGGAGCATTACTCGGCTCCGTTGTCATGATCATTTGCGGTATCGCCATTTTGCAGCTCGGTAGCTATTACCAGGCACGCGAGCACACCGCGGTGATCGACCGCATCACTAACAGCCCAATCATCGCCAAGATCCTTGACTGGGGCACCATTGCGACCCTATTTTCTATCGGCTTTGTTATGTTCGCCGGTGGTGGCTCGAACCTGACGGAAGCCTGGGGCTGGCCGACCTGGATCGGTGCTGCCCTCATGTTGGTGCTGACCATCCTGGTTGGCTTGCTTGATGTGGAAAAAACCACCGCGGTGATCGGAATGATCACACCATTTTTGATCATCATGGTCTTGGGCACCGCGATCTACACTATAATCACGGTGGACCCGAACTGGGAAAACATTCAGCAGGCTTCTACCGAAGTCCAAACCACGCTACCCAACTGGTGGGTATCTGCCATCAACAACATCGCTTTCCAGGTGATCGTGGCAGTGTCCATGGCCATCGTTATCGGCGGTAGTTTCATGGATACCCGCGAAGCAGGCATTGGTGGAGCCATCGGCGGCGGAATTTTCCTTTCCTTGCTGCTCTTGCTGGTAATGAGCATGTACTTCACTGTCGAAACCACCAAAGATGCCGACATGCCAATGCTGGCGCTGATGATTAGCCTGCACCCGGTGCTGGGACACATCATGACCGTGGTTCTCTACGGCATGGTCTTTAACACCGCCATCGGTATGTTCTATGCGCTGGCTAAGCGTCTGACCCGTAATTCGCCAGAGAAATTCTTCCGCGTCTATGTGATTGCGTGTTTGGTCGGCTTCGTGCTTTCCTTCGTTGGCTTCCGCCAACTCGTCAGCTACGTCTACCCAGTACTGGGATACATCGGCATGTTGCTGATCATCGTCCTGATTTGGGCCTGGGTACGCAATTTCCGCACCATGCGCACCGAAGGCCAGCGCCGTCGTCGCGGCCGTGAATTGATGGCCCGCAAAGTGGATCCACGCGTGCGCTTTAGTAAGAAGCACGACCGCGAGCTCACCACCCTAGCTGCCCAATCCAATATGAATTCCGAGGAATTCTTAGAAAGCATCAAAGAAGAAATCGACGACGAGCTAGAAAACGATCCCGATGTGGATTATGACCGCACCACGCCAGCTGGCAGCGTAGTCTACGTCGAGCACACCAAACCGGAATAAGCTCCAGCGAGGCACCGTTCCAGGACGCCTCCCGCCCGCCCATACTGACTGCGGAAAGAGGTGCTGTTGCAACTTGGGGCGGGAGCCAAGAAAGCTCCGTTTTTATTGTGTGATCAACGCTATGTGCCTGTGTTGTCAGGCCGTCTCGAATACCCGGCTAACAATCACTGCATCCGGATTCGGGTGACCATAGGCAAACATCGTGCCCTGCCCCTTCCGCAATGAGTGCATCGCTTCCATCCCTTTCAACGTCCGGTAGGCAGACGTTTGGTTTTTGAATGCTCCTTTCGGCCCCAGGATCCGCTTTAACCGGCCATGATCGCCTTCAATGACGTTGTTGAGGTATTTCACCCGACGATGCTCGACCGTCGATGGACAGACGCCTTCCGCCTTCAGCTCAGAGATTGCCCTGGCGAGTGAGGGGGCCTTGTCGGTGCTGATCACCCGCGGATAGCCTGCCGATTTATTCGACCGCAGCGTCTTCGCCAGGAAACGCTTCGCTGCCGCGACGTTGCGTTTTGGTGAGAGGTAGAAGTCCAGGGTCTGGCCACCTGCGGTGATTGCCCGATAGAGGTAGCACCACTTTCCCCCGACCCGGATATAGGTCTCATCCACCCGCCAGGACCTGGCCTGCCAGTCAGGAACTTGCCGATACCACCGGGTCTTCTTATCCAGCTCAGGAGCATATTTCTGCACCCAGCGGTAGATCGTGGTGTGATCGACCGGCACTCCCCGCTCGGTCATCATCTCTTCGAGGTCGCGATAGCTCACGCCGTAGCGGCAGTACCACCGCACCGCCCACAGGATGATTTCACGAGGGAACTGCCGACCGGAGAAGATGCCCATGGACCTGATTATTCCACGCCGGTCTTCCTACTGCCCCAACTTTGCAACAGCACCCTTTTCGGGGTTGTGTACTCGCATCGATTGCTGTCGCCGCAGGCCTTGCAGTGCCTATGGCTGCTGTTGAAGCTAGCGAATATCCTGATTCGTTCATTGGACTTGGAACAATGGTCACCTATATTTACTCTGCGTTTGCTCTCTTCTTTCTCAATCTTTTGGTTGCATTTGTCATGGAATTAAAAAAGGTTCGCACGTACGGTAATCAGGTTCCACTAATTAAGAATGGCCCCATTCACAAGTAGTCTGGCAGCTCGGGGAATATTTCGGGCCAGTGTTTTGTGCTGACTGCGTATAGTTCTAGTCCTTCTGATGTGGATGCAGCCCTACCCCGCTAAGCTGGTACGGAATATGAAGATCTTATTGCTGTGCTGGCGCGATTCCACCCACCCGCAAGGTGGCGGTTCCGAGCTGTATTTGGAGCGGGTAGGGGAATACCTTGCGCGAGCAGGGCATGAGGTGATTTACCGATCCGCGGCGCACACTGATATGCCACGGCGTTCGGTGCGCGATGGCGTGCGTTATTCACGCAGCGGCGGGAAGTTCACGGTGTATCCGAAAGCACTGTTGGGCATACTCGTCGGCAAGCTGGGGCTGGGCACGTTGGCGAACCTTGATGTGGTCGTCGATACGCAAAATGGAATTCCTTTTTTTGCGCGCTTGGTGTTTCGCCCAACGGTGCTGCTCACGCACCACTGGCACAAGGAACAATGGCCGGTTGCTGGGCCGGTGCTGGCGCGGGTTGGTTGGTTGTTGGAATCGAAAATCGCGCCGAAGGTGTACCGGGGCGCGCCCTATGTGACTGTTTCGCAGGCCTCCAAGGAGGATTTACAGTCCCTCGGGGTGCCGGATGCTGCGATCATTGAAAACGGTGTGGATGAGGTGCCCGCGCTCATACCGCGCTTGGAGCGTCGTGGGGTGCACATTGTCACGCTGTCGCGGCTGGTTCCGCATAAACAAATCGAGCACGCCATCGATGCGCTAGCTGGGTTGGACGGAGCGGCTGAGCTTGCCGACGACGTCGTGCTGGATGTCATCGGTTCGGGCTGGTGGGAAGACAAATTGCGGGCCTACGCGGCGGCGTCTGGGGTGGGCGAGCGCGTGTTTTTTCATGGGCAAGTCACCGACGACTACAAGCACGCATTATTGGAGCGTGCCGAAGTGCATGTGATGCCGTCGCGGAAAGAAGGCTGGGGTTTAGCCGTCGTCGAAGCAGGTAAGCATGCCGTCCCGACAGTCGGTTATAGCTTTGGCCTGCGTGATTCCGTCGGGCACGGGCGCACTGGATTGCTCGCTGATACTCCAGAGGAACTGGCGGTACAGCTGCAAAAAATTCTTGACGACGACTCCTTGCGTGCACAGCTCGGTGCGGGTGCGAGGAAATTCGCGGAACAGTTTTCGTGGGAAAAGACTGGTCAGCGCTTTGCCGCTTTATTGGAAGATGTAGTCGCTGCAGATTCTCGGCGCGGTTGATGGGGTTTGTCGCTGCTGGGTTTTGTCTCTGATGGGGTTTGCCGAAGTGGCGTAGACGAGGTCGGCTGTGTTCTGGAAAGGTAGGCTATGCTTTATGAATTCCTCGGAGATGAACGCGACAGCTGAAGAGAAGCTAGTGAACAATACCGCGAAGCCAGAGAAGTCGGAAAAGCCAAAGAAAAAACGGCAAGTACGGGAAGCCACCGTCACGGGGCGTACTCAGTTATCCCGCACGATGGTGCGCCTCAGTTTTTCTTGCCCAAGCTTGGCCGGAGGCGAATTTCCGTTCACTGACCACTATGTCAAGCTGCTTTTTGCGCCAGCAGGGGCTGACTATAGTTGGCCGTTTGACGTAGAAGAGGTAAAGAAAACCCAGCCGAGGGAGCACCAGCCGGTGCGCCGGACCTACACTTTCCGCCGAATTGATCCGGCCACAGGAGATTTTGAGATCGATTTTGTGGTGCATGGCGAGCACGGCGTTGCCGGGGTGTGGGCGCAGAACGCGGAGATCGGTGAACGCATCGGTTTTCTGGGGCCTGGTGGCAAGTGGCACCCAAGCGATGACTACGAACATTTTGTCTTGGCTGGTGATGAAGCCGCAGCACCTGCGATTGCCGCCGCGTTGGAAAACCTGCCGGACAACACCACTGCTGATGTGTACCTGGAGATCGCCGATGCAGAGTGCACCGTGCCCATGCCGGAACCTGCTGGCGCCAACCTACATTGGGTGCTGCGGGATGGGCGCATGCCAGGAACTGCTTTGGTTTCTGCTATCCGTGAGGCCGGTTACCCAGCGAAGCGAACCAGCTGGTTTGTCCATGGTGTTGCCGAAATGATCAAAGACGTCCGAAAGTTTTTGTACGTGGACGGCAATGTCGCGAAAGAGGACACTTCCATTTCTGGGTATTGGCGCTTGCGCATGACCGAAGATGAATGGCAGGCATCCAAGATGGAGTTCAATCAAAGCGTCGAAGACGAAGAACGCGCGCTACGCAGTCAACGGAAATAGCTTTGCTGCGTTGCGCGGCTGACCCAAAAGTTGACTGACCATGATGCTGCTGAGCTTGAGGAGTTTGATAATTTCTATGGTCTTGACTTTTGCTGGGATTTGATAATCATTACAGCGGCGAAAACAACGTAGGCGATTAATGCACCAGCAGTGCCAAAGCTAAGGAATGCAATTGCAGAACTTGAAAAGTTCTCCCGGACTACAAAGCCTAAGGCTGACAGAGCTCCGGCAGCTATCGCAATGGAATTAACAGCGGTTGGAATCGTTGTTCTGTAATGATGAATCTGCCAGGCGGTGAGCGCTGTCCCAAAAAGCAGGCCAACAAGCACAATTGCGTTGTCTTGCATGTAGATAGCCCATAGAGACGAAGAGACCGCTAACATCCCCAGCGATATATAAGTCATCCAGTGGCAGCAATAATGACCAATGTTGCGACAAAAACCGGGTGAAACAATAGCTGGTTTCATAATTTTCTCCTTGAGTTTTGTCAACCTTCCCGAGGGGGTCGCAGGTTCCGGTAGAAGTGATGATGCCATGCTGGACGTGCCGCTCGGTTGAGCAATTTTTGGGCATAGTCCAGCTTTTCCATCTACTCAGACGGAACAAAACCCGGGGTACTGCAGGGTGCCAATTGCACCAACCGGTAACGCTGTTTCGGGCTCCGCTGCGGGGCTGTAGTGCTCACAAGATTTTCGGTTAATAACTGGCGGAGACTACGGCGGATAGTTTCTGCGGTCACATCCGCAGCGTCGGCTAGTTCTTTGGTGCTGGCAGAATCATGCGCGCGCAAGTAATCCACAATCGCCTCGCGTGTGGAGCTATTTGCCGCGGGCTTAGAGTGCGCTATGGAATGCGCATGAGCTGAGGATTCCGCGTGTTTTGTGAGCGTTGTGTGTTCTGTCTCGCCGCGCTTATAAAACAGCAAAGCGAAGCGTGTAAGACTGTTCCGAACTTCCGGTGGCGGCAGGAGGTCGCGGTGCAATTTATCTAAAATCTCTTGGTAGCCGGAGCCGCGATTTTCGGCCACGAAGCCGTCGTCAAGATACGGCGTGGATTCTAAAATGCGTGATAGTGCAAGATTCCGTGAACTCGAAATGCCATCCGTTCCCAAAGTATCGACAGTGACAGCGCCGTACAGTCCACCTGGATTACGGACCTCCAAGCGGTCGGCGAACAAATCTACTTGGACCTGTGTGCCACGAGCTTCCGGTGAATAATCGCGGTGCATGACAGCATTGGTAATGGCTTCTCGTACCGCAACCGGCGGGAAATCAAAAAGATCATACCGAAATGCCCCGCGCATGATAGCGCCCCGGGGCGAGGCCGCCTGCACCTTGCGGGTAGCCTCTTCGATCAACAGCGGTATCGGCCCTTCAATGGTCAATGTATCCGTGTAGCGGATTCCGGATGCGTCGCTGGCCTTAGTTATGCCACGATAATGGGTGAAGGTAATCGATAGCTGTGGAAAAAATTGCTGTGGGTAGGTTCCAAGAGCAAGCAAGCCAGCCAGGGTTGGGCGAACCGTGCCAACAGAATCAGTGGCTATGATGTTGAGCCGGTGCATGGCCTGCAACGTACTTGCTTTGCCGAAAATTCGTGGGTGTATTTCTTTCTCGCGCGCAATGATGCGGTTTGTGAGCTCGTCGTCAAGATCATCCAGGCTTGCGCGGTGCACAATCTCCAAATCCCACGACGGCTGATGAGATTGTTCCAATAGCCGGTCAATTTCATAACGCTGCAACAAGTGGTCGCCATCAGCGGTACGAATATATGATCCACGGTACATTCCCTTATTCGTGACATACGCGGGTTTGTCGTAGTCTGCAATAGCTGGAATTTGTGCGACGACAATGGAATGACCGTCGATAGGGATAGTCTCGATGAATAACGGACGAATTGCCGGATAGACCTTGGTGGCGGCCGTATTTTGTAGGCCGTCGGTGATGGCCTGGGCATCGAATTTTTCCGAGGTAGTGAAATTATTGTTCTCGTCGAGCCCAAGGATGAGTAAACCGCCATTGCCATTAGCGAATGCGGAAATAGTTTCCGGTAACTCTTTGGGCAAGCCCCCGAATGCAGCTTTAACTTCGACGTCTTGTGTGTCTGTTCCGAGTGCTCGTAGTGATGCGATTTTTTCGTGAATAGCGTTGATGTCGATCATGAAACAACCCCCTTAAGTGTGATTCATGATAAACATACTACACATACGACACTATGTCTTGTGTTCAGTGGCGTATGTTCTGCGCCGCCTGTCGTATGTCCTATGTTGTATGTAGGTGTCGTATGTCGGTTGCTCATTTATGCTTCCCGCGGGGCAGCATCGACGGCGGCAGGGGCGCGTACAGTCAAAGCCGCAATGGCGGTGGTGAGTGGAACCGCCAAGACCAGGGCAATCGCGCCGGTCACCGAACGCAGAATTTCCGTAGCCATGATGTCACTGCTGAGAATTTGCCCCAGCGGACGACCAGAAATACTCAGCAGCAAAAGCGTCGGCAAGGCCACACCCGTATAGCTTAAAACCAGCGTGTATACCATCGACGCAATATGGTCACGGCCGACGCGCATGGCACCAGCGAACAAGCGTAGAGGTTTCGCGCCGGGTTCCAGTTCACGCATTTCGTTGACGGTGGAGGCCTGCGCGATGGTGACGTCGTTCAGAACACCGAGCGCACCAATGATCATGCCTGCGAGCATCAACCCGGAAATGCTGACTCCCGGCAGGTAGATCAGGATATTCAAGTTGTTTTCATCGCCCAGGCCGCGGATGCCGGCGGTGGCCACCGCAAGCGTCGACAAGCCTACGGATAGGCACAATGCCAACAGTGTGCCGCCCATGGCACTAGCGGTTTTCCAGCTGAAACCATGTACCAAAAACAGCACCAAGAACAGCACCGCGGCGCCGCAGGTGAGGGCGAGCAGAATAGCGGAACCACCGTGGATGAGCCCGGGAATAAGAAACGCCGCGATCACAGCCAGGGTGATGACCAGGCCGAATACCGCGCGTAGGCCGCGCCAGGCGCCAACCGCGATGATCAGGATGACCGCTGCTGCCAGCCAGAGCCACATAGTGGTGCTGCGTTGGAAATCTTGAAAACCATAGCTGCCGGCGTCGTGCTTGGAAAGAGCGATCTTGTCGCCCTCTTCCAATTGCGGATTGCCTGGGATTTCTGGGTGAATCTCCAGCAGCGTGCGTTGACCTTCATGCTCGCCGGAAGTTAGGTCGATAATCGCGTGGGTGCAATCGTTGGATGCAGCAGGGTTCGTCTGTGGTGACGTTTCGAAGACCTGGCCATTCGACGGGGAGCCGCACATACCGGGCTGGACGATGGCGACGGTGCCGTCGACAAGCTCACCGGAAAGTGAGGACGTCTGTTCGAATTGTTCGCTGACTGGGGGTTCTTCGTTGGGCGGCCATTGGATGATAAACCCAATGATGGTCGCCGCAGCCGCGAGGATGAGCCCGGCTGCGAGTACGCGCTGAGGCCACGTCCAGGTTTTGATGGCGCTGAGGCTGCGACCGGATGGCTGATGTTCGGGTTGCGCCGATTGTTGGCCCGGCCGTGTGGTCTCCGTTGTTTGCGGGGCGGGCGCTGCTTGGTTGGCGGACTGTTTTTGCTGTGCAAGCAGCGATTGTGCGGACTGCGACGAACTAGTGCGGTGATGGCGACCCATGGGCTAAGAATATCGCCTGCGTGCAGTGTTGCCTAAAAATCTGGTGGCAGAGCGTTGGTTCAGTGCATGTTTCCGTGGTCTCGTGATGCCGTGAGGTTAGACCACAGCGGTGGCGATGTGGTAGGTTTGTCTGCAGGATCTCGCGTGGCGTTCATCCTCTCAACTCCCCCAGGGCAGGAATGCAGCAAGGGTACGGAGGCTCTGGCGGGTGCGCGGGGTCCGTTTTTGTTACCTGCTTTGTAAGGGTTGGGTTATGCGGGTTATGGGGATATGCGACAAAGTCGGGTTAAACGACAAGGGTTAAACGACAAGGGTTAACCGGCAAAGTCGTGCACCCGAGTAGTAACGAGAGAAAATAAATGAAAACCGTGTTTAGAACGCTGCTGGCTCTCGGAGTCATTTCCGAAATCGCAGTGGTGACCCTCTCGGTGACGTTGCCGTCACTCTCTGGCTGGTGGGTATTAGCCCCTATCTCCGTCATCGCCGTAGCTTTCATGCTGTTGTTTGTTGGGATGGCTATGGACCGGCGGAAGAAAGGATCTTGGTCGGTTTCACTCTCTCAAACTGCCGGACGTTTCGGGGTTTCTAGACTGGCACTGGCTTTGCTGGTTTCGGAGATCAGTTCGCTGTGGTCGCTCACCAAAATTTTTATACGTCCCTCTTCCCCTGCCGGTGTCGACGCTCACCCCGGGTACAAGAACCTACGAACCGTGGTTACCTTAATCGTCGCTCTAGTCATCGTTGAAATCATTGTCATACACCTGGCTGTGCCAAGCCAATTTTGGCGCCTTCTGCTGCTGGTGGTGAGCATCTACGCACTCTTATTATTAATCGGGTTTTACACTTCTATTAAGGTCAATCCGCATCTTCTCACACCGCGGGGCTTAAAAATTCGACGTGGCCACAGATTCGTGTGTGAGATTCCATGGGAAAACCTGGCACGGGCGCAAAAGGCTGGTCCCGGGCAGGGCGGTGACATCATTATCAATGAAGACGGAGAAGTTAGGCTCCCAGTTCTGAGCGAAGTTAACGTCAGACTTGAGATGGAGCCACCGGTCTCGGCGGAAGACCTGCACAAAGGACGGGTCGATGTGACTGCAGTCGAAATTTACTGCGACGACAGAAATTCTTTCCTTGATTCGGTTGCTGAGGCGTGGCGGTCACGCACTATGTGAGAACTTAACGCAAGAGCTCACGATCACTGTTGGGGGTTAAACGACAAAACGAAGTGCGGACATTCCGCCGTCGTGGTGGTTGGTGATTGCGGCCAGCCCATCACAATCAACCAGTCGAAATGATCCGGAGCTGGCAGCCCATCACCTTCATATACACGTGAGTAGGACAGCTCATGGCCACGAGCTTGCGCCCATTGCGCATAAGCCCCGGGGGCCTCAAGGCCTCGTGCACGACGAAGTGAATGCGGCTATTGGGGCGATTGTCCATATTCGAATCCTCTCCTCGCCTGCACTATAGCTGGAAGCAGGTACAAGGTGAGGCGGAATAGCAGGATTGCTGCAAGCGGCTCGTTCAGCGAGGGATACATTTCAATTTCTTTCCACTCGCCACCGAAGTCGTATTCGGTGCCGTCTGCCAGGCGAACCTTGCCAGTGCCCTCCAGGTCGGTGCCTTTGTTTAGCTGCTCCACGATGTACTGGGTGGACTCGCGGGTGGTGCGGGCACAGTCGTCGTGGTCGACCCAGGCAGCGTAAGTCTCGAGCATTGCAAACTCCGGGGAGTGCGACTTATCTACGCCCTCGTTGCGGAAGTTGCGGTTGATCTCGAAGACGCGATCTATGCCGCCGACCACAGCGCGCTTGAGGAATAGCTCTGGAGCAATGCGCAGGTACAGGTCGATATCCAGATCGTTGTAGCGCTATCGCACGCGCGTTTCTTCGTTCATTTCAGCGAAGGCCACGGGTAGCGGGCGCAGGGACTTCGCGGCTATGACCCACTCGCTGGCCATCACGGATAGCTCGCCCCGGAGGGAGGCAATAACGCGACCGGTCACCCCGATGAAGTCACCGAGGTCGACATCTTGGGTTTCTTCGCCTGTGGCGAGGTAAGTGATGCCCTCATTCTCCGCCGACGTAGCTTCCGCTTCGCCGTCATCTTTCCGCACAGCCCAACGTGCGCGAACCTCGGACAGGGAGCGGGTCCGCGGCACTTCTACTGGGTAGGCATCCTCCCGGATTCGAGAATCCGCTGACGCTTGTCGCGCCGGATGCGAAGCTGTTCTGGAACGTTGAAAGCTGGGGTTTTCGATGCGTCAGTCACGGGTCATAAGTCTTGCGCACCTTAAATCAACCAGTCATTAGGGCTAAACAGCTCGAAGTGGATTCCCTTCGGTGCCAGCGCATCGGCGTTTTCGGCCAGCTGGTCGCGCTGGTTCTGCAGGAAGTTGCTGCCACCACAGAGGTACCAGCGGGCGCCCTGCGGGATCAGCCCCTCTTCGGCCAGTGCCTTCAGATCGACCGATTCTCCATTGTCGCGGTAGCGGGCGATATGGCGGGCTTCGCCCTTATCGGCCAGGCCGACAACGTGGGAGTCCGTGATGTCGCGTTGAGCGTAGGAGTCTGGGGTGGCGTCCGCATGAATAACGGTGACGGCGGGTACCGCGCTGGAGGCAGAGCGGGCAACCAGTGCGGCCAGCATGCCGGTCATTGGGGTCGAACCGATTCCCTGAGAGACGAGCACCGCGGGCGCGTCGTCTTCCTGCAGCACCAGGTCGCCAGCCGGAAGTGTGGCTTGCACCTTCCCGTCGATTTCCACCTCATCCATGAGGAAGGAGCTGACCTCACCATCGCGCTGCACGGCGATGGTGAAGCTTTCCGCAGTGGTGCCGACGATCGAGTATTGGCGCAGCTGGCGAGCACCATCTGGGAGCTGTACACCGACGGAAACATACTGGCCAGGTAGCGCATCACTGAAGTCCACACCACTGAAGGTGAACTCCACGACATTGTCGGAAAGCTGCTTTTTCTCCTGCAGGGTCACGGTACGGAAGACGTCGCCGTCGGCCACGTCGGCGGAGCGGTAGAGGTTGCGTTCGAAGTCGATGAGGACCTTGGCCATTAGCCAGTAGACCTCATCCCAGGCAGCGGCGACCTCGGGGGTGACTACGTCCTCACCCAGCACTTCAACAATCGCGGCGAACAGGTTGTCGTGCACGATCTGGTACTGGGCCTCGGTGATACCGAGAGAGACGTGCTTGTGGCCGATGCGAGAGAGCATGTCGCGCGGGTCCGGGGCATCCGGGGTGACCAGCATGGAGGCGAAGGTAGCAATCGAGGCGGCCAAGGCTTTCTGCTGCTCGCCGGAGCGCTGGTTGCCGCGATTAAACAGGTCCGAAATCAGTTCCGGATGCTTGCCGAACATGGTGCGGTAAAAGACGGGAGCGATGTCTTCGATTGCACCGCCGACGATGGGCAGGGTCGCCTTGACGATCTCTTCGTTTTCGGGGGTCAGGGCGATGTCGGTCGTCTGTGGCTGAGTTGAGATATACATGGTGTTTGCTTCGAACTCCTTATGCCGTCACGCCAGAGCTCTGCTGAGTGCGCGGTAAGCCCAGAGCCTGTCGTGTTGGGTTTTCTCCGAATGGCGCGGGCGCGGTATTCGCGATCAAGTCGCCAATTGTGTCTCCATCCAGCTCCGCAAAGAAGGCTTCACGGGCGGCAGCAAGGCGGCTCCGGAGAGCACAGTCGCGCGAGGCCAGAGGGCAGTTTTGGCCCCCTTCGCAATCCACGACTTCGCCGGGGCCTTCCAATTGGCGCAGGATTTTTCCCACGCTTGCTTGGCGGGTGTCATCCGCCAGATACACTCCACCGTTTCTGCCCCGCACGGCAGCTACCCATCCCAGTTCAACCAAGCGGGCGTTTACCTTTGCCACGTGGTTGGTTGATCCGTTGATGCGCGTCGCGAGATCAGAGATCGTCACTCTCTGTCCTGGCTGCAGATCCCCTAAAACCATGAGGGTCCGCAAGCCCAGATCTGCGAACGTGGTCAAGTGCATAATTCCACCCTAAGCGTCAATCAATAAAAGATCTATCTCAGATGCATCTTTTATTGTGGTTTGTAGCCAACGCAACATTTCCGCATTTTTTCAGAGTCAATGCGACGTTTTTTAATGCCCTAACCACCGCCGGCACTACCCCTCATCCCCTAACGGGCTATCCCATTACGTTGTTAGCAGTTCCACATCAGGGCCCCGAAGGTTCATAGCCTGTCCACCCGATTAGGCGAGCTATATTTATGTTCGTTCACACGGTGCTGTTGCAAAGTTGGGGCAGTAGGAAGACCGGCGTGGAATAATCAGGTCCATGGGCATCTTCTCCGGTCGGCAGTTCCCTCGTGAAATCATCCTGTGGGCGGTGCGGTGGTACTGCCGCTACGGCGTGAGCTATCGCGACCTCGAAGAGATGATGACCGAGCGGGGAGTGCCGGTCGATCACACCACGATCTACCGCTGGGTGCAGAAATATGCTCCTGAGCTGGATAAGAAGACCCGGTGGTATCGGCAAGTTCCTGACTGGCAGGCCAGGTCCTGGCGGGTGGATGAGACCTATATCCGGGTCGGGGGAAAGTGGTGCTACCTCTATCGGGCAATCACCGCAGGTGGCCAGACCCTGGACTTCTACCTCTCACCAAAACGCAACGTCGCGGCAGCGAAGCGTTTCCTGGCGAAGACGCTGCGGTCGAATAAATCGGCAGGCTATCCGCGGGTGATCAGCACCGACAAGGCCCCCTCACTCGCCAGGGCAATCTCTGAGCTGAAGGCGGAAGGCGTCTGTCCATCGACGGTCGAGCATCGTCGGGTGAAATACCTCAACAACGTCATTGAAGGCGATCATGGCCGGTTAAAGCGGATCCTGGGGCCGAAAGGAGCATTCAAAAACCAAACGTCTGCCTACCGGACGTTGAAAGGGATGGAAGCGATGCACTCATTGCGGAAGGGGCAGGGCACGATGTTTGCCTATGGTCACCCGAATCCGGATGCAGTGATTGTTAGCCGGGTATTCGAGACGGCCTGACAACACAGGCACATAGCGTTGATCACACAATAAAAACGGAGCTTTCTTGGCTCCCGCCCCAAGTTGCAACAGCACCTTTAAATGGATATAATTAGACCCATGTTGATTTCAGGTACCGCTTTCTTGCGGTTGCGCACCAACCGCTAAGGCGGTTTCCTACCCCGTAGGTTAAAAACCGCTCCGGTCCTTTAGCCGGGCGGCTATTTGTCATGCCCGGCTCCCTTTCAAATCCAAGGAGCACACCTGATGTCTGCATACGGACACGGCCGTCACGAGCATGGCCAAAATTTTCTCACCAACCACAAGATCATCAACTCCATCATCGACCTTGTGAAACAAACCTCCGGCCCCATCATTGAGATCGGACCAGGAAGCGGTGCCCTCACTCACCCGATGGCCCACTTGGGGAGGGCGATAACGGCAGTTGAAGTGGACGCAAAACTAGCTGCCAAAATCACACAAGAAACCTCCTCGGCGGCGGTCGAAGTGGTCCATGATGATTTCCTTAACTTCCGGTTACCCGCCACTCCCTGCGTCATTGTGGGAAACATTCCCTTTCACCTCACCACTGCCATTCTTCGAAAGTTGCTGCATGCGCCAGCATGGACTGACGCTGTACTCCTCATGCAGTGGGAAGTCGCTCGCCGCCGGGCCGGGGTAGGCGCAAGCACGATGATGACGGCTCAGTGGTCCCCATGGTTCACATTTCACCTGGGTTCTCGGGTACCAAGGCCTGCTTTCCGGCCACAGCCAAACGTTGACGGGGGGATCTTAGTGATCCGCCGGGTGGGTGACCCGAAGATTCCGATAGAGCAGCGCAAAGCCTTTCAGGCGATGGTGCACACCGTTTTCACTGCCCGGGGACGCGGGATAGGGGAAATTCTCCGAAGGGCAGGGTTGTTTTCATCACGTTCAGAAACACAATCATGGTTGCGCTCGCGAGGAATCGACCCCGCGACCCTACCTCCCAGATTGCACACCAACGACTGGATCGATCTCTTCCAGGTGACTGGTTCCTCTCTACCTCACCATCGACCCATTTCACCATCGGGAAGTAGTCAACGACCTCCTCAACGGAAAAACCGAAGCCGGCGGCGTTAATCCCCACCAAAACCGAAATCCACCAGTAGTACTAAAAGGGCTCTTCCGGTTTTAGAGTGCATTGATTAGTTCGCCGGGGGTTCGGGCGTGGCACAAGATATTGGGGTCCTTGGCTTTGTAGGAAAAAGGTATCTAATCCATCCGTACAAAACTAAGGACCTACTGTGCAGCCTAACGGAAATGTCATCGTCGATACCATCTGCCGCACCGCAAAACTAGGAACTACTATCACCGGTGCCACAGAAAACGGTGACGTCACTGTTATTGAAGCCGAACCCGTCGAGCCGATCAATGAATGCCCTACCTGCGGGCAGCCTGGAGTATTCCGCGACCACGTCATCCGCAGCCTGGTCGATCTGCCCATCGTCGGCCACCCAACAACTTCATGTGCGCCTTCCACGCTACCGGTGCACCAACAAGCGTTGCTTGCAGAAGATCTTCCGTGCTGGCCTTGCCTGCACGCCCGACAATTCAAAGACCACGGACCAGGTGACCCACTGGATCCTGCAACGACTCTGCCTAAATCGGATGAGCGTTGCCGCTGCACCCAAGTCATTAGGCCTGGGGTGGGATATGAAGTGTCCCAGGTTTTGTTCCGTTTGATGAAACCCGTTTTTGAAACAACGTACGGAGCACAACGCACGCCGATGCCAAAGCTTCCGCAACATCGACTACCTCATCAAACCCACGACAGTGGGATTCACACCCTCAATCCCCACGCGTGCAATCTTCGCACCTCAAAGATTGAAAAATGAAAGAAACCGGAGGTAACATACCCTTTCGAGTTTGTTACTTCCGGTGGTGCAGTTTGTTCAACTGCTCATGGTGTGCTGTTCACATCCCATGGTCACACGGTAATTCTTGTGTACAGCTCCCGAGCAGCACTTATGTAATCTCCCGAGAATAAATTCCGCCTCAACTAGGCCAAAAAGTCGATGAAAGACCGTGCTATAAGTGGCCTCAGCAAGCAAACTTTTTTACTTTTGCCCTCCCGTTGACGGCAGAAGAAACTCGCCCTGCCGAAGCAGGACGAGTGTTAGTACATGCGTGCTAAATAGTTTCCAGACCTTTTAGGTTCGAGGTGGAGCCTTTACCGGGGTACGACCAAGGTCTTCTTCAATCATGCGCAGGCGCTTTTTCATCGAATCCTCCGATGGCCGCCGCCTAGCGTATGAATCCTGAATAGCCCGATTTGTTGCAGCTATCCACAGAGCAATGGTGATATAGAGCATTGGCTCTCGCCGAACGCCGCGCCTCAGGTTATCCATACCTGTGACGTAGTGGGATTTCATAATGGAAAACCGTTGTTCAGTAATGGCACGTGCGGATTCGTAGTAGACGGTGTGCTCCCACGAGCCTGGCACTAGCCCCCACTGGGCCCGTTTCCACTGCTCAGGCGTGTAGGTTTGAGTAATACTCGAGCTTGAGCAGCACCGGTACCGTGTGGCATCCCAGGACGGTGCAACAGTAGGGGCTCCATTTTCGGCAGAAACCATGGAAGCCGGCTTAAGCGGGCATTTCACCCTGCCTTGGACGGCGGGACAAACCAGATCGATTTTCACCGGAAGATCACCTTCAACTTCTTGTTTACTGGGTCTACCGCGGGTCGCCCGTTTACGATACGGACGCGAATTCGTGCCCATCAGCAGTGGAAATAGGGCTTCCATCTGTGCATCATGCTGTTCGAAACCGTCCGGTTCGTCGAGAAGATCCACAGTACGGCGGGTGATTTTCCCGTCACCTGCCAGGTGACGGGCCATGGGGCAGTAGAAATCGCCTGCGATCTGGACTGGGCCGCTCGACATGTCAGTCGTTCCTGGCGCATCTGAGGCCATGATGGTGCGCCACGAGATTGGATACCGCACAATAGGCGCGTACCCCGCATCGAGTACAACATCAGAAAACTGACGTTTGACGTTGTAGCCCATGTCCACGGTGAGAAAAGGGATCCGACCGCGTTTCGTGCGCTGGTCAAAGCCATTTTCTTGGTGGAAGCGAAGAGCAAGCTCCAAGCTCATCACCGACCCGGAGCTTGGTTTGTCGATTGATATGGCGGTGATCACCGACGGTATGCCATAGACCGCCTGGGGTGGCCCGACCCGACTGACTGCAGTCACACCGAGGCCTACACCGCCTTTGGTGATGCGTCGGCTTCCGGCCTCGGCATGCAGGGAGTGGTCCTCGCGATCGCGGATGTAGAAGGCGCCGGAGTATGCTGCACCGCGTTGCTTATCGTCGCGGCTGCCCAGCCCTTGGGATTGACCAGCCAAATCGATGATCGTCTCATCCGCAACCACGTCGCCCTTGTATCCCGACGGGGACGGGTCATCGATAGACCCAGCTACGATGGCATTAACAACTTGGTGGAGGCGCTCACTGGCGACCACTGAGGCCTGCTGCTGCTCCTCGGTCCGCGCAGCCATCGTTTGACGATGAGCTCCGTTTTTGTCTCGGCGGGCACGGATATCCGGTAGAGAATCCAGCGGTTCCAGATATCTGGTCAGCCACATGGCGAATGCGCGGTAGGTTCCTTCCCCACTATATCCGTGCAGGTCAAGACCCAGTCGCTGCTGAGTGTCGCTATCCAGATCCCAGAGGGTACGCCAGATCTCTGCCATGGACGGCGCACGTTGAGTACCAATCAGCGCTAGTCCTATCGTTAAGACGGCAAAGATGGAGTAGCGTGGGCCAGTTGCCGTGCGCCCACCGATTCCTTTTGCCTGCCGTCGATAAAAATCGATGAACGTATGTGCTCCAGATTTGTCGATCACTTGTGCGCATTCCTCCAGGTAGGTGCGCGAAAAGGTCAACTTTTGTTCCTGTAGTGCGATCGTCATACCTCTGCAGCCTCCTTGGTCCGCAGCAGCGCATGCGCGATATCCGCGGACGAATAGTCCGGCAGCGATTCATCCAGGTCGTGCAGAATCCGTAAATCCGCGATGCCAGCGAGCTTAAGCAGCATTGCTGCGGGTATAGCCGGATCTGTGGCCAAATCGACCACCCAACGATTTCGCAATGCGGCCGCATTAAAACGCGGAAAACCCTGCTCATCCAACCTATCTGCAACATGACAAATTGCGTTGCGTGGCATGGTCTGCCCCACACAGGGAAAGACGAACCCACCGCCAGCCTCTTGGGCGCGGGTGAGCAGACGGTGCCCACGAATAGGGCACACGACCGGCACCACCCGACTAACCACGCCCTTTTTGCGTACCGCAACAACGACGACGGTTCTTTCCTGAAGTTCTAGCGCAGTGATATCGGTTCCGCGGAGACGTCGGATTTCTCCTGCCGACAAACCCGCTCCGGTGGTGAGATCCAAAATCACGAGCAGCTGCTGGCGCAAAGAGCCGCTCAGCGAGGGCACGATGGCGTACAGCTCATCTGCCAGTGGCTCGGAAGCTGGCGCGACAGCCTTCCGACGCGGACCGCGTGAGCGGTGCGGCTCTGGAAATTGGTTCGGATACAGTGCCCTACCTGCGGCGTACAGTATAGTGCGATAGGTGCGCTGTGCTCGACGATTGAAAACGTCATCTCTAAAAAGCCATCGATCGACAGCCTCCCTGACCAAGGCTCGCTCCTCATCGACCACACCATATACCAGCCCCTCGTCGTACAGATACCGCGCTAACACGCGGCACGCTTTCGCATCGGCGACCTCATCAAGCTCGCGCGTATGGGCCTGGACCAGCGCGGCCCTCTCGATTGCCTGCGAACGCAACGGGCCTACAGGACGCCGGATCCCCACATCCCGAAGTCGGGCATACCGATCTGCATCAGGGACGGTCCGGCGGGTCAAGCGTCGCACACGCTCAGGTGCTATATCTCCGGCCACCACCGTCAACGTCGCCGTACCACCAGCTCGACCACTCTTGGTTGGTTCGGAGCTTGGTGCTGCTGCTAAGGCCTTAAAACGCCCCATGATCGCACCCCGATTCCACGACGACGGGAGCACTGGAAAATTCGCGATTGCAAAACGCATTTAGGCATGACAAGATTGAGCCATCTCCTTCACATAGGTAGAACGTGTTGAATGGATATACTCACGAAAATTTCGACAAAAATTTTCGTGACCGCAGGGCACGATCTTGCAGGATCGGGCCCTGAATTTGTTTTCGGATTTGTCCGATAAGCAGTCTTAGGTCACAGATGCACCCCCTGCACCCTGACTATCATCACCACGGAAGCGACCTGCTTCGGAAAGCCACTGCGTCATCACATGCGACATGGAGCACCCGCGCTTCGCTGACTCAGTAGAAAGCTTCGCCACGAATGGCGCAGGCAAGCGTAATTCGACGCGCACAATCGCGTCGTCGGGCACTACCCGATGGGCCTTACGGCCAAAATGCGCTGACGGAATTTCCATCAACCCTCCTTCACACAGCTACCGACTCGCGACACGGGTGTGCCACGAGAACACAGACAAACGCCTGCGCCAGCCAGAAAAAATCCTGGTCAGTAGTGACATTAAAGTCACTTCAAATCAGTAACCCTGTGTGGGTTGTGTACCTTCACGTCAAAGCGTGGCCCGTCATGGGCTTTTATAGATTACCGGCTCCAACCGGTACAAAACAAATCATTCAATTACCTGCGCATTTGTCTGAGTTTCCACCACCGATCAACTTCACCCGCGTCATCTTGAGGCAGGTTTGCCATACCGCATGTAGAGTTCTGTGGGCAGAAGCTTCCTCACGTGGCCGACTACCTAGAGGAATCACTCGATGAGCTGTTAGCTTTTACTACCGCACCGAAACCGGTATGGACCAAGACCTGGTCCAATAACCCCACCGAACGGCTCAACCGAGAAATCCGACGTCGCACCGACGTCGTCGGGATCTTCCCACACCGTGAAGCCGTCATCCGGCCGGTCGGGGCCGTCCTTGCGAAACAACACGATGAGTGGATCCAGCAAAAACGCTACATATCGCTAACAAGCCTGACCCAGACCAAGAAGATCATCGCTGCCAACCTCGTCGACGACACTCCCACCGACGACAAGGAGATCGCCGCCTAATGCTTACCCAACCCCGCCCCCGAAACTAACCACATACTCGAAAGCCAGATACACCACTTCCCAGGACTTGACCTAAGGTCTATGCAGGACATCGTTTCTGCGACGCGTCTTCAACTAATGATGTTTGATAGAAACATGACTAAACCACACATCGAAGCCGCCAAAAGAGCCTCTCAAGTGTTGTACAACAGCGTCCTCAACGACCTCGACGAGGACAAGGCAGGTATCGGATGGATGACCGATCAAATCAATTGGAAGCACTCCGCGCTAATCGGCGAGTATCTCCTATCATCAATCAGCGGTGTCGAAACAGCACTGTCCACCAGCGCATTGTGCAATGAAAAATTCAGAGAACTCGAACTCTCTCAGAATATGAAAATTGCCCATGTCCAGAACTCTGACCGTAGCGCGAGGGATCCAATTCCGCCAGAGTTGAGCACGGTCTTTCATTCACCAAACAACGAGCTGCTCCACGTATTTAAAGACCATTCACTCATCTCACTCGCACAAGCACTAGACCGGCTCGCAGCAGTCACAGTCGCAGTCGGCGGGTTCAAAGAAAAACTCCTCCATACCGACTGCGGCAGAATCTTAGATATCGCAGCCAAAGCTCACAAAAACGGGAAATCCGGCAACACACTTCGCCCAGGAATTTTTGCCGACGTCGGAACTGCCGGGAGACAAGAACAAAACAACCTCTTAGGACTATTCCTAGACTGGCAAAGGCATGGTCCAGAAGATTGGCTCCCCTGGCTTAGGCAATATCGCAGCACAATTGTTCACCGCGCCCCATTCGTCAACTGGACCGCTCATACGAAAGGTCCCCATCAAAATCCGGGTGAATCAGTCATTCGACCCTTTTATCTACAACCAGGGTGGGCAGAAAGCGAATCGATGTACCGAACTGCCCGAAAAGGAATCCAAGACCTCCTCCTTATGCAACCAGCTCACACGATCCTGAGCGGATTGACTGAATCTACCGCACAGTATTGTCATTCAGTTCTCCGCTATGCCAATGAGCTTTGGAGTAAACGACGCGCGAACCCCGAACTTATCGTTCAATCCGCCGGAATGTGGCCAGAGCTGGAGTCCTCGAGCAAACTTTCATTCAAGGGATACAGCCCAAATCTCAAGATGGCCGGAAATTTTCTCGCTATCAACCCAGACCGAGTGAAACGACTAAAAGCCACGCAACTCCTAGATCGTCCAGCTGATAAGTGGCGTTCTTAAAGCACTTTGGCAGTCAGGGCATACCAAAACTTCACACGTCCATGTCTTCGGGCGCCGCGCGCAGGTCCTTTTGAATCCGCCACCGGAACTTGCTTAGACGCTTTTTCGTATCCCCCACTGCTTGCAGCGTCGAGCATTAACCGCCGCGTGGTCCGCAAACGCGTTGAGAACATGGTCGCTGTGGCTGCGAACCCAATGGACCCGCACCTCCATGCCCGCTGACCGCGCCTTTTTAATCTCCCGCCAGCAGTAGGCGATGTGCTCGTTACCCAACGAGGATGTGGACTTCCGCCAGGGGTGGAATAAAGCCTCGGTGGAGGATAAGTGACGGCTTGCGCAGCTGATGATGGAGATCCACATCCTTCCCGGAACGGCCGGAAACAAACGATTCGACCCCACGCGAGTCAAAATCGTCTGGAAAAACTAACCCCCGCTGTCCACAATCGTCAATTCGCTAATTGTGAAACAGTCACAATAATGGCACACTATTTCGGACATCCCGTGGCTGTAATTTCAGAGCCAAAAGACCTGCCGAAGCACTCAGTGTACACAATCGAGGGATTCGAAGTCATGCGAGCCCTGCGCAAAGGACAGGCTCGCCCCTGGTGCCTGCAGCCCGGCATCAGGGGCGAGGTGCGCCTTGTGGAGAGAGCTTTTGGCATTGGGCCCTCGGCGCTGACGGAGGCCATGGGCATGCTCAACCACCATTTCGCAGCAGCCGCCTGATCGGCGCAGAGCGACAGCCTACCTCTGACTGCCGCCAATCTTTGCAACAGAGCCCATGTGATGGCGACGCACGACACCGCTCCGTGGATCGGTCGAATGCGTGTGCTGCGCAAAAACCCAGAACCACGGCCAGGAATGCCCGGCGCGCGGATACTTCCGCTCAAGGGCGTCGGGAAGCGCAACGCCGCTGCGGCCCTCGGCCTGGTCCTTCAGCCACCATGCCCGTGCACGCGACAGCTGCTCGCGCAGGCTGGGTGCCAAGCTCTCGGGTAACATCAAGGCCCGATCCTTGGAGCCCTTGCCCTCCCGCACGATGATCGTGCCGTGATCGAAATCCAGATCCTTGACCCGCAGTTGCAAACCCTCACTGATCCGCATGCCCGTTCCATACAGAAGCTGGGCGAACAAACGATGCTCGCCTTCCAGAAAACCGAGGATGCGAACCACTTCATCCGGGGTCAGCACCACCGGCAAGCGCCGCGACGGCCGAGGTCTTCCGATCTCCTGAAGCCAGGGCAGATCCGTGCACAGCACCTTGCCGTAGAAGAACAGCAAGGCCGCCAATGCCTGACGATGCGTGGAGACCGAAACCTTGCGCTCGTTCGCCAGCCAGGACAGAAATGCCTCGACTTCGCTGCTGCCCAAGGTTGCCGGGTGACGCACACCGTGGAAACGGATGAAGGCACGAACCCAGTGGACATAAGCCTGTTCGGTTCGTAAGCTATAATGCAAGTAGCGTATGCGCTCACGCAACTGGTCCAGAACCTTGACCGAACGCAGCGGTGGTAACGGCGCAGTGGCGGTTTTCATGGCTTGTTATGACTGTTTTTTTGTACAGTCTATGCCTCGGGCATCCAAGCAGCAAGCGCGTTACGCCGTGGGTCGATGTTTGATGTTATGGAGCAGCAACGATGTTACGCAGCAGGGTGACGGTGTTCGGCATTCTGAATCTCACCGAGGACTCCTTCTTCGATGAGAGCCGGCGGCTAGACCCCGCCGGCGCTGTCACCGCGGCGATCGAAATGCTGCGAGTCGGATCAGACGTCGTGGATGTCGGACCGGCCGCCAGCCATCCGGACGCGAGGCCTGTATCGCCGGCCGATGAGATCAGACGTATTGCGCCGCTCTTAGACGCCCTGTCCGATCAGATGCACCGTGTTTCAATCGACAGCTTCCAACCGGAAACCCAGCGCTATGCGCTCAAGCGCGGCGTGGGCTACCTGAACGATATCCAAGGATTTCCTGACCCTGCGCTCTATCCCGATATTGCTGAGGCGGACTGCAGGCTGGTGGTTATGCACTCAGCGCAGCGGGATGGCATCGCCACCCGCACCGGTCACCTTCGACCCGAAGACGCGCTCGACGAGATTGTGCGGTTCTTCGAGGCGCGGGTTTCCGCCTTGCGACGGAGCGGGGTCGCTGCCGACCGGCTCATCCTCGATCCGGGGATGGGATTTTTCTTGAGCCCCGCACCGGAAACATCGCTGCACGTGCTGTCGAACCTTCAAAAGCTGAAGTCGGCGTTGGGGCTTCCGCTATTGGTCTCGGTGTCGCGGAAATCCTTCTTGGGCGCCACCGTTGGCCTTCCTGTAAAGGATCTGGGTCCAGCGAGCCTTGCGGCGGAACTTCACGCGATCGGCAATGGCGCTGACTACGTCCGCACCCACGCGCCTGGAGATCTGCGAAGCGCAATCACCTTCTCGGAAACCCTCGCGAAATTTCGCAGTCGCGACGCCAGAGACCGAGGGTTAGATCATGCCTAGCATTCACCTTCCGGCCGCCCGCTAGCGGACCCTGGTCAGGTTCCGCGAAGGTGGGCGCAGACATGCTGGGCTCGTCAGGATCAAACTGCACTATGAGGCGGCGGTTCATACCGCGCCAGGGGAGCGAATGGACAGCGAGGAGCCTCCGAACGTTCGGGTCGCCTGCTCGGGTGATATCGACGAGGTTGTGCGGCTGATGCACGACGCTGCGGCGTGGATGTCCGCCAAGGGAACGCCCGCCTGGGACGTCGCGCGGATCGACCGGACATTCGCGGAGGTGCTGTTGCAACTTGGGGCGGGAGCCAAGAAAGCTCCGTTTTTATTGTGTGATCAACGCTATGTGCCTGTGTTGTCAGGCCGTCTCGAATACCCGGCTAACAATCACTGCATCCGGATTCGGGTGACCATAGGCAAACATCGTGCCCTGCCCCTTCCGCAATGAGTGCATCGCTTCCATCCCTTTCAACGTCCGGTAGGCAGACGTTTGGTTTTTGAATGCTCCTTTCGGCCCCAGGATCCGCTTTAACCGGCCATGATCGCCTTCAATGACGTTGTTGAGGTATTTCACCCGACGATGCTCGACCGTCGATGGACAGACGCCTTCCGCCTTCAGCTCAGAGATTGCCCTGGCGAGTGAGGGGGCCTTGTCGGTGCTGATCACCCGCGGATAGCCTGCCGATTTATTCGACCGCAGCGTCTTCGCCAGGAAACGCTTCGCTGCCGCGACGTTGCGTTTTGGTGAGAGGTAGAAGTCCAGGGTCTGGCCACCTGCGGTGATTGCCCGATAGAGGTAGCACCACTTTCCCCCGACCCGGATATAGGTCTCATCCACCCGCCAGGACCTGGCCTGCCAGTCAGGAACTTGCCGATACCACCGGGTCTTCTTATCCAGCTCAGGAGCATATTTCTGCACCCAGCGGTAGATCGTGGTGTGATCGACCGGCACTCCCCGCTCGGTCATCATCTCTTCGAGGTCGCGATAGCTCACGCCGTAGCGGCAGTACCACCGCACCGCCCACAGGATGATTTCACGAGGGAACTGCCGACCGGAGAAGATGCCCATGGACCTGATTATTCCACGCCGGTCTTCCTACTGCCCCAACTTTGCAACAGCACCCGGAAAGATACGAAAAAGGCACCCACCGGGAAATCGGTTGGGTGCCTAGCCTATTTTATTTCTCTAACAGCAATTCAGCGATCTGAATCGTGTTCAGCGCAGCGCCTTTCCGCAGGTTGTCACCAGAAACTACCAATACCAAGCCGTTGTTACCCTCCAACGACTGATCCTGACGAATACGCCCCACCAGGCAATCATCAATACCCGTAGCAGCCAACGGGGTTGGTACATCGACAACCTGCACGCCAGGAGCCTGCTCGAGTGCTTCCACAGCTTGGTCTGGAGTAATGTCCTGGCCAAACTCAGCGTGGATCGTCATGGTGTGGCCGCTGAAAACCGGCACACGCACGCAGGTTCCAGAAACGCGTAGTTCTGGCAAACCAAGAATCCGGCGCGATTCATTACGCAGCTTCTGTTCCTCATCAGTTTCTAAAGAACCATCGTCGACAAGGTTTCCTGCTAGTGGCAACGCGTTATAGGCGATCGGAGCTACATAAGGGGCAGTCTCCAAACCGTCGAGCTTGCGGCCGTCATAAGTCAGGTCAACCGCGTGTTCGCCTGCCTCATAAATCTGGGCCGCCAACGCTTGTACGCCTGCCAAGCCAGAACCAGAAACCGCCTGGTAAGAAGAAACATTCAAGCGTTTCAACTCTGCAATATCGTGCAGTGCCTTAATCACCGGCATCGCAGCCATGGTGGTGCAATTCGGATTCGCGATGATTCCCTTCGGCACCTCTTTCACAGCCTCCGGGTTGACTTCGGAAACCACCAACGGAACCTCAGGATCCTTACGGAATGCCGAAGAGTTATCAACCACAGTTGCACCAGCTTCTGCAAACACCGGCGACCATTGCTTCGAGGTAGCGCCACCGGCAGAAAACAGCGCAATGTCGACGTCGGAGACAGACTCAACAGTCACCTGCGACAAATCTTCTACTGTGATGCGCTCGCCGCGGTAATCCAGTTCAGTGCCAGCCGAACGCGGAGAAGCAAAAAAGCGCACCTTGTCTGCAGGGAACTCGCGCTCCTCCAGAATTTGGCGCATCACCTGGCCTACTTGGCCGGTAGCACCAACGACGGCGAGTGTGGTCATAGTTGTGGTCTCCTCCCAGAGCGGTTGAGCGGTCAAGCTGGTAATTAGCGTCCAGTTCCAGCATAGACGGTGACATCTTCGTCACCGCCAAGATCAAAGCGATCGTGCAGCGCACGGGTAGCTTTTTCCAAATCCGATTCACGCAAAAGTACGGAAATCCGGATCTCAGAAGTCGAGATCAGCTCCATGTTCACGCCAGCATCACGCAATGCCTCGGTGAAATCCGCGGTAACACCTGGGTGCGATTTCATTCCCGCACCAACCAGAGAAACCTTGCCCACCTGATCGTCATACAGCACCTGTGCCCAGTTGCCTTCGCGGCTCAGCTTCGACAAGATTTCAACTGCTCGTGGGCCATCTTCGCGTGGGCAGGTGAAGGTGATATCGGTGATGCCATTTTCCACGGTTGAGATATTCTGCAGCACCATATCGATGTTGATCTCTGCATCCGCAATGGCACGGAAGACCTTCGCGGCCTCGCCCGGCTTATCGGGAATTCCCAGCACGGTTACCTTGGCTTCGGACTTGTCGGTGGCAACACCAGTCAATACTGCATCTTCCATTGGGATATCCTCCATTGAACCGGACACCAAAGTGCCGGGGTCATTGCTATAAGACGAACGTACGCGCAAAGCGACGTTGTGGGCACGGGCATATTCGACGCTGCGCAGCACCAAAATTTTGGAGCCGACGGCTGCCATTTCCAACATTTCTTCAAAAGACAGCTGCTCTAGCTTGCGGGCATTGGGCACAATACGCGGATCGGCGGTGTACACGCCGTCGACGTCAGAATAAATTTCACACACATCCGCGTTCAGTGCCGCAGCAAGCGCCACTGCAGTGGTGTCTGAGCCGCCTCGGCCCAGGGTAGTGACATCCCGGGTGTCTTTATTGACGCCCTGAAAACCAGCGACGATGCAAATCTTGCCTTCGTCCAGTGATTCCTGCAGACGTCCGGGAGTGACGTTAAGAATGCGAGCATTACCGTGGCGTTCGGTAGTCAGCACACCGGCCTGCGAACCAGTAAACGATTGCGCCTGCGCACCTAGTGAATTCACGGCCATCGCAACCAGTGCATTGGAGATTCGCTCGCCGGCGGTGAGCAACATATCGAGTTCGCGCTGCGGTGGAACTGGGTTCACGGAAGCTGCCAGATCCAGCAACTCGTCGGTAGTATCACCCATCGCCGAACACACAACGACGACGTCATTGCCAGCCTTTTTCGTCGCAACAATACGGTCTGCTACCGCCCGGATCCGCTCCGCGCTTTCTAGGGATGAACCCCCGTATTTCTGCACAACTAGTGCCATGAGGCCAGCTGCCTTTCCTGATCGTCCGTTTCTGCTGTCTTTGCGGCTCAAAAACGCAGGTTAATGCTTATTCATACCATAGTATGTGCCCTGTCACCCAGACTTAAATGCAGCCCAAGTTTCACACCAACCCCAGAAATTGTGTAGTCTATACCACATGATTTCCGGGGCGCGTTTTCTTCTCCTTAGCAGCCGCGGCGGGTTTTAGAGCCAACGGCAACAGTTTGGTCGGCACCCCGTCGCGGTAATTCGCGTAGCTTTTGCTTCTCGCCCCGGCACGCACTAATCGCCGACCGAACACACAGTGCTAAACCCATAAACACAAGGAATCATCATGTCTCCTAACGACGCTTTTATTTCCGCGCCCCGCCAACTGAACAAGCCCAACGGCCCACGCAATGAAAATCAACCGGCCTGGAATAAACAAAAAGGCTCTACTATGCCGGTGGATCGTTATTTACCGTTCGCCAAAGAAGTTGAAGATATTCAACTGCCGGACCGCACCTGGCCAGATAAAAAAATCACCACCGCCCCACAATGGTGTGCAGTCGATCTGCGTGACGGCAATCAGGCACTGATTGACCCCATGAGCCCAGAACGGAAGCGCCGCATGTTCGATCTTCTGGTGACCATGGGATACAAGGAAATCGAGGTAGGTTTCCCGTCGGCATCGCAGACAGATTTTGACTTCGTCCGCGAAATCATTGAGCAGGATCTAATCCCAGACGACGTCACTATCCAGGTGTTGGTCCAGGCACGTGAACACCTGATTCGCCGGACTTTCGAGGCCTGCGCAGGAGCAAAGAATGTGATCGTGCACTTCTACAATTCCACTTCGAAGCTGCAGCGCCGCGTCGTGTTCCGTAAAGACCGCCCAGCCATCAAGGCCTTAGCCACGGATGCCGCACAGCTGATCAAAACCATCGCCCAGGATTACCCGGATACCAATTGGCGCTGGGAATACTCCCCGGAATCTTTCACCGGCACCGAACTGGATTTCGCCAAAGAAGTCTGCGATGCCGTCGCAGAAATCATGGAACCGACCCCAGAAAATCCGCTGATCATTAACCTTCCTTCCACCGTCGAGATGATCACGCCGAATATTTACGCTGACTCGATTGAGTGGATGCACCGCAATTTAAACAACCGTGAGTCATTAATCATCTCGCTGCACCCGCACAATGACCGCGGCGAAGGCGTAGCAGCCGCCGAGTTGGGCTACCTGGCCGGCGCTGACCGTATCGAAGGTTGTTTATTCGGTAACGGCGAGCGCACAGGCAACGTCGATCTGGTGACTTTAGGCTTAAACATGCTGACCCAGGGCGTAGACCCACAGATTGATTTTTCCGATATCTCACAGATTCGTCGCACCGTCGAATACTGTAACCAGCTGCGCGTACACGAACGCTCTCCCTACGGTGGCGAGCTGGTGTTCACCGCTTTTTCCGGTTCCCACCAAGATGCCATTAACAAAGGCTTGGACGCGATGGCCGCCAACGTGCATCCACAGGCCAGCAGCTCCGATGTGGCTTGGGAAGAATTGCGCGAAACCACATGGGAGGTTCCATACCTGCCTATTGACCCGAAAGACATCGGCCGTGATTACGAAGCCGTCATCCGAGTAAACTCCCAATCTGGCAAGGGCGGGGTGGCTTACATCATGAAAACTGACCACGGCATCGCCATGCCTCGCGCCATGCAGGTTGATTTCTCCCGGGTGGTACAGACCGTCACGGATGCCGAAGGCGGCGAGGTTGATTCGAAGACCATGTGGGATATCTTCACCAATGAGTATTTGGAGACGAAGTCCCCCGTCGAACAACTTTCGGTGAGTGTGCAGAATGCAGAAACCGAGGACAAAGACGCTACGGTAACCGCCAAGGTTATCCACGATGGCGAAGAGCGCAGCATCGAAGGCAACGGTAACGGCCCAATCGCTGCATATGCTGACGCTCTGGGGAATCTGGGCATAGACATCGAGGTTCTGGAATACTCCCAGCACGCCCGCAGCGCCGGGGAAGATGCCGAAGCTGCTTGTTATATCTTGGCGACAGTCAACGGCTCTAGCGTCTGGGGCGTCGGCATTGCCGGCTCTACGACGTATGCTTCGTTGAAGGCCATGGTCTCCGCTGCCAACCGCGCACACGCCAATCTTTAGCATTGGCACGAGGAACTGCGATTAGTTTTATACCGCAGCAGCGGATGGTTTTCTGTGCCACGTTGGCGTTGCTGAACTATCCGCAAGCTAAATCGGTGAACTAGACTGCTGTACTAATGACCTCGCATACCGATACCGATGACCGCGCCGCAACCAGCGAGCGCAACGACAACGGCACGAAGAACAAAGAAGCCTCCGGCGAGCTGCACCCAAAGGAAGTAGCTCGTCGCGAGGCTGTTGCGGAATTTCCGTATCTTGCGCTGACTGTGCAAACTTCCGGTATTCACCCTTCAACAGCGCGTCTGGTTGCCGTCGACGCCGTTACTTTTAATGATGCGGGCGAGACTAGCGAGACTTTCCACGCTGTACTCAACCCCGGAGAAGATCCAGGGCCGCGCCACTACCACGGGCTTTCCCGCGAAGAAGTGGACAACGGCCAACGCTTTGCAAAAATCTTGAAACCGCTGGATCGGCTTATCGACGACCGCACACTAATCGTCCACGATTTGCCGTTGACATGGGGCTTTCTGGTTTCAGAAGCAAAGCGCGCGATGAGCGCTGCCGCCCGCGCAAACCGGAAACGCTCCCGCAAGGGCAACCGCAAACGGCAGCGTGTCGGTCATATTCCGCAGCCTGCACGCATCGTGGATACGCTGGCGACTGCGCGTCGACAAGAAATACCTTTTAGCGATATCCGACCCGCTGGCGTGGCGCGCGCCAGTGGCTTGTCTGCTGTCAGTCCAGTGGCTTCTGTCGTTCGTGCTGGCCGTAGCCAGGAAGAAACCTCACGCGAGACTACACAGTTGGTCTGGGATATTTACCAACATCAGCAACGAGCCGCAGAAAACTCCTTAATCACAGATCATGAGCTAATCGCCAGCTACCATCCGGGTGATCTGCGCGCGGACCGGTTTGGTTTACAGCGCAGCCATGTCCGGGTGCAGGCCGCCGAAGCCGAGCTCAGCCTGGCAAACCCTGGGAAATATGTTCCGGGGCGATCCCTGATCGAAGGCATGGAAGTGGTAGTGGCTGATGAGATTGGCTACAGTCCGGATACCATCATCGACGCTTTGCTCGAAGCGGGGCTGGTGTATCGCGAGCACCTGCATCGAGGGGTGTCGGTAGTCGTCTGCAACAAAACTACCGATCTACGTGGCAAGGCGATGCATGCGGTACGCAAAGGTATCCCCTTGTTGGGTGATACCGCATTTTTAGATGCACTGACCCGCGTCAAGCCACACCCAGATCCGGATGCGCCAGTCGAGCAATCCACCCACCCCCGCGGTGTCTTGGGCGGATCATCGGGGCTGAAGGCCAGCTCCAAACCCGGGAAAAAATCTGCGCTTAAATCTGGGACGAAGTCCCCGAACAAACCTGCCGCAAAAACCAGCGGAAAATCTGGCGCGAAGACCGGAAAGCACCCTGCAAAACAAACCGGGGCACAGTCCGGTACACAAACTAACGCCAAGTCCGGCGCACAACCTAACGCCAAGTCCGGCCGCCCCAACAAGACGAATAAACGTCGCCGGAGCCGCTCCCGCCGGGCCAGCGCACAGCCCCAGGCCGACTAGCCGTCCAACCTTTTACTATCCTAGGTTCCTATGACTAAGCCTTCTGTGTCATCTTCTGAGCCGTCGTCTTCCAAGCCGTCGCCTGCAGATTCCTCTTCTGCGAAATCGTCTGCCCTTTCCCTACTGTCGCGCGCCCGCACGCAGGTTGCTACTTCCGTTGCTCGTTTGGCGACGGTGGCTTCACGCGCAACCGGCCGGGGTGCGGGTGGCATGATTGGTGGGCTGCTCGCGGACAAAATCGACCCACACGTCATGCATAATCTTGCCGACGGACGCCCCGCGGTGCTGGTCACCGGCACCAACGGTAAATCCACTACCACCCGCATGTTGGCAAATGCGCTGCGCAGCGAGTATTCCGTCGCCACGAATGAGGGCGGCGACAATATGGATGCTGGAATCATCTCTGCACTGCTGGCCGGACGTAGTGCCGAGGTCCTCGCCTTGGAGGTCGACGAGCTGCACGTGCCGCAGGTGGCGAACAAGATCAACCCACAGGCACTGGTTCTGCTTAATCTGTCACGCGATCAGCTGGACCGTGTCGGCGAGATCAACAAGATTGAGCGCACCTTGCGCGGGGCCATTGAAGCGCACCCAGAAATGATGGTCATCGCTAACTGTGATGATGTATTGATTTCTTCCGTCGCCTACGATGCTCCGAATGTGGTGTGGGTGGCTGCTGGTGGCGGCTGGCTCGGTGAGTCCACCACTTGTCCGCGCACCGGCGGCGCGATCGTGCGCGACGGTGAGCATTGGTATGCGGCGAAGAAGCTTGCCGACGGCTCGACCTTCGAACGCCCTACCCCAGATTGGACGATCACGGGCGAGGGCATTACGCGCAGCTCATCGCTGGACGACGCCGCGCACCCGCTGAACCTGGCACTGCCGGGCCGGGCCAACCGCGGCAACGCTACCCAGGCTATCGCCGCTGCGGTGGAAGCTTTTGGCGTCGGCTTCGAGCAGGCTGTTTCTGCCACTGAGCAGGTTGATGATGTCGCCGGTCGCTATTCCACAATCACCCGCGGCGAACACGAAATCCGCCTGTTATTGGCCAAGAACCCGGCCGGCTGGCAAGAAGCATTGTCCATGGTTGATCGCAGCGCCGAAGGTTTGGTGATCGCGGTCAACGGCCAGGTTGCCGACGGTGAGGATTTGTCCTGGCTGTGGGATGTCACTTTTGAGGATTTCGCCGAGCAGTCCGTCAAGGCCGCCGGTGAGCGCGGCACGGACCTCGCTGTGCGTCTGGTGTATGCCGATATCCGCCACGAATTGATCGCTGATCCGCTCAAAGCCATCGATGCGTGCCCAGCCGGGCGCATTGAGGTGCTGGCCAACTACACCGCATTCCGTGATCTGAAGAAGGCTCTGGAGCGTGGCGAACCTTCGCAGTTGCAGCGTTCCACCAGACCAAACTCGGCCTCAAGTAATTCGACCACGAAAAATTCCACCGCAGATTCTGCGGAAGCTTAGGAGATGGCAGCAAATATGGCACACGATGAGCACAGCGCTGCGGCTAACAAATCCGCGGCTGCGAGCACTGCCGAAGCCAACCAGGCTGCTAAGAATGCAGAGTTGAATATCGGCTTGGTTCTACCGGATGTTTTGGGCACCTATGGCGATGACGGCAACGCGCTGGTGTTACGCCAGCGTGCGCGCATGCGTGGCATTTCGGCGCAGATCCACCCAATTAAGTTGGGTGAGCCGGTGCCTAGCCAACTCGACGCCTATACCTTGGGCGGTGGTGAAGACAGCGCGCAGATCTTGGCGGTGGAGCATTTGCTTGCCGACGGTGGCTTGCACAAAGCCGCCCAAGCTGGTGCACCTATTTTCGCGATTTGTGCAGGATTTCAGCTGGTTGGTGAAACTTTCCGTGCCGCGGGACGCGAGATCGAGGGCCTCGGCCTGGTTGATGCCCGGACTGTCACGTTGCAAAAGCGCGCGATTGGTGAAGTAGCCTCGCAACCCACGCAAGCAGGTGTTACCAGTAGCCTCACTGCCCCGTTAACTGGCTTTGAAAACCATATGGGTGCCAGCTTGCTCGGCCCAGATGCGCGACCTTTAGGGGCAATTACCACTGGTGTTGGTAACTGTGATGCCGATGCCGCCCGTGCCGGGGAAGCAGAAAACATCGATTCCCAAACCCGCGCGGAAGGAGCGGTGCAAGGATCGGTCATCGCTACGTATATGCACGGCCCTGCGCTCGCGCGCAATCCGCAGTTAGCGGATCTGGTGCTGTCCATGGCTTTAGGGTGCCAGTTGGATGAGCTAGCGCCACTGGAGATCCCTGCGATCGAGCAACTACGCAAAGAACGCCTGCGCTAACCAGGCAACACCAGCCCACACTAGGTTAGGCTGATCTTTGCCCTAAAATATGGGTATGGCTGCCAACCACTCCACTTTTCTCGATACCAGATTGTCCACCCCACCCGGCGATGCACGTCACGATTTCTTGCGCTGCCGGGTGGAATCTATAGAGGTGCTTGCTGAAGAACTCGTGCGCGTGCATCTGCATTCTCCAGCATTCGCAGATCTGCGCCTGACTGGCCCAGACGAATTTTTCGGGCTGATCATGCCTACCTCCGATGCCAGTCTGGACGGTTTAGCGGATAGGCTTGCCACCGGTGACCGCACGAACCTGCGCGCAGTCATTGCTTCCTGCGATTCCGCATGGCGCCCGGAGCTACGCTGGTACACCTTCCGCTCACTGAACCGCGAAAACGCAACTGCTTGTTTTGATGTGGCCACACATGGCAAACGCCGCCGGTCGGATAACACAAAGGACACCCCCGAGGCCTTACCGGCCCCGGGGGTGAACTGGGTACTGCGCGCACAAGCAGGTGATGAATGCGCGGTGTACACCTCGCGTGGGCTGTGGCACCACCCCAGCAGCCAACAGCTGCTCATCGCAGACCCTTCGGCGCTGCCTTCAGTGTGGGCCATTCTGGATTATTGTCAGAGTTTCCACCCAAACACGCTACGCACCATCCGTGTGATTGCACTCGCGGAAACCGATGCGGATATTGAGGTTCCCGCGCTCCACCAGTGGGAAGAGACGCTGGCCGGGCTGGACGTCGTCAAGGGACCTTATACGCGACACCAGGAACTTTTAACTATGCAAATTGAAAAACTGGCCCACCAGCACCCAGAGTTTCGTCCAGAGTATCTGTGGGCCAGTGGGGAAATGGGAATGGCCAAAACCGCGCGCAAGCTGGGAATGGAGATCTTCGGTTTGGATTCCGCAGCGATCCAGTGGTGCGTGTATTGGATCGCGGGTAAAGCACGGCCGTAGTCTGCCACCAGCTCAGCGCTAGCCGCACCCCTCTTGGCGCCAGCTCATTGCCGCAACTAGCGCACGGGCAGGCGTCCTGACAACGCGCGGGATAGCGTGAGCTCGTCGACGAATTCTAAATCGCCACCCAGGGGCATACCGGAGGCCAGCCGTGAAATTTTCAAATCAGGAAAATCTCGCAACAAGCGCACCAGGTAGGACGCTGTTGCCTCGCCTTCGGTGTTCGGATCCATCGCGAGAATCACCTCGGTGATCTCTGGGGCGTCGTCGTAAAGCGGTTTTTCCGGTGTGGAATCTGCCAGCTCACGGTCCTGCACCACGCCACCGATGCGCTGCAACAACTGACTAATATTCAGGTCTTTCGGACCAATATTCGCCAATGGATCCAACGCACCCCCGAGCACGTGATAACGGCCAGTGAATTCGCCAGTACGCTCGATGGATTGGATGTCTTTGGGTTCTTCTACCACGCAGATCATCGAGCGGTCGCGCCCGGAATCGTGGCAGATGCGGCACACGCTTTCACGGGAAATATTGCAGCAAATGCGGCAAAACGTTACCCCGTCGCGGACACCAGCAAGCGCCTGCTGGAGGCGGTCGATATCTTCCGGTTCTGTGTGCAAAACGTGGAAGGCGATCCGCTGGGCACTTTTCGGCCCAATCCCAGGCAGGCGCGAGAATTCGTCGATGAGGTCTTGTAAAGGACCTTCGAACACTTACATTCCACCCATGAGGTTGTTGATGTCGCCATCGCCCATGCCCTGTGACAGCGGGCCCATCTTTTCCTTGGCCAGCTCACCGGCCTGGCGGTGACCGTCCTGGAATGCGCCCAGGATCAGATCCTGCAGCGTGTCGACGTCATCAGCATCAACAACCTGCGGGTCAATCTTGATATCGGTGACTTCAGCACCGCCAGTCATGGTGACCTCAACCAGGCCGTTAGCTGCTTTACCGGTGACCGAGGTGGCCAGGATTTCTTCCTGGGCGCGCTGCAGGTTGGCCTGCATTTCGGCGGCTTGGGCGATCAGCTGCTGCATGTCTTGTGGCTGCGTCATTGTCGATGCTCCTTGTTTTGTTGTTTTGGTGCGTTTTGTTTATAGCTTTGGGTTTTGGCCCGGTAGCTAGTCTTCTGTGCGAATCTGCACGCACAACGGCCCTAGTTTACAACGGACTGGCACAGACTACAGCGAACGCGCTCCCAGCTCGGTTTCTAGCAGCTTGCGCGCGGCAGCATGAATTTCTTCTGGGCTGCGTTCGCCGGGGCTGGTGTTGGCATTGGTGTCCGTGTTTGTGCTGGTGCTGGTTCCTGTGTCGTCCCCGCCGTTTTGCGTGTTGCTGTTTTCGGCATTGTTTCTTTCAGCGTTGCCGTTTTGCGCATTGCTGTTTTGGGCATTGCTGTTTTCGGCGTTGTTTCTTTCGGCACTACTGGTTTCGGCGCTGCCCGGCGCGCCATGTGCGCCATGCGCGCCATGTGCGTTCTGTGCGTTCTGTGTGTGGCTTGCCGACGATTGTGCTGGCTGCGTTTGCGGCGGCTCGTCCGGTGCAGACTCTTCCGCGGCCGGTTCAGGTGGCAGCGGGACACCGTCGCCAAAGGTGTCGCGGCTAGATTGTGCTGCGCGCTCACGTGCACGGTTTTTTGCCTGGTTAGCTACCTCGCGCCAGTCCTGGTTCTTTGGGCTGGCGAGTGGTTTCTCATGTGGCTTCGAGGGCTTTGATTCTGACCGGACTGATTGCGCCCGCTGTGGCTCCGGTTGCTGCCTGTGGGATTGCCCAGAACCCTCGTTGCTCTCATGCACCGTAGTGTCCGTTGAGCCCACCCCGGTATTAACATCACGGCTGGTTTCTGGCCAGACACTGTCACTTCTTGTGTGTTGAGCCTCCTGTTGTGGGCGCGTTGCTGCCTGTGATTGATCCTGCTGCGGCGGCTGGTTATTCTGCTGTGGCTGCGAATTCTGGCGCGACTGGTTATTCTGCTGCGCGGGTTTCTGTGGTTGCGGCGTCATACGTGATTGCGCCGTAAGTTCAGGTGGAACTTTCGTGCCGACGATGCATTTGACCTGTAATTTCTGGTCAACGACGGCGCTTACCGCTTCGACAATCACGGCATTGTTGCGCTCAGAATTAATGCGCTCAGCCAAAGCACCGGTGTTGTGCCCCAGCACGACGGTGTCACCGTCGATGCCCAAAACTTTTGCTTCGGTGAGCATGACTTCCGCGACGCGATTTTTCTGCCCTACCTTTGAGCGAATATTCGTCCACTGGCTGCGGATGATCTCGAGCGCATCACCTGGCTGTTCATTAGGCTGCTGTTCACTAGGCTGCTCGGCACGCTGCTGTTCAGGACCGTTTGGCTCCTCAGCATGGTCTGACTGCGCAGATTCGTCGGTGCGTTGCGCGCGGGCAGCATCGTTAGCCGACGCAGAGTCCGCGGAATCGGCAGCGCTTACTGCATCGGAGGTTCTTACTGCTTCCGACGTTCTTACTGCTTCCGACATGCTTGCCGCCTCGGGCTTGGTTTCTGCATCGGCAACAGCACCAACCTCATTTTTGTGCTCAGGCGTAGACGTCTCTGGGTTGTGCTCACTCGCAGATGCTGCCTTGTGCTGCTCAGCAACCTGTTCACCAGGCTGTGCCTTAGGCGCCGGACCGTGCGACGGCATCGATTTTGTCTGCGGTTTCGCCGACCCCATCGCCGCCACAGCAGCCAGCGCGGCCGCCGCACCACGCGGACCACCCTGACTGCTGTGCTGACCACTCTCCTGGGCTGCAGCCCCCTGACCCGCCCGACCAGACTGGCCCGATTGACCGGCACCGGCCCCCGCGCCAACACTGATGCCTGGCCCAGCCCCAGCACCAGCTGCGTTACCCGCCGCTGCAACGTATGGCCGCGCCAACAAGTGCGCACACAAAATCTCCAGCAACAATTGCGGTGAAGTCGCACCACGCATTTGCGGCAAGCGCTCATTAACCACATCCGCGTAATGCGTCAGCGCCTCCGGGCTAAACCATCCGGCTTGTTCCTTCAGAACCGCCACGCGATCCTGCGGGGCGGAAACTAGCCCCTCGGTAAAAGCTTCAGGCACAGCCTGGATAATCAACAGGTCCCGCAGGCGGTCCAGCAAGTCTTCCACAAAACGGCGGGGCTCGTGCCCGGCGTTGATGACGTCGTTGACGATGCGGAATAATTCGCCTTTTTCGTCGTCGGCAAGCGCGGCAATCACGCGGTCAATCAGAGCCAAATCGGTCACGCCCAGCAGCGGCGCCGCCTGTTGGTAAGTCAACTGCCCGTCTTTCGCACCGGCCAACAACTGGTCCAGTAACGAGAGAGTATCGCGTGGCGAACCGCCACCAGCCTGCATCACCAAGGGGTAGACCGCATCTTCTACCTGCACGTTTTCTTCTTCCACCACGTGCTGCAGCAGTGCTTTCATATCCGGTGGCGTCAGTAGACGGAACGGGTAGTTATGGGTACGCGAGCGGATCGTGCCAATGACTTTTTCCGGCTCGGTGGTCGCGAAAATAAAAATTAGGTGCTCAGGCGGTTCTTCGACGATCTTCAGCAGAGCGTTGAAACCCTGCTGCGAGATCATGTGCGCCTCGTCAATGATGAAAATGCGGTAGCGCGATTCCGCCGGCGCGTAGTGGCCGCGGTCGCGCAGCTCACGCATGTCTTCTACACCGTTGTGCGAAGCCGCGTCGAGCTCCGTAACATCCAGGTTGCCGGGACCACCGGGGGCGAGTGCACGGCAACTATCGCACTTCCCGCATGGCGTCGAGGTCGGCCCTTCAACGCAGTTCAGTGAGCGCGCAAGGATGCGCGCCGAGGAGGTCTTGCCGCACCCACGCGGGCCCGAAAAAAGGTAGGCATGGTTGATGCGGTGAGCATCGAGTGCCACTGACAAAGGCTCAGTGACCTGCGATTGTCCGATGACCTCAGCAAAGCTTGCGGGGCGATATTTCCGGTAAAGAGCCACGCCACTACTTTACCGATATCCCCAACCGACCCAACAGTCACCGGTGCGAATCATTGCTGGCTACCATTTCCAGCCCCACTACCGACCCCAGTTACCCGGATCAATACCTTCGGTCGATAACTTGTCTTGCAGCTTGCCGACGCCATGTTCCACCGCGAATTCATATTCCGCATCGGTGAGCATGATCAGCTGGCAAATCAGCGTGAGCCGGTCGTCTTCTTCCAGGCGTGGCGTCTTCCCAGACCACAAATACGGCACGGCCAGCAGCCCGTGACGCACGGTGAGATGATTTTGTTCCAGCTCAGCGAATTTCTGGCCAATGTCCGGCAGCAGCACGCCTGGCTGTGCTGGCAGCACTCCGTTTGCCGAACGTAACAGTTCTGCAGCGGCCAGTACGGCAGTCGCGATGGCGGGCTGTTCGGCTTGCGCCACGGCGAGCAGCTCGCAGCGCACGGATTGGCCAGATTCGTCACTGGTCAGCCCGGTATCAACCTCGCCAAAGTTAGCGGTTGCCGCCAGCGCTTGTTGCTCGTCTATCTGTGCGCTGGCAATACGCCACTCATCGAGTTTCCGAAATTCCAGCTTGGCCGGGACGAGTTGGCTGAGCCAATAGCCGGTTTCTTCGAATTGCAGGGCCTTAAGCCTCCTTCTTCTCAATCGCAGCCAGCAGCACGCAGGTGGCCACACCATCCATGGCGACAGCGACGTCATCGGCCGCTGGCATTGATGGCGCCAGGCGGATATTGCGGTTGCGCGGATCTTCGCCATACGGGAAGGAGGCACCGGCCTTGGTCAGTTCAATACCGGCTTCTTTCGCCAGCTCCCATACACGTGTTGCGGTGCCATCGATGACGTTAAGGTCAATGAAATAGCCGCCTTCTGGGTGCGACCAACTAGCAACGTCATATCCACCCAGTTTCTTTTCCAACAGATCCCGGACGGCGTCGAACTTCGGTGCCAACGACCCGGAGTGCTTGCGCATCAGGGCTTTTAGGCCTTCTTCGTCTCCGAAGAAACGCGCATGCGCCAGTTGGTTGACCTTGTTTGGGCCGATGCCGCGGGCACTGGCGATGGAGGAATACCACGCAAGATTTTCTTCCGAGGAGGTGAAAAAGCCGACACCTGAGCCAGCGTGCGTGACCTTGGAAGTCGATGACATTTCCCAAAAGCGGTTCGGGTTACCGGCGGCTGCCGCCATCTCATGCACGTTGTAATTTTCCGGGAATTCGTCGGTTAGCGTGTGCAGAGCATACGCGTTGTCCCACACAATGCGGAAATCTGGCGCGGCAGTGTCCATAGCCGCCAGCTTTTCGCAGACTTCCTTAGAGAAGCTCACCCCGGTTGGGTTGGAGAACACCGGCACGGCCCACATGCCCTTCACCTGCGGGTCTTGGGCCAGCTTTGCGACGGCATCCATATCCGGGCCGTCGTCAAGCATAGGAATGGACACCATCTCGATGCCGAGTTTTTCGGTGATGGTGAAGTGGCGATCGTAACCCGGCACCGGGCAGATCCAGCGGATCTTTTCTTCCTGGCTCCACGGGCGTACGGAATCATTGTTGCCGAAGGTATAAGACCACAGCAGCAGGTCAAAAGTAATGTTCAGCGAAGAAGAATCAGCTGCGATGGTGTTGTCCACCGAGCGTCCCAGGGCATTCGCCCAGATTTCGCGCAGCTGCTTAATTCCCAGCAATCCGCCGTAGTTGCGCACGTCTACCCCATCAGCGTCGATCGGATCATCGCCAGGCAGGGTAAGCAGGTCATGAGAAAAATCGAGCTGTTCGTTCGACGGTTTACCGCGCGTCAGGTTCAGGTTCAGGTTCTTCGCCTGCAAGTCCTGGTAATCCCGGCGCACCTGCTGGGCTAGTTCGTTGAATTGCTCAGTATCTAAGTCGAGGAGTGACATTGGGGTACTCGCCTACCTTCCATTGCATCTATGCTGCTTGCCATGGTAGCGAGTTTGTGTGAGATCTGTGTTGCCTACCCAAAAGCAAAGCTTTCGGCCGAACGCGATGCTTTCCGCCGACAGTCGGGTACGCAGCACACCCAATTTGCCGTTATTTGTGCTCCAGCAGCGACAACAGGTGCTGGCGCAGCTCATTTTTGCGCTTGCCGACGGCTGGGTCCGCATCACCGTTACGCGGGCGGGCAAGGCCAACTCGTAAATCTTCCACGATGGTTGCCTCCGGCCCCGGCGACATAACCAAGATGCGGTCGGACAGCAAGATCGCTTCGTCAACATCGTGGGTCACCATTACCACCGTGCGTCGGTTTTCTTCCCAAACGCTGAGCAACAAGGTCTGTAATTGCCTCCGGGTCAGCGCATCCAGCGCACCAAAAGGTTCATCCAGCAGCAAAATATCCGAACCAATGGCAAACGCACGCGCCAAACCCACCCGTTGCTGCATGCCACCGGAAAGCCGCGCGGGACGACGGTCAGCCGCATGTCCCAAACTGACTTCATCCAAGAAATCCTGTGTGATTGTCTTACGCTGTGCTTTCGACAAGTCCGGCCGTGCAGAGCGCAGCCCGAATTCGATATTGCCGCGTGCTGTCATCCATGGCAGCAGGGCGTGATTTTGAAAAACCACTCCTCGGTCTGGCCCCGGGCCGGTGATCACCTCGTCGCGGGCACGGACCTCGCCTGTCGACGGCGTCGCCAAGCCAGCAATCATGTTCAGCATCGTGGATTTGCCTGAGCCGGAAGGCCCAAGCAAGGAGACAAACTCGCCTTCCTTAATAGATACGGAAGTCTCGCCGATGATCGTCGTCGGCCCATAGCTTTTTGTAATATTTTTAAATTCGATATGCGGGGTGCCCGTACCACTGGTGCTAGGCACATCGACGGTATTTGGCACAGTATCGGTTGAGGTATTAGTCATAACGCACCACTTTCTGCAATGAAGCAACCAGGTAATCCAGGGCCAAGCCGATGGCACCGATGAGAACGATGACCACGACGATGGCACCGATGAGAACGATGACCACGACGATGGCATCAATATCCAGGCGATTCCACATATTCCACACGAAAAAGCCGACGCCCTGCCCGCCGACAAGCATCTCCGCAGCCACAATCACCAGCCACGCGGTAGACAGCGATTGGCGCATGCCCGTGATGATGCCAGGCAGCGCGGCAGGCCCTGTGATGTAGAGCAGCCGGTCCACACGGCTGGTGCCCAATGTGGCGCCGAGGTTTTTGTACGACGGATGCACGCCACGTACGGCCTCAATGGTGTTGAGCAGGGTGGGCCACAAAGCGGAGAGAATAATGACGAAGACCGCGGTATTTTCCGCATCGCGCAGCAGCGCAAGCCCCAACGGCAGCCACGCCAGCGGGGATACCGGCCGCAGAATTTGCACAAAGGGGTCCGTCGCCCGGCGGAAGGTGGTGGACGATCCTAACCAGAAGCCCAGCGGAATGGCGATGAGCATCGCGATGATAAAACCGAGCAGCACACGGCGCAGGGATGTCACCATGTGCCAGAATATGCCGACGGAAGCTGGACCATCCCGGTAAAAAGGATCAGCCAAGATTTCAGCACCGCGGCTGAAGGTGCGAGCAGGCGTCGGCGCGATATCCGACAGCCACCCCGCAGCCGCTATTAATTGCCATACAAGAAGGAAAGCGAGAAACAGGCCGACGCCGAGGGCAACGGGTTTCCACGGGCCGGACTTTTCCCTTGGCAGCGTTCGGCCGGTGGAAGTTCGGCCGGTGGACGCTTGGCTGGTAGACGTTCGGCTAGCGGAAGTTCGGCCGGTGGAAGTTTGAGTAGTAGGCGTGTGAGTTCGAGACATAGTGGGTCCTTAACGCTGGTATCCAGCCGTGGGCTTTAGCGGATCAAATATCCGGCCATTGATGTCAACCGGGTCCGTGCTGCGGTCTGCCTCAGGCGGCAAGACTGATTCTGTGGCTGCTAAGAGCACGTCGTCGTCCATCGTCAAGGCCGTACCGCCGAGGTCCCAGCGCGCGATTTGCGCAGCCATCCAGGTGATCGCGGTAGCTGAAGTCTGTCCGCCGAAATTGATCATGTCCGGATCCACCACATCGGTGCCATCCCAGGTGGTATAGGATCCGGCTAAAGCAGGCGAGATCAACTCTTCTTTCTGGTTCAGGTATTTTTCTGCTGCCAACATCGACGCCGATTCGTGTACGTGGTGCGGGCTGTCGACAAATTGGGCACCTTCGCGCAGCGCCGTGACCACACGATCGCGCACCCCGCGGTCAATTTCTTTGGCTATAGCAACCGAGCAGCAGGGGTGGTTCTCCCACATCTGCCGGGTAGGAATGAACGCGCGGCCTGATCCTGTGGTTAGTGCTCTTTGGTTGAACGGTTCGGGGCCAATAAAACCGTCGACGGCGCCGACCGCCAATTGCGCCACCATGTCCGGTGGCCGCAAGAGCCGCAATTCCACATCTGAAACTGGGTCGAGACCACCGGCGACCAAATAATCGCGCAAAAGTAATGCATGCACCGAATACTCAAAGGGGATTCCTAGCACCATCCCCGCAAGATCTGTCGGTTGCGAGACCGCGCCCAAGAGAGAGGTAGACAAGGTAAGCGCTTGGCCATTGGTGTTTTGGGTAAAAGCCAATTCTGTGGGCCGGGATGCGTTCGTCGCACCAGCATCAATTGCCAGTGGCATTGGTGAGAGCATGTGTGCAACGTCGAGGGTTCCGGTTGCATATGCCGTCCAAAGATCAGCCCATCCGGCGTATTTCCGTAATTTTACGTGGAGTCCCTGTTTTTCAAATGCGCCGAGCGCGTCTGCGGCAACCAGTGGTGAGGCACACGCAATGGGTACAAAACCGATGACCAGTTCTTCCTGGGAAGCAGAGCTAGCAGAAGATGCGGGCCCGGAAGCACTTGTTTGCGGCTGTCGTGTTTCTGACTGCGTAGAACAGGCAGAAAGCATGCCGCCTCCCAGGGCTACCCCGCCCATGACTACTGCTGTACGCAGCAACTGTCGCCGAGACAGAATGCGGTTATAGACCATGCGTTCTTCCTTAAGTAGACCAATCGGTTCAGTAAGGGTTTAAACGTAAGCCAGAACACATGGCAGAGTCAATTTCTAAATTCATAGCTATACAACCGGTATTGAGCACAAGTGCAGTTAACGTAACTTTTCAGTCCATTCAGTAACGCTGCGTCAGCTATGGAAGATCAATAGACAAGATTGTCTATCCAAGTGTCAATCTGGCAAAGCCCCAAGGATCCATACCTAGCCCCAACATGGGAAGGGTTATGCGGGATATGCGACAAAAAGTGTGCACCGGGGGTGTTTGCGGCTTTGCGCGGTGCCGGAAGCTTTGTTGGTCCGTTGACTCTCACTTTGCCCCCCCCCTTAACCGTCTTCCTTACCCCAGGGAAACCTCTTTTCGCCGTCCTTTCGGCGCTTTGTATTCGCAGATGGTGCACTTTTGCAAATAGGGACTAAAAAAGGCCATTTTCAGCGGCCCTATTTGCAAAAATGCACCATGGCTGAGTTGAGTAGCCATGCCTCAGGGCCGCGGAGTCCACACACCCGTTATCCACGAATGGTTGACAGCGAGCGCGGCTTGGATCGACAAGTCTTCTGCCGGGATATAGTCATCAACAACGCAGGGCACGTTGTCTTTGCCTCGTGGTCACATTTCATTGGCGTAATTGAAGAGATGCTCATCTACTCAAACGGAACAAAAACTGGGACACTTCAACCAGCCCGGCTCACATCCCACAACTAGAAAGAACCGAGATGTCCAAACACCTCTCCACTAAAAAACTAATCATCAGCGCCGCAATCGTCGGCTCTCTCATCAGCAGTATGGGATCTGCCGCAGCCGTTCAATACGCAAACTGCCGCCGATGAGCGAACATAGGGTCATCGCCCAAAGAACCTACCGCGATGATGAAGGAGAATTCACCGTGGGGCTACGCGCCCCCTACCAAGATGGAAACGATTGGATCTGTGAAATCTTCACAGAAGGCCTGGACGCCGGAAACCTGTCAGTCGGCGGCATAGACGCACTACAATCCATCAGATTGGCGGTGGATATGCTCGACGCCCTGATCAAAACCCGCCCCTCAGCCGAAGCATACGGCATAACCGGCCGCTTCTAGCGGATTCAGCTAAATTCACTAAGACCTGCAACCCCTTGCCGGCTTTGTGCCCCTCTAACAGGGGGGGGGGATTCCTATATAGGTTGTCAACTCCGTGGGTGAGTTCGACGACGGCGGCGTTGTGTCCTTTGCCTTCTTTGCGTTTTCGTTCATAGAATTGCCGGGAACGCTCGTGGAATCTGATCGATGCAAAAGACGATTGCCATAGGGCGTTCTTTAATTTTTTGTTGCCAGCCTGGTTAGGCGAATTCGACATAATGGACGTTGTCGACTGATTCGTCCGCGGTGATAGGCCTGCATAGGACGCTAAGTGCGCTGCATCGGGGAAGTCGGACATATCGCCAACAGTCATGAGGATCTGCGCGGTGCTACGCGGGCCGATACCGGGCATGGATAAAAGAATCTCGGTCTGCGGAATGTCCTGAATAAGTTCAAGTACCTGCGCCTCGATTTCCTTACGATGGCCTAGTTTGGCCAGTGCATCTGTGGCGGACATTGCTACGCCAAGTTCGGCGTATTCTGCGCCGGCAATGGACACGGTCTGCCCATCGATGGCAGCAAGCATGGCATCGATGACAGGCTCAGGATTGCGCTCTGTGACTGCGCGCAAAGGCTTTAAGGCGTGCTTTACCGACGCGTCGAATCTTGGTGGGGCCACCGTATTTCGCAAGTAGGTGGAGGATCCATTTTCGGTGAATCATCTGTCCGCGCAGGACTTGTTCGAATGCAGGATAGGTTCTCACGAGCGCGGATCGCATCTGGTTAATCAGGCGTGTGTAGGCCCGGGCAAGGTCTTCGTCGATACCGTTGAGAACTTTCAGCTGGCAGAAGACTTCCTCAACGCGGTCGAGGTTGCGCAGGGTATCCGGAAGGTGAAGACCGGCATGGGCGAGGACGCAGGCGTGGTGGAAGTATTTGCCGACGTCCATGCCAATGACGAAGTCATAAGCCATGGGTGTGTGCCTGCTAGCGATGAATTAGAAGTTGGATTATTTAAGCTTCATCGCTGGGGTTGGTCGGACATACTTGGCACTGGCATCCACATTACTGTGAGACCTCATACCACCTGGGCTGGGTCAGGTTCCTATTAGCAGTTTGAATATGTCACTGTCTTCGACGACATCACCCCCTGGATCATTGTCAGACAGGGACAGGAATAAGCCATACCGAAGCCAGCGACTAGTTCCACTGTCCTTTCGGACGGTGTGAACGGTGCTGTTGCAACTTGGGGCGGGAGCCAAGAAAGCTCCGTTTTTATTGTGTGATCAACGCTATGTGCCTGTGTTGTCAGGCCGTCTCGAATACCCGGCTAACAATCACTGCATCCGGATTCGGGTGACCATAGGCAAACATCGTGCCCTGCCCCTTCCGCAATGAGTGCATCGCTTCCATCCCTTTCAACGTCCGGTAGGCAGACGTTTGGTTTTTGAATGCTCCTTTCGGCCCCAGGATCCGCTTTAACCGGCCATGATCGCCTTCAATGACGTTGTTGAGGTATTTCACCCGACGATGCTCGACCGTCGATGGACAGACGCCTTCCGCCTTCAGCTCAGAGATTGCCCTGGCGAGTGAGGGGGCCTTGTCGGTGCTGATCACCCGCGGATAGCCTGCCGATTTATTCGACCGCAGCGTCTTCGCCAGGAAACGCTTCGCTGCCGCGACGTTGCGTTTTGGTGAGAGGTAGAAGTCCAGGGTCTGGCCACCTGCGGTGATTGCCCGATAGAGGTAGCACCACTTTCCCCCGACCCGGATATAGGTCTCATCCACCCGCCAGGACCTGGCCTGCCAGTCAGGAACTTGCCGATACCACCGGGTCTTCTTATCCAGCTCAGGAGCATATTTCTGGACCCAGCGGTAGATCGTGGTGTGATCGACCGGCACTCCCCGCTCGGTCATCATCTCTTCGAGGTCGCGATAGCTCACGCCGTAGCGGCAGTACCACCGCACCGCCCACAGGATGATTTCACGAGGGAACTGCCGACCGGAGAAGATGCCCATGGACCTGATTATTCCACGCCGGTCTTCCTACTGCCCCAACTTTGCAACAGCACCAAGGCATGTTAGAGTTTGGGGCATGTCGAGTCCCGAATCAGACAGGTCAGGGGTTGTCGGTCACACCGCCAGCCCCTTGAACCACTAGTTACGACGCCCACGATCTGTGTGGGCGTATGTCTGGCGTACCCGGGGCGCTGGCCGTGGTGACAAGAAGAACCATTTCTTGATCTCACACCTCGGAGTACTCGATGCCTTTTGCCCTTTACATGCTTGCCCTGGCGGTCTTCGTCATGGGCACTTCAGAATTCATGCTCGCGGGATTGCTCCCCGCGATCGCGACCGAACTTGACGTCTCGGTCGGCACTGCGGGCCTGCTGACCTCCGCATTCGCAGTCGGTATGGTCGTCGGCGCGCCAGTGATGGCGGCATTCGCTCGCCGTTGGCCACCGCGGCTCACATTGATCGTTTGCCTTCTCGTGTTCGCGGGAAGCCACGTCATCGGAGCGATGACACCAGTGTTCTCTCTCCTGCTCATCACCCGGGTGCTCAGCGCTCTCGCAAACGCAGGATTCCTCGCCGTAGCACTGAGCACGGCCACTACCCTCGTGCCAGCGAACCAGAAGGGGCGTGCACTGTCGATCCTGCTCTCCGGCACGACGATCGCAACCGTCGTGGGCGTCCCCGCCGGGGCACTGCTCGGCACAGCGCTGGGCTGGCGAACGACGTTCTGGGCGATCGCCATCCTCTGTATTCCCGCGGCCGTTGGAGTCATTCGTGGCGTCACGAACAATGTTGGTCGGAGCGAGACTAGCGCGACCTCACCAAGGCTCCGTGTCGAGCTCAGCCAGTTGGCGACGCCGCGGCTCATCCTGGCCATGGCACTCGGAGCGCTGATCAACGGAGGGACCTTTGCGGCATTCACCTTCCTGGCACCCATCGTGACCGAGACCGCGGGCTTGGCCGAAGCGTGGGTGTCCGTCGCGCTGGTGATGTTCGGCATCGGATCGTTCCTTGGCGTCACGATCGCAGGACGACTATCAGATCAACGACCTGGCCTCGTGCTCGCAGTCGGCGGACCGCTATTGCTGACAGGCTGGATCGTGTTGGCAGTGGTCGCATCTCATCCCGTTGCGCTTATCGTCCTCGTCCTCGTTCAGGGATTCCTGTCGTTCGGCGTCGGCAGTACTCTGATCACGCGTGTGCTGTATGCAGCATCGGGTGCGCCAACGATGGGCGGTTCGTACGCAACCGCAGCATTGAATATCGGAGCTGCAGCGGGGCCCGTGCTTGGTGCGCTCGGGCTCGCGACCGGGCTGGGGCTGCTCGCGCCGGTTTGGGTCGCTTCGGTGCTGACAGCGATCACTCTCGTCATCATGCTTCTCACCAGACGCGCGCTTACGAAGACCGCGGCGGAGGCCAATTGATGACCCATCCGAACGCTCTTCTCACTCCTCGTGCCCGTCTCCGGTTAGCTCGGCTGATTGTCGAAGACGGCTATCCGGCCACGATCGCCGCAAAGATGTTCATGGTCTCCCCGATCACTGCCCGGAAATGGGCAGGCCGCTACCGGGAAGAGGGTGAGTTTGGGATGCAGGATCGCTCCAGCAAGCCGCACCGGATCCCAGGCAGGACGCCCGAGCATGTCAAGAAGAAGATCATCAACCTGCGCTGGCGGCTTCGACTGGGGCCAGCCCAGATCGCTGCGCGACTTGGTCTCTCGACGTCGACTGTTCACGCGGTCCTCGTCCGTTGCCGCGTGAACCGCCTCTCGCATATCGATCGTGTCACTGGCGAGCCATTGCGGCGATATGAGCATCCTCATCCGGGATCGTTGATTCATGTCGATGTCACGAAGTTCGGCAACATCCCCGACGGCGGTGGACATCGTTACGTAGGTCGGCAGCAAGGCGCACGGAACAAGCTCGCGACTCCGGGATTACCACGAGGAAAAGATCACAAGCCGCGCACCGGGACGGCGTTCGTTCACACAGTCATCGATGACCACTCCCGCGTCGCATACGCAGAAATCTGGTCGGATGAGCAGGCGAGCACAGCGGTGGGAGTTCTCGAACGCGCCGTGGCCTGGTTCGCCGAACGAGGCGTGACCGTCGAGCGAGTCCTATCCGACAACGGGTCGGCATACAGATCCCACGCATGGAGGGACTTCTGCGCTCGGCTCGGCATCCGACACAAGCGGACACGCCCCTACCGGCCGCAGACGAACGGGAAGATCGAGCGATTCCACCGCACGCTCGGGGACGGCTGGGCCTATGCCAGGTTTTACGGTTCAGAGGCCGAACGACGCCTGGCGCTGCCCGGCTGGCTCCACTTCTACAACCACCACCGACACCACTCTGCGATTGGCGGCGTACCCTTCGACCGACTCAACAACGTCCCTGGACATCACACCTAGAACTCGAAATCTAACGTCCGTTCGGGCATCGAGGTCCATGTCGGGGTGGGACGGGCCCGTGGCTTCAAGATCACTTGCAGTCCGACCGCGATGTCTTGGTTGCGCGAGAGGTTGTCGATATGGCTCTGTTGCAAAAATCGTGAAGCTTGAGCATGCTTGGCGGAGATTGGACGGACGGAACGATGACGGATTTCAAGTGGCGCCATTTCCAGGGTGATGTGATCCTGTGGGCGGTGCGCTGGTATTGTCGCTATCCGATCAGCTATCGCGACCTTGAGGAAATGCTGGCGGAACGCGGCATTTCGGTCGACCATACGACGATCTATCGCTGGGTCCAGTGCTACGCCCCGGAGATGGAGAAGCGGCTGCGCTGGTTCTGGCGGCGTGGCTTTGATCCGAGCTGGCGCCTGGATGAAACCTACGTCAAGGTGCGGGGCAAGTGGACCTACCTGTACCGGGCAGTCGACAAGCGGGGCGACACGATCGATTTCTACCTGTCGCCGACCCGCAGCGCCAAGGCAGCGAAGCGGTTCCTGGGCAAGGCCCTGCGAGGCCTGAAGCACTGGGAAAAGCCTGCCACGCTCAATACCGACAAAGCGCCGAGCTATGGTGCAGCGATCACCGAATTGAAGCGCGAAGGAAAGCTGGACCGGGAGACGGCCCACCGGCAGGTGAAGTATCTCAATAACGTGATCGAGGCCGATCACGGAAAGCTCAAGATACTGATCAAGCCGGTGCGCGGTTTCAAATCGATCCCCACGGCCTATGCCACGATCAAGGGATTCGAAGTCATGCGAGCCCTGCGCAAAGGACAGGCTCGCCCCTGGTGCCTGCAGCCCGGCATCAGGGGCGAGGTGCGCCTTGTGGAGAGAGCTTTTGGCATTGGGCCCTCGGCGCTGACGGAGGCCATGGGCATGCTCAACCACCATTTCGCAGCAGCCGCCTGATCGGCGCAGAGCGACAGCCTACCTCTGACTGCCGCCAATCTTTGCAACAGAGCCATGCAGCCAACGGTCGAGTGGCGGGCATGATTCGGATTGACAGGTTAAGGCTGGTCTGGGGTGGATCTGCTTGTGGCTGTTAACAGAGCCAACAATGCTGCCGCGACGGGAAGCGGCGTTAGGTAGGGTCCACTTCTATGTGGAAACTTGCTGCTGTCGCGCCCCTGTTACTGGCCCTAGCGGCTTGCACGGACGGCGGAAGTACCGCCGACGAAGGGGCACCAGCGGCCTCTGAGAATGCCTCTGGCGAGTCGGCGGCCGTATTGGAGATGGCCGTCTCGGAGACCTGTGCAGACGATTCGAGCTCGCAGTGTGTCTTGTTCCAAGGCGAGAACATTCTGATCAATCCGGCAGATTTCGAGCGAGTGGGTGTTGACTCTGCAGCGTCGTCAGGGCCCAGGATGATTGACGTGACGCTTGATAGCGATGGAGCTGAAGTCGTGCAGAAGCTCTCGACAGAAGCGTCCGAAGCTGGCGAAAGCGCGCGCCTGGTGACGAAGAGCGACGGCGACATTCTCTCCGCAGTCAGGGTGCAGGGCAGTCTTCAGGGAGAGTCCCTACAGATGGCTGTTCCTGAGGATGTCGACGCCAATGTCGTGGTCTCACGACTAAATGGCGATGAAGGCTAGCTGAAGATTGCAGTCTCGCTGCTCACGCTGGTGGGCCGGAGTGCAGTTCTGCCTCGCGAGTAGGGGAGAGAGCTCCCCGGGACCGGTGCTGTTGCAAAGTTGGGGCAGTAGGAAGACCGGCGTGGAATAATCAGGTCCATGGGCATCTTCTCCGGTCGGCAGTTCCCTCGTGAAATCATCCTGTGGGCGGTGCGGTGGTACTGCCGCTACGGCGTGAGCTATCGCGACCTCGAAGAGATGATGACCGAGCGGGGAGTGCCGGTCGATCACACCACGATCTACCGCTGGGTCCAGAAATATGCTCCTGAGCTGGATAAGAAGACCCGGTGGTATCGGCAAGTTCCTGACTGGCAGGCCAGGTCCTGGCGGGTGGATGAGACCTATATCCGGGTCGGGGGAAAGTGGTGCTACCTCTATCGGGCAATCACCGCAGGTGGCCAGACCCTGGACTTCTACCTCTCACCAAAACGCAACGTCGCGGCAGCGAAGCGTTTCCTGGCGAAGACGCTGCGGTCGAATAAATCGGCAGGCTATCCGCGGGTGATCAGCACCGACAAGGCCCCCTCACTCGCCAGGGCAATCTCTGAGCTGAAGGCGGAAGGCGTCTGTCCATCGACGGTCGAGCATCGTCGGGTGAAATACCTCAACAACGTCATTGAAGGCGATCATGGCCGGTTAAAGCGGATCCTGGGGCCGAAAGGAGCATTCAAAAACCAAACGTCTGCCTACCGGACGTTGAAAGGGATGGAAGCGATGCACTCATTGCGGAAGGGGCAGGGCACGATGTTTGCCTATGGTCACCCGAATCCGGATGCAGTGATTGTTAGCCGGGTATTCGAGACGGCCTGACAACACAGGCACATAGCGTTGATCACACAATAAAAACGGAGCTTTCTTGGCTCCCGCCCCAAGTTGCAACAGCACCCCGAAAAGTATTGCGCAACTTCATACTGACAAAAATAGAGCAGGCAGCAACAGTTACTACACAACCTAATATTTGCCATAGAGGGTAGTCACCAGGTGGTTCAGGTACATGCTGCGCCCCATAACTAGGCGCCCATGTCAACCAAACAATCGGGGCAAATACACCGGCTGCCGCACCACACATCAGCAATAACCAAACCGGATAAGAACGCTGAGGCTGGTCTATCCTCCGCTGCATCTTAGGGTTCGACGCCGATTGCTCTTCACGCAGAACTTTCCTCCGCGAAAACAAATAGCTGAGCCAAATGACGCCTCCGATTATCGTCGAAGGAACAACGCTGAACAATAACAGCAAGTTTAGAAAAATCGGGACATTAAAATTATCCACAATGACCTATTCTTTAAAAAATTACGATTCTCTTCGCTCCAACCCTTTTTCACATTATTTTAAATAGTTACCCAATCAAACCCTTTAACTCCGATTGTGTAACTATCCCGTATTCGAGCACAAGGGCCTGCCCGCAGCCACGTCAAAACACCGCGGACCACCCATCCTCTCATACTGGGCACAGATCGCACCACACACTCGGAACGGTTCTTCGCCGAAAAACCCTCAACATGGTTTATATCACTTTATCCAGTTGGAATGATTACCCTCATAATATAGTTTCCAGCCCAAAAAGCAAGAGTTTCAGCGAAGATCGATCAATAAAAACTGGGCTTCCCAACTACAACCTCCAACACGCTATATCCTGGGAACCTATGCGTCCCGAACTGCGCCATCCCCTGCACCACACACGCCGCCATGCCAGCTTAGCCCGGTCGATTCGCCTGCTGCGTTCTTTCGATTACGAGCAATCCCAGCCACGCAAATTTTATGAACCGCTGGCCCGTGATACCGCGCAACAACTGGCAGCAATCCACCAGGATGTGCACGGCACGGGGCTGGACAAGCTATCGGTGCTGGATGTCGGCGGTGGCCCCGGGTATTTTTCGGCGGCTTTCGCCGAGCACGGCGCGCACTATATTGGCTTGGAACCAGACGTTTCAGAAATGACTGCAGCCGGAATCACCTTGGATACCGCGGTTCGTGCTTCCGGCACAGCGCTGCCTTTTCGGGATAACAGCGTCGACATCGTCTATTCCTCCAACGTGGCCGAACACATCGCGCGCCCCTGGGAGATGGCCGAGGAAATGGTGCGGGTTGCACGCAACTTGGCGGTCATCAGTTACACGGTGTGGCTCGGGCCTTTCGGCGGGCACGAAACAGGGTTGTGGCCACATTATATCGGTGGGGATTTCGCCCGGCGTCGTTACGAACGCAAGCACGGGCATCCGCCAAAAAATATCTGGGGGCATTCGCTTTTCGACGTCTCCGCCCACGAAGGCCTCGGCTGGGCAGCCGAATGCGGCTACCATACCTACTGCTTCCCGCGCTATCACCCCAGCTGGGCCTGGTGGATTACGAAGATACCCGGGTTGCGGGAGTTGGGCACTTCAAACCTGATGATTGTGGTGGATAAGACGCGGAGCTAACGCATTCAAAGTTTCATTCGGTTTGCCAGCAAATCGGCCCTGGAATTGGTTTCACTCCCGCCCGGGATGATCTTGCCTATTGCTGCTGCCACGACGACATTGACCAGGGCCGCAAGCAAGGCAAACCAGATGCTTTCGGCTACGAAGAAATACAAAAATACCAATAGGACTAGAGCAATGATATTTTCAATGGCCTGCTTATGAAATATCTCTAGACCAGATAAAAAATAAGCAGCACGTGCTACGGTGCGCACCAACCCATCAAGTGAAATTCCCACCAATAGTGCAATAATTCCCCATTGCAACATGGAGGCCAAGCTAGCGGTTGCGAGCCCACCTAGGATATGCACGGTTCCCAATGCGACTACAAATGGACTGGCCACAATAAGAATGAGGAAAACTATCCTCGCAATGAGGCTGGCGAAAATTTTCACATTATCCAAACTGCACCTTTCCTGATCCACGAAATCCAGCTTCTTGATTCGTGACCTTTTGCTTTTGCTCGAATAACCCTACAATCCGGGTATCGCCACGCTGTTTAGCCGAGAGTGTCTGTTCCAGATTTTCCCATCTACTCAAACGGAACAAAACCTGGGACACTTCAGACATAAGACCGGAAAGATCCCACCGTTTATGTTTACTTGACGTTTATAGGGTGTTAGCACCACGCAGGGCACCGGCACGCCGCAACAAAAGATAAGCACCGGCCCACAGCGCTGTAATTACCACCAGACCAAAAACTAAGCCTGCCCGATCGTCGGAAGATATACGCCACGAAAATAACACCGAAATAGCGCTCGCTACTGACACCCCCAGGACAATATGGGAATGCATTTCATTGCGTAAAATCTTCAAGCGCAACCAGAAAGATATCAGCATAGTTACCAAGATCATCAGAGCACTCAGCCAAATATGGTCGAAGAATCCTAAAGCAAACCCAGCAAGCGAGAAAATACTGGCACTAGCTATTCCCTTCATCAAGCTAGACATAAGCATTGCTTACCTCCTCGTTTCAGACTTTCCATTACCGAATGTCCAGCTCCAACGTGAGGGCCAGGCATCAGGACGGAAAGATCCTTCCGATAATGTTCTTCGTCACGCCGTTTTCGCATGCAAAAAGCGCAAACGGAATGATCTTTCCGTTTGCGCTCAAACACCAGGCCCCAGGCAGGAAGTCTTATCTCAGCGCTTTCCTGCCCTAAACCTGAACCGGCAACAGAGCAGAATGCCAGATTTACTTCGTTGCAGAAGCTTCCTCGATGCGGGACTTCAAAGCCTCGAACTGCTCCAGAACCTCATCTGGGACCCGTGAGCCCAAGAAGTTGAGGTACTCAGCGTTGTCGTCGACATCGCTAGCCCACTCTGCAGGATCCACAGCAAGGACTTCTTTGACCTCGTCCAAGCTGATTTCCAGACCGGTCAGGTCCAAATCCTCAGCACGCGCGGTATTACCCACGATGGTCTTTTCTGCGCCGACCTTGCCATCAACACGCTCGGTGATCCACTTCAATACGCGGGAGTTTTCACCGAAGCCAGGCCAGATGATCTTGCCGTCGTCGTTCTTGCGGAACCAGTTAACCAGGAAGATCGACGGCATCAGGTCGCCGCCCTTCTTGCCCATGTCAATCCAGTGCTGCAGGTATTCACCAGCGTTGTAGCCCATGAACGGCAGCATCGCCATTGGGTCGTGGCGCAGCGCACCGACGGTTCCCTCGGCAGCGGCAGTCTGGCCGGAAGCCAGCAGCGAACCGATCATGGTGCCGTGTTCCCAATCGAAAGCCTCGGTAACCAGCGGGATGGTGTCGGCACGACGTCCACCGAACAGGATGGCGTCGATCTTCACACCGCGCCAGTCGTCGTATTCCGGGGCAGCGACAGGGCACTGGGAAATTGGCACGCAGTAACGGGAGTTCGGGTGCGCAGCCTTCTCCGCAGAATCCGGGGTCCAGTCATTACCCTTCCAGTCAATCAGGTGCTCTGGGGCTTCCCCATCCATGCCTTCCCACCAGACGTCGCCGTCGTCGGTCAGCGCAACGTTAGTGAACAAGGTATTGCCTGGTTCGATAGTGCGCATCGCAATAGGGTTGGATGCATAGTTGGTGCCCGGCGCGACGCCGAAGAAGCCGTTTTCTGGGTTCACGGCATACAGGCCGTCTTCGCGCAGGTGCATCCACGCAATATCGTCACCGACTACCTCTGCGGACCAGCCATCCAGCGTTGGGGTGATCATGGCCAGGTTGGTCTTGCCACAAGCGGATGGGAATGCCGCAGCAACGTTGTAGTTTTTGCCTTCTGGGCTGGTCAGCTTCAGGATGAGCATGTGCTCAGCCATCCAGCCTTCTTCTTTCGCCATGACCGAGGCGATGCGCAGCGCGTAGCACTTCTTCGCCAAAATGGCGTTACCACCGTAGCCGGAGCCATAGGACCAGATTTCTTTGCTCTTCGGGAACTGGGTGATGTACTTCGTTTCATTGCATGGCCAGGCAACATCTTCCTCGCCTGGTTCCAGCGGGGCACCCACGGAGTGTAAACAGCGCACGAAGGAGCCTTCGTCGCCAAGCTTATCCAGGACTTCCGTGCCCATGCGGGTCATGGTGCGCATGGACATGACGACGTACGCCGAGTCCGTCAGCTGGATGCCCAGTTTTGGGTCTGGATCATTGATCGGACCCATGCAAAAAGGTACGACGTACATGCGGCGGCCTTTCATGGCGCCGGTGTAGACGTCGACCATTTCCTCTTTCATGGCCTGCGGCGGGGCCCAGTTATTGGTTGGGCCGGCACCTTCCTGGTCTTCTGTACAGATGAAAGTGCGCGATTCCACACGAGCGACGTCCGATGGGTTCGAGCGTGCTAGGTAGCTGTTTGGACGCTTTTCCTCATTGAGCTTGATGAGGGTTCCTGCGTCGACAAGTTCGGCTGCAAGCCGATCCCATTCTTGTTGCGAACCATCGACGAACACAACGTCTTCTGGTTGAAACATAGCAACGGCGTCGTTGATCCAGTTGATCAATTCTTTGTTCTGCGTTGGCGCTTCACCAACAAGTCCCGTGATTGGGGCGCTCATTTAGACTCCTGATCGGTCACTACAGCAGGTTGGACATGCCCCAGGGTAGCGACTACCAGGGGTGAAAGGTAATAACCACGTATAAGCGTGTATGCACGCACTGCCACTACCCCTGCTTATCCACATTTTGATTCTGCAAAATGTGCACTTGCCACCCTCATACAGGGGTAATATCGCGCAGGTTTGGATCACCCGAAAACACCTGTGCCCACAGTGAAAGCCCCCGAATTGTTCTACTATTTTTGACAGGGAACAATAGGCAATAATGAATAACGCAATGAATACAGTCAATACACACAATAACCAGCAATCCCGCGGCATCGGCGAATTTCCTGCCGGTCGGCCCCCACAGACCGATTTCAACGAGGTTTTCAACAATGACCTCGACTACCCGCGGCTAGGCACCGTGACTTTTCGCCGCGGCTCGCTCAGCGACAACCAGCTGGCGACCTTCGAAAAGCACTGGCCAGAACTCGGCGCGATGCTTGCCGACGAACACGTCGACGTCGACAAGTGGTTTGGCCGCAGCGGCGCACCCACGATCGTGGAAATCGGCTCCGGCACAGGTACTTCAACCGCGGCAATGGCACCAAAAGAAGCAGATACCAATATTATTGCCGTCGAGTTGTACAAGCCCGGCCTGGCGAAGCTACTTGGGCAGGTAGTACGCGAAGACATCCCGAATATCCGCATGATCCGCGGCGACGGCATGGAAGTACTCATGCGCATGTTCGCACCAGAATCGCTCGATGGCATCCGCGTGTTTTTCCCGGACCCATGGCCGAAAGCCAAGCACCACAAGCGCCGCATCATCCAATCCGGGCCGTTGAACCTTTTTGCCTCTCGCCTAAAACCCGGCGGAGTGCTGCATGTGGCCACCGACCACGCGGACTATGCCGAATGGATTAACGAGTTGGTCGAGGTCGAGCCGCAACTAGAATACAAAGGCTGGCCATGGCCGGAATGCCCGCAGCTGACCGACCGCCAACTGATCACCAAATTCGAAGGCAAAGGCCTAGAAAAAGACCACATTATTAATGAATACTTGTGGGTGAAGCGCTAGGCAGAAATGCCCCGCCCCATGAACCCGCAGGATCCGTAGCAGCTGTGCGGCACATACAGCACGTACGGCTGCACACCCCGTGGCCGCATAAAACCCGAAAAAATACGAGAAATACTGGATATACCGAAAATATGGACGCACATACCGCACACACCGCGCAGAATCATTCTGCGCACACTAGTTCAGCGCACAACAACACTCTGCTGATGATCTGGGACGCACCAAACCTGGACATGGGGCTGGGCTCCATCCTGGGTGGCCGCCCCACCGCTAATTCCCGTCCGCGTTTCGACGCCATCGGCCGCTGGATTCTGGAAATCTCTGAAGAAGAAAACCTCACCCCAGAAGCCTGCGTGTTCACCAATGTCTCACCCGGCGGCGCGGAGGTCATTCGCCCATGGGTAGAAGCACTGCGCAACGTCGGCTATGCCGTATTCGCAAAACCAAAAATCACCGAAGAATCTGATGTGGACCCTGACATGGTCGCCCATATCCGGCAGCGGTTCGAGGAAGGCAGCTTAAGCGAGATCGTCGTCGCCTCTGCCGACGGCCAAAACTTCCAGGAGCTGCTCGAAGAACTCATCAATGCCGGCATTCCCGCCACCGTGTTGGGTTTCCAGGAGCACTGCTCGTGGGCTGTGAGCCACGAAGATATCGGTTTTGTGGACCTGGAAGATATCGAGGGGGTCTTCCTCGAACCACTGCCGCGGGTTAGTCTGGATGCGCTGCCGGAAGAAGGCGCCTGGTTGGCACCCTTCCGCCCGCTGTCGTCACTGTTGTCTAACCGTTAGGAACCGGCATGTTTTTCAGGTGGGGGCAGTTTTCCTATGCCCATCGCAGGATCATTCCACTGCTAATCATCGCGGCTATCGCCGTGGTCTTCACGGTTTTTGGCACCAAGCTCGACGATCGCCTCAGCCAGGAAGGGTGGGAAGACCCCCGCGCGGCATCGACCACCGCTGCTGAGATTGAGGCCGAGACCTTCGGGCGGGACCGCAACGGCGATGTCATCTTGCTGTTCGACAACCCGCAAGAAAACTTAGAGGCTGCGCGCGCCCACCTGAATTACCTGCAAGAACAGTACCCAGACCAGATCGCGCAAGTCACCAGCTATTTCGATACGCGCAATCCAAACTTGCTGTCCGACGACGGCTCGGTAGCGTTCGCGGCCATCGGTTTAGCAGGTGACGACGAGCAAACTCTGCGTGATTTCCGCACCATCCAGGATGATCTCACCGGCGCCGCAACCGCCCAGGGCCTAGATATCGAGGTTGCCGGAGCCACCGCCGTTGCTGATGCTTTGGACGACGGCATGGCGCACGATATCTCGGTTGCCGAACGCGCAGCGCTACCGCTGGTGGGCTTGCTGTTGCTGTTCGTCTTCGGTTCCGTCGTCGCCGCGTTTATGCCGTTGATCGTCGGCGCACTGTCGATCATGGGCTCCATCGGCATTCTCTCGGTATTGGCCGGGTTTATCCAGGTCAACGTGTTTTCACAGGCCGTCGTCACGCTGCTGGGCCTAGGCCTGGCCATCGACTACGGGCTATTTATGGTCTCGCGCTTCCGCGAAGAACTAGATAAAGGCCGTGATACCCGCACAGCTGTCGCGATTACCACCGCCACCGCTGGGCAAACGGTGGTCTTTTCCGCACTCATGGTGGCCGTGGCCATTTCCAGCCTGCTGATTTTCCCGCAGGCGTTTTTGAAATCCGTTGCTTATGGCGCGATTTCCGCCGTCGGCCTAGCGGCGCTGCTTTCGGTGACGGTGCTGCCAGCTATTTTCGGCATGCTCGGCCACAACATCGACAAGTGGACGGTACGCAAGACCAAACGCTCCCGCCCAATCGAGGAAACCTTCTGGTACCGCGTGCCACGCTGGGCCATGAGCAAAGCTCGCTGGTTTACCGTCGGCATCACCGCCCTGCTGCTCGCACTGACCATCCCGCTGTTGGGTGTCAGCTTCGGCGGCATCAACGAGACCTATCTGCCACCGAGCCACGAAACCCGCCAGGCACAGGATCGTTTCAACGAGCAATTCCCGGAACACCGCACCGAGCCCATCAAACTTGTAGTCAAGGGGGCCGATAACCAGCAGCTTGTCGACGTCGTCTTGCAAGCCCGTGAGATCGAAGGGCTGACCTCCCCCATGGCGCCGTCCAGCCAGACCATAGACGGCACCACTGTGTTGAGCGCCGGTATTGCAGACCGCGAAGATAACGCCGAAGTTATCGAACAACTGCGCGCGATTACAGCACCGGAAGGCGTGGAACTTTACGTCGGCGGTACCCCGGCGATGGAAGTCGAATCACTCGAAGCGCTGTTTGAGAAACTGCCGTGGATGGCGCTGTACGTTATTGTCGCCACGTTCTTGCTGATGGCCGCGGTGTTCGGCTCGCTGATCATCCCGGCAAAAGCCATCATCATGACGGTGCTGACCTTAGGCGCCACCCTGGGTATTTTGACCGGCATGTTTGTCCTCGGCGCTGGTTCCGGACTGTTGGATTTCTCGCCAGGCCCACTGATGAGCCCGATCCTGGTGCTGATCATCGCCATCATTTATGGCTTGTCGACGGACTACGAGGTCTTTTTGGTTTCGCGCATGGTGGAAGCCCGCAAGCGTGGAGCGTCAACCGACGACGCCATCAACTACGGCACCGCGCACACCGGCCACATCATTACGGCAGCCGCGCTGATCATGATTGTGGTGGCTGGCGCGTTCGGCTTCTCCGATATCGTGATGATGAAATACATCGCCTTCGGCATGATCTTCGCGCTCTTCCTCGACGCCACTATCGTGCGCATGTTCCTCGTACCAGCCGTGATGCACCTGCTGCGCGAAGACAACTGGTGGGCACCGGCCTTCGTGCACCGAATTTATGAACGCATGGGGCACGGTGCATACGAAGAAACCGTGGTCCCGGCTGGGCGGATGGCGGATACTTCCGGCCCTGACGGTGACCATGAACAGTACGACCTTGCCCCGGAAAACGACCTTGCCCCGGACGGTGACTATGAGCAGTACGAGGAACGGTACGAGCTGGATGAACCGCGCGAGCTGCATGAGTCGGAAGTCGTCGCCGATACCAAAGCCATTCGGAGCGGACGCACCACCGACCAAGACAGTGACCTGATTCCGTTCTCGGAGCTCATGAAACGCTTAGAAAATGACAAGTAGGTAGTTGCCGCGATGAAGAGCACAGTAGGCAAATGGCTGCGGTGGATACTGCCCCTAGCAGTACTCGTCGTCATGGGTATTTTCTTCCGTGACGAGCTAGATTTCTTGAGCGATGGTTTCCGCACCCTTCGTCACGCGCAACCTTGGCCCATCGTCGTCGTGTTTATCACCTTTGCGTTTTCCCTATTGGCGATGGCCGAGGTGATGCGCAAATTGTTTGTCTCCGGTGGTGTGCCCGTCTCGTTCAAAGAGTGCAACAACATTGTCTTCGCCTCCAATGCCTGGTCGACGACGCTTCCCGGCGGTCCCGCGTTCGCCGCGATCTTGACGTATAAAGTGCAGCGCGCTTGGGGGGCTTCCGTGGTGCTGTGCGGCTGGTTTTTTGTGCTTTCTTCTGCGATTTCCACGCTGTGGGTCGTGTTGATCGGTTTTACCGGCGTATTTTTCTGGGGCGCGGATGTGGCGTTGTGGTCATTAGTAGTATCCCTGGCGTTGATGTTGGGTCTGTGCGGAGGCCTGTACTGGGCTTCCTGCAATACCCGGACCGTGGGGCGGTGGATTAAAAACCTGCCGTGGAAAAAGACCGACAAGCTCGTCAAACACGTCAACAAGCTCGACCAAGTGTCGTTGAACTTGGGCCAATTTTCCTGGGTGACGTTGATGGCGTTTTTCAACCGAGCCTTCGATGCCGTTGCTCTGTGGGCTTGTGCCTGGGCCGTGACCGGTAATATGCCGTCGTTCTGGCCTGCCGACGACCACACCACCATCATGGGCATTAGCGTCGCGTTTATTACCGCCAAGCTGGCGGGTTCCGCGCAGATCACCCCGGCGGGCGTCGGCACCGTGGAAATCGCGATTATCACCGCGCTAGTGGCTACCGGCATGACGGCCGTCGATGCCACCGGTACGGTGTTGGTCTACCGGCTGATCACCTTCGTTTTCTACAGCGCAATCGGCTGGGTCATCTACTTCGCCTACTACGCACGCAAGGGTATGTCCTACGCCGCGCTGCGCCAGACTGATTCGGAAGAAACCAGCGACGTAAAATAACTGGCATGTCGACGCCTACCCGCCACACACCTGCCCGTCCGATCATCTTCGATGCCATCGCGCTGGCAGTTTTCGCCTTACTTGCACGTATTGCCCACCAGTCTGCGGACATGCCACTGTCTTTCGTGGGCTGGTTATCCACGCTGTGGCCATTCCTTATTGGGCTGGGTTTCGGCTGGCTATTGCTTTCCCGCGCGACGGCGCTGACGATGGTTAGCGGTGCGCGCAACGGCCGCGGAGCGGCCATCGTGTGGTTGTGCACCGTCATCGTCGGGCTGGTCATCTGGGCGTTGCGTAATGGGGCGGTGCCGCACTGGTCATTCGTGTTGGTCGCCAGTGCGACGTCCGCACTGTTCATGTTCGGTTGGCGCGCTGCCTTCGCGCTGGCCGGTTCCCGCAAATGATACCGTTTGTCGGCGCTGCTCCCGCCTGCTGTGTCGACGCATCCGCACCAAATCAGCGACATACACCGCCACCGCGACCCAAATGATGATGAAGCCGATCCAGCGCTGCTGCGACATCGGTTCTTGCGTAATAAACAGCGCCCACAACATCAGAATCGTTGGGGTAAGGTACTGCAACATGCCGATCGTCGACAGCGGCAGCATGTGTGCACCGCGGGCATAAAACAGCAGAGGGGTGGCGGTGACCAGACCACACGACATCATCAGCAGGGTGTGTCCCCAGCCTTCACTGGTGAAAGTGGATTGTTGCTCTGGGTTCACGCTGATATATGCCACATAGCCCAGCGCGAATGGCAGCATAATCATCGTTTCTGCCCCGACGGAGAAAAACGCGGACACGGCGACTTTCTTTTTCAGCAGGCCATAGGTACCAAAGCTGAATGCCAACGCCAGCGCGATCACTGGTGGCTGGCCGCTCAGGAACGTCAGATACACCACGGCTACGGCCGCGATAGCCACGGCCACCATCTGCCAGCGGCGTAGGTGCTCGCGCAAAATCAACACGCCGAGCGCCACCGAAACCAACGGGTTCATGTAATAGCCCAGTGAGGCATCAGCGACGTGATCATTCATCACCGCCAAGACATAAGTACCCCAGTTCACGGTGATCACCACGCCAGCGGCGGCCAAACGCCACCAGGTAGCCGCGCGCACCTCATAGATTTCGCGCCACCGGCCGGTTACCAGCAAAATTCCCACCATCAAGACCGCAGTCCAGATGATGCGGTGCGCCAGAATCTCAAGCGGGCTGGCAGGATCCAACAGTGGGAAGAACGCGGGAAACACACCCCACAGCACATAGGCGGCGACGATATATTGCATTCCACTACCGTAGCCGGGAATCGACCGTGCCGACGACTAGCTGAACGAAGACTGCCACCAATCCGATTTCATCCCCAGAGGCAATCCACAGCCTTTCATCTTCTTTATGCACTGCACTCTTCGGAAATAAAAAATTTTAACAATAAATCCGAATACATCCATTCAAAAATTGCTATTCTGACGCAAAGACGAGATTCAAACTCAGGTGATATTGCTAGAGAACGGAGGTTCTGCGAGACTTACGCTAGACAAAGGTGCAGACTCACAGGCCCCCAGATTAGACCAAGGTGATGATCATGAGTACTGATGTGGATAAACAGAACAAAACTCATGGTGCAACATGGGCAATGCTAGGCCTATGCTGCGTATCCTTTTTGATTGTCGTAGTTTCTATAGCAACCGGACACACGAAAGGATTCACCAGCGCACTAATTATGCTGGCAGGTTCTGTAGGAATATTATCATCTCGATTGATGAGCAAAGCTAGGAAAAGTTTTACTAAGTCAATCACCGGGAGGTGTCACAAGTGAAACCTGCGCGTTTACTAGGCTGGGGTGCAACAATTGCCGCCTTTGTCGGTAGCTATTTGCTATGGACCATTGGTCAAGACTGGTGGTGGCCCTCAGTGGCTATTACCGGTACAGCGATAGCCGCAATTTGCGCGCTTAACTGTTATCTCGCACATAAAACAAAGAAATACGACTTGTATATCGCTGCATTGCTGTCAGCACTATCACCAGTTCTTATCATTACTATCGCACTCGGCTTCTTTTTCTCCGGTCCACCTACATAGGCGCGATCGGGTGCTTTTTCGGCAAGTCTTCCACGTGCTTAGTCGCCAACTGGCGTAGCGCTTGCCGCAGCTTCAACCGGGTCTCCGAAGGCTGGATCATGGCATCAATATAGCCGCGCTCAGCAGCTACATACGGCGAGGTCATATTCTCGTCGTAAAAGTCCATAAACAGTTTCTTCATGTACCCACGCTGTTCCGGCGGGGTTTGCTCCAACTGTTTACCCTGGATCATGACGACGGCCGCGGCCGCACCCATCACCGCAATCTGCGCGGTCGGCCATGCAAAGTTGATATCACCAGACAAGTTCTTCGACCCCATCACCGCATACGCACCGCCATAGGCTTTGCGCACCACCAACGAAATCTTCGGCACGGTGGCCTCCACCAAAGCAAAAGCAAAACCAGCGCCACGGTGAATCAACCCGGCCTTTTCTTGCTCCACACCCGGCAAATACCCAGGGGTATCGGCAACGAAGATCAGCGGGATGTTGTAGGCATCGCAAATACGGATAAACCGCGCGCCCTTATCAGCAGCATCGGCATCGATACAACCGGCAAAGTGCATCGGGTTATTTGCTACAAACCCCACCGCCTGACCATCAATACGCCCAAAAGCGGTTACCATATTCGGCGCAAAGTTCGCCTGCAACTCAATCAGCTGATCGTCGTCACCCAACAACTTCAGCACATCAATGATGTCGTAACCGGCATTCGTGTCATCCGGCATGAATTCGTCGAGCTCTGGGGTGTACGCGACTTCCTCGTCACTAGGCGCCAAAAACGACGGCGCCGGATCATGACACGTCAACGGCAGGTGATCCAAAAGATCACGCACCAGCTCAAAGGCATCTTCTTCGCTGTCAACAACGGCCTGCACGTTACCGTTGCGCTCCTGCTGGCGCGCACCACCGAGTTCCGCGGAGCTGACTTCCTCGCCGGTGACTTCTTTGATCACAGCCGGGCCGGTGACATACATTTCGGCCTCACCATCCACCGCGATGACAAAGTCCGTGGTCACCGGGGCATACACCGCACCACCAGCGGATTTACCCAACATGATGGAAATCTGCGGCGCATACCCCGACAGCGGCATCTGCCGACGTGCGATCTCGGAATACATCGCCAGCGACGTCACCGCATCCTGAATGCGCGCACCACCAGAATCCTGAATACCAATCACCGGGCAGCCGATGCGGGCAGCCATATCCATCACCTGCGTGACTTTCTGGCCAAACGTCACACCAACGGAACCGCCATAGACCGTCTTATCGTGCGCATAGATACACACCGGGCGGCCGCCGATGCGCCCATACCCAGTGACCACACCATCCGAGTACACCGCATCGTCATCGCCCGGGGTTTTACCCAGCGCGCCAACCTCCATGAAGGAGCCGTCGTCAAGCAAAGCATTAATGCGCTGCCGGGGAGTGGTACGCCCGGCCTCATCGCGCTTTGCCCGCGCCCGCTCCGAACCAGGATCCTGCGCCTTTTCTAAACGACGACGCAGGTCAGCGAGTTTCTCGGCGGTATTAGTCACCTAGTGCTCCTCCCGTGCAGCGGGGATCTTGCTCTTCATCCAACGGTCCATGTGCTCTGCGACGATGCCAATCGCTGGCTCATCCGGCACCGCCAGGTGATCACCCGGCAGCTGAACGATCTCTAACTCATCGACGATAGCACCCCAGCCGCCATCCGGATCAATATCGGCGTAGCGTGGCTCCAATTCAATTGCACCATCATGCATACGTTCCGCGCGGAACAACAGCACCGGCAGGTCCACATCAGCCCAGCGCGCAAAATCGAGCTTGCCCAGGATCATGTTGTCCACGAAGCTGGCGCGCTGGTGTTCCAAAACTCCCGCGGATAGCCCGTGCTCAGAAGCATCGGAGCTAGCCAGGAACTGCTCCAGCATCTGCATCAAGGCTTCCTCGCCGGCCGTTTCGAGCAGCTCGTACGGTACCGGAAAGTCCAAGCCATAGGTGCGCTCCGCGAATGCGGCGTAGCGCTCCCAGCGGGCCTTGGTCTCATCCAAGGTGTCCGGAATCGGCTCAGACGGCTGGGTGGTATCCAACAACGCAATATAGGCGAGGTCAATGCCGTGGGTGGAGTTGTCGGCGTTATCAGCATTGACAGCGTTACCAGCGTCGGCAAGCAACTGCGAAGCCGCCTCATACGCCAACGCTCCACCAAAGGACCAGCCGCCCAGGATGACAGGGCGTCCCTTCGCATACTTGCGGATATCGCCCAGGTAATCCGCCACGCGCTCTTCCAAGCTACCTTCACGCCGCTCCACGCCATAGACCGAAACCTCCTGCGGCAAGCGGCGCGCCAGCGGCTGGTACACCACCGAACTACCACCGGCCGGGTGGAACATGAACACCACCGGCGCTTCGGCGCTGCCCTCACGCAGCACCCGAATATTGCCTTCGACGTCGGTTTCCAGGCCTTCGCGCACCACGTTGGCGATTTCTTCCAGGTTTTCTGCCTTGCCGACGAGCTCGGCCCCGATGTTCATGCCACTGCGCTCACTCAAGCGCTCGGCGATTTTGTCGGCAACTTCGCCGCTGATTTCCGGCAACGTGCTGGTAACACCAGTGGCCGCGTGACCAGTCAAGCTAGCCCAGGTAGCAAACACCAGGCGCTCAGCGGCATCACGTGGCGCCACGCCGACGCCTTCTGTCTGCGTGGCATAGGACTGTTCGGGCTGCTGGGCCTGCTCTGGCTGATCGGGCCGGCCAGGCTGATCAGCAGAGCTTTGCTCGGCGGAGCTCTTCGCAGAGGAGCTCTGGTCATCCCGCACTGCAGCACCGTTTTCCGGTGTTGGGCCAGCAGAGCCATGCTTCTCCGCAACGGCCTGGTTGACCATCGCCACGACATCCGCCACCGACGCATCACGCAAAGCCTGCACCTGCAGCGGCGGAATTTGGAAATCGTTTTCCACGCGGTTTTTAATCCGCATGCCCATCAGCGAATCCAACCCCAGGTCAATCAGCGGCAACTCACCAGGCAGGTCTTCTGCGTCGTAGCCCATGGACTCAGAAACAATTAAGCGCAGGCGCTCCTCGACGGTTTCGGCCTCCGGATCCCAACGCACCCCCGAATCCGCGACAGGCATGCCCAGGTTGTTTCCGGCCGCGGCGGCACCGGCTGCACCTTCGGCATCGGGTACACCAGCAGCCAGCGGTGATTCTGGAATCGGCGCCACACCCAAATTCTGCGATTGCGCGTGTGCACCAACACCGCCGTCGGCAAGCGCCAACGTAGTAGCAAAACCTTCCGCAACCACAACGCCCGCGGTCATATCGTGCACAGTCAACGCCACACCACCAACATTGCGCTGGGCGATCGTCGTCAACTCACCCTGGGCCGGCAACGTGCGCGGTTCTTCCACCGCCACCAGCTGCGCGCCCGGCTGCATCGCCTCGGCAGCTGCTTCCAGCAACGCCAGCGCCGAAGGCACCTGATCAGCATCCACAGAAAACACGGTGCGCCCATCCGGCAAATTCACCCGGGTGCCCGGCAACCCGGCAGCACCGGGACTCGGGCGGGCATTCGTCCAATACCGTTGCTTCTTAAAGCGTGTGTTGGGCACCGCAGCATACTCACCGCTGCCATACAGCTGCGAGAAATCCACCGGTTGGCCCAAAACATAAAGCTGCGCCAGCAGATCCACCAGGTTGTTTGCGGAATCTTCCTTGCGCTTCAGCGTCTTCAGCAGCTTCGCATTAGCCTTGTCGACGCTAAAAGCAGTGTTCATCATGCCCATCAGCGCAACCGGGTTCGGGCTAATTTCCACCATCGTGTTGTGGCCATGGGCAAAAGCACTGGTGACAACATCTTGGAAGTACACCGGCTGGCGTGTCATTTCCAGCCAATAATCCTCGTTATGCACCACCGCACCACGCTGGTGGTGGATTTTGTCCACTGAAGAGAACAACGGGGTGTGCAGCGGAGCAGGTTCGATGCCTGCGATGGCACCTTCCAACTCACCGAGCAGTGGTTCCACCATGGAAGTGTGGCCGGCACCTTTTACGTCCAGCGCGCGGGCAAACTTGCCCTCTTCTTCCAGCTTTTCTACCAAGCGCAGAATCGCGGCTCGCGGGCCACCAACCGTCGTCATTCCCGGACCGGCGTACACGGCGGGTTCCACACCAGCGAATTCTTCTTGCTCGGCGTAGTCCGAAATCTGCTGTGCAGACAGCTCCACGACGGCCATCGCACCTTGTGCGTCGCCAGTCAGAGCATTTTCGCCTTCGCCCATCAGCCGGGCACGGTGGCAGGCGATCAACATGGCATCCTCAGCGCGCAAACCACCAGCAGCATAGGCTGCCGCGATCTCGCCCATGGACATGCCAATCACGGCTGCCGGGCGTGCACCGCACTGCGCCAGCAAATCCGTCAACGCGATCTGGATTGCGGTGATCGCTACCTGCGCGGTTTCGGTGTTATAGGTCTGCTCATCGTCCCGAACCAATTCCAGCACAGACCAGCCGCCCTCAAAGTCCACGATCTCGTCGAGCTCCGCCATTCGCGCGGCAAAAAACGGCGACTGTTCCAGCAGGTCCTTCACCATTTTCCGGTGCTGGGAACCAAAGCCAGAGTACACAAATACCGGGCCCGGGCTTTCCGGTGCGTCTCCGCTAAACGCAGACGTCGCAGCCTTGCCCTCGGCGAGCTTACGCAGGCGCTTCACAGCTTCACCAGCGTCCGCGGCAACAATGGCAGCCCGCGAGCGGCCATGGTTACGCTTGGCCAGGGTGCGGGCGACGGCCTGCAGATCAAAATCCTTGTTGCTCTGGGCGTCTTCCAAATAATCAGCCAAATCACCAGCTGCTTGCCGACGCCGCGATGGCACCAGGCCGGAAATCGGCAACACCACGTGATCGCTATTCAGGCGCGGCTGGGCTTCCCTAGCCACAGCCACGCCCGCAGCGCCATCGTGCGCCAACGCGTCCTGCACCGCGGCCTTCTGCGCTGCAACATTCTGGGACGCCCGAACCTCGTCGTATTTTTGCACCACGACGTGCGCGTTTGTCCCACCAAAACCGAAGCCAGAAATACCGGCAATCTTGTTTTCCGAAGGCCATTCTCGTGGGTCTTCGACAACTTCCAGGCGTTCTTTCTCGAAGTCGATATAACGGTTCGGTTCCGAGAAGTTCACCGACGGCGGCACAGTGTCGTTCTGGATCGACAGCACTACCTTGATCAAGCTGGCAATACCGGCAGCAGATTCCGAATGGCCGATATTCGACTTCACCGAGCCAATTAAGGTGTCTGTTTCCCGGCGCGGGCCAAGCACCGCGCCCAATGCGCTGGCTTCAATCGGATCACCGAGGATCGTGCCGGTGCCGTGTGTTTCCACGTAATCGACGGTCGCGGGATCAATCCCGGCATCAGCATAAGCCCGGCGCAGCACGTCAATCTGTGCTTCTGGGTTCGGCGCGGTCAAACCATTCGAGTGTCCGTCGGAGTTGGTCGCGCTGCCCTTAATCACCGCCAAGATCTCATCGCCAGCGGCTTCGGCGTCGGCAAGCCGCTTCAGCACCACTACACCGGCGCCGTCGGCACGCACGAAGCCGTCGGCATCATCGGAAAACGCATGGATAGCGCCCGACGGGGAAATCACGCCGAGCTCGCCAAAGGCAGTGGAAACAAACGGCGACGCCAGGATGTTCACGCCACCGGCGATAGCTACGTCGCACGAGCCATAGCGCAGCTCGCGCACCGCTTGGTGCACCGAAACGAGCGACGAGGAACACGCGGTGTCCACGTTCAACGACGGGCCGCGGAAATCGAAGGCATAACTGATGCGGTTCGGGATCACGGCCGAAGAGGTGCCCGTCAGCGCGTATGGGTGGGCCTCGGCTGGATCAGCGGCAATCAGCATGCCGTAGTCATTATTCGAACTACCCATAAACACGCCGACGGGCTTGCCCTTGAGTTCATTGGCCGGCAGGTGTGCGTTTTCCAGCGCGTGCCAGGTCAGCTCCAGCATGATGCGCTGCTGCGGATCCATGTTGGTGGCCTCAATGGGAGAAAGGCCAAAAAATTCCGGGTCAAAACTGGCGATATCGTCCAGGTAGCCACCGGTGAGATTGATCTTGCCCATCTTTTCCGACATCACTGGGTCGGACTGGTACTCACTCCAACGCCCCAGTGGCAGCTCGCCTGTGGCAGTGCGGCCTTCTGCGAGCAGCTTCCAGTACTCGTCCAAGCCATCTGCCTGCGGGAATCGGGCGGACATACCGACGATCGCGATATCACCACCGTAGGCACCGGCGCCGCCATGCGCACCGTTTCCGGCACCAGCGACGTCGGCACGCTCGTAAGACTGCTGGGCAGCCCCGGCCCGCGCGCTATCTTCCGCCGGACCGTCGACCAGCCGTTGAGCCAGCGAGGCGATAGTGGGGTATTCGTAAGCGATAGTCGGATCCAGCCGAGTATCCAGCAGGGTTTCTAATTCACCCGACAGGATCACTGCATCGCGCGAAGAAAGCCCCAGGGCTTCCAGCGGCTTGTTTTCCGATACCTCTTCAACGGGAAGATCAGTGACCTTCACTACCCACTCGGTCAGCCAGCTCTTCAGCTGCTCAACTGTCATTTAGGCTTCTCCCTCAGATCCCTCATACTTCTTCTTTGCTACCTGCCGCGCAATCTTGCCTGCCGACGAGCGGGAGAGCTCGCCAGGAGCCAGGAACTGAATATCATACGGGCGCACACCATGGCGTGCGGTAACTTCCGCGCGGATGGCGGAAATTGCCTGTTCGTCTCCGGATTCTTCGGCTTGGTCGGCACGTTCTACCAGCAGCACGAGTTCCTCGGTGTTTTCTGCGGAGACCGCAAAGGCAGCCACGGAATCGCTACGCACGTGCTCGCTGGCGGTCATCACGGTGTGCTCAATATCCTGCGGGTAATGGTTGCGACCAGCAATGATGATCATATCTTTCAAACGACCAGTGATAAACAACTCGCCGTCGATAAGCACGCCCAGGTCACCGGTAGCCATCCACTTATCCGCCGGAGCATCAGCCACGCGGGAGTCCTCCAGCCGCTCACCAATGGTGTTGTGGAAAGTAGCCGCAGTTTCTTCCGGACGGTTCAGGTAGCCCGCAGCCATGTTGTCACCGTGGCACCACACCTCTCCGACGGTGGAATCTGGCAATTCGGCTTTAGTTTCTGGGTCCACGATGGTCAGAAATTGTGGACGCACCACTTCGCCGTTGGAAATAAACGCCACACCATCTTCGCTAGCAGTCTCCACGGCCTTGCCCTGCGCAATTTCGTCGCGCTCAAAGTACTTCACCTTTGGGCGATCCTCGGTCTGCGGGGTGGTCACCATCAGCGAGGCCTCTGCCAGACCATACGACGGACGCAGCATGCGACGAGTCAAGCCCTTCGGCTCAAAAGCATCCAGGAATGAGTTCAGCGCTTTCACCGTCACCGGCTCCGACCCAATGATGATTCCGTTGATATTCGAGAAATCCAGGCCGTCTTCATTGCCATAACGAACTGCGAGATCCAATGCGAAGTTCGGAATCACAGTATAGACACCATTGCTGTCGTCGCCTTCGCGAGCTGAGATCATGCGCGTCCAACGTGCTGGTTGCTGGATGAAATCTTTCGGCGACATCATCTCATTGCGCAGCCCCATGATCGTGGCGAACAAGCTCAGAATAATTCCCATGTCGTGGTGCAGCGGCAACCACGACACCAAACGCAACGGCAGGCGCAGGCGAGCTGCTTCGAAGATCTGCAATACGTTGGTCAGAATCGAACGGTTCGTCAGTTCCACACCAGCCGGGGTGCGCGTAGAGCCAGAGGTGTACTGCAAGAAAGCCGGTTCGTCGATGGGCATCACCGTCGACGAAGCCATGCGCTGCTGGCCTTCGATGGTTTGTTGTGGGTTGATGTAGGAATCAGCCAAGGAATCCGGCAGCGAATCTACCGCCAAGATACGGGGGCGTTCACGAGCCGGGAGTTTTTTGAAGTGATCACGCACCGCCGCTGCCGAAGGGCGGTTGGTAAGCACCAACTTCGGGCTGCAATCAGCGAAGACCGCCGTCAGGTGCCCTTCATGGCCTGGTTCATTCGGGTCGTAAAGAGGCACCGGAACCATACCGGCATACATCGCGCCCACAAAGCCGAAAATGTATTCCGGAGAATTTCCCATCAAAATCGCGACCCGGTCGCCCATCTTGGCAACCTGTTGCAAACGCGCAGCCACAGATTTGATGCGAATGTTGATCTCTTGTCGAGTGAAATCAACCGCAGTGCCTTCGCGAGACTGGGAGTAATCCCAGAAGCGCAGGCAATGCCGGTCTGCTCCACCGGTGTGTAGATCACCCTGATAGAGCAATTCCGCCAGCCCGACTAGGGACAATTGCGGGGCGAGTTTCAGGTTGCCCTGGCCGTCGTAAAACTGACTCATTGCTGCTTTAAGATCCATGGTGATTCCTTCTTTGAACTAACACCGGTGCAAGTAGTACCGGTCGAAAATGTTTGTTTATCTAAGATTCCAGCCTACTTTGGCGCAGAAGTCATGCAACTACCAGGTGCTATCGGAAACAAAATAAGAAACGTTAACATCTATAACATATACACCAAATGATATGAGTTCTAATTCACAATCACGATTCGCCACGCCGAAAAACCGCCACGCCGAAAGACTTTCAACATGGCGGTGCTGGTGAGGTTCACATTTCGAGCAAACCTATCTCGCTAACCATGATCGATGGTCTCGATAGCCCAATTCTTAATCCACTGATCCGCAGTTGTTCCGGGAACAACGTCCGTATTAGTGCCGTATTGCGCGTGCGAATTATTCGCCAGCTCCAAAGCCCGTCCTAAACCATCAATCACGCTTTCCGGTGCAGCGCAGATCGGGTCACTCGAAGCACAGATCTGGAAAGTACGATCCTGCAACGCACCAAAACCATCACGCGCACCCCGCATTGATGCCCCCGGAGTGACATTTTGCACCAGCCCCTCGACCGGTTTCAGCGACACCTCGGCACCAACTCCGCCAACGGGGTTGCCAGGGTTGATGCCCTGATCCGCAGTACGACGGCCGTCGGCAAGCAAAGCAACACCACGAACCCGCTCGGGAGGGATCGGGCCACGATGATTACCGATCTCATTGACGATATCGCCCAAAATTACCGCGCCTTGGGAAAACCCAGTCATGGCAAAGTCAGTTAACGGACATTCCCCGTGAGTGGAAAGCAAGCGCTCACGCACCTTCTGCGTACCTTCTTCACGAGATTCGTCATAAGTCAGTTGATCCTGATTCTGCACGTTGGCAAACTGCGCAGAATACGGCAAAGTCCATACACGCACATCGTCCGGAGCGTAACGCTCCTGCAGCGGGCGGGTGACATTCAGCAAGAATGAATGCGGGTTCGCCTGTGGATTGAACGGGTCATCATCCGCAGCAGATTCCCATGTGCCCGGTGCAGCAATAAACTCCACGCGCGGGCACCATTCCGGTTGCACTGGCCCTTCAGCTTCTTCGGCAGGACGAGCCTGGTCGTCCGGGGCCATCGGATCATCACCGTTCAGGTATTGCACTACCCCGGCACCGATCAGAACGATCAGGACGATCACGGCGACAACCGTGAGCACTTTTCTCATAGCTTCACATTTCTTGATTGAGCACGACTGCGGAATTTTCTAGCACATAACTACCGCACTAGCACTAGCAAAAGCGCCCGCGCGCGGATTCCGTCAATTTATCAACCAAATCTTCAAATTCTCTGTCAGTGCGCTGCTGCCCGATCAGCTGCCCAGCCACTGCCTGTAAGATAGCGGTCTGCTCATCACAAACCAGATAGCCAGCAGAAACCACCTGACCTTCGACACCTGCAACATCAACTCCGAGAGCACGAACATCATCGAGGAAGGCGGCGTTCTCACCCTCGAAAGGGTTCGTCTCAGGAATTTCGTCGATTTCCTGCGCGCCACGGTCACGGCCACCGGCAGTTTGCGGCGCCGGCTCAGCGTTATTATTCCCGGCACTATTCTGCCCGGAACCAGACTTAGCCGTCGTAGAACCCTCGCTGGATTTTTTGCCGTCCTTACCGTCTTTGTCGTCCTTACCAGCCCCCGGCGACGTTGTAGAACTGGCTGCGGTGGATTTCGTAGTCTGTGTCGAGGATTTGCTCAGGGTTTCTGGTGCTTCGTCTTCTACGGTCGCTGAACCACAGGCGGCCAAAACCAGGGCACCGGTGGTCAACGCCGCTACCAACGACGCTTTCCGACGCCGCACCCCAGTGTTGCGAAAAGCTTCAACGCTACGAATACCTGTGCTTCGAGTAAATCGCATTACTTCTCCCGTACGCCACCGTTGATCTCTTGCAGGGTTCCGTTCTGGAACTTCTGCTCATTCACGCCCGGCTTCGACTCGAAGTCCGCGGTAGGCCAGCCGAATTTGCCTTTCTCGTAACCGTGCTTACCCCATTCGTCGAAGATCTTTCCGTACTTGATCACCTGGGCGCCGGATTCTGGCGAGAAGTAAATATTGCCGTTTTCGAATTGCTGGAACCAACCGCCATCGATCTTGTACTCATTGCTGATCGGCAGACCCAAGTCAGCCTTGTCCACGGTCGCATACTTCTTAGCGATTGCGCCGAAGACCAGGTGGGTCTTGCCCTCGCGGTTACGCGCTAGGAAGCCACCTTGCATCGGCTGTAGCTTGCCGCCATTGATGTGTTCATCCTTGCCGGTAGGGTACCCGGAGCGGCCACGCTCGTAGTCGTATTCTTTCCAGCCTTCCAACAAATCATTCGGAACTTCCCAAGCACCAGTATCTGGGTGCCAATAAATGTTGCCGTTTTCGAACTGTACAAACCGGCCCTTGCCGTCTGGCGTACCCAGTTCAGTGGACTTCGGGAAGCCCAACCACGAGGTTGCTCCACCCAGCTGCGCATAACGCGCGTTGATCGCGCCGTAAACCCCATGCGCACCGGTTTCTGGCGACCAATAAGCAGTACCGCCGGTGAAATCCTGCGCCACACCACTGGTCTCGCCCACCTGGTATTCGTTGGTCAAGCATTCTTCGAAGTGCGCCTGGCCAGCAACGCTGGCTCCAATGGCTCCCTTAACTTCGCACTCCGCCGCGCGGCCTTCTTGTGGGATGCTCAGAGAGTTCGCGATGTACGGCCAGGCCTGCTTCAGCTCAAATTCCCAGTATTCCCAAGTGTGAATACCGGTTGGGCGGAACTTCGCGACGACATCCACGTTTTGGGCCTTGGCACGGTCCACGAAGGTTTGCGTCGACATGCGCGAAATAACTTCCAGGCCCACACCTGGCAAGCTTGGGCCGTGCTTGGCGACGGAGTTCGGGTCGCCAAAGTCCGGCTGTCCGCTACCGGAAGAAACATAGACTGTCATATCGCGCAATTGCTCGATACCAAGCTTCGGATCATGGTCGATCCAGCCCTGGCTGTACAGCGGGCCCCACATTGCTTCAGCGTTGTAGCCGCCACCGTCGGAAAGCGCCATCTGAATCGCTTCCGGCATACCCTTGCTAGTCGTATCCAAGTATCCGGAGAACGAACCTGCGAAATTAAACAGGTGTGGGTTCCGCTCTGCCATGTTGATAGCAGAAGTTGCGCCCATGGACAGACCAGCGACTGCCCGCTGCTTGTTGGAGCGGAACTTGTTATCCATGATTGGGATGACTTCCTTGGTCAGGAAAGATTCCCACTTATAGTGCTTGCCATTGTCTGGTTTCTGCCAGTCAGAATAGAACGACGACTCACCACCGACTGGCAACACGACGTTGACATTCTTGTCGGCGAAATACTGCTCGACATCAGTCGCGATGGTCCAGCCGGATTCGGTTTCACGGGCACGCAAACCGTCCATCAACCACAATTCCGGGAACTGCTGGTTCGGCTTAGCGTAATAGTCACGGGCCAGCAGAATCTGGAACTTCATTTCCTGGTCTGGCATGGCAGCGGACTTCACGTATACGAAGGCGTGGCGGGGCGATTTGTATTCCACACGATCAATTTCCACGCCTGCTGGCAGCCCATCGGAGCTCGGGTATTCCGTTTCGATGGTGCTGCGCTGTGGAGCTTCGCCCGGAAGAATCGAGTCAGTCAGGCCATCGTTTTTTGGCAGTAGGTTCGAGCTTCCTGGTAGCGAGCTTTGGGCTTGCGCCACCGGCGCCTGCGTCGTAATAGGTACGACAGCCAAGCCGGTAGCAACGGCGGTAGGCACAGCCAAGGCCTTAAACCAGGCACGACCGCGAGTACCGCGTGACTGACCGGCAGCCTGTGATTGAACGTGCGGGGAACGAGACGAGTCTAGTCGCATAATGATTCCTTGAAAGTGTGTACAGGGTAGGCAAAATTCAGGCCCGCCCCCACCCCGGAAGTTCCCCGCTTCCGGGATGCGGCTGGCCTACTCGCGTAGTTATCAAGTCTAAAGTTTAGGTTTAACTTGGCGATGGTTGGTAAGACACTCCGGTACTTCGCAGAAAAATACACAAAGATCATTAGCCCAGAAATGATTCAGCCCTAGAAATCATTAAATTATTCAGCTCCAGCAATATTTCAGCAGCAGACAACACGCTAGAAACAAAAACCGGACTGGTGTCGCTGTGTTGCGACACCAGTCCGGTTGCGAGCTCAGGCTAGTTTTTAACGAGCTCCCATAACATCCAAGATGCGGTCATAAGTGCGATCCAACTGGTAGTTGAACTGGTACCAGTTGTGCAGACCAACGCCTGGGTAATCGGTGGTGATAGGGACACCATTCAAGCGAGCATTCGCTTCAAAGGCCCGGGTGCCGATCATGGACATGAATTCCAAAACGATGCCCGGAGTCTGGTGCTGCGGCGCCAAGTTATGATCCGCTGGCCCAGGAATACCGGAAGCGGCAGAAACGTAAACGTCGGTATTACGCAAGTTGCCCACCAAGTGGAATGGGTCGTTCTGGAAACGAGCTGGGTTAATGATCGTGCCGTACATCGCGTTGATGTTGTAGCCACCTGCATCAAGCAACGCCACCCGCATCATGGTCTGCATTCCCGGTGCAGTGGTGAAAAGGTAACCGGAATAAGACAGGGCCTGACGGAATTGGTTTGGGTGCTTGCCAGCCAGGTTCATCGCGGCAGTCGCCCCCATCGACAGTCCGGCAATCGAGTTGTTGTTCGGAGCAACACCGAAGTGCTGCTGCAGATAGCCAGGAAGCTCAGCAGTCAGGAAAGTCTCCCACTTGTAACTGCCGTCTTCTTCACCCGGGAAGTACTTCGGGGTGCCTTTCCAGTCTGCGTAGAACGATGCCTCGCCACCGACCGGCATTACCAGGGTGATGTTGTTGTCCACAAATTTCTTGTGGGCGTTGCCCTCGCGATTCCAACCATTTTGTTGGTTGTTCGCCCGCAAACCATCTAGAAGATATAGGCCTGCGTTGCCACCACGAGAAGCAGGCTGGATCTGCACGGGAATATTACGCCCCATTGCTGGCGAATATACGTCACAGCGTTGCACAAAATAAGCTACATGCGGGTCCCAATCACAGGTACCCGTAGCATCCGGGCGCAACCAGCCCCGGTTGTCTTGTGCGGTCGCCACCGATGGGCTAGCCATCATTCCGAGCGCCACCGCCACAGCAGCCACCGCAGCGACCACCGCACGACGCATATTCACGATCGACGTCATTGCTCCCCTTCACGGAAATTTTTCCAAGCTGCCTTTATGCTCCAAGCTTTTCGATCGAACGCTAGCAAGCAACCGTATGCGGTGATCAGCCAAAAACCAGAGCGGCAGCAGATTCTAGTAAGTGTATCGAAAACCGAGACAATTTCGTTACACAGCTAAAAATCAGTCTAGGGGGAGGCAAAAATAATCGCTACTTGAAAATGATTTTAAATTGCAGGAACGATGTACACAGCCAGCACGATGCAAGCGATCCACAGCAACGCCAGCACCTGCAGCGCGCGATCTTCCAACGCAATCTCATCCGGAGCTCCACCTTCACCCCGGTCCACATTGGAGGCATAGCGCAAAATAGCAATGGTAAACGGCACCAGGGAAACCTGGTACATGATCGACGTCAAGCCCTCAGTAGCCTGCGAGAGTTCAAATCCCCACAGCGCATAGGACATAACGACGGCGGTAGCAGCCAAAGTCCAAACGAAGCGCAGGTACGTCGGCGTGTAGCCCTCCAATGCCTTGCGGATCTTAGCACCCGTGCGTTCCGAGAGCAGCAGCTCCGCATAACGCTTACCGGAAGCCATAAACAAGGAACCGAATGCCGCCACCAGCAGGAACCATTGTGAAAGTTCGATACCGGCAGCTACACCACCTGCCATCGCACGCAGCATGAACCCAGAAGACACCAAGCCGATATCAATCACCGGCATGTGCTTCCAGCCAAAGCAATAGCCCAGCTGCAAGGCGATATACACCGCAATCACCGAGGCCAGACCCACCCCATCAGAGGCCAAGAAGGACAGGCCAACGGCGGCAATAATGAGCCCGACAGCCATGGCATAGGCCAGGCCGACCGGCAGCACCCCAGCGGCAATCGGGCGGAAGCGCTTAGTCGGGTGCTCGCGGTCAGAAGCGACATCGCGGGCATCATTGACCAAGTAGATCGAGGACGCACCCATGCAGAAGACGATAAAAGCCAAGGCGACGTCGGCAAGCGTGCGCCCATCCAACAAGACACCCGCACCGGCAGCAGCCGGCGCCGCGATAACCAGGCTGTTTTTTACCCACTGCTTCGGACGCAGCGCCTTGATCATGCCATCAAGCAAGTTTTTCGGAGGTTGCCGCTTCCGGCCGGTATCCACGCCGGAGGTATGCGGTTCCGAATGAAACACGCTTTGGTGACCGTCGTTTTCCATCTAGCCTTGCCTCATCATTCGCTTAGCGGTCGCATAACCAATCATTGCACCCAGCAGAGTATCTGTCGGGTAATGAACCCCCAACACCATACGCGATGCCATCATTACCGGGATACCTGCCAACGGTATTTTTGTACCCGTCAATTCTGAAATCCCAGTACAAAACGCCGCTGTGGACGTCGAATGTGACGACGGAAACGACAACTTCGATGGCGTAGACACCCCCACGCGCACATACGGATAATCCGGACGACGCCGACGCACGATGCGTTTCAGCACCACCGATGCGGCATGCGCGGTCAATGCCGAGGCACCAACTCGTACCCACTGGCCACGACGCTGCTTGTCGACGGCAGCACCTACTCCTGCGCTGGCAACCCAGCCTGCAGCATGTTCACCGAAATGCGATAGCCCACGAGCAGCCGACAGCACACCCGGCGCATCGAAAGCCACCGCCTGAATACGCTGCAGAACCCGAGATTCTGCCCGGCTCAGTTGATTGGGTTCGTTTTTGCTGGGTTTATTGGGCATCAAACACCTTCTTCCACGATTCACGTGCGGTCAATTGCGGGCGCGCGCTTCGATAAGTTTCCTGCAGCTCATCGAAACGAGCGTCAATATCTTTCAATAGCTGCCGGGTTTGTGAGAGCAACTCACTGGTTAACTGCTTATCGCGTTTGCGGAAGGCCACCCCGGTACCACCAGCGGTGGTCACAGTCGCCGAATCAACTCGCGACAGGTTATACCACCGCGCATCCTTTGGATTTAGGTTGATCTGTGGTGCTTCATAGTGCGCCGGGTCAGCTTCCCGCGACATGTGGCGCAGGGTTTTCAACAGCCACGGAATCTTTTTCACCTTACCCAAACGACCACCAACGTTGCGTAAAGGCACATTGGCACCGGTCGGCGCTGGCAGATCTGCCGCCGACTCGTATATAACAGCATCATCGTAGTTCTGTCGGATCTTCTGGATGCGTGGCAGCGACGATTCTAAGACATCAAAGAGTTGCGCTGGGCCAGACAGGAAATCCCGCATGGCTTCAATTTGAATGGCCATGGTGGAATACTCCATGCACAGCGCATGCTTGTAGCTTGATTTCATGATCGAGCGTGCCACGCCCTTGAAGCTGCCGCGATGATACATAGCAGCAGTGATCAGACGATTACGCAGGTGGAAATACGCCTGCCAGTCGATCGCATCGTCCTTATCTGCCCAGGCCATGTGCCAGATTGCGGCACCCGGCCAGGTGACCGTCGGAAAGCCGAACTCGGCAGCACGCAAGGAATATTCTGTATCATCCCACTTGATAAACAGCGGCAATGGCTGGCCGACGGTTTCGGCAACCACGCGTGGGAACAAGCACATCCACCAGCCGTTATAGGTAACATCGACACGCCGGTGTAAGTCTGCACTGCTTTTCGCGTGCGGGTTGCGCTGTTGTTCTTCGGTGAGCGTGTAGCCCAACGGGTATTCAGAAAAGTCGTGATCGTACACACCATATGGGGCTGGCCCCCACATAAAGTCGTGGCCTTGGATCATTTCGCCTGTGGTACGCAATTGTGCGCGCTGTTGCAGGTTCAACATTTGTCCACCAACGACAATCGGGCTGGCCGCAAAACGGGCAGCCTGCACGGCACGCAAAATGGAATCTGGTTCGATGGCAATATCGTCGTCCATGAACAACACGAACGGCGCATCAGTGTTTTCCACAAACTCGTACATGATGCGCGAATAACCACCGGAACCACCCAAGTTGCCCTGCCGGAATTCACGGAAGCGTTCGCCGAATACAGCTACCGCGTCGTCATAACCGGGCTCGTCAGCTGGGTGCTGGTTGCCCTGGTCCGGCATGAGCACGTGAGAAATAGCTTGTTCGACGACAGGATCCTCCCCCAGCGCCTGCAGCGCGGCAACGGCGTCGGCTGGGCGGTTGAACGTCGGGATGCCGACAGCGACTTTTTTCGCGGCAGGCTCGATGGTGGACCCGTCGGGAAGCGTTTGTGGCTTCGGCGCGTGTGGAGCACACCAGGCGGCTTCGCTAATAATGGTGTCCGTTTCTGCGGTGACATCAAACCAGTACCAGCCACCGTCTTCAAAGTTCTTCAGTGGCAGCTCGATGTCCAGAGTGTCATCGGCAATCAAATGGTTGCTCACCCCAACTCGGGTGCCATCGACTTTGGAGCGATACACAGCGATATTGGCGGTACCGGTGACCTTCATGGTCAATACGACGGAGTCCAACTGTGACCAGCGGCGCCAATACGATGCTGGGAAGGCATTGAAGTAGGTTTCGAAGCTAGCTTCCGCACCAGCCGGCACGGTGACATCAGTGCGGGTATTCCAGCTCAAGCGTTCTTTGTTTTGCGTGGATTCGATGAGATACAGCATGCAGACATCGAAAGGTTCGCCACGTTTCGGCAAAAGGATGCGTTGCAGGGCTTCGCGATGGTTCACGGTTCTCCAGTTCACAGAAGTTGATTCACGGTAATGAGTGCAGAGTGCTTAGTTCAGGGCGCTGGGTCCAGCGTGCTAGTCCAGCGGTTATTTCTTAGTGGCCACGTTCTTGTTCCAACGGCTTCCCATCCTGGAAATACGGCACCAGTTTATTGTCGAACATGGACAGCGCCGCACCAATGGCCATGTGCATGTCCAGGTACTGGTAGGTGCCTAGACGGCCGCCAAAGAGCACATTGTTGTCTGTAACTTCTTTTGCCGCATGCTTGCGGTAAGCAGCGAGTTTTTCGCGATCTTCCGGGGTGTTGATCGGGTAATACGGTTCGTCATCGGCACCAGCGAAACGTGAATATTCTTTGAAAATCACTGTCTTGTTGCGCTGGTAATTGCGCTCTGGGTGGAAGTGGCGGAATTCCAGGATGCGAGTGTAGTCCACATCCTGGTCGTTGTAATTCATGACCGCGGTGCCCTGGAAATCTTCCACATCATGGACCTCTTTGTCGAAGTCCACGGTACGCCAGCCCAAACGGCCCTCGCAGTAGTCGAAATAGCGGTCCAACGGGCCGGTGTAGACCACAGGAGCATCCGGTGACTGCGCCCGGATGTCATCCCGAACTTCGAACCAATCCGTGTCCAATCGGACATCGATGTTGTCCGAAGCCGCCATATTCTCTAGCCAGGCGGTATACCCGTTGACCGGCAGTCCTTCGTAGGTGTCATTGAAGTAGCGGTTGTTGAAGGTATAGCGCACTGGCAGTCGAGTGATATTGCCAGCTGGGAGGTTTTTCGGGTCAGTTTGCCACTGTTTAGCGGTATAGCCTTTCACAAATGCCTCGTAAAGCGGGCGCCCGATCAGCGAAATGGCTTTTTCCTCTAGGTTTTCGGCTTTATCCGAGTCGAATTCCGAAGCTTGCTCAGCGATGAGTTGTTTGGCTTCTTCCGGGCTGTAATAGCGCCCAAAGAATTGGTTAATCAGGCCCAGCCCCATCGGGAATTGGTAGGCGGTGCCGTCGTGCATAGCGAATACCCGGTGCTGGTAATCAGTGAAATCGGTAAATTTGTTGACGTAATCCCACACCCGCTTATTGGAGGTGTGGAACAGGTGAGCACCGTATTTATGCACCTCAATGCCGGTTTCTTCATCGGTTTCGGTGTAGCAGTTTCCACCAAGATGGGAGCGCTTTTCGACGATGAGCACTTTCTTGCCCAACTCATTGGCCGCGCGTTCTGCGATGGTGAGGCCGAAAAATCCGGATCCGACAATGATGAGGTCATATGCAGTCATGCATTACAGACTAGTGGAGCACCACCCGCACTAGTGGGAGCAACCAAGTTGGGTGGGCAACTTTTCCCCGGAGAAACGCTGTCCGCGTACGCAGTATTCTGCAAAAAACGTACGCAGTATTCTGCGAAAAACTTGTGGCCAGGATGGGGCCAACCCATCCCGAATAATGCTTCCCGATACGCGTGTCGCAACATGATTAACATTTTTCCCATATGTAACTTCGCATATGTATCTTCACCTCTGACACACGGCTTACACACGCGTGCATGTTTCAGGGGTGTGTTGCTGATTGATTCGCTGAATCATTCAAAGAAACAGGAGTATTCATGCACTTACGTCGCCGTATTAGCACCTCCGGGTCGCTGCGAAGCTGGGCTAGTGCCAGCCCAGTCGTCGCTGTCACCGCGACGGCGGCCCTCGTGGTCACCGCAGCATTCGGAGGCCACCAGGTATTGCAAACCCAAAATGCTGGTTCTGATCAGGCCGAAGCCAGCATCAGCACCGCCAGCTTCAGTAGCGGCACCGCCACCGTTGTGGATGATCCAGCCGTGGCCACCCAAGGCGACGGCCCCGCCCCGTCCCGCGCGGTGCAAGAATTTACTAAGGACGAAGAATTCGACTCCTTCGCCCTAACTTGGAGCGGTGAACGCGACATCAATGCGCACTTCCGTTCCAAGCGTGCCGACGGTAGCTGGACGGAATGGTTCGAAGCCGACGCGCTACCCAACCCAGAAGAAGCCACGCAGCAAGGCACCGAACTGATCTACGTCGAACCAACTCACACCGTGCAGGTGTCAGTTGCCGGATTAGATCTGTTCACTGGCGACGAAGCCACTGCGGGCACCACCGAAACCAGCGGTACACAGGCTGATGCGCAACCTGGCGCACAATCCGATACGGAACCTGATGCGCAATCAACCGAAAACGCAACCGACGCAGCGCCCGGAACAGCCAACTCCCTGCCAAAAGCCGGTTTGGAGACCTCCGCTGGGCTTATCCAGCCCGTCGCTGATGACGTCGACCTCACCGACAACGCCGACAGCACCACTGCCACTACAGCTAATTCTGGTGCAGCGGGTGGCGCAACCAGCGCTGATGATCTAAGTGCAGTTTTCGTCAACGGCAACGCCGCAGCTGGCGCAGCCCAAGCAGAAAACACCATTGAGCACACCGCAAACCTATCCGTCGGCATGCCGACCCTAGTCACTCGCCAAGGCTGGGGCGCGAACGAGTCCTACCGTGGCAATTGCGGCGCAACCGGCATGGACTACAACGCCCTGACTCTGCACCACACGGCAGGCTCCAATAACTACGACGCTGCCAGCGCTGCCGCACAGGTTCGCGGCGCCTACCAGTACCACACCCAGACCCTGGGCTGGTGCGATATCGGATACCACGCACTCGTCGACAAGTTCGGAACCATTTACGAGGGCCGTCGTGGCGGACTCAGTGAAGGTGTCATGGGCGCGCACGCAGGCGGCTATAACCACGGAACCTTCGGCATCTCCATGGTCGGTAACTACGAAATTGCACCGATTAACGAAGCCATCATCCAATCCGTCGGCCAGATCGCTGGATGGCGCGCTGCGCAGTCTGGTTTTGACCCAGCAGGCACCATCCAGATGACATCCGGTGGCAGCAGCTACGCAAAATATCCTGCCGGTGATACACGTACCTTCCAGCGTTTCCACGGCCACCGCGACGTTGGCGCCACGACATGCCCAGGTAGCCACGCCGTGGCACGGTGGAGCGATATCCGCAACGCCACGAACAAAAAATATCAGCAGGTTGCTGGCCTGCTCGCGGGCAACGCAACCAGCCAGTCGCAGTCGGGCAACCAATCCGGAACCACAAATTCCAACAGCACCACCAACACCCAAGCAGCCCCGCAGAGCACTCCCCAAAGCAAGACACAGAGCAATACGCAAAATGCGTCTACCAATACCAACTCACAAGGGCCTCTGCAAACTGCAATCAAGGCAATCGGCATCATCGCGCCGCTAGTCATGGCAATTCTGCAGCAGACCAGCAGCGCTGCCGAGAAAGCTCCGAATGAGTCCCCCGAGGCAACGATTAAGCGCTTGGCGACGTCTTCCGGTATCGAACTGGGCGATGTTCCCGCGATGATCACGCAAGTCGTGAAACTGACGGGCAACAGCGATATCGAACAAACCTGGGCGCGGATCAATAAGCTGATTGGCCCGGTCCTGGGGTCGCCAGCCACTGGTATCGTGCGCGCCTCCGATGATGTCGACTTTGCCTTGTTCGACAACGGAGTCATCGTTGATTCCGCGGCAACTGGCACCCAGGCGCTTTGGGGAGAAATCGCTCGAGCCTGGGCCAACGGCGGCTTCGAAAAATTGGGGCTACCAACCAGTGAGCAATACCAGCATGGTCAGAAAATCCGTGTGAATTTCCAGGGTGGCAATATCACCTTCGATCCTTCCACTGGACAAATAGAAATCACCGAGGGCTAGTCGGCTTCACCCCGGCCAGCATCTTCCCAGCCCAGCGTGCGTTCTACTGCTTGATTCCACATGCGATAGAGCTGCTCACGCTGGGCTTCGGGCATTTTTGGCTCCCAGACGTGGTCAGCGACGTAGTCATCGTCCGAAAAATCCCACCAGCCAATTCCGATACCCGCCGCAAGTGCCGCGCCCCAGACAGTCGTTTCGATCATCTCCGGGCGCTGCACAGACGAGCCGAGGATATCCGCTTGCATCTGCATCAACAGATCGTTGGCCACCATGCCACCGTCGACGCAGAGGCCCGATAATTCCCGGCCGGCATCTTTCTGCATTGCTTCGACAACCTCGCGGGTTTGAAAGCAGGTCGCTTCCAACGCCGCGCGCGTAATATGGCTGCGATCTGCATAACGGGTCAAGCCCACGATCACGCCAGCTGCATCCGGGCGCCAACGTGGAGCAAAAAGCCCAGAGAATGCTGGGACGATATAAACCCCGCCGTTATCTTCGGCAGCAATCGACTCACTGGAAGCCGCATCCGGAATAATTCCCAATTGATCCCGCAGCCATTGGATCAACGATCCACCAACCGCGACTGATCCTTCTAGCGCATACACCGGCTTTTCGCCTTGTTGTTGGTAGGCGATGGTGGTCAGCAAACCATGCTCGGAAAACTTCGGTTCCGTTCCGGTATTGAGCAGCAAAAACAATCCGGTGCCGTAGGTATTTTTCGCATCCCCGGGCCGGAAACACCGCTGCCCAAACATGGCGGCCTGCTGGTCTCCCAAAATGCCGGTTATCTGCACCCCGGTGAGTGAACCGCGGTGGCGCACCTCACCGAGTGCACCAATCGATGGGACGATCGTCGGCAAGATTTTCTTCGGCACCCGCAGCGCCTCACAAAGTTCGTCGTCCCAATCCAGCGTGTGTAAATCCAACAGGAGGGTACGCGATGCATTGGTCACGTCCGTAATATGCTGCGCTTGGTAGGTGGCATCGCTACTGTTTCCAGGGGTATTTTCCTCAGCAGCGGCAGCGCCATCTGCCTCATCGGCGTTTTCTCCCTGTTCCGCACCGCCGCTTAAGTTCCACACCAACCAGGAATCAATGGTTCCGGCTAGTAATTCGCCGCGTTCGGCGCGCTCACGAGCACCATCAACGTGATCCAAAATCCAGGCGATCTTCGGACCAGCAGGGTAGGAATTGGCCAATAACCCGGTTTTTGCTTGCCACGCCGTAGCATCGTCGAATTCGCCACCAGTGCGGGTGTCTTGCCAAACGATTGCGTTATAGATTGGTTCACCAGTAGCTTTTTCCCAGACAACGGCAGTCTCGCGCTGGTTGGTCACCCCCAAAGCTTGCACATCACGGGCGGTGATATCCAGTTCCACCATTGCCGAAGAAATTACCCGGCGCGTGTTGGCCCAAATCTCGTTCGGGTCATGCTCCACCCAACCTTTGCGCGGCATAATTTGCTGGTGTTCCAACTGAGCCTGCGAGACCACGTTTCCGTCGCGGTCAAAAATAAGGCACCGCGTGGACGTGGTGCCTTGGTCGAGTGCAGCAATAAACATGGTTGTTCTACAGCCACCGTTCTATGATCTGGGCTATCCCGGCATCGTCATTAGACCCAGTTACCATATCAGCTGCCTGGCGCACCGCCGGGTGCGCATTTTCTACTGCTACCCCACGCCCGGCCCAGCGCAGCATCTCAATGTCATTTGGCATATCACCGAAGGCGATGACGTCCGCAGCCGCCACTCCCAAGTGGTTGGCAAGGAATTCCAGGCCAGCGGCCTTGTTTACCCCCGGTGCCGCGACTTCCAGCAATCCCGCATCAATCGAATACGTAACGTGTGCGCGTCGGCTATCAATATGTTCAGCCAACAGCTCATACATCTGGTTCGCGGACATCGCCGGATTGCGCAATAAAAACTTCACGGCGGGCTTTTGCCAGACTTGTTCTGTCGGTTTAGAAATAAATTGCGAATCTGCCCAAGTGTGTGCGTAATTATCCGCGGCCACAAACAGCTCGGTTGGGTCTTGCCGTACGGAATAGCCTGCGTATTCTGCAGCGATACTTACCCCGCCGTAGGGGGCAAAAATTTCTTGTGCAGTGTGATAGACCTCTTCCATCAATTCCGGCGAGATCTCTGCGGCGGTGAGCACCTCATCGGCAGCACAGTCGTAAATCACCGCTCCATTGGAAGTGACACACACTGGCCGGGCTGCTATTTGTTCTAATACCGGCTGCAACCAGCGGAAAGGGCGCCCAGTCGCTAAAGCAAAATGCATCCCCTGCGCGGTTGCCTTATGTATGGCATCGCGTACCCGCGGCGGCACACGATCGGCCGAATTAATGAAGGTACCGTCAATATCGCTGACGATTAGTCGCGGGGCGGGCCCGATGGCCATTGCATCATCTGCCTGGCTCACTTGCGGTCTTTCTTTTCCGCCTTCGCTGCCTTTGCAGCTTTTTCCGCCTTCGCAGCTTTTTTACGTGCGCGTTCGGCACGCGCGGCAGCATCAATTTCAGCGGCTTGTTCCAGGGTTGGAGCGCTCCCGCCCAAAGAAGCAGGCATCCACGGTAAGCCAGGTTCGAATGGCCCATGACGCTCGGCGTATTTCTCCCGGGTGGTTTCTAGCAGCTTTTCCATCGCTTTTTTCAGCGCTGCAGTATCTTCTTCTACGGAACCGCTGAGTTCGATGGGCTTGCCGACGGCTACCCGCACCGGCGCATTGGCACGCCAGAGGTTTTTGGGCAGGTCTTTGGTCCAGATGCGCTGCGATCCCCAAATAATCACCGGAAGCAACGGCGCATCTGCTTCATCTGCGATGCGCACAGCACCGGTTTTCAGGTCTTTGATTTCAAATGCGCGTGAGATCGTAGCCTCTGGGAAAATCCCCACCAGTTTGCCCTCACGCAATTTCTGCACCGCTGCGTCCTTGGATGCAGCACCTTTTCCTGCAGAACGGTCCACGCTGATGTGGCCCATCATTCGCAGCACAGTACCGACAATCGGCGTATCAAAAATCGCCTTTTTCGCCATCATGCGCACGATGCGACGCCCCCGCAGGTACGCAGGGTATCCGCCCAGGATGAAGTCGTAATAGCCAGTGTGGTTGATCGCCAGAAGCGCGCCACCATCAGCAGGGATATTTTCGGCACCGTCCACGGTCACTTCGATGCCCTGCAGAAACATCAGCCAGCGAGCCAGCGGCACCACCGGGGTGCCATAGGGAATTTCGCGGGCTTCAGATGGGTGCTTTCTCAGTTTCGGCAGGTTTTCTGGCACGCGTAGCCCGGCACGGCTGCGGTATTCGGTCACTCCAAAATCTCCTTGCCGACGAATGGGCGTAGGGCTTCTGGGACTACCACGGTGCCGTCGGCCTGCTGGTGATTTTCCAGGATCGCAACCAGCCAACGAGTGGTGGCTAGCGTGCCGTTGAGCGTCGCAGCAGTCTGGGTTTTGCCCTGTTCATCGCGGTAACGCGTCGACAAGCGTCGGGCTTGGAAGGTAGTGCAGTTCGAGGTGGAAGTCAGCTCACGGAAAGTCTGCTGAGATGGCACCCAGGCCTCGTTATCGAATTTGCGTGCTGCGGAGCTGCCCAAATCGCCCCCGGCAACGTCGATGGTGCGGTATGGAACCTCGATGGCGGCAAGCATGTCTTTTTCCAGGTTCAGCAAAGCCTGGTGTTCCGCTGCTGCATCCTCCGGTTTGCAGTAGCTGAACATCTCTACCTTGTCGAACTGGTGCACACGCAAAATACCGCGGGTGTCTTTACCGTGCGAACCGGCTTCCCGACGGAAGCACGAAGACCAGCCGGCATAGCGGATTGGGCCGTCGGCAAGATCGATGATCTCGTCTTTGTGATAGCCCGCCAACGCCACCTCCGAGGTACCGACCAGATACATGTCATCGCGTTCCAGGTAATAAATTTCGTCGGAGTGTTCACCCAAAAAGCCCGTGCCAGACATGATCTCTGGGCGCACCAAAACCGGAGGCACCATCAGCTGGAATCCGGCTTCGCGCGCTTTTTGCGCAGCGAGCATCATCATGCCCAGTTGTAAGAAAGCACCATCACCGGTGAGGTAATAAAAACGTGCGCCGCCGACCTTCGAACCGCGAGTCATGTCGATAAGCCCGAGCTTTTCCCCAAGCTCCAGGTGGTCTTTCGGTTCGAAATCGAAGCTAGGGATTTCTCCGACGCGTTCGATTTCAATGAAGTTTTCCTCGCCACCGGCAGGTGCGCCCTCCACGATGTTCGACAAACGGTACTGGATGGCGGCTACTTCATCCTCGGCGGCCTTTTGCTCTTCCTGCGCCTGCTTGACCTTTAGTTTCAGCTCGGAAGATCCCTCCAGCAGCGCTGGGCGTTCTTCTGCGGAAGCCTGACCGATCTTTTTACCGAATGCTTTTTGTTCCGCACGCAGATCATCTGCGGTGGCAATAGCGCGACGGCGCTTTTCGTCTGCAGCCAGCAGCTCGTCGACAAGCTGCGGGTCCTCGCCGCGGGTGCGCTGCGACTGTCGGACAAGGTCAGGGTTTTCGCGCAAAAGCTTCAGATCAATCACGCCTCCAGAGTCTAGCGTGAAACGACAAGGTAAACTAGCTGCCGATGAGTACTCAGTCACCATGGCGATCAGCAGCAGCAGTGCGCACGGCACTGGTGACTGCCCTTGCCAGCGCAACGGCATTAACCGGCTATGGGCTGTTTTCGGATTCCGGTTCCAGCAGCACTGGTCAAGCAAACGACACCACCGTCAACGCCAGCCCTGCGACCGAATCGACGCAGAAACCAAAGCCAAAGGTGGCATCGTTCACCACCGCTGATGCTGGCGCCTGTCTGAGCTGGGATATTACCCCGGAGGGGAAAATCACCAATTTCGAACAAGCCGACTGCGCGGAAGAACACCGTTTTGAAGTTTCCGCGCGCGAGGATTTGAGTGCTTATCCTACTGCCGAGTTCGGCCTGGAAGCGGGGGTTCCCGGCACCGCACGCCAAGCCCAGCTACGCGAAGAGCTCTGCCGCGCACCCACCCTGCGCTACTTAGATGGTCGTTTTGATCCGACCGGCAAATATTCCATCGCCCCTATCCTCCCGCCGGCTCCTGCCTGGGAGAATGGCGATCGCACCATGCTGTGCGGCCTGCAAACCACAGATGCGCGTGGTGTGCCGCAGCTGACCACCGGCAAGGTTTCGGAGCGCGATCAAGCCCGGGTTTATAGCGCACAATCCTGCCTACGCATCGAGGAATCACAAACCCTGACCGAGGTCGCCTGCGGCGAACCGCACCACATGGAGGTCACCTCAACGGTCAATTTGCGGGAGAATTTCCCGGATGGATACCCGGCCGGCGAAGCCCAGGATGAATTTCTTGCCGACGTCTGCACCCGCGCAGGCGAGGATTATTTAGGCGGCGAGGAAAACCTGTACCAGTCCACGCTGCAACCATACTGGGGTGCGATTAGCGAGGATTCCTGGCGTAATGGTTCCTATTCCGTGAATTGCACGCTGGTGCACGCCCGCGATGGCGGCGGTTTTTCCACCATTGAAGGCACAGCACGCGAAGGCCGTGGGGCGTTGACTATCGACGGTGGCCCACCAGAGGAACGTCCAGAGCGTAATCCAAGGCGCTAACAACTGCGATGACAGCGGAAATCATTCCGCTTCCGGCAAAGGTGCAAAGGTGGTGGGCAATGGTTGAAATTAGCGACGAGGATTTCGAGGAGCTAGTGCTAGATGCGCTGGATAAAATCCCGGATGATTTCGCGTATCGCCTGCGTAATGTTGCCATTTTGATTGAGGATTTTCACCCGGAAAACCCCGAGATTTTAGGCCTGTATGAGGGCGTGTCCTTGGTGGAGCGCACCCACCACCACACAGGTTTTCTGCCGGATGCGATTTTTGTGTACCGCGAAGCCCTGAAGCGATATTGCAGCAGTATCCAGCAGCTTGCCGACGAAGTCGAGGTGACTGTGTTTCATGAGGTCGGGCATTATTTCGGTATGGACGAAGAGCAGCTGCATGCCGCTGGTTTTGGCTAAAATTTCCGCACCGCCCGGCTCTTTCGGCTGCCGTAAGCAGCACGGCTCAGGTATGCAGGACCCCCAGATCATAGTCGCCCCAGCGCTCGAGCTTCCACTGCCCAAACTCCCGCCCTGCCGGGTTTAGCACGATGTAGCGGCAGTTGGGCAGATACCATTCAAATGCTTGCCTCGGGTCCAGGCCCGTGAGGTAGCGCGCCACGACTCTGATAACGGTGCCGTGACTGGCAATGACCGTGGTGTTGTCGCTGGCTGCGGCTTGTTCCATCACTGGTAAATAGCGCGCCAGAATCTCGGGGTAGGTTTCACCGCCAGGGGTTGCTGCTTGTTCGTCGCCTTCGAGCCACCGCAGCAAACACTGATGGTATTCGGCGATTTTCCCCATGTTTTGGCTCATTTCGTAGTCACCAGCGAATACCTCAAACAGCCCCGGGGTCACCTGCACTGGGATGGTGTAGGGCTCGAGCCCACGGAATTGTTCGAAGGCACGGGCAGCGATCTCAGAGGTTTGCTGCGTGCGGATGGCCATCGACGACCACCACTGCGGGATTTCTCCCAGATCACGGGCGAATTCCTCACCAACAGCGTGGGCTTGTCGACGCCCCAGCTCACTGAGTTCTGCTCCCGGCGGGCGGGTATCCAGGTAGCCGTGGATATTGGAGTGTGTTTGCCCGTGGCGGAGCAAAATGATTTTTCCCATGCTTAAACCCCTGCCTTGGGCCAGGAGCCGAGGAATTGCACTTTCTCGCAGCGCCGTTCAAGTGCCGCAAGCGCCGCGGCCACCGGTAAGTCATCGATGTGGCCATGCATGTCGATATGAAAGCGGTAAGTCCCTAGTCCGGTGCGCGTCGGGCGGGATTCAATGCGGGACAAATCTACCCCGTGCCCAGCGATTTCCTGCAACACGCCAGCCAGTGCGCCGGGTTCGTTGTGCACGTGAAAAATGATTCCGGTGCGATCGTTGCCCGTGCGGGGTGCAGCGCTTCGCTGCAAGGCGGTGGTGTCCGCAGCAGCCCCAGCGTCCACAGGATCCGTGGAAACCGCAGTAAGTGCAATAAAACGAGTCTGGGCGCCGGAAACATCCGCCACCCCTTGTGCTAGCCGCGCAAGCCCATGCAGATCCGCAGCATTATCCGGGGCGGCAGCGGTATCAACGCGGCCTTGCGCGACCATGCGTGCGGCTTCCCCGTTGGATGAGGCCGGGATGAACTCGGCATTCGGCAGGTGGTTTTCTACCCAGGTGCGGATCTGCTGATACGCCACCGGGTGCGTGGCAATGCTGGTAATCGCTTGCGGCTTCGCCGCGATTTCTTCGGTAGCAGTCAGGATGCTGAATTGAATATCCAGCGTAACCTCAGCAAAAATCTGTAACCCGGGGTTTTCCACCAACGCGTCGTGCGTGGCAGTCACTGCGCCTTCGACGGAGCTTTCTGCGGCTACAACGGCATAGTCGGCCTTGCCTGTGCTGACGCGTCGTAAAGCGTCACCCGGCGAAGCCACCGGAACAGCGGTAACACCAGCCTCTGCATCGTGTCCCGCCCCAGCAAACACCCCGGCGCGCTGTAGCTTGTGCAGTGCAGCCTCGGTGAAAGTTCCGGCGGGTCCCAGGTATGCCACGGTGCTCATGCCCGCTAGATTACCCTGATCTGCATGGTCTTTCCGCGGGCGCAACACGCGCACCTCCCCAACCCCGAGCGGCTGGCGGGTTGGTCGATCCCAGCAAAGGATCTTTACGACGTCGCCGGGCTTCCCACCACCTTGGGCAATATCTCCCGCAGATATATTGCCCAGCGCACCGAGCCGTTTCTGGCGCATCTGCAGGCCCAGGGCGCGCGCATAGAGTCGAAAACCGCGTCATCTGAGCTGGGCTTACGCATTGATTGCGAGCCGGTAGGCCTGCCCGCCCCGACAAATCCCCTGTGGCCGGGAGCTACCCCGGGTGGCTCTTCTGGCGGTGCTGCAGAACAGGTCGCACTCGGTACTGTGCGCGCCGCGCATGCCTCGGACGGCGGTGGTTCGATCCGTGTTCCGGCTGCGGCCTGCGGGCTTGTCGGCTTCAAACCCACCACCCCGCGGCCACCGGGGATGCAGAACGGGGCGTTGGCGGTGCAGGGATTTGTCACCACCACGGTGGCTGATTCCGCTTTCTTGCACGCGCTCAACCCCAGCGTTTCTCGTATGCGCGTCGGCCTGTTGACGGACCCAATTTTGACAGACGCCGAGATTGCCGATCCCATGTTGCAGGCCACAGAGCTAGCCGCCGAAGCGCTTGATTCCGCGGGCCACCAGATTATCCCGATCACTGCGTTTCCCGGTGAGCGTACCCTAGACGCCTTCCGCACGATTTTTAGCTCCGCGCTCGCCACCGCGCTTGCCGACGACACGCTAGCGTCGGGCTCAGGCATCGCCGGCTACCCGCACTGGGTGGGGCAGCTCGGGCGTCGGCAAGCACCAGCGGAGGTGCAGGCAGCGAAAAAACACGCCGCGGCACTGAATGGTCTGTTGCATTCTTTTTGGAATGTTGACGTGGTGTTATCGCCCACGCTCACCCATGATCCGCCGCCGGTGGGCCATTTTGCCGCGATGGAGCACTCACGTTGTTTTGCCGAGCAAACCCGCTGGTCACCATGGTGTTCGCTATTTAACATGACGGGAAGGCCCGCTATTTCGATTCCTTGGGCTTTGCCTGGACGCCCACCAGTTGGGGTTCATTTGGGGTCCATCACGCTTGCCGACGACGAGCTGCTCGGGCTCGCGCTTGATGTGCATGCGTGATTACTTACTAAAGGACACTAAGCGGGCACTGCACAAGCAAGGATAGGTAAAATATCTGCCATGACAGATCGCGGAGAACGGCCAGCTGGACGGCACGGGGGATCCCACGGGCCTGCAGAAGGCGACGTCGTCCTGGGGCGCGACGGTAAGCCGCTGCTGGATCGCTACGGTCGGCCAGTACGACGGCGTCCACGCACGGCGCCCGATCGTGCACGGGAAAGTGGCCGGCATTCCGCTGGCGGCGGGCGGCATGCCAAGCCGGAAGCTCCGCAGGAAGCTTCGCGTGCCCCGCGTGCTGCACGTCCGCCGCGTTCCGAACGGCCTGAGCGGCCTAAACGCTCCGAGCGTTCTGCACACTCTGCGCGCTCTGAACACCCGGTGCGCACCAACCGGCAAGATTCGCGGGCGAACCGCCCGCCGATTGACCGGGAAAAGCTGCGCCGTGAACGCGCTATTTATGATGCGCAACGGGCTAATTCTGCTCGGCAGAGCACAAATCACGATGCTGGGCATGGTGCACGTTCGGTCTCCGGGCACAACCACCCGGGTGCTCGTCCGGTCAACCGCGAGCAACTGCACCAGTCGCGCAACCAACAGCGGATCCCTTCGGAGCCGACCCGCATGGACTTGGGCGGACCAGTAGCGGGCGGTGCTGTCGGTGGTGCCGCGGCAGGGTACGCGCAGGGCCGCGCGGCAGGGCAGGACCGTCACGGTGAAGTGCCGTCTCGTTCCGCACAGCAATTTCCACAGCAGCCAGGGCAACAGCCTCCTGGGCAGCAATCTCCGTATCAGCAGCCTCCACAACAGCAACGGCCACCACAGCAACGGCCGCCACAAAATTATGTGGGGCAACCTTATGCCCAACAACCTGGACAGTACTATCCACAACCCGGTGGGTATGGGCAACCGAGCCAGCAGTACCAGCAAGCTTACGCCGATGTACGCAATCCACACCCCGGCGCGCACGGTGGCCGTGGTTTCGGAAAGTTTAGTGCGGCCGGGTTGCGCTCGAAGCTGCGCCGCCCGAAATTCGGCTGTGTTGGATGCTTGGGCTGGCCGTTGGCAGTGCTCATAGTTCTGCTGCTGGTTATTGCTTTTTGGGCGGATGCCCAGCTCACCCGCGTGGCCTCGGAACCGGAGCAACCTATCGGATCCACCAAGGGCACGAACTGGCTGCTGGTTGGTTCGGATTCGCGCGTGGGCTTAAGCGAAGAAGATATTGCCCGGCTAGGCACCGGTGGCGATATTGGAACCGGCCGCACCGACGCGATCATGTTGCTGCACCTGGAAGGCACCAGTGCACAGCTGATTTCCATTCCTCGCGACAGCTACGTCGACGTGCCTGGTTTTGGGCAAGACAAAATCAACGCGGCATTTACTTATGGCGGCCCACAGCTATTGACGCAAACCGTGGAGGCCAACACCGGAGTCAGCATTGATCACTACGCCGAAGTGGGCATGGGCGGTTTGGCCAATATTGTCGACGCTATCGGCGGGGTGGAATTGTGTCCTTCCGAACCGATCGACGATCCGTTGGCCAATCTCAATGTTGGCGCAGGATGCCAAGAAATGGACGGTGCCAACGCACTGGGCTATGTGCGTACCCGTGCCACCGCGATGGGTGATTTGGACCGTGTAGAACGCCAGCGTGAGTTTTTCTCTGCGCTGATGCACGAGGCTACGAACCCGTCGACGCTGCTCAACCCTTTTGACGTATTCCCGATGATCAGCTCGGTATCAAAGTCGTTTACCGTCGGCGAAAGCGATCACGTATGGCACCTGGCCCGCCTGGCATTGTCGATGGGTACCGGGGTGGAAACCAAGACGGTACCGGTCGGTGGTTTTGCTGATACCGACGTCGGAAACGTGGTGCTATGGGACGAGATTGAGGCAGAAAACCTCTGGAACTCACTGCGCTAATCCCCTGCTTAGTGCAGGGGCGCATTCATCGGTTACAGAGCTAGTGGTTAATCCGCGATTGTCTCGTAGTCTGTATAGCCACGTTCGCCGCCCATATAGAACGTGGCTTGATCTGGTTCGTTCAGCACCAAATCTTCGTGCCACCGCCGCACCAAGTCTGGGTTCGCAATAAACTGTCGCCCGACTACAACAGCATCTACGTAGTCTAATTCCAGCTCCCGCTGGGCATCTTCCTTTGTAGTAACGGTGCCAAACCCATCATTCATCAGTACTTTGGTCACACCGTTAGCGCGCGCTTTGTTCGCTAAGGTCGACATCAGCTCACCTTCCGGCTCCGCGTGCAGGAAGGAAACATAAGCCAGGTTTAGTGGCGTGATGGCATCTATGAGTCCGCCATATGTAGCCACCATGTCTGCTTCGTCTTCTTCGATGACTCCTTGCACGTTGTGCCCTGGGGAAAAGCGCACTCCGACGCGGTCAGCCCCGATTTCATCAACAACCGCGCGAATGACCATTTCAGGCAATCGCCATCGGTTTTCGGGGCTACCACCGAATTCATCGTCACGCTGGTTGGCGGATGGTGCCAAAAACTCATGCAACAGGTATCCGTTGGCGTTGTGAATCTCCACGCCATCAACTCCAGCATCTACGGCGCGACGTGCAGCAGCGCGGAATTCTTCGACGATGCGTGGGATTTCTTTGGTCTCCAGTGCACGTGGCATCGGCGCGTCCATTTTGCCGGAAAACCCACGGACTTCTCCGCCCCAATCCAGTGCACTGGGTGCTTCTGCTTGGGCTCCATCGATAAGATCCGGGTGGCTTGTGCGGCCACCGTGCATGAGCTGCATGAAAATGACACCGCCACTGTTGTGCACTTCGTTAGCTACCTCGCGCCAACCGGCCGCCTGTTCATCATCTGCGATACCTGCTTGGCCCGGAAACGCGCGATTTGTCCATGCGGGGAAGGTGCCCTCTGTGACTACGAGACCTGCGCTAGCACGCTGAGAATAGTACCGAACATGCATATCGCTCGGCACCCCGCTATGGCCTGCGCGCTGACGCGTCAGCGCGGCCATGGTCATGCGGTTTTTCAATCTAAAGCAGCCAAGTTCCAGAGTCGTAAATAATGATGTCATGTCAACTACAACCATCTTTGGCACGTCTTTGTTCCACGCACTTCCGGCAGGCCGCTAAACCGCAGATCACTGCGGCTGCGACCTGCCGCTCTGAGGCTGCAGCCGCTGCCCCGCGGCACTAGCGGATGGTTACCTGCCGCGATTTAATGTTTTGTAGCTGCTTGCGCTCATCGGCAGAAAGCTGTGCATCGTTGGAGATTTCTTCTTCCAAAGCCTGGTTCACACGCTCCAGCTGCTCTCGGTAGGAATCCGCGGCTGGCTCCGGAGTGACATCAAAAACTGGGGCAATCACGCCGTGAGTGCGGAATACACCAGCAAACTTGGTGTCTTCCCCCACGTGCAGGTCACCGCGGGCGGCCACGCGTGCCAGGGCGTTCAGGAAATCATTTTCGTTGTCCACCGGGCGTACCCAGCGGATGTGCGCCTTACCGCTGCCGGTATCCGACCACCACAAAGCACCCTGCGCGTCGGCATCGATCGCGTGGGTTTCGATGACGGAATCGTTGGCCATTTGCATCGACTGCGCAACCTGTTCCGGCATGGGCGAGCCTTCTGGCATCCACCAGGAAAAGTCTTGCTCGAGCTGGATGTCCAGCGTGGTGTCGTGCGGCAGCAGTTCCGTGAGTTCTGGCTGGTTGCCGTCGGCTGCCGTGGACACCAGCGATTCGCCAGCCGAATGCTCTTTCACCCAGTTCAGGGCGTAGGCCAGGTCATGGTGCGGGTTCACGCCGTGGGCTTGCACCTGCAGTGCGACAAAGGCATCTCCGCCGTATTGCTCATCGCGGATCATCGCTGCGGATGCTCCCGGCAAAACACTACACAGCCACACGGTGCGATCGATGCCTGCGATATCCGCTTTCGCGTAACCGGAGGGCACAAATTCTTGCAGTGCAATTAGTTCGGCTTCGCACGCAAACCCAGCGAAAGGGCGTGGATCTTTTTCCAGCTTGGCACGTTCCGCAGCCCGGGCTGCAAGTTTTGCTTGTCGACGCGACATTCCCTCGGGGAGGTCTTCTTGCTTCTTTTTCTTCTTCGCCATGCGCGCCAGTTTACGACATAGCTGCCTGCTCATTTTCCATAGCGCCGTAACTTTCCGATCGCTAATTTCGCGTCGTCCCTATGGCTAAGAATCTTAGACAATCAACCGAACCTGGCCCCTGTTTGATGGCCACCCACCCCACTCCGTTTGGGCCGGGAAGAAAGGCAATCTACCACCATGTCCAGGTATTCCAATGAATTTAAACGCGATGCCGTGGCCCTGTGCGAAAACAATGAGGACCTCTCGCTGAAGTCAGCATCAACAGAGCTCGGTATCAACCAGGCATCGCTACATTCATGGGGCAAAAAGCACGGCACCGGCAAACGCTTCCGTACGAAAGCCTTACACTATAAAGCCCACGTCGCGAATGATTCCGAACGCATCCGGCAGTGAGACAAAAGAAGTCTCTAAGCTGCGCGAAGAACGCGATATTCTGCGTAAGGCTGTGCAGTACTTTGCCTAAAGCAGACTCACTGGTGAACCGCTTCCAGTTTGTCTATGACCACCGAACCGAGTATTCGGCTCACACGGATGTGCTGAAGTGCCCTGGGTTTTGTGCTCTTATCCATTTGTGGGTCATTCGGTTTTTACTTACAGCGCGAAGGCCTACTGCTTGGACTAACCATGAAGGATTCATCATTTTTTTCGACTCATCCTGTAAAGCCACACTTCAGTGGTGACGGGGACGGAGACCAGGTAAAGAAACAGAATCAATAATATATATGGAGTAATGGTGTCACTCGGTTCTAAGCTTGATGCCTTCGCAATCACCGCAGCTAAGATCACGCCTGCAGCACAGCCAAACACTACAAATGGCAGGGTAAGGCTTACAGTTTCAATGCGAATTAATTTCTTCGCGACGGCTTTCTCAATACCTCGAATTGTCAGAGTCTCCATTAAATCTCGCCGGTCTCGTAGAGCCGCAATGACAATACCGATAATAGATGCAAGGCCAAACAACACTATACTTAGCACCAGGGTCAAAGCAGCTATTCTATAACCTGATACTGTCTCAGCATTGATGCCATCTATTCGTTCTTGCGATGTAAGACCATTGTAGGTATTCGTTACGATAGGATATAGTAACTCGATAGGGATTTTATTGAGATCCGCGTATACGTATTGCCCTAGTTTATTTAGCTCATCATCAGAAGTAGAAATTATAATTTCCGTTAAGCCGCTTACTTCTTTGACACTCAGCGACGGCAATTGAATTTCTTTATCATCAACCGGCGAATAGAAAACATTTGAAATCTTTGTGGAATCACTTCCTTCGGGGATCATGATTGAGTCAGTTTCATCTAATGGGCAAACAGGAGCGTCCGCCGATATTAGCGAGTACTCTTTGCAGCTCATAATAAACGCGTTAGTGCTCGTACCTTTCTCCTCAGACACAATGCGCCCCTGCCCAAAAGTCCCTAGCACTCCCGGCATAAGTACGCCTCTATAAATCTCTTTTACATTCGCATCATCACGTATACTGCCCCAGTGAATTCCAGGCCGCCAAAAGCTTTGTCCTTCAGTAACTTGGCCTAATCCTGCATTTGCTAACCCGACGGTTACAGTCGAAACTGTGCAAACACAAAATAATAAGACCACGCTCAAGCCAATCGACGATGCACGGTACCGAAGCGAAGCGGCAATAATCGTCCCTTGAATGCCTCCTTTAAATATTGTTTCATAACACTTTCCTGCTCCCACCGATAGAAGCGGAGCGAGTGCGATTAGTCCAATGATGACTGGAAGGAATGCTAACGGAGTTAAAATGGGGACGGCAAAGATTTCTGAGGCTACGGCCATAACCATCGCTACGACTATGCCGAGCGGAAAACCCAACACTCTCCATTTAGAGTATTTCTGCAACATAACGCATCCTTCTTAAATAAATTACTACCGCGACGGTAAGTGTGATGAAGCCGGCAATTATAAGTGCACCAAAGTAACCGACGAGAGAGTCTTGCGGCAGAAATCTAGTCCCTTCCCATACCACGTTTTCCAGCGCCCGAGATACAAAATAGAGGGGAACAAAAGACACGATGCAGCTAATTATGAGCCCTGCCCAGGCGCCAGCACATAACAAAGCCATCAGCTTTCTATTCGGAACCCCACGAACCAAAAGTGTTTGGGCCGTCGATTTCCATTTCATATCGAAGATTTTAGATATATTCCAAAAACAAATAAGACATGGCACGATAATCACAATCAGATAGACCAAGAGCAAGTATATGACTGTTGCATCGATAGAGGAACGGTATTCTTCTGTTGTTGTATTCTTGTTTTGACTATCTAGATCATCAGCCACAAAGACAATATTGACAGTTTTATCATCTGTCACTGAGCTATCCTTAAGCGTCACATTACACCGTAATGATTCAGCGTAACGAACAAATCTTTCGGGCGCATCACGGCCAATACCGACTGCACAATTTACAATCTCGCCGTCGCCTTGCACTGGAATTTCTTTCAGATAGCCCGGAGAAGCAAGTGAAAACTCAATCACGCCATCACCCGAATTTATCGACCAATTAGACAGCTTCTCTTGTGCTTCAGCAGATTCACGCCAGCCCACACGCTCATCTGAGTTCCACAGCATCAATACCCCGATAAGAGGAAGCAATATAACAGCCAATGAACCAAGATTAAAGAATCCGGTGACAAACGCTTCGCTTAAATTTCGTTTTGCAATATTAACTAGGATCATTGTTACCACTAATCTTGTAAGCGAAATCTGCTCGTTTAATTACCCTCGAATCATGAGTTACTACCACCACGGGAATCTGCATGTACTGAGCAAGTTCTATAAAAATACTTATTACATTATCGGCAGATGCGTCATCAAGATTGGAAGTTGGTTCATCTGCTGCAATTAATGACGGCGAGTTGGCGAGTGCACATCCGATACTTATCCTTTGTCGCTCCCCACCGGAGAGCGAGCCAGGATAACAATTCTTGTGTGATTCCATATTTAATCGCACAAGAATATCGTCTGCTAGTTCATGACTCTTCCGTTTGTTTTTCAGTGCTAATTCAGCAATCAATCTGATGTTGTCACGGCACGTGAGATCCTCAACTAATCGATTCTCCTGATCAACCACGCCGATTTTACGAAGCCGAAAATTCCGTCGCTGCCGTTCTGAATATTCTGAGTAAACTTCCGACCCCAAAGAAATTTGACCTGCATCGGGAGTAGCAATACCGGTTATGCATTTAAGCAGAGTAGTCTTACCGCTCCCGGAAGGGCCTATCACAGCTGCAAGTTGTCCTGGCCGTACACGAAAATGCACATCGTGTAAAATTTGTTTTCCTGCAATTACTTTTTTAATACCACTGATTTCAAGCATGCAAACTACTCTCCTCCAAAAGATAATGCGCTACGCATCGAAAACGCATCACCCGTTGTTTTTCTTAAATGCAGACGCAACGAAGATCGAGAAAGCCCTCACAATAGCCGCCTCGAGAGCCGTAATTATCGCGACAATAGGCCGCACAACGGCTTTCCAATGGGCACCCGCAACATTCTGCAGGCGCAGTGATTGCATGCAGATTCAGATTACGAGTGGATTCGGTGGACACGGTTCGAAGAACGAAGCTAGGCATGTTTTCCCCTTTCTGAGAGAAACAGTGAACAGCACCACTAGATTTTTGCTGTGCTAAACCTAAATTTAGTTACCGATGACTTAAGAGACAATAGTGATGTCCCTTCGGTATACGAAAGAGACCACCCGCTTTAGCCCCTTCTCATTCCCGCAGCGCTTTAAGCGCAAGCTCCGGCCAATTCGTCGCCAAGAGGTTCACCCCGTGATCGCGCGCCCAGCGCATATCTTCCGGTTTATCGACGGTCCACATGTACGTCCGACGGCCTCCCACACCAATCGCAGCCGGGTTGGCTTTGCCGTGGTCCAGAGAAAGCCCCAGCGCATGCGGGCGTGACAGCATCAAATCGCGGCTGTTCCACCGCCGTTCCCAACCGCGGCGCAAATAAATCCGGTCCACCTGCGGCACGAGACTCGCGAGCCTGCGCAACGAGGCATGCGAAAAAGAAATAATGTGCACGCGGGGATCCGCAACCATCCCGGTACGATGCAACGCCCGCGCCAGAGCTTTTTCCAGCGCCGCGCCCTGCCGCACCAGCGGTTTGGTCTCAATATAAAGGTGGTGCGGGTTATTCCCGAGCATGCGCAGCAAATCGTCGACAAGCATGAGTTTCTGCGGCGTATCCTCGGTACCGATATTTAGCCGCTGGAGCTCGGGCCACATCATGCGCGCGACCATGCCCGTGCCAGTGCTGGTGCGGTCCACGCTGGGATCATGGATCACCACCGCCTGCCCATCGCGGCTGGCGCGAATATCGCATTCCAGGCCATGGATAGGCAGTTGCAAGGCTTGTTGAAACGCCTCGGGCGAATTTTCCGGGTACTTCCCGGAATAGCCACGGTGGGCAACGATATGACAGCCGGTCAACATAGTATTTGCGCCTGCGCTAGTGTGCGCGAACAACTCTAGATGCTGCAGGCAATGCCCGTGCCGTGGTGCGGGCAATAGCCTTGTGGGTTTTTCTCCAGGTACTGCTGATGCTCGTCCTCAGCCAAATAGTATTCGCCCGCCGGGGTCTCGGCCAGCGTAGCGATCTCCGTGGTGACTTCACCGTAGCCGTTGGCCTGTAATTTCTTACCGTAGGCGTCGACAAGCTTGTCGACGGCCTGTTTTTCTTCCGCCGCGTTTGGGCCTTCGGTATAAAACGCCGAGCGGTACTGCGTGCCCACGTCGTTGCCTTGGCGATAGCCCTGAGTCGGATCGTGTGCTTCGAGCCCGACGCGCACCAGCTCCTCGAGGGAAATCTGGGAAGGATCATAAACCACGCGCACAACTTCCACGTGATTGGTGCGCCCCGTGCACACCTCCCGGTACGTCGGGTTCGGCGTCACGCCACCGGCATAACCAGCCGACGTAGACACCACGCCGTCGAGGTTCCAATAAAGCTTTTCCACGCCCCAGAAACACCCCAAGCCCACAATCAGGCTGGCCTGGCCGTCTTCCCAGATGCCAGTAATTGGCGTACCCAACACGGCATGCGGGCGTGGGTTTTCTAGGACCGGGTGCTTTCCGCCATGCAGGGCGTCTTCTTCGGCGACGAGTTCTGGGTTATTTCCAAACATCCACATGCCGATATTCTACGCCCGCGTAGCTCGCTAAATACTGTGAAAGGAGCTCGCGTGCAGCTGTGTATTTGTTTATAAGAGCATCCTCTGATGCTTGGTGTCGCGTGAATAGTTTTATGTCATAAAAATGTTGCGAAATTCTTATACGTGCCTATTATGGGCGGGGTACCCAACGAAAGGATTTAGCGATAATGGCTGTTTACGAACTCCCAGAACTCGAATATGACTACAACGCTTTGGAGCCACACATCTCCGGCGAAATCATGGAGCTGCACCACTCCAAGCACCACAACACTTACGTACAGGGTGCTAACGCAGCTTTGGACGCCCTGGAAGAAGAGCGCAACGGCGAAGCCAACCCAGACCGCATCCGTGCGCTGTCCAAGAACTTGGCTTTCAACCTGGGTGGCCACACCAACCACTCCATCTTCTGGAAGAACCTGAGCCCTAACGGTGGCGGCGAGCCAACCGGTGAGCTCGCGGAGGCTATCGACCGCGACTTTGGTTCCTTCGAGAAGTTCAAGGCGCACTTCTCCGCAGCAGCACTCGGCCTGCAGGGTTCCGGCTGGGCCGTGCTGGGTTACGACCACATTGCTGGTCGCCTGCTCGTTGAGCAGCTGACCGATCAGCAGGGCAACACTTCCGTGAACTTCACCCCACTGCTGATGCTGGATATGTGGGAGCACGCTTTCTACCTGCAGTACAAGAACGTCAAGCCTGATTACGTCAAGGCTGTCTGGAACGTCTTCAACTGGGACGACGTTGCAGAGCGTTTCGCAGCAGCGAAGAAGTAAACCTTCCGCCGCAGCATCGCTGCGGCTTACGCGAACGCCGTGCCCGCGCACTTTACGTGCCGGGCACGGCGTTTTTTCATCGCGGTTTTTAGTGGCAGTTTTTATCTTCGATGGTTTTATCTCGCAGGCAACCGTTCTGGCTTAGCGAGTTCTCCCGGAAACCATAAGTAGAATAAACCCCAGCCACAATAGTCCGGTAGCTGCAGTTATTACCCATAAAAGCTCACTAAACAGCGGTTCCCAAAAACCACCGGCACGAAACAGCTGAGTAATAACGGCAGCAACTGCAATAACAATTCCGGCGGTAATTATCCACGCGCCGATTTTTCCTATCGCGGATGTACAATACCGTGCCCGCTTATGGCTCCAGAGCGAAATATTTATCCCGATAAGCACAACCGCGATAGCGGCGGCCAGAAGAAATAATGCGCCAACAAGAAACGGAAATCCGTCACCCGAGGCAGCAATAATGCTAATCAATACATAGAGCGCGAGGGCCACGAGTACCGAAAGAATTGTGATGCTTTCCAGAGGTTTCAGCATGTTCATTCCACTCCCTAATTGTTGAGCCCTCGCCCCTTATAAAATCTCGAGCCGGCTGCACGAACGCCGCGATAATAAGCCTCAGCCACTCCTTTACAGGCCCCTGATCGAACTCCCGATCCATACGCCCGGACGCATTCAGCTATCAGCCCCGCACGAAATCGTTTATCACAGTCGATACGGTTTGTCCTACTCGAAGGGCCATAACAAATATCATGCCGGTCACAAATTGGTTTAAAATTGGCACTTCCCCACCGATCTGGCGTAAACGAGCAACCATTTTGTCGAGTGGCTACAGCACGTGTAGCAATTTTATTTTGCCCAACTACTTCAGGATCCTCAATGACAGCCACAAGTTGTTCGATTTCGATAGTCGTTGAAATTTCATCCAAGGCGCTAAGCCCATCGTCCGAGAAGAACATACTCAGTGATGTATAGTTTTCCTCAATTACAGCAGACCTCGTCGGCAAAACCTTAGAAGTTTCAGCTGATGCAGCTTGCGCCCAAGAGAGAGCAACTCCCCGGCTAATAATAATTAACGATATTTTTTCGATACCTTACTAAACATAACTAAAAATTCCTTATTGGTGGACTTTAAGGCTCACCACTTCAGCCCCGCAAGGCGTTGAATCCCTTGACGGACCATTTCCAACTGATAAACCTCATGCAGCAATTTCCGCAGTCAGTTCACACGAAAAACGTCCCAAAATCCGGACTTCGACACATTCATCAAGCATGAAAAATAACCAAACCTTTCAAACGTTCGATTATGAGACCTTACCTCTTTCCTTGATTAACAAATCTTGCTTAAGTGACTCTAATCACTTAAGCGGAGAATACCGAAAAGGGCCACAAAGTCAAGACCCCCTTGTTTAACCTATAATGATCCACGTTATTTACCCTAGGGTTAGCGACTAATACTAAGATCCGTCGATGCCTGCCCCACTCCTAATCTAAGGTCGGAAAACCAGCACCTGAAGTGTCCCAGGTTTTGTTCCGTTTGAGTAGAAGGAAACGACGAGTCTGATTCACCACTGAGATCACGGTTGGCAGTATGTGAGCATTGTCTACAACCAGCGCTTGGAAGAACACGGAATTAGTGCGTCTACCGGGACGGTGGGCGACTCCTACGACAATGCTTTGGCTGAGAATGTCAACGACCCCTCACAAGAACGAACTGATCCATGCCCGCAGGTGGAGCGATGTTGTGGATGTGGAAATCGCCACGTTCGAGTGGGGCAATTGGTGGAACGAATCACGGCTCCACCAAAGTCTGGGCTACCGCACCCCGGCTGAAGTCGAAGCCGAATTTTGAGAACACCACCCCAGTCGAGAAATAATGGAAATCAAGGCAGATGCCTAGGAACAAAACCCGGGGCACTTCAGTGCGGTCAGAAAATCAGGATGAGGCCGCCGGTCCAGGTAAGCGACGACGAGCTGGTTCTGTATGGCAGTGACAAAGGGTGACAAAGGGTGCTAACCTAGGGTTATTGCCACCTGTTACGACAGGATCGGAAGAAGACCCTGGGACCCCAGCCGGACGACTGGACCCAGGGCCTTCGCCTGTCTCTAGAGGAATCCGGGGGTGGGACGGTTGAGGACCACTTTCTCATGCAGCTTCTCCCAGTACTGTTCCTCGCCCAGATGAACGGAGTTAAGTGCTCCGAGAACGGCATCTGGAATCCAGAGCAGTGGATCATCGCCACCACGTACGTGTCGTAGCCGGATGCCAGCACTTTGCCCCTGGCCCTGCAAAGCAACGATATGGGCGAGGTCTCGCTTGTTTTGTGCCTCTTGCCGGCTTTCCAAAGTGACGTTATGGACGTGCATCTCGGAGAGCTCGAAGTACATCTGCTCCAAGCATTTCCTGCGGTGTCTCTCCGTCTTCTTGCTTACTTCGCTCTGGTGGGTGATGATCGCGTGCATAGAGTCGATTCCAGAAAGTGTTTCCACGATTTTCCGGCGTCGGCTATTGCGTTCGTCGGTCCAGTGAAGTTTGACCTGGCCGGGAAGGCGCAGTGGACGCAGCTCCTCGCGTACTCGTTCCAGGTCTTGAGCGTCGATGATGGCCGCACACACCATGTACTCCTGCCGGTCTGGGGGCCTGAGGGCGGAGGACTCATCGATGTAGGCGACTAGCTGGGATTCCACCCTGAAATTGTAGCCAGTGTTCACACCCAACGTCCATGATGGTGGGGTGCAAACCACGAGAGCTGCGGCCAGGAAACAGCCACCGCGGAATTAGACAGCTGCTATCCGTGCATAAGGAGAAGAAGGTGCTTTTACCGCCAGGACACTAGCCGCTTTTCGGCTGTAGCCGTTCCGTGACGAGATGGCACCAAGCAAAGCGGCCCTGTTGTTTTCGAAGCGAGGACGGGTGGGGGCTACCGCGGTGAGATAATGATTCCATGGGAAAGAAGCCAGGTCGGCCCTCGCGCCATACTCGCCGGAAACAGCAGCGGTTAGACCGCGGTTTTACGCTCACGGTGGGGGCCGCTCCCACAAGTCGGAGTGCTAGTGGTGCGGTTGCCTTGCACAATGAACTCCGCTTTGTTCGAAGCTCGTTGTTGTATGCCGATCGGGTTGACCTGATCGCGCCTGCCGCGTCTTTGCTGTGGACGTTTGCCCCTCTACGTGGATTAGATCCAGACAATGTGTGGGAAAGGTCAGATTCAAACTCGGCAACCATTGTCAAGACATTAAACAGCAAGCGCCCCGTGGGATTATCCGGATCATAGACATCACGGCCTATCTGCAGCGCGACTCCGCACTGCTGCAAGTCCTGCGCAATGCCAGAGGCATCGTGGACACTACGAGCCAGCCGATCCAGCTTCGTCACAACAAGCGTGTCCCCCGCACGGCACGCCACAATCACCTGCCCAAGGCCGGCGCGCTCGATGTTGCGACCAGAGCGGCCATGATCAAAATAGATACGCTCCGCGTCCACACCATAAGCGGCCAACTTCTCACGCTGAACCTGTAAATCCTGCTTCTCCGTAGACACACGCGCATACCCAATGGCATGACACACCCCCTTCTTCACAGTGCCGCTGACTAGACGGACGCGAGTTTTTGATTGACCAAGGCGTTCAAAGAAATGCCCTCCGTCTTGGCAACAATAGCCAACCGCCGATGCAACGACGGAGACGTACGCACGTTGAACTTCCCCGAGTAGCTACGACTGCCCAACGGAGCAGGAACCGCCTCGCCGGAGGCCTCCATGTCCTCAGCAACCTCAGCAACAAGCTCAAGCAAACCACGCTCGGCCTGCTGCCGGTCTGCATCCGGCCACGACAATGAGGGAAACTCAGCCACGGTCGCCACAAACTCTTGATCTTCTTCCGACCAGGAGACTTGATAGGTGTACTTGTTAATGTCCATGCTGACTACTCCGATTCCTTCTTCTGTGCGCCCAATTTCTCAATCACTTCTAGAACTTGATGGACCTGATACGGCTTGGCCTTGCCCTTCGCGTTTTGAATATTGACACGAGGATCACCCAGCCACGGGGTCTTGTAGGTGCGATGCGACGTCCTCTTCGTATTGCGTCTTTCAAAGTAGTGATCGCAGACTTTTTCCCACAACGTAATAGTACCATATATGGTACTACCTGAAATTTTGGCCACGCCGTCCTGACGGTACGCAGAAAAAGTGGCCAGTTAGGGCTCCTAAGTCGCCATATTTTGCGCCAGAGACAAACGCCGGCCTGCCTAGTGGAACTTCGTGGTTTTTCAGCAACGGCACAAACCAGCGTTTGACGGTCGCCTTACGCCCCTCCAGGGGAGAGCTTGCAAGTAAAGCACAAGAGCTCAACTGAAAACGACGCAGCACACCAGGAGAAATCAATGAAAAGAAGCTAATCGCACTGGCTACAGCATTAGCATGTTTAGCCGCCGCACCAGTAGGAACCCGAGTTCTCTCAAATGCCCTCCAAAACGAGCAATATGACCAGTTTGTTCAATACGTCAGTGACCAGCGACCAGTCTCCGAAACAAACAGAGACGTCAGCATCATATCCGATGGATATCGAGCAAATTGACCCCGACCATTTCAAGCTTTTCAAGCAACGGATCACCAGTGGCGGGTCAAGTCCGCGTAGGTGGTATATGAGTTCTTTCGAATCGTCAGTGATCTGTTAGCAAGGATCGGGTCCGGCACACGGGCCGGGGTGTGGTTGGTCATTAGGCTACAATCTCCTTGCCTGCCGGGGTGGTGGTGTCGGCGTCGATGACATTGGTTGTGATCAACGCCTTGGTGTGCTCTAGGCTTGTCAACAACATGTAGCGTTTCTGCTCAGTCCACAACAATTCCGGTGGTAATTATCCACGCGCCGATTTTTCCTATCGCGGATGAACGATACCGCGCCCGCTTGTGGCTCCAGAGTGAAATATTTATCCCGATAAGCACAACCGAGATAGCGGTGGCCAGAAGAAATAATGCGCCAACAAGAAACGGAAAACCAGCACCGCGCAGTGAAAAACGTGACACCATGTAATATATGGCACAAACAGTACCCGCACGCGGCCTACAACGGGGAGAACGCAACTACCGGCTAGCCACCGTCGCGGTCTTGGCAGCGGGGCTGGCCGTATTCAATGGGCTGTATGTCACCCAGGCTATGCTGCCTGCGCTTGTCGACGCCTTCGACACCACACCAACCGTCGCAGCGCTGACAGTCTCCGTCGCCACGGGAATGCTGGCAATCTGCGTGGTTCCGGCCTCCATCCTCTCGGAGCGCTTTGGCCGCAACCGGGTGTTGATCATCTCCGCCATCGCGGCCTCGCTTATCGGGCTGACGCTTCCGCTCGCACACACCATCCACCAGCTCATCGCCTTGCGTTTGCTGCACGGTGCTTTCATCGCTGGTACGCCCGCGGTGACCATGGCTTGGCTGGCTGAAGAACTCGACCACCGCTTCCTGGCCCGCGCCATGGGCGTCTACGTCGCTGGCAATTCCGTCGGTGGGCTCACCGGCCGCCTGATCCCGTCAATGCTGCTGGAAGTCACCGACTGGCGCGTAGCAATCCTGTGTGCATCCCTCCTAGCTCTCGGCTTCGCCATCATCGTGGCGCTCACTCTGCCGCGCCAGCAGTTCTTCCAGCCGAAAGCCCTGCGGTTTCGCACCGAATACGAATCCATGGTCACGCACTGGAAAACGCCATCGCTGGCAGCCATGTTTCTCATTGCATTTCTGGCCATGGGCGTGTTCGTTTCTTTGTATAACTTCCTGGCATTCCGCTTGATCGGCTATTTCGAGCTGTCCCCAGGCATCGTCGCACTGGCATTTTTGGCTTACCTCAGCGGCACTTATTCCGCTGCCCGGGCAGGTGTACTGGCGGAAAGATTCTCCCGCGGCACAGTGCTGGTATTTTCCACCACCGCATTCATCATCGGGTTGCTACTTACTGCCACCCCGTGGCTGTGGCTGACCCTGACCGGCTTGCTGATTTTTACCGCTTCCTTCTTCGCCGCCCATTCCATCGCTTCTGGCTGGGTGGGCGCCATCGCAGAACACAACCGCGCCGAAGCATCCAGCATGTACGTGCTGTGCTACTACCTGGGCTCGTCGGTCGTCGGCGCGCTATCCGGCTTGGTTTTTACCGCCCTACCGTGGTGGGGCTTCGTCGGCACGCTTGCGCTGTTGGCCGGTGCGATGCTGGCGCTCGGGATTTTCGCGCACGCCAAGGAAACACCTAACGCTGACTAGCGAACACTCCGCATCCGTGGCACGCCCGGCGCACCCGCGCACAACCAATCCCGCACCACCCGCGTGGCCTGGCAATCGCCCTGGTTATATCCCAAAAGCTGCTCCCGGGAGCGGGTTGCCTCCGGCCCATCGCCCACGGCTTTGCGGCGCGCATTCACCGACTGTTCGCCATCCACGTCATCATCTGGCCAACGATGCCCTGCCGTCGCCGCCACCTGTTTCAGCCCCATGCCCGCGGTATCGGCCAAAAACTGCTTGGCATAGCGGAACACATCCACCCACTGCTCGGAGGCAATAAACGCGCTGACCTCTTCCATGCTCGGAATACCTGGCTGGCCTGCAAAACGTCGCGCTGACATGCGCATCCAATGATTTTCCCCATGCGCAGAGTAGCAATATGCCCGAAAGCTAAGGCCCACCGATTCTGCTTGCCGACGCCGCTGGCACAGATATTCCCAGAACTTCGCGAAATTACGCGCTTCTGCCGCCCCACCGAGCTCGTCCCAGGTGACAAACGGGTGGTAGTTCGCGCCATCCCACACACCCCACAAGTACGCGCCTTGGTCGAGGTAGGCTTCCATGTCGATGTCCAGCTCGACGTCGGCACGCGGTATCCGCATCTCTTCTGCTGGCCTGCGGGCTAAAAAGGTGATTCCACGCCGCCACGCATCCGCCAATTGGGCATAATCACCGGCCACAGCGGGATCTGCCCGACGCAGCGCCTCCACGGTAGTGATCCCGCGTTCACGCAGATGATCAGCCCGGTCACCGGATAAAAACAGGCTGATATCGTCGGTGTCCTGCAATTCTTGCTCGCAATAGACCCAAAACCGACAGCTCGCGCATTCTTTTCGACGCCGCGGCCCCTGCGGTAATTCCTCCGGCTGCACAGCAGCAAGCGCATTAGACAACCCGCGCTGGAACCGCTGGGTATCCATCAGGAAAATCCGGCGACGATCCTGCCCGATCAAACCACCACGACCGGTAGCCAGCCCGAGTTCGTCGAGCGCACGTGCTGCCAGGCCCAACCGATAACCGTCAACGGAATGCTGGCGCAGCGCAAATTCCTCGGTGATGGGTCGGCCCAGCCCGGCGCGGTGAGTGGGAAGAACAGCCACCGCACCACCGGCTTTTTCTCGCGCCACGCGATGGTTGCTGACCATCACCGGCAGGTAGGCGTTGTCCCCTGTGCGCACCAAAGCGTCGACGGAGACTTTCCACTCCACAGGCGTGTTGCCATCGTTGCCAGCCTGCCCGTTGTGCGGAGTATCAGCCCCGCCAGGCGTACCCATGCTTCCGGCGGTGTCCCCGGTTTCAGGATTACCCGTGGTTCCCGCCAGCACCGCGCCGGTAATCAGATCTGGCTGCCAAGCAAGGGCTTCTAAGGTGTCAAACTCCCGGCATTCCACCGCCGCAGCATCACCAGCAGGCAGCGGACCTAAATCTATTCGCCGGAAATTCCGGCGGCGGCCGTCGCCAAGCGCGGGGGCTACCGGCAATAAGGCAGCCACCTCTGCCCGGGCATCGGCGCTGCGCAACGCACGTTCTTGGGAAGATTCCGTCGCCGGGGTCTCGGGGTAACGGCGGGCTTGCACCAGGCGATAATGGCAGCCGACGAGGTCATGCGCTTCCACAAAATCCCGACAGCCGATCACAGGTGGTCAGCCTAGTCGAGACCACCAGGTATTGTTGAATCAGCAACTGGTAAGAATACACAATTTTCAGCAAAGGTGAGCACACCATGGGCTTGATGAAGTCACTCCGTAAGCGCCGTAGCGATGCCAAAGCCGCCGTTAAAGCTGCCAAGGCCCGCGCGAAAGCAGAGATCAAAGCTGATTCGAAGGCACGCGCCCGCCGCGAAAAACTACTGGCAAAGCAAAAACGCGCGATTATTAAAGACGAAAACAAGGGCTTGAAATCCAAACGCAAGCACCAGGAAAAAATGGCGAAGATGGAGCTGGATAAGCTGCAGACCGGCAAATTCAACGCCGATAACGTCAAGCGTTTCGCCGGTGCTTCCCGCGTGCTGCTGCCGCTGGCGCTGCCGTTAATTTACCGTGGTATTACTGCTGCGCAGGATCAGTTCAGCAAACGCACCGCACAGCGCTCTGGTGTCACCCCAGAACAGATGGCGCAGTTTAGCGGGCACGGTGCGGATTTGAAGGCGCGTATCCAGGGAATCCGCAATTCGCTGCAGGACACCAGCGTGAAGCCAGGGTACAAGCGCGATATTAACGAGCGCTTGGACGAGCTGAAGGCAGCCGTCGACAACGCGGAGTTCATGACCGACCAGCAGCGTCGTCGCGCGCACCGCAGCGTCAGCAACGATATTGACTTAATCACCGAGGATATTCAGCGCAATATCGCTGAAGGGTAACGCGCGCCGTTAAAGCACTCCCTGCTCCCGGGCAGCGGCTACCGCCGAGGTCCGGGAGCGCACACCCAACTTGTCATAGATGTGCACCAAGTGAGACTTCACGGTGGCTTCCGACAACATCAGCTCGGTGCCGATGTCACGGTTCGACGAACCCGAGGCCACCAGCTTCAGCACCTCCAGCTCACGCGGGGTCAGCGAGCTGCGCGGGGTGCGTACGCGTGTCATCAAACGATCCGCAACCACCGGCGACAGCGCAGAATCACCTTCTGCTGCCGAACGCACCGCAGCCAACAATTCCGCCGGCGGGGAATCTTTCAACAAATAGCCCACTGCCCCGGCCTCAATTGCGCCGAGGATGTCTGCGTCCGTGTCATAATTCGTCACCACCAGTACTTTTGGTGGGTGTGGCACTGAAGTTTTAATCGTGCGCGTGGCTTCTGCCCCACCCGTTACCCGGTGACCTTCCGCGCCAGCGCCAAATCGAAGATCCATCAACAGCACGTCAATGCCACCAGCATGCGCGGCAGAAATCGCGGCCTCGGCGGTGGCAACTTCGCCAACAACTTCGATGTCTTCCGCATCATCCAAAATTGCGCGCAGCCCAAGGCGTACGATCTCGTGGTCGTCTGCCAGCAAGACTCTGATCATGGTGGACAACTACCCCTTTTCTGACGGTTACTTAGCTTTATCTTACTCCCCGGCTATTCCGTGCACGGCATCGTCACCGATACCGCGGTCCCGCGCCCAGGTTCGGTTTCAATTTCCATCTGTCCGCCTTGCTCGGCGGCCCGCTGCCGCATAGCTGCCAAACCCACATGCCCCAACCCACTAGGGCGCTTGTCGACGTCGGCAAGATCAAAACCAGCTCCATTATCCACCACGTCCAAACGCACTATGTCCTCGTCGTAAGTCAGGGTAATGCGCGCCCGGCTAGCCCCAGCATGCTTGACGACGTTGCCGGTTGCCCCCTGCGCGATACGCAACAACGCGGCCTCGGTTTTCATCGGCAGCTGCCGCGCTGTACCGTCCACCTCTACGTCAATGACGATCTCGCTGGTGTCTGCCCAATTCTGCGCAACACGTTCCAAGGCTTGTTGCAAGGAAGTCTCCGCCAATGTGGCCGGCTGCAACGCGGCGATCATAGCCCGGGCCTCTTGCAAGTTATCAGCGGCCACGGTGCGAGCAAGTTCAATGTGGTGGCGCGGTTGAGACGAATCCACTGCCTCATCGCCCTCATGCGCGGCGTCGATACGATCTAAGCCCCGGTCCGCCGCGTGCAGCAACATTTGAATGGAGGACAACCCCTGCGCCAGGGTGTCGTGAATTTCGTGGGCGATACGCTGGCGTTCGGCATTAATTCCGGCTTCGCGTTCGGATTCCGCTAGCTGCTCACGAGTCTCCATTAACTCATGGATCAGCTGGGCGCGTTGGCGGCTGATGTGGGACAGCGTCGTGAAGGCGAAATAGATTGCGACGGTAACAATAGCAGAGACCGTCGGCCCCATGATGCCGCCCAAGGTGAGTCCAGAGGGAATCTGCATGATCACCGTGATGCTGGTGGCAAACATGACGGAGACAATCCCACGTACCCCATCGAGCACCCGCAGAAACAAAAAGAAAATAGTAAACGCCAGGTAGGCCCCCATTGGGGTGACGAACATAATCGCCATCCACACTGCCAGGAGACCGAAAAGCCAAAATAGCTGGACGCTTTCTTCTTTCTCATCCAGATACACCGAACCGGCAAAATAGATTGCGGCAAAAGCAGTGTACAAAATGAGGTTCAAGCTGGCTTCGGGCAACGGCATACGCAATGAACCGACCACACCAACCACTAACAACACGGCGGTGAGCACATGAATGCCATCACCCAGCACATCACGATCAGCTACTACATCGGCAATCGCGGCCTCTGCCTCTGCTGCGGAATCAGGCGTCACCGCTACCGAACGCGGCACACGTAAATCGGATTCGGACACAACGTCAGTATCACCGTTTTTTGCAACAAGATCCGGGCTGCTCATGCCCACAGCTTACCCAGTGCAGCCGTACGGCTAGACTTTAAACGGCCGGTATTTTTCTGCCTAATCCCCGGCAGAAACGATCCTCGTCGGAAGGAAGCGCGCTCTTTCTATGGAAGCTTTATATGACTTGTTCATGTACCCAGTTTCGGCGGTCATGAAACTATGGCACCTGATCTTTCAAAATATCTTTGGGCTAGAAGACTCCGTGTCATGGCTGGTCTCCATTCCATTTCTCATCGTCACTGTCCGCGGGCTGATCGCACCATTGACCTGGTATTCCGCCCGTTCTGGGCGCGTCATCGCATTACTTCGTCCGCGCCTAAACGCTCTTGAGGAACAATACGCGGAAGTAACCAGCACCGACGAGATTCGCGAATATCAAAAGAAAAAACAAGCGCTTTACGACGAATACCGTTACAGCCCAGTGATGGGGTGTATCCCGCCATTGATCATGATTCCGGTTTTCATCGGCCTGTATCGGCTGCTGTTATTAATGGCGAACCCGCTAGAAGGCGGTTCCGGACAGGCAGGCGCTGCGGGCAGCTCTGGCGCAGAAACGGGCATTGCGCCGGCAGAATCAATCGGCTTATTAACTGCCGCGGAGGTCAGCGATTTCCGTCACACAGAATTTTTAGGCATTCCGCTTCCGGCATTCGCCTCGATGGGCCCAGACCTAGAGCAGGCCTTTGGTATTAGCACCGCGGAAGTCATTTCTGGGATGATGCCCGCGCTGCTACTGGCTATTGCATTTACCACAATCAACTTGGTGATCAGTACCTTCCGCGCGTTCTATACCACTGAATGGTCGAATGCTATCGCGCGCCGGTTATTCAAATTCTTGATCGTGATGTCGGTATTTGTGCCGATCATGCTGTTCTTTGTCGCTTTTAACCTGCCGATCCCTTGGGCCATTATCATTTATTGGTTCATTAATAACTTGTGGACCTTGGTGCAATCACTATTGTTCATTGTGCTGGTACGTGTGCGCTACCCACTGCGAGAAGAGCATCACGAGGCTCGACGTAAGTCACATCAATTATTCCGGCAGCGGAAAAAGGACCGTAAGCAGAGCAAACGGGAACGCAAACAAGAAAATAAGCGTGCGCGAAAAGATCCGGAGTATGCAAAAGAACTCGCCGCCACCCGCGCAGAAAAGCAACGCGCTGCAGAGCAGGAGCGCGCCGAGAAAAAGGAGCTGCGGAAAAAGCAGCAGCAAGCACGACTAGAGATTTCGCGTCAGCGCCGGGCGGAAAAGGCCGAAAAGAAGGCTGCCCAGGCTAAATCTACAAATGCCGACGCTCCGCAGGATACCACTACCGAAAATACCTCTAGCGACGCGAGCGATACCCCAGGGGAAGGTAGGCGCGACTAAATCGAATAGTCCGCTGGTGGCGCCGCTAACATCTGGCGCGCCAGGTCTCGTGCTGTCACCAGCGGGTTGATGCTGCGGGTCAGGCGTGCCCCGGCAAGCCCGCCATCGAGGAAAATAAGCAACTGCGAGGCCTGGGTTGCGGACGGGTAGCCATTTTTCTCGTTTAACAGCGTGGTCATGGTGTCATGCACCCAGCTACGGTGGTTCATGCACGCAGAAATGATTTGCCGTTCAGAGTCAGTCTCTGGCTTTGGATATTCGTTAGCTGCGTTGAGAAAGTGCGAGCCGCGAAAATCCTTTTTTGGTTCATCGTCGATGGCTTTATCGAAGAAAGCCAAAAGCTTGTCTTCCACATTGGTGAGTTCTGCCGTGCGCTGCTGCCAATCTTCCCGAAAGTCCTCATCAAGTTTCTCGATATAGGCAGTCACCAGCGCGTCTTTGGAACCAAACAACGAATATAGCGAGGCTTTGGCAACATCTGCATCGCGTAAAATCCGGTCAATACCGATCACACGGATGCCTTCAGTGTCGAAAAGTTTGGTGGCAGAGTTGAGCAACCGAGTGCGGGGACTCGGGCGGTTCTGGCGACGGCTAGCCGTCGTCTTCTTCTTGGCGGTGCTCACTCCGGCTCCTTCCTGTTCTCAGCCGTATGCGCGATCAGACCACGCACCTGCACTAGTCGGTCTTCATACAATATAGACCACCCGGTTCAGTTCGCGCGCACTAGTAAGACTTTTTGTATTCAGATTCTGGTCACTAAAAAAGCCAGCCGGTAGAAACCGACTGGCTTAGTGCAGCTACTTTCGCAGCATTATTTCTTAATCGCATTCAGGATAGACAGCAGGATCACTGAACCAAGAATGGCTGTGAGCAGGCTGAACCAGAAACCACCGCCAGCAGCATCGAAGCCGAGCAGGCTCAGTAGCCAACCACCGAGTAGACCGCCGACGATGCCGACAAGGATGTTTCCGAAGAAACCCTGGCTAGAATCTTTAATTTTACCGGCGATCCAACCTGCCAAACCACCGATAATAATCCAGGCGATAATTCCCAAGCTAAGGGTTTCCATTTTTTACTCCGATTCTGGGCGAACAACCATCATTGGGCACGGCGCGGATTGCAACAGTGCACGAGAAGTCGATCCTAGCAGCATTCCTTTGAATCCGCCGCGGCCATGTGAACCGGTCACCAGCAGCTGAGCGTCTTCCGCGTTTTCCGCCAATGCTCGCACCGGACGATCCCGGGTCACGACCTTCTTCACCGGTACCTCTGGGTACTTCTTCACTAAAGCAGACAAGCGCTCATCCATCATCTGCTTTTGTTCTTTTTCAGTTTGTTCCCATTCCTTCTGCGCAGCCGTCAAGCCTGCCAGCGATGCCTGCACCTGCATATCCATCCAGGTGTTGATCGCAATCAGCTCAGAGCCACGGGCGTGCGCTTCGGCAAAGGCGTATTCAGTAGCTTTTTGGGAAACTTCAGAACCATCCACACCGACGACGACTGGGCCATACTTGGAGGATTCGGTAACTCCGGAATCTTCCCGAACCACCACGACTGGGCAGGTGGAGTGGGAAACTACCGCAGCAGAAACAGAGCCCATAACCATGCCAGACAAACCGCCCAGACCGCGGGAGCCCAAAACAATCATGGTGACGTCATTGGAGATCTCCAATAGCATGTCAATCGGAGAGCCCTCGGCCACCGTGTGACCGATCTTAATTTCAGGAGCCACTTCTAAAGCCAGCTTCCGCGCGGCTTCAATCTTGTCTAAAGTTTCGCCTTGCAGCTCGTCATAAAGCTCTTTCGGCGGAGCCATGCCTTCTGCATACAAAAACTGTGGCATCGTGTAGCTAGAAGCCAGACGTAGAGGAACCCCACGCTTTGCCGCTGCATTTGCTGCCCAACGGACAGCCTCGTTGGAAGCATCGGATCCGTCTACTGCTACTACAATGATATCTTCTTTGGACATTGTGACCGCCCTTTCTCCAGGTCGTTTTCAGCCATAACTGGTGAATACCTCTGACCGAACCTGATATGAGCAAATCCGGCGAAAATATCCCTTCCACCACCCAGTATAACCGCGATCACCGATACTGTCCGTAGATTTACAATGCACACCACGGCTGTTTCGTGCTCTTCATCGCGTCCAAAACCAAAGCCTTGTAAAGCGACAAGGCGTGGGAGGAGTGGGAAAACTTTTACTTGTGTGCAGCTTCCGAGTTAGCTGGGTAAAGAAGCTGGAAAATACTGTGCAGTACACGTGAGATGGTGGCGCCAATTTCAGAGGCAAAGAAGTTGGTGATTGGTTCTAAGAATGCGTTTAAATCCATAACGATATAATAAACGACATGCGCCGAAAGTCCACCCCGTTACCCATCAAAGATGGTCTGAACCCCACGCGCATCCGCATTCAAGGCGCCCCACCATCCGGAATTCGAGCTGTCGATGCCGTCGCCGAGGTAATTTTTTCCCAGAGACATCGCCACCCAGACGATAATTGGGAGGCGATTTACCAACGCTTTCGCGATCACGAGGTGGTGCGCCACAACGGCGCCCCGCTTTCCCCCAACGAGCTGCTACCCGAAAATTGTGAGGTCTTCTTCTACAAAACCCCTGCCCCGGAAGCCGAAATTCCCTACCAGCTCACGATAATCCACCGCGACGATGACTTGCTGGTGGTCCACAAGCCACCGTTCATGGCTACGATGCCGCGGGCTCGCCACATTGTGCAAACCGCGACTGTGCAGTTGCGTCAGCTCACCGGTATCCCGGAGATTTCCCCTGCCCACAGGCTGGACCGTTTAACCTCCGGGTTGGTCGTGTTCACCACCCGCTCCGAACTGCGCGGGCCGTATCAAACCCTGTTCGCGCAACGTCAGGTATCCAAGGTGTACGAGGCCGTCGCGGCTTATGATCCAGAGTTGGCCGACTCGCTTGCTCACGACGGTCGGCTTAGCTGGCGTTCCCGGCTGGAAAAACACCCTGGCGAATTGCAGGGTCGCTTCGTGGAAGGCGAAACCAATGCGATCACCTATGTAGATGCCATCACTCCGTGCAGCCCGGCAGAACAAACCGAGCTGGAAAAAATCCACGGCCCGCAGCCACCACTGGCGCGCTACCGATTGGCCCCGGTCACCGGCAAAACACATCAACTGCGCCTGCATATGTGGGCGGCAGGAGTACCCATCTTGGGCGATCCTGTTTATCCGCGGATCTATAAAGAGGATGAAGAAGATTTTGCGGTGCCCATGCATCTCATCGCCCGGGAAATCTCTTTCACCGATCCGTTAAACGGCCGGCAGCGCAGTTTTCGTACCAAGCTAGGGGTGCTCGATACCTTGCAGCAAAGTTAAAGATTCGTTTTTAGTGGCTGCGATTTCGCTTACAGTGGCTGCCATGCAGCACTTCGTCGGCAAGCATGGGACGGGAATCTGTCCGCCCATCGATACGTTTGAGAACATTTTCGGCCGAAATCAGGCACATCGGCACCCCCACCCCGGGCGCGACAGTCGCACCGGCGTAGTAAAGGTTGGAGAGTTTTTTCGACTTATTCTGCGGTCGAAACATCGCAGATTGCCCTAGCGTGTGCGCCGGGCCCAGAGCACCACCGCGCCAAGCATGGAAATCCTTCGCGAAATCTCCTGGCGCGAGCGTATGCCGCACCACAATTCGCTCCGCCAAATCATTAACGCCTGTCACTTGGGCAATCCGAGCCACAGCCTTGTCGACGATAGCTGTTACCGCCGGTGATTCCTGCTGCGCAAAAGCAACATTATTGCGTTCGTCGGCATGATCGCCAGAACCGTAGCCAATCCCCAGATCGGCCGCTGTAGGTACTAGTACAAAAAGATTTTCGTAACCGGCAGGAGCCACTGTCGCATCGGTTGCCGAGGGCTTACACACGTACAGCGATAATGAACTCTTATTTTCGGGAAGCGCGCCGGTTGCCGAAAATACGGCAGAAAAATCCCTCTGCCACTCCGGGGACAGCAGCAATGAATGATGAGCTAATTCTGGAAGCGCTCCGCGAACGCCCAACATGGCCAGTACGACGCCGATCCCAGGGTCTTTTTTCGCAAAATACGTTTCGGGGTAACTTTGGTATTTGCGAGGAAGCAACACAGTTTCAGTGTGGTGCAGGTCTGCCGTGGACACCACGAGGTCAGGGTAATAAGTCTGGCTACCCTCCGCTGTCCGCACCTCGACGCGCTTGATATGAGCCTTATCCGCCTGTGCACCGGAGTACAACGTGCTGCGGTCCTGCTGGCTGGAGCGTCGTGGGCTGTTATTGCGATCCGCGCAATCCAGACGAACAACCTCGGATCCTAATTCGAAGCGGACACCATGCTCGTGCGCCAATTGTGCGACTGCATCTACAATAGCCCGGAAACCACCGGTTGGATATCGCACCCCCAGTTCCAAGTCAGTGTGGCTCATCAAGTGGTACAAACTCGGGGCCGTGCTTGGTTGGGTCGAAAGAAACACCGCTGGATATTGCAGAATTTTACGCAGGCGGTGATCGTGAAATTGCTTCTCGACGAACTGCTGTAGGGGAACCAACAAAAACCGGAGCAGATGCCCGGAACGGCGCAGGACCTCTGGCTGAAAAAACGCAGACGCTGAACGGAAGGTAGTGTACAAAAAATTGCTGAGAGCAACGGAATAAACCAGGTGCGCGGATGCCAGGTAACGACGCAAGCGTGCTCCTGCCCCTGGCTCAATCGATTCAAATAACTCCGTGACCTTGTCTGCCCCACGGGGCACATCGACGTATTCGCCGACGTCTGTCCACACGCGGTAACCCGGATCAAGCACCGACAGTGATAACTGCGCAGCGGTACTTGTACCCATGATGCGGAAAAATTGGTCGTATGCTTCTGGCATCAAATACCACGAGGGGCCGGTTTCAAACCGAAACCCGGAGTCGGATATCTCGCCAATTCTGCCACCAATGGACTCGTTCTTGTCGACGACCGTAACCGCAAACCCGCGCCTTGCCAGAAGCCCGGCGGTAGCAAGCCCGCTGATACCTGCGCCTATCACCAACACTTGACGTTTCATGCGCCTGCCTTCCGGGTCAGTTTGTGTAGCGCGGCACCATAACCGGAACGAAATATTGCCTGACTGACTATCCGGGTTTTAACCGGCTTCGGGACCGATAGCCTGCGTTTGTTAGTGCCTGCACCGATAACCGCTTCCGGGTGCCGGCAGAGTTTGCCCGCTAATTCCAAGTAAATTTCGGATGCCGCGGCTACCGCCGGTTGCACTTTGGGAGGGAGTAATTTGATCGTTCGTGCGCCTGCTAGCAGATCGGAGCGAGCTTCTGCCAAGATGCTGTTGAATGCTTCTTCTGCGGACGGTGCGGACAAGCGAGGGTAATAATCGCGCCGACGAACTGTAGTGTCTTCAGTGTAGTCTCTGAGGAAATTGATTTTTTGTAAGCCGGCGCCGAGGCGTTGTGCCCCCTCCTGTATCCGTGACCAGGTAGCTGAATCTGGGCGTGGTGTCTCGGCGTAAAAAATATCGAGGCATAGCAGTCCTATGACTTCCGCGGAACCATAGATGTATTCTTGCAGCTCGGGTTCGGCGAAGCTGGTAGTGCTCAGGTCCATGCGCATTGAGCGAAAGAATGCTTGCATGTGTTCTTCTGGGAATCGACACCGTCGGGCAGTATTGGCGTAAGCGTGCACAATCGGGTCGGTATGAAAACGCTTGTCCGGTGCATTAAGGATGGTCTGTTCATAAGAGGCTAACGCATTGCTTATGCATTCAGTATTGCCCGCGAGAGAGTTTGCTTTGCGCAGGGTTCCATCAACTATTTCATCCGCTATCCGGACTACCGCGTAGAGGTTGCGGATGTTTCGCCGAATAGGTTTCGGATACAGGCAGGTCGCGATATGAAAGCTGCTTGAATACTGTTTTATGACGGCGCTGGCAGCTTTGTCGGCTGTAGCATCGTAGAGGCTTAGGGATTCATGGCTAACGTTGTCGCTCATCCATTCGTCGCCTCTCTATATTCAAGAATCTAACTGTGGATATGTTTGTGGCCCGTGGTCGAATGCACCAACAAGGTGCACCCAACCACGGGCCAAACAAACAACCAAACATGAAATTATACAGTGTCGGCAGCAACCTACTCTCCCACACCCTCCCGAGTGCAGTACCATCAGCGCGACGCAGGCTTAGCTTCCGGGTTCGGAATGGGACCGGGCGTTTCCCTGCCGCTATCAACCACCGACACAACCAACCAGACAACACACAAACAAATCATGTGCCCGTCAACCACACAAACACGGCGTGGTGTGTCAAACACTGCATAGTGGACGCAAAGCACAACAAAAATTAATCTCTCACGAAAAACACCAGCCAAAAACCGGCATGTTGTAGTAGTTCGGTGAATTAGTACCAGTCACCTCCACGCCTTACAACGCTTCCAGATCTGGCCTATCAACCCCATAGTCTCTAGGGCACCTAATAACGAAACCTCATCTCAAAACAGGCTTCCCGCTTAGATGCTTTCAGCGGTTATCCCTTCTACACGTAGCCAACCAGCCATGCCACGGGCGTGACAACTGGCACACTAGAGGTGTATCCATCCCGGTCCTCTCGTACTAGGGACAGCCTTTTTCAAGTTTCTACGCGCGCGGCGGATAGAGACCGAACTGTCTCACGACGTTCTGAACCCAGCTCGCGTGCCGCTTTAATGGGCGAACAGCCCAACCCTTGGGACCTACTCCAGCCCCAGGATGCGACGAGCCGACATCGAGGTGCCAAACCATCCCGTCGATATGGACTCTTGGGGAAGATCAGCCTGTTATCCCCGGGGTACCTTTTATCCGTTGAGCGACACCACATCCACAAGTAGGTGCCGGATCACTAGTCCCGACTTTCGTCCCTGCTCGAGCAGTAACTCTCACAGTCAAGCTTCCTTGTGCACTTACACTCAAAACCTGATTGCCAACCAGGCTGAGGAAACCTTTGGGCGCCTCCGTTACTCTTTAGGAGGCAACCGCCCCAGTTAAACTACCCACCAGGCACTGTCCCCAACCCAGATCATGGGCCAAGGTTAAGGTATCCGATCAAGCCAGAGTGGTATTTCAACAACGACTCCACACACACTAGCGTGCATGCCTCACAGTCTCCCACCTATCCTACACAAGCCAAACCGAACACCAATACCAAGCTATAGTGAAGGTCCCGGGGTCTTTTCGTCCTGCCGCGCGTAACGAGCATCTTTACTCGTACTGCAATTTCACCGGGCCTGTGGTTGAGACAGCAGGGGTCTCGTTACGCCATTCGTGCAGGTCGGAACTTACCCGACAAGGAATTTCGCTACCTTAGGATGGTTATAGTTACCACCGCCGTTTACTGGGGCTTAAATTCTCCGCTTCGACCCAAAAGATCTAACAGGTCCTCTTAACCTTCCAGCACCGGGCAGGCGTCAGTCCATATACATCAACTTAACGTTTTCGCATGGACCTGTGTTTTTGATAAACAGTCGGACCCCTCTATTCTCTGCGGCCCCACCAAGCAAAACCCGGTGGGGCTCCCCTTCTCCCGAAGTTACGGGGACATTTTGCCGAGTTCCTTAACCACAGTTCACCCGAACGCCTTAGTATTCTCAACCTGACTACCTGTGTCGGTTTAGGGTACGGGCCGAATATGCACTCGCTAGAGGCTTTTCTCGACAGCATAAGCACACCACATTCACCCAAAAAAGGGCTACGCATCACGCCTCAGCAAACAGTGCCCGGATTTACCAATGGCACCAACCTCAACGCTTACACCAACAATCCAATAAGCGGCGTGGCTGCCCCACTGCGTCACCCCATCACTTGGACCACAGATCAGGCCCCACAAACTCAACCCATCAACACACTCAAAGAGCATAATCAATGAGTCTCACACGTGGTTAGTATCACTGCTTTACCATTGACGCACACACTCGGGTACCAGAATATCAACTGGTTATCCATCGACTACGCCTGTCGGCCTCGCCTTAGGTCCCGACTCACCCTGGGAAGACGAACTTGACCCAGGAACCCTTAGTCATCCGGCGGTAAGGATTCTCACCTTACAATTCGTTACTCATGCCTGCATTCTCACTCGCACACAATCCACACGTGTTCACACTCATGCTTCACCTCATGCACGACGCTCCCCTACCCAACTAAAAATAGTTGCCGCGGCTTCGGCGGTGTACTTGAGCCCCACTACATTGTCGGCGCAGAACCACTCGACCAGTGAGCTATTACGCACTCTTTCAAGGATGGCTGCTTCTAAGCCAACCTCCTGGCTGTCATCGCGATCCCACATCCTTTTCCACTTAGTACACCCTTAGGGGCCTTAGCCGGCGATCTGGGCTGTTTCCCTCTCGACTATGAAGCTTATCCCCCACAGTCTCACTGCCGTAGAACACTTCAATGGCATTCGGAGTTTGTCTGATGTTGCTAAGATGATAGTCCCGCTCAACCAAACAGTAGCTCTACCTCCACCAAGCTAACCTACGACGCTGCACCTAAATGCATTTCGGGGAGAACCAGCTATCACGGAGTTTGATTGGCCTTTCACCCCTACCCACAGCTCATCCCCGCAGTTTTCAACCTACGTGGGTTCGCGCCTCCACAACCTCTTACAGCTGCTTCACACTGGCCATGGGTAGATCACCCCGCTTCGGGTCCAGGACATGCCACTACAACACCCTAATTAGGATTCGCTTTCGCTACGACTACCCCACACGGGTTAACCTCGCGACATGCCGCTGACTCGCAGGCTCATTCTTCAAAAGGCACGCCATCACACAACAAAAGGTGCTCTGACGGATTGTAAGCACATGGTTTCAGGAACTATTTCACTCCCCTCCCGGGGTACTTTTCACCATTCCCTCACGGTACTATCCGCTATCGGTCACACTAAGTATTTAGGCTTACCGGGTGGTCCCGGCAGATTCACGGCAGATTCCACGAGCCCGCCGCTACTCGGGAAACAACAACCAACACGCACATGCCTTCAACTACAGGACTCTCACCTACTCCGGTGGGCCATTCCAAACCACTTCACCTAACACGCACGCACCAGCACAGCCATGGTAGTGACTGAACAATTGCTCCCAACAACCCCACACATGCAACCCCTACCAGGTATCACACACATGCAGTTTAGCCAACATTCGCGTTCGCTCGCCGCTACTAACGAAATCACTATTGTTTCCTTCTCCTACGGGTACTGAGATGTTTCACTTCCCCGCGTAACCCCCATACTGACTATAAATTCACCAGCAGGTGACTGCGAATAACCACAGCCGGGTTTCCCCATTCGGACATCCTCGGATCAACGCTCGATTGACAACTCCCCGAGGCATAACGCAGCCTTCCACGTCCTTCATCGGCTTAGCATGCCAAGGCATCCACCATGTGCCCTTACAACACACAACAAAATAAACACAAAAGAAAAAAATTACAGCACACACAACACAACAAAAGCTGCATCATGCGCACAGATGCTCGCGTCCACTATACAGTTCTCACACACCACACCAACCACAACCACAAGCAAACACAAACGTTCACCCACAGCCATGATGGTCAACGAACAACACACAAGTGCTGCCCGAGACACCCAACAACGTGCCAACACACAAAAAAATGATACCCACTCAACCAAGTGAAAACAGAATGCAAACCCACAAACAAAAAATAATAACGCTGCAACCCACACACCCACATACAGGTGCATGAACAACAATCACAGCAAAACACTGACCACCCACAACTGTGGAAACAATCAGTGCACAATAAAAACTCCTTAGAAAGGAGGTGATCCAGCCGCACCTTCCGGTACGGCTACCTTGTTACGACTTCGTCCCAATCGCCGATCCCACCTTCGACGGCTCCCTAAACGAGTTTGAGCCACCGGCTTCGGGTGTTACCAACTTTCATGACGTGACGGGCGGTGTGTACAAGGCCCGGGAACGTATTCACCGCAGCATTGCTGATCTGCGATTACTAGCGACTCCGACTTCATGGGGTCGAGTTGCAGACCCCAATCCGAACTAAGACCAGCTTTAAGCGATTAGCTCACCCTCACAGGCTCGCTGCGCATTGTACCGGCCATTGTAGCATGTGTGAAGCCCTGGACATAAGGGGCATGATGACTTGACGTCGTCCCCACCTTCCTCCGAGTTAACCCCGGCAGTCTCTCATGAGTCCCCACCATAACGTGCTGGCAACATAAGACAAGGGTTGCGCTCGTTGCGGGACTTAACCCAACATCTCACGACACGAGCTGACGACAGCCATGCACCACCTGTACACTAGCCACAAGGGAAACTACATCTCTGCAGCGATCCAGTGTATGTCAAGCCCAGGTAAGGTTCTTCGCGTTGCATCGAATTAATCCACATGCTCCGCCGCTTGTGCGGGCCCCCGTCAATTCCTTTGAGTTTTAGCCTTGCGGCCGTACTCCCCAGGCGGGGCGCTTAATGCGTTAGCTACGGCACAGAAACCCCAAAAGGTCCCTACACCTAGCGCCCACCGTTTACGGCATGGACTACCAGGGTATCTAATCCTGTTTGCTACCCATGCTTTCGCTCCTCAGCGTCAGTAACTGCCCAGTAACCTGCCTTCGCCATCGGTGTTCCTCCTGATATCTGCGCATTTCACCGCTACACCAGGAATTCCAGTTACCCCTACAGTACTCAAGTCAGCCCGTATCGCCTGCACGCCCACAGTTAAGCTGTGGAATTTCACAGACGACGTGACAAACCACCTACGAGCTCTTTACGCCCAGTAATTCCGGACAACGCTTGCACCCTACGTATTACCGCGGCTGCTGGCACGTAGTTAGCCGGTGCTTCTTCTCCAGGTACCGTCACAAAACGCTTCGTCCCTGGCGAAAGGAGTTTACAACCCGAAGGCCGTCATCCCCCACGCGGCGTCGCTGCATCAGGCTTGCGCCCATTGTGCAATATTCCCCACTGCTGCCTCCCGTAGGAGTCTGGGCCGTATCTCAGTCCCAATGTGGCCGACCAACCTCTCAGTCCGGCTACCCGTCGCCGCCTTGGTAGGCCATTACCCCACCAACAAGCTGATAGGCCGCGGGCTCATCCTACACCGAAAAAACTTTCCACCACACACACTAAAGCATGGTCCTATCCGGTATTAGACCCAGTTTCCCAGGCTTATCCCAGAGTGCAGGGCAGATCACCCACGTGTTACTCACCCGTTCGCCACTCGAGTACCTCCGAAGAGGCCTTTCCGTTCGACTTGCATGTGTTAAGCACGCCGCCAGCGTTCGTCCTGAGCCAGGATCAAACTCTCCATAAAAAATCAGAAAAAGAGTCTGATAACCTAGTCAAAAAACTACAAAAGAAAAATCAAAGAGCAACACTTACTCAAAACGATTAATCAAATGCAGAAACAAAAAGGATCCACATCCCACTAATCAAGTAAGTATCAAAAATAATAAGTACATTGACACGCTATTGAGTTCTCACACAACACCACCACCCCACTACTCAAGCACCCTTATCAACGAGCACCCTTCCGTAAAGCAGCCAGACCGATGTTACACACCACGTTGTAGAAACACAAACCAGAACACTGTGTCGTTCATCACAACAACCGGAACCAGAAAGCACCCACAACCAGCGCCACCCACCAACACAACAAACAGCAAAAACCATCCGAAAGCCAGCGAGCATCAGCCCTATAAAATTATCACCATCACCACCAGACAAACAAAGAACACAACCACCAGAACCAAAATCCTGTGAAGTTATTTTCTCTGTCAGCCCCTCGCGGCGACTTGGATAAGCTTAAGCGATAACAAAACACAATGCAAATCGATTGTTCAACGGTTTCATTTGCCCTGGTTAGAGACCACTTTCTTCCGTAACCAACCATCACGATAACCGCGCTATAACGACGCTATAAGTGTCGAACTTTCGCCAAACCACGATCTAATATTCCGCCACTCCCTTCTGCTGTTCATTACTGCGAATGATTAGCCACTCGCGCCATAGCCGTCACTGAAATACAGGCCAGTAACGGCGTTTAGTCTGGCTTTCTCCTAGCGTCTGGCTGTTAAGGTGCGGGATTTATCGACTCATAGCCCGTATTCAGGCAAACTAGATAGAGAAACTTATTTAAATCTATTAGAGAAACGGATTTAGGAGTCATGCTTGAACGCACAGTTGTGTATGTCGATACCTCGTATTTGCTTGCGAGCTTTTATAACTCATGGGAAATCGGCGCCCGTGCACAATTAGAAATTGATCTACCTGAGGTCGTCGCCATCTTGGATGGCATGATTTCCAACCAATTAGGGCAACGCGTACATCGCCAGAATTGGTACGACGGCATCCCAGATACTGGTCCACATCGTTATCAGCGCGCACTTCGTACTTGTGAAGGAGTGCAGTTACGAACCGGGCAATTGATTGAATGGGGCGAAAGGCGCACACAAAAAGCCGTCGACACGCGCTTAGTGGCAGATATGGTGACAACCGCCTGCAAACAGCAATTCACTGACATGGTGCTGGTTTCTGGCGACGCCGACATGATCCCTGGCGTCCAGGAAGCAACCAATGCTGGGATCCGAGTACACCTCTACGGTTTTGGTTGGGACTCCATGTCAGCCGCGCTACGCCATGCCTGCGATACAACGACCATCCTCGATCCTCGGGAGGACTTCACCGGCGCCATGGAACTCCAGGTGCTGGAAGGTCCGCTACCACCGACGGTACGCGACCACCACTCCGAAGAATCACCTGTGTGTGATACAGAGGGAGAAGAATCGGCCGCACCTAGCGTCGGCGACGATTGTGCCAAATCTTCTGTGGTGCACTCCCAGGAAACCGGCTCGCCTGATGCACCTAGTACGAGCGTCCAGACGCACGGAACAGTCACCTCCGAAGGCGACTACGAAACCGCGAAAGCCGATTCTTCGCAACCAACCGCCGAGACGCACGGTCCGGAAAAATCCCGTATCCCAAAGCCCGGCGAATCCCCCCGGAAGCCCGACAGCGATGAATTCGCCGAGAAACTCGACCCCACCCCCAAGCCCGGTCCTCATGCGCAGGCTTCTGAGGTCCAGGATGCTCCACTCGCACCAGAGGATGTCGCAGCCACTCCTCCGGCAACACCCGGGGGCAACCAACCGGCGCCAAATATCACTCCCGCTGCTCCGACTACACAATCTGAGACCCCTCCGGGCGAGGCGCTTGACGACGACAAGGACCCGTCGGAAGTCGAAGCCGAGCTGCGCGCATACAGCCGAGCTACCAGCGACTCCCACCGGGACAATGCTTCCGACAACAACGAGGACAACGCACCTGGTGGCTCACCGGCCAGCCCCAAGCCTAGCGCTCCGCGCCCCTCACCATCGATGATGGCACCGCGTCGCAAACTGCGCTCACGCTACGTCCCATTGCCAGAAGAAGTCTGGACATCCGCCGGTTTTCAAACGCCTTTCGACGTCGGTCAACAATATGCTCGCTGGTGGTACGACAATGCGGCCTCCCCTGAGCAACGTGACCAGGCCCACCTACTTTCCGGGGGCGGTCTACCGCCTGAGGTGGATCGTCCACTCCTGCAATTCGCCTGCGAGACCCTGCATGAGTACACCTTGAGCGAGACGCAGCGGGTGAAATTACGCGACGGATTCCATTCCGGAATTCGCGGTATTTTACTCAACGCTTCGCGCGATAGCTAGACTGCCGCATCGCCTTACACAAAAGCGCGGACCGCTCGGTCCGCGCTTTAACTTTGCCCTGCAGCTTGCGGGCTGTCATGTTGCGCCCTGCAGTTTGCGGGCGGTTCTGTTTCCCCGCAGCTTTCGAAGGGATAAATCAGTTCAGCGGCCAGTGCAGGTTAAGAATCTTTCTGTTCTGCCGAATCACTGCTATCAGCACCATCGCTGCTTTCACCTGCACCAATAGCTTTATTCTCCTCAGATGAACCAGCGGCCATCGAAGCACGAATTTCATCTAATTTAGCGTTGGCTTTCACATCGCGCGCCGAAGTACTTGCGGAAATTTCAGCCATTGCATCGCTGGCCGAATTACGGGAAAGTTCCTGTGCCCCCAATGCATTCGCGTAACGACGCTCGATCTTGTCGCGTACCCCGTCCAAAGTCGGGGTAGAGTCATCTCCACCGATTTGCGAATTCATTGAGTTCATTGCTTCGCTGGTCTTTTCCTGCATTTTTGTTTGCTCGACCTGCTGCTCTAAACGACGAACTTCATTGAGTTGCTCTTCCAACCGAGCTTCTGATTTTTGCAGCTCTGCTTTGGCTTGTTCCGCAGCCTGCTGCGCAGAATTGTACATTTCTTTAGTCTGCGTAAGCTCTTTTTCCACTCCCACAAGCTGGGATGCAATCAATTCTGCTGTTTCATTAAAGCGCTGTGCCTTCTCGGCATCACCATTGCCTTCAGCCTGGTCTGCAGCCTGCAAGGCCTCACGAGCTTGGGACTGATACTCGTCCTGGCTTTGTAATAGCCGGTTCAATTGCATTTCGAGTTGCTTCTTATTGCCTATTACCTTCGAAGCTTGCTCGGAGATCTCCCGGTGCTGCTGTTTTGCAGCTTCAGCGGCTTGCTTAATCTGTACCTTCGGATCCGCATGCTCATCAATCTTGTTGTCGAATGACGCCATGAGATACTTCCAGCCCTTACTGATGGGATTGGCCATAATCAGTTCACTCCTTGGTTTCAAGTGCAGTTGCACCTGCCTAGTTAGTTACGGTTCTTGCAGCCCATGATACGGAAAGAACCAGGCCAATTAGACTGCCAATAGAAATAGAAAACCGGCCCTTCCATCCTCTTCGACGGGATGAAACGGGCCGGAATTTCTACGAGTCCTACACGCGCTCGCAATTTCTGCGAGCCTGCAAGCTACAGGAACTCCTGTCTAGACATTGTCTGTTGTTTAGGCACCAATGATTTCGCGCATCAGGTTGGCAGCATCGGTTGGAGTCTTGCCGACCTTAACACCAGCAGCTTCCAAAGCTTGCTTCTTAGCTTCTGCGGTTCCGGAAGAACCAGAAACAATAGCGCCAGCGTGGCCCATGGTCTTGCCTTCTGGAGCGGTGAAGCCAGCAATGTAACCAACAACTGGCTTGGTGACGTTTTCCTTGATGTATTCCGCAGCGTTTTCCTCAGCGTCGCCACCGATCTCACCGATCATAATGATGGCTTCAGTCTCAGGATCGTTCTCGAATGCCTCGATAGCATCGATATGGGTAGTACCAATAACTGGGTCACCACCGATACCAACGCAAGAGGTGAATCCGATGTCACGCAACTCGTACATCATCTGGTAGGTCAAGGTACCGGATTTGGAAACCAAGCCGATCTTGCCTGGGTTTGGAGCAGTCTCTGCTGGGATGATGCCTGCATTGGACTTGCCTGGGGAGATCAGACCAGGGCAGTTTGGTCCGATAATTCGGGTCTTGCCGCTCTTTTTCGCCGCAGCGTGGAATTCCGCGGTGTCCTTGACCGGAACGCCTTCGGTAATCACAACAACAAGTGGCATTTCTGCGTCGATAGCTTCTTCAGCAGCTGCCTTGGTGAACTTCGCTGGAACGAAAAGTACAGAGACGTTAGCTCCGGTCTCGTTCTTGGCATCTTCGACAGAACCGAAGACAGGGACAGTCTTGCCGCCTTCGAATTCCACCTGTTCGCCGGCTTTCTTCGGGTTCACACCACCAACAATGTTGGCTCCGGAATTCAGCATGCGCTGGGTGTGCTTCATACCTTCAGAGCCAGTCATGCCCTGAACGATGATCTTCGAATCTGAGTCTAGAAAAATAGACACTGTTTTTATGCCCCTTCCTTAAGCCTGGTCAGCCAGTTCGGCTGCACGGCGTGCTGCTTCGTCCATGGTGGTTACCTGTTCAACGTGTGCCAAGCCAGCTTCGCTGAGGATCTTGCGTCCCAACTCTGCATTGTTGCCATCCAAACGGACGACCATTGGCTTCGCCTGCACGCCCTGATCAGCCAGGATCTTGTTGGCCTGCACAATGCCGTTTGCTACTTCGTCACAAGCGGTGATACCACCGAAAACGTTAACGAATACGGATTTCACCTGTTCATCGCTGAAGATGACCTCGAGGCCATTAGCCATGACAGAGGCATTGGCACCGCCACCGATGTCCAGGAAGTTCGCTGGCTTTGGCTTCGAGCCGAATTCTTCACCGGCGTAAGCGGTAACGTCCAGCGTAGACATAACCAGACCAGCGCCGTTACCAATCACGCCAACGCTACCGTCGAGTTTGACGTAGTTCAGGCCCAATTCCTTGGCGCGACGCTCCAAAGGATCAGCCGCGGCGGCGTCCTCCAGGTTCGCGTGGTCTTCATGACGGAACACTGCGTTGTCGTCGAGAGAAACCTTGCCGTCGAGTGCAATGATGCGACCATCGTCGGTCTTGACTAATGGGTTAACCTCGACCAGCTGTGCGTCTTCTTTCTCATAAACTTCGTAAAGCTTACGGAAGACAGGAACCAACTGCTCGGTTTCTTCATCGCTGAAACCGGCTTCCTTGGCGATATCACGAGCGATATCCTCGGTCAGCCCCTCCAGTGGTGAGAAGTTCTTACGCACCAGCTTTTCTGGGTGCTCTTCGGCGAGCGTTTCAATCTCCACGCCACCTTCCTTGGAGCACATAGCCAGGTAGCTGCGCTTGGTGCGGTCCAACAGAATCGAGAAGTAGTACTCTTCAGCGATATCTGCGCCTTCAGCAACCATGATGGTGTTAACGGTGTGGCCCTTAATATCCAGGCCGAGAATTTCCTCTGCCTTTTCCGCAGCCTCAGCCGGGCTCTTAGCCAGCTTCACACCACCGGCTTTGCCACGGCCACCGGTTTTCACCTGCGCTTTCACAACGAAAAGATCGGCATTGATCTCTTCTGCAGCCTTCTTTGCCTGCTCTGGGTTCGTTGCGACAATGCCCTGCAGCACAGGGACATCGTGTGCGCTGAACAAGTCACGAGCTTGGTACTCGTATAGATCCACGTTTGCTCCATTCCGAAATCGAATTTCGTCTATCGCCGTACTCCAAAAATAATACGGAAAATTTGGTGGCTTTTCAGTGACCCAACGCATAAATGCCAGGTCCTGCCGACCATATGTGGCGAGTCTCCCCACAAGCTGTGACCTAAGCCAGCACTAAATAAGAGCACGGGCTAGAGAACCCTACTGAATAAACAAACCGACGAGCCGGGAAACCTAAAGCATTACACGGCTTCAATCGCACCGTGCAGGCCATTTATTCCTCAGCTCGTCGGCTGCATAGCATGAGTTCCAGACACCGTCGCTAGGACAGCTACGCTGCCGGAGCCTCCTCTATAGGGTGTTAAGAGTTGTCTTGCTGCGCATTCTGCTCAGCCAGCTGCTTACGTACGTCATCCATGTCCAGCTTCTTCACCTGCTGGATAACGTCTTCCAAAGCCGCTGGTGGCAATGCGCCAGCTTCCCGGAAAACCATGATGGAATCCCGGAAAATCATCAATGTCGGGATCGACTGAATCTCTAAAGCAGCGGCGATTCCCTGGTTGTTATCAACGTCCAATTTCGCATGCACGATATCACCGTGCTGTTCCGAAGATTTCTCAAAAGTCGGCGCAAACTGGCGGCATGGGCCACACCACTCTGCCCAAGCATCGACGATAACGACATCATTATCAGCAACGGTGCTTTCAAAGGTGTCTTCAGTAATGTCTACGGTTGCCATGAGTGGGTTTCTCCTTCAATAAATCTCATTGAGTGCGTTAGTACATTATTCGCAGACTTCCCACGGTACGCTTCGACGCTGATTTTCGCGCACGCAGCATCCGCTGAAGTAGCTGACATATGACACAACAACAAACTTTCCGACGCTATTCCCACGCCACTAGCCCTGTACCCAAAGCTGCTGCTAAACCCGCTGCACGTAATTGTCGAATCGCGAAAAACGGAGACGATGCGCCACGGTAACTGTATCGATTGGTCCACCGCGGTGTTTAGCCAGAATGATGTCCGCTTCACCAGCACGCGAATCTTCCCTGTCTTGCGAATCGGGGCGGTAAAGCAACATAACCATATCCGCATCCTGCTCCAACGAGCCCGACTCACGAAGGTCAGCCAGCTGAGGTTTTTTGTCCGTACGGGCTTCCGGCCCACGGTTCAGCTGGGAAATCGCCACCACTGGAACTTCCAGTTCTTTCGCCAACAACTTCAACTGACGCGAGAACTCAGAAACTTCCTGTTGCCGCGATTCCACACGCTTGCCCGAACTCATCAACTGGAGATAATCCAAAACGAGCAGGTCTAAACCATGTTGTTGCTTCAGCTTGCGGGCCTTTGAACGGATCTCCATCATCGTCAAGTTTGGCGAATCGTCGATAAAAATCGGAGCATTTTGCACCGTATTAAGTTTGTCGGTGAGCTTTTCCCAGGCGCGTTCATCCATCCTGCCGGACCGCATATCCGTCAATTGGATTTCTGCTTCCGCAGAAAGCAGACGCATAACGATCTCAGACGCCGACATTTCCAACGAAAAAATCACCGAAGTTTTGCCGTTTTCGATGGAACAGGAGCGCATAAAATCCATCGCCAGCGTCGATTTACCGACACCAGGGCGCGCCGCAACGATAATCATCTGACCGGGGTGCAGCCCATTGGTGACTTTGTCCAGGTCGATAAAGCCCGTTGGTACACCGGACTCCAAACCGCCGACGCGCTCGAGTGCGGCCAGCTCGTCTACTGTCGGTTTAATTAAGTCGCTCAGCGCACGGTAGTCTTCGGTTTTGCGCTTTTGCGAGACCGCGAAGACTTCCTGCTGGGCGCGGTCTATCACGTCGGTGACCTCGGCGTCCTCCGTGCCAGCAAATCCCAGCTGGACTACCCGAGTGCCGGCGTCGACAAGCTTGCGCAGCACTGCCTTTTCCGCGACCAGCTCCGCATAATACAAAGCATTCGCGGCGGTCGGCACCGAAGAAATGAGGGTATGCAAATATACCGCGCCGCCGGTGCGTTCTAAATTGTTGTACCGGTCCAAACGCCCCGAAACAATCACGGGATCAATTTGCTCGCCATTGGCATAAAGATCCAGCATCGCCTCGTAGATCAGGCTATGCGCAGGGTAGTAGAAATCCTCGGGGTCAAGCTCCTCGATGACTTCCATGACGGTATTGGGGCTCATCAGCATCGCGCCAAGGACGCCTTGTTCAGCTTCTCGGTCATGCGGAGGCTGCCGGAAATCACCATAAGCCTCTGGCTGATCTTGTTGGAATTTGCCACGCCCGCCCTTGTTCCGGGAACGATACTTAGAATCATTCCCGGAAAAGCTATTTCGCGAAAAATCATGATCGGATGCACTGAATCCAGCATCATGAATATCTGGGACGTCGAAACTTGGTTCTTCCGGTGGTGGCTCCGGAAGCTGATAATCATCCGAAAAATTTGCGTTGGCTTCCGGGCTCATTTGGGTCTCCTCCCCATGGCAGATTGTTCTGTGGAGTTCATTCTAACGAGCCAACCAACACTGCAAGCTTCGCAAAACAGCATCTAGGCCAACTATACAAACACCCTTCCGAGTACTCATTCACAAAAGTTATCCACAGGATATTCCACAAGCCAGTGGAGACTTCGTGCCAAATTGACACGTTAAGAGAAATCGACCTGCGGTTTTTCCGCTGCTTGTGGAATTTATGTGGATAAGCCTTTCTTTACGACGCATTACTTCCGAAAAACTGCAGATCATTGAGGGTTACGCTAAATCTACAAGCTGTGCATAACTTCTGAAAAATACCTGTACCTGCAGAAAGTCCTGACGGCACACCAGTCTTATACATGCAAATCGGCCATTACCAGTGTGGTCGTGCAGTGAATTTTCTACACAAATTCCACAAGTTATCCACAGCCCTATCGTTGAGCTGTGAGAAGTTCCCACACCAAAAACGGGGATGCCCAACGACAAACTCCCCGCACGAATGGCCCCTCACAGACCACCCGAACGGGGAGTGTTGTTAATGCTGTTGTCGTTAACTTAAAGAGCTTCTCTAGGAAGCAGAGACGACCGAGAAGTTGATCTTGCCCTTGATATCAGAGTGCAGCTCAACTTCTGCCTGGTAGTTACCAGTCTTTTTCACCAATGCCTTTGGCAAGTTGATGATTCGCTTGTCCAGCTTCGGACCGCCAGCCTTGGCAACAGCCTCGGCAACGTCTTCTGCAGTGACCGAGCCGAAGAGCTTGCCCTTGGACGAAGTCTTGACCTTGACGACGACTTCGTTCAGGGACAGCTTGTCCAGAGCTTCGCGGACCTCAACAGCGTGATCCAAGTCGCGGATCTCGCGCTGTTGCTGAGCACGGCGAATGCCTTCGATGTTCTTCTCTGCTCCGGCGGTGGCTGGGATAGCCAGGCCACGCGGCAGCAAGTAATTGCGTCCGTAGCCGTTTTTAACCTCTACGACTTCGCCTGCGGCGCCGAGGTTCTCAACGGCAGCGGTGAGGATCAGTTTCATGATCCCTGCCTTTCGTTGTTTTGTTGCTAGGCCCCGCCAATCATGTGGCGCGGTGTAGCAGTTTTGCGGTGAATAAACGAGCTAAATCTTAAAATGGAGGTTCGCTATCTCCGCCGAAACCACCAGCGGGTGGGGCGGAATTCCACGGATCATTATCCGGACCGTTGTTGTTCGACTGGTTGGACTGGTTACCACCGAATCCACCCTGCGCACCACCGGAAGGAGCACCTCCGCCGAAACCACCCTGGTTCGACTGGTTGTTACCGCCTCCACCAAAGTTCCCGGAGCCGCCCTCACGCGGGTTCCGGTTCACTTGTGCGGAAGCGTATTTCAGCGACGGGCCTACCTCGTCCACTTCAATTTCAAAGACTGTACGGCTTTCGCCCTCTTTGGTTTGGAAGGAACGTTGGCGCAAACGGCCGGTGACGATCACTCGCATACCCTTAGACACCGATTCTGCAACGTTTTCCGCCATGTTGCGCCAAGCGTTGCAGGTCAAAAACAGGGCCTCACCGTCTTCCCACTGCTGCGTTTGCGCGTTATAGCGCCGCGGGGTGGAAGCGATACGGAAGTTAGCCACCGCTGCACCCGATGGGGTGAAGCGCAATTCTGGGTCCGCAACTGCGTTGCCGACCACGGTGATGTTGGTATCTCCCTGTGCCATGTTTTCTCCTCAGTGCTTTCCGGGATGCAGGTTCGTCGTCTACGACCTCCAGTATCCGGATTTAGCTGTCGGTACGCAGAACCTTGGTACGCAGTACGGTATCGGAAAGGTTCAGACGCCGATCAAGCTCTTTAACCGAATCCGGTTCGCATTCCAGGTTGATGACGGCGTAGATGCCTTCGGAACTCTTCTTGATTGGATAAGCCAAGCTGCGCTTGCCTACCACATCAACGTTTTCCACCTTGCCGTTATCCTTGCGGACAGTCTCGAGGAACTTATCCAGGGATGGGGCAACGGTGCGTTCATCCTGCTTAGCATCCAGGATGATCATTACTTCGTAGCGACGCACGGACCTCATCACCTCCTATGGTCTTGTCGTTTCGGCCATATCACCTTCGCGGATATGGCAGGAGGGTTCGTTGCGTCAAGCAACCCTCAAAGATTAGCGCACCCAGGGGATATCCGCAATCATTAGCGGAGCTGCTGTTCCCGGCCTGGCGTATCGCTGACAAATTGACTGCACAATTGACTGCACAAACGACACGCAAAGTCCCCTGCACTAAATTAACTAGTGCTAAATTAACCAGCACTAAACTGACTAGCGTTAAATTACCCAGCGCTAAATTAGCCAGCGTTAGTAGTAGCGAAAAATACCGCCAGCATAGTCGGTATGACCGTCAGAAACAGTAGTGCAATCAGCCCAAACACCACGGCTGGCCGACGGGTAGGTTTGCGATGAATAGCCCAATATGCAGCACCGATACATCCCAACCCAATCACTATGGAAATAACTCCGCTGATAACGATGGCGTTCATGCATTCTCCTTTTCATTCGCATGCCACATGGTTTTGCTTACGCGCCCTTCCCGCATTTGCACGTGCTCTGCCGCTTTTTCCGGTGACACTTGCAACGGCCCGGCCAACGGGTCATAACCGTTATGGGCCTGATAAACCGTATCCTCGCTACGCCCGAGCATTTGTCGCACCACGCAGACCACCAACACCACAATCAGCCCGGTGCGCGTGAGCACCACGAGATCCAAAAATTCCGCCGGCAGCCCGTTGTTATCGGAACCGTGCATATGCCACATCAGTACTGGCCAGACGAACATGTCAACCGCCATCCAGGCCCACAACAGCCTCCATCGTGGCAACGCCAGCACAGCCGGAATGACCAGCCACAACGAATATTGCGGCGACCAGACTTTATTGAACAGCAAAAACGCGGCAATAATTAGGAAAACTAGTTCCGCCACCCGCGGTTGGCGCTTGCCGACGAACCCGACAATGGCGATTGCCAGACAGCTCGCCATAAACAGCACTAGGCTCACGCTGTTGAGGATTTGTGGAACCTCCGCACCTTCCGGGTCGAAGCCGTCGAAAAGCGTCAAACGTGCGGCAACAGCATAAATTGTGGTCCATTCCCAACTGCGCGTGCTGTTCAAACGATTGAATTCATTCCATGCCTCTGGGTAAGCAAGCAGTACCGGAAGGTTGACCACTAGCCATGTCACCGCGGTGCTCACCGCCACTATGATGAACGACCGGAATCTGCGCAAGCGTAGTGCTAAAACAATGAAAGCGCCCAGCAAAAACACCGGCCATAATTTGGCTGCGGTACCTAGCCCAATAGCAATTCCGGCCCAGACCGTGCGTCCGCGTGAAAATGCCAACAAGCCAGCCACTGCGAAGAAAATCGCGAGAATATCCCAATTGGTAAAAGCGTGCACCAGTACCAATGGGCTTGCAGCAACCAGAATGATGTCCCAAATGCGTCTGCCTGCGAGTGCACAGGCCATGCGCACAGTCGCTACCCACAGTATCGCGAGCACCAGAACCGTGAGCACGAAATACCACCCGGCCATGGGCACCGGCACGAGGTGTTTACTGATGGCTTCCACTGGAGGGTAGCTAATGCGGGCTAACCAACCCATGAAGCCTTGAAAATACCCCGTAACCACAGGGTATTCCAGGTAACGGGTCAGGTCGCCTTCCTGCCAGGAATAAGCGTAAGGAAAAACTCCGGTGTCCAACCCACGCCCGGCAAACAACGGCACGATGTCGTTATAGCAAGCGGAGACATAAGCCCGGTTGCCCGACCAGTTGAGATCAATCGCACCAGTATCGGGATTGATACTGCCGCGGGTGCAGTGCGCCTTGCTGAGGAACCCTCCCGCAAGAAACAACATCGCCACTGAGACGATCACCTGCACGGGGTTAAACCAGCGTGAATGCGCCAGCCTCCCATGCTTACCGACGTGCCCACCTAGGAAATCGATCAACCGCCGGGCTGCCGGTTCGGTCTCAGCAGGCGCAACCCAGCCAGCCCGGTTGTTCATTACAGCAGGTTCTCCAACTCGTTGATGGCGTCTTCGATGACTGCGCCCGGAGCCGGTGGCGCCTGGCGCCCGCCCTGGCCACCCCCTTGGTTCTGACCGCCCTGGCCGCCCTGGCCAGTCGCGCCACCTTGTCCACCGTTTTGGCCTTGGCCTCCTGGCGCCTGTCCACCCGGCGCGGGAGCTTGCTCGCCTTGGCCTGGTTGTTCGTCATCCTCTGCACCGTCTGCAGGGGTTTCCGGAGTCTGGTTTGGCGTCGTGGCCCCACCAGTTCCGCTACCGTAACCGGAACGTCCCGTGCCACTAGATGCCGGTGGTACATAGCTTTCGATCAGGTTTGAGCCGGAATTGCCATAGGTGCGCCAACGCACCGGGGCTGCGCTTTCGAAGGAAGCCTGCTCGCGTCCTTCCAGCGCTCGATCTAAGGAGTCCTTCCAGATCGATCCAGGAGTATTGGCGCCATACATATTGCCGCCGTACTGATTGAAAATCGCCGAAGTGTTGTCGGCAGTACCCACCCAGACTGCGGTGGACAATTCTGGGGTGCCACCAACCATCCAAGCGTCCTTGTTCAGTCCGGTATCGCCCAACTGTGCGGTACCGGTCTTGCTTGCCGACGGACGGCCTCCAGCCAACACCTGGCCGGCATGCGCAGCCACTGGTTGCATCGCTTGGATTACGTTGTCCGCAACTGTCTCAGAGACGCGCCGTTCTGGCTTGTGATCGTTGTGCTCGTAGAGCACTTCACCGCGGGAAGTTTCTACGCGAGAAACAAAATGCGGCTGATTATAAACCCCGTGGTTGGTTAGCGTGGCCATCACAGTCGCCATATCCAAAACTCGCGACTGGTACTGCCCCAGCACGATGCCTTCATAAGGTTGCTCGCCGTTTTCAGTCAGCGATTCCGGCACACCAGGGAAAGACTTGGCCACTCCCAGTGCGTGTCCCATATCAGCGGTATCTTGCGTGCCGTTGACCAAGTCATCCTGCAAACGGATGAATGAGGTGTTGTAGGAGTATTCCAACGCCGTGGCGATGGAGCACACACCACAGCCATTGCCGTCCCAGTTGGTGACTTCAATGCCACCCGGCAGCATCACAGGCGTCGAAGCGTAATTAGCCCCCAACGGGATGCCTTGTTGCAAAGCGGCGGCTAGGCCAACAATCTTGAACGTTGATCCAGTCTGCAGCCCGGCTGAAGCGTAGTCCCAACCAGATGCTTCGTCCCCACCGTAGTAACCGCGCACCGCGCCTGTAGCTGGCTCGATGGTCACCACAGCCGAGCGGGCATCTTCTTGCAACCCCGCCATGTTTTCTTCCACAGACTGCAGCACGGAATTCTGTACATGCTGGTCGATTGTGGTGGTTACCTGTAAACCGCGGTTGGTCACATCGTCTTCGGTAATGCCTAAAGTTTCCAGTTCTTCGATGACCTTGTTTTTAATGTGACCGTTCGGACCGGTGGCTTCCGTGTACGCCGAGTATTCAGCTGGGTCGCGAGTTTCCGGATAAAACATCCCGGCGCGTTGTTCTGCTGGCAACAGCCCCATCTCGACCAAACCGTCCAGCACATAATTCCAACGACCTTCCGCCCGTTCCCGGTTATTCCACGGGTCTAGTTGGTTCGGCACCTGGATAGTCGCGGCCAGCACCGCGGCTTCTTCTATCGTCAGCTCGGTGGCTGGTTTGTTGAAATACGCCGTCGACGCAGCTTCAATACCGTAAGCATTGCGTCCGAAGTACACGGTATTGAGATAAGACTCCAGGATCTGCGCTTTGTCCCACTCATTAGTCATTTTGATGGAGTGGACCAATTCATTCCATTTTCGTGCATAGGAGTGATCGTCACCCACGATGACGTTTTTCACGTACTGCTGGGTAATCGTCGACCCGCCTCCGGCGTTAGCGTTGCCCGTGACCTGCCCCCAGGCGGCACGCAAAAAGCCGGATACGGAAAAGCCACTGTTATCCCAAAAATCACGATCTTCGGCGGCCAGCACAGCATTCGACACATACTCTGGAAGGTCTTCCAAAGACACGAACGTGCGGTTGCCTTCTGGCGGCACTAAACGAGCCAGCTCGGTGGTGCCGTCAGAGGCATAGATATGGGAAACCTGCGCGGTGGTCACCTCGCTTGGTTCCGGGGTATCGGCACGCACATAAGCGACCGCAAAAATCATGCCTGGAATCGCCAAAATAGCCACGAAGATGATCGCTAGCGTGATCCATATCTTCTGGCGCCGGGTACGCGGCTGCCGGGCGTCGTCGGTGTCAGTCTGGGAGTTCTCAGTCACCGTCAAACCTCTGTCATTGCCTTGTAGAAATATCTCTTCAAAGAATACGGGGTGTGTCCAGTTGGTGGAAACCACCGTGGGTTCATCTTGATCGATACACCTCGTTGTACTTGATCGATACACCAACATTTCGGCACTGTTTCCGCAGCGTGTTGCTTTTAAGCTGGCCTGGCTAACGAAAGGAGCAATCATCATGTCCAAAGTTCGTGTGGCCATCGCCGGTGTCGGCAATTGTGCTACTTCCCTGGTGCAGGGCGTGGAGTTTTACCGCAACGCACCTGTCGATGAGAAAATCCCTGGCCTCATGCATACCCAGCTAGGTGAATACCACGTTGGTGATGTGGAATTCGTCGCCGCGTTTGATGTTGATGCCGCAAAAGTTGGCAGCGATCTTGCCGACGCTCTCGATGCATCGCTTAATTGCACGATCCGCATTGCAGACGTTCCGCCCACCGGGGTAACAGTGCAACGTGGCCCCACCCTGGATGGGCTGGGCATGCACTATCTGGCATCCATCGAAGAATCCAAGGCAGAACCAGTAGACGTCGCCCAAGCTTTGCGCAACGCTGAGGTTGACGTACTCGTCTCTTACCTCCCTGTGGGTTCGGAAGAAGCCGACAAATACTATGCACAGGCCGCCATCGACGCGGGTTGCGCCTTCGTCAACGCACTACCAGTATTCATCGCATCCGACCCCGAGTGGGCACAGAAATTCCTTGACGCCGGGTTGCCTATCGTTGGCGACGACATCAAATCGCAGGTCGGCGCAACGATCACTCACCGAGTGATGGCGAAGCTTTTCGAGGATCGTGGCGTCCGTCTAGACCGCACTATGCAGTTGAACGTCGGCGGCAACATGAACTTTAAAAACATGCTGGACCGACAGCGCCTGGCGTCTAAGAAGGTATCGAAGACGCAGTCGGTGACTTCGAATCTCCACCAGTTCAGCTTTCTGACGACGAGGCTGCAGCCCAACTAAAAGCATTCATTGCTAAAAGTGACTAAGCTATCAGCCATGAGTAAAACAGCGGAAGAAGTGGCAGCGAAACTCCAGGAACCAATGACTCGCTTACGAGTTCTTTACGACCGCATCGCTAGTCACTATTCGTTGACCCCGGCCCAGATGACCATCATGGAGTTTCTGTACAAAAATGGCGCCAGCCGCATCAGCGCGGTTTCCGAGGCAGAAGGCATCCGTATGCCTACCGCCTCCAATGCTTTGGTGCAACTGGAGCGCAGGGAACTAATTCGTCGTGTACGCGACAGCGTCGACCGCCGTGGAGTCAAAGTAGCCCTGACCAACCTCGGCAAAACTGAATACGAGGAAGCACGGGAAGCGCGTCGCAAAACGCTAGCCCAATTGCTGGATCATTTGGACGAAGCAACCCTGGCCAACGCGCATGAGCTTGCCGACGTCATTGTCGAGCTGGCAGAGCGCTACACCCCGGCAAAGCACAACGAAAACAACTAACGAACTACACTAAGTTTTCATGGCCACTGATTCTGCCGGCGCCGTATCGTCGACAAGCGCGCGCCAACCGCTCCGCGTTCTCGTCGCCTGGAACCCAACGTCTTCCGGAGACGAAGCCATCGCCTACGCCGCATGGCTCGCCCGGTCCATGCCCGTCAGAATCCGCGTGATTTCCATTTTGCTACGCCCATGGCCAGCAACTTCATTGGCGAAACTAGGCGGCAAATACCAAAAATCTTTCAACAAAGAGGCCAAAGCGTGCGCCACAGCAGTAGAAGAAGCGCTCACGCAAGCTGAGATTCCCTCACAGTGTTGGGACGATGATTTCTCGGTGTTTGCCGATGGTTCCTCCCCCGCCCCAATTTTGACCGAAGCAGCCAAAGATTTCGCTGCCGACCTCGTCATCGTCGGCTCCAGCGCTTCGACCCCCAAAGGGCGTTTTCACAGCTCGTCGACGACCTCTGCACTATTGCACTCTTCACCGAGTCCACTGGGTTTGGCACCCCGTGCAACAAAGCTATCCAAACATGGCATCACCCGCCTGAACTACGCGTTTTTAGAATCCGGCGAAGACACCTCACAGGTTGGACTTCTGTACGCTGCGAGTTTAGCCAACAAGCTTTCATTACCATTGCGGATAGTCGCTTTTTCGCCTACCGGACTGGTCGATATCCCAGTCACAATCAAAAAATCTTTGGTGCAGGATCTTACCGATCAGTGGCACGAGAATGCACTAGCGATGCTGGACCGTGCACGCGATCGCATCATGGACTGCTTCCCAGACATCACCGTAGAGACCGGCATTGGCTCCGGCGACGGGTGGAAAGGCGCAATCGACGCATTGAAGTGGAAAAAGGGCGACTTGTTATGTCTGGATTCCAGCGATGCAGGACCTTCGCCACGGGTTTTTATTGGTTCGCCAACCTCGGAATTCCTACAGAATATTCGCGTTCCCGCCGTGGTCTTACCCGCCGGGTATGAACGGCAGGAACAGCAAGAACAGCAAGATTAGGTGCGCAAAAGCCAGAATAAGCCAACGCCCCTAGACTAGAGGCATGCCTGCTACCCCGAATTTTCCGCACCCAGAAAACGATCTCTACGACGATGATCCGTCTCGGTTCACGCGGAATCCTCGTAGCCTCGACGAGCTAGCCAATAGCCCAGACCCATATATGCGCGCGGGCAAAGACGAAGAATCTTCCCGCCAGGCTAGGCGCTACTTGCTTTGGGCCATGGTGGGATCTTTCGTCGTCGGGCTTGGTTCCTTGCTGTTCAGCCGACTCACCGGCGGTGAGTTGTGCGATTCCGGCGAAGCGGCCTGGTTGTGCACCGAAGCCTCGCACACCTGGTGGCCGATCCTCGCGTGGACGATTCCGTTTTTCAGCATGGTGATCTGCGCGATCATCATGGTGCGCAAACTCCGCGCCGGCGTGCGGTGGCGCACCTGGATGGGCGTGTTCTGGGTATTAGTGCCCAACGCCATGTTTTGGGGGCTCGGCGCCGTGCAGATACTGGCGCTATAAAAGTCCCCGGTTTAAAACGCCTCGGTATAAAATATCGAGGCGCCGCAGCACTGCAGAAAGCTACGCGCCCTGCTTTTGCGCTTCTGCTTTTTCTGCTTCCTCTTTTTGCGCGATAGCCTCGGCAACTTCCTGGCAGTCCTCGCGCCCGCAATGCGCGGTGCGCGGGTTAGCATAGCAATCATCGCAAATCAGCACTTGCCTGCGGCAAGTGTCTTCATTGATGCAGTTATTGAACTTATTATTGCCCACTCCACAGTGGATGCAGTGCCCTAATTGCACAAAATTGGGGTCATTGTCCTGCCCAAATTCCATGTGCATGCGCTCATCAAACACATACAACGAGCCTTCCCACAGGCCTTTGTTTCCGTATTTTTCGCCGTAGCGCACGATGCCGCCGTCGACCTGATAGACCTCGTTGAAGCCGCGGTTTTTCATCAACGAAGACAAAATTTCACAACGGATGCCGCCCGTGCAATAGGAAATCACCGGCTTGTCCTTCATCCAGTCGTACTTACCGGATTCGATTTCTTTGATGAAGTCATGCGTGGTTTCCACATCCGGCACCACCGCATTTTTAAACTTGCCAATCTCGGCTTCCATGGCGTTGCGGCCGTCGAAAAACACCACGTCGTCGCCACGCTCTTCGACGAGTTTATTCACTTCTTCCGGTTTCAGGTGCACGCCGCCGCCGATCACGCCGTTTTCATCAACCTTCAACTCATCAGCAGCGTTGAAAGCAACGATTTCATCACGGACTTTCACCGACAAGCGTGGGAAATCATCGGCACCGCCATTGGACCATTTGAAGGACATGGAATGGAAGCCATCATATTCGCGGGTGCGCTTGCGGTACTGCTTACAAGCAGCGACCGTGCCGCCGACGGTGCCGTTGATGCCGTGCTTGGAAATGAGAATTCGGCCTTTCAGCCCCAGCGATTCGCACAAAGCCTTTTGCCACAGCATCACCGCCTGCGGGTCTGCGATAGGGGTGAACTGGTAATACAGCAGGATTTTGGATTCAAGCGATTCGCTGCGGCTAGTCATAAGCCGCATTTTAATAACCAGCTGGAAGTTTTCCTAAACGCTGGTGTTTCTGCCCCGAACGTCTATACTTTGCAGGGCCGGTGCCGAAACACCGGGCACGCCGGGGCCAGTGCCGAAATACCTGGCACGCCAGGCCTGAACAGAAGAAGCCGCAGGCTTAAACCTTGTGATACAAACCTTTACGCCAGAACACCGGATCACTGCTCACGCGCACGCCAAGGTTGCGGAAAATGCCTTCGTCAACAGGTCCCAGAATCGTGGTGGTGTGCACTTCACAATCCCGCAGGTTCTTCAACGCCGCCAGTGCCGCGCGAGCATCAGCGGAATTCGCTGCAGACACCGACAACGCAATCAATACTTCATCAGTGTGCAAACGGGGGTTCTTCGAACCCAAGTGCTGGGTTTTCAGCGTTTGGATCGGTTCGATGGCTTCCGGAGCCAGCAACAAGACGTCGTCAGGAATACCAGCCAAGTGCTTCAAGGCATTCAGCAACATTGCCGCCGAACAACCCAGCAGGCTGGAGGTTTTTCCGGTGACCATGGTGCCGTCGGCAAGCTCAATGGCAGAACCCGGCTGCCCGCTTTCCTCAGCCACCCGGCGCGCCGGAGCAAGTACCGCGCGATCGTCGACGGCAACACCGGCTTTGTTCATCACCACGGCCACGCGCCCAGATAACGTGCTGTCGAGTTCGTCGGTGCGCTCGGTAACCAGGGCTTTGAAATAACGGCGGATGATTTCCTGGCGGGCGGCTTCCTGGCAGGCTTCGTCGTCGCTGATGCAGTAGCCGACCATGTTCACGCCCATGTCTGTTGGCGACTGATACGGCGAAGCCCCCACCAGCTTTTCCAACAGGCGCTTGAGCAGCGGGAAGGCTTCGACGTCGCGGTTGTAATTCGAGGCCTTTTGGTCATAGGCCGACAGATGATACGGGTCGATGACGTTGGCGTCGTCCAGATCTGCGGTGGCTGCCTCATAGGCCAGGTTGACGGGGTGCTCGAGCGGCAGGTTCCAAATGGGGAAGGTTTCAAATTTTGCGTAACCGGCGTTCACGCCGCGCTGGTGTTCGTGATAAATCTGCGATAGGCAGGTCGCCATCTTGCCGGAACCCGGCCCCGGCGCGGTCATGATGATCAGATCGCGGGAGGTTTCTGCAAAGTCATTGCGGCCAAAGCCATCTTCGGACACGATGCGGTCAGCATCCGTGGGGTAGCCCGGGATCGTGCGGTGGCGAGAAACCTTCAGCCCCATGCGGTGCAGGCGCTGGATGAAGGCTTCTGCCTGGTGGTTACCGTCTTCCAGCTGGGTGATGACGACGTTTTCCACTAAAAAACCGCGCTCACGGAAGACGTCGACAAGCCGCAACACGTCATCTTCGTAGGTAATGCCAAGGTCCGCGCGGATTTTATTGCGCAGCAGGTCCTTGGAGTTCACGCAGATCATGATCTCCAGGTCGTTTTTCAGCTGCTCCAGCATCGCGATTTTATTATCCGGGGTAAATCCCGGCAGGACGCGTGATGCGTGCAGGTCGTCGAAAAGCTTGCCCCCCATTTCGAGATAAAGCTTGCCGCCGATTTCTTTCCGTCGCGCGTTGATGTGCTCCGATTGGAGTTGAATGTATTTCTCGCGATCAAACCCGATCTTATGCGCCATTGTGCCTTACTTTCTCTCGCGAGGATCCCCCGCGTGCAGCCTCGAAAAATCTATGACGCATGACTAGTATACGCGCCCAGCACGGCGATAAATAATAGCTGTCACTCGACAGGCCTAAGCTCTGATCATCCAGCGCCCAGCACGAACATAGCGCAAGCACAGCGCTAGGCTAGAGACATGCCTGAAGGTCACGTCATCCACCGTCTTGCCGACGAATTCACCCGCATTTTTGGCACCCAGCGCCTGCATATCACCAGCCCACAGGGCCGTTTTGCCACGGAAGCAACGCTTGTCGACGGCTCCCGGCTCGAGCGGGCGGAAGCTTTTGGCAAACACTTATTTTTGCACTTCGACGCCGCGTCCGACGAGCACATCATCTATATCCACTTGGGCCTGATTGGACACTTGCGTTTTGAGGATCGCGAGAAGGTCTGGGGCCAGATCCGATTGCGCATAGAAACACTTGCCGACGGCGACGCGAATGATTCTGGCACCAAAACCAGAAGCACCTCCGCCGCCGAAGGCAACTCCGACAGCGGGAACCCCCACATTCTGGCGGCGAATCTGCGCGGCCCGCAGTGGTGTCGGCTGATCACGGACGAGGAATACGCCATCGCCGTCGGCAAGATCGGGGAAGATCCTATCCGTGATGATGCCGATCCGAAGCAGGTGTGGACGAAGGTGCAGCGTTCGAAGCGCAGCATCGGCTCGTTGTTGATGGACCAGAAACTGTTTGCGGGGGTGGGCAATATTTATCGCGCGGAGGTGTTGTTCCGGCATCAGCAGTCGCCGTTTACTCCGGGTAATGCGATTGATCGCAGCGTGTTTTTCGCTATGTGGGAAGACCTGGTGGCGCTGATGCGCCAGGGCGTGGTCGACGGCGAGATCAATACGGTGCGCGACGAGCACACCCCAGAGGTGATGCACCGCCCGGCGCGTGACGACGAGCACGGCGGCGAAGTCTATGTTTACCGGCGCGCGGGAGATGATTGTTATGTCTGCGGTTCAGATATTGCGATGAAAGCTTACGAGGGGCGCAATCTGTTTTGGTGCCCGACTTGCCAGGCTTGATCATTGGGGCGTAGCTTGCCACCACAGGCTTAAGCCGGGGTGGTTAAGCTGGGTTTATGTTCGCTTATTCTGCTGATCAGATCCGCGCTGCGGAAAAAGCACTCCTGGCCCATGAGGTGGCCGACGACGAGATGATGAAGCTCGCCGCCGCTGCCGTGGCCGATACCGCCCTGGATATGTTGCGGGCGCAATCTCGGCGCACCCCCGCGCACCAGGAAACGGCTAAGCAGGCTACAGGCGGGCGCGACATGCAAGCGCCGGGGACGGCAGACGTCGTGGTTGCAGTCGGCCCCGGCGGTAATGGCGGCGATGGTTTGTTTGCCGCCACACATTTGTTGTTAGCGGGTTACCGTGTGCAGGCGGTGCCGGTGGCTACGCGTGCCGACGGCTCCCCGAAGGTGCACTCCGCTGCGTGGCAGGCCTTTTGCGCCGCCGGTGGTGAGCAGGTAAGTGCTCGGGAACTAGTTGCCGCGGCGAAGACGACAGCTGCAGCGACGACAGCGGAAGCTGTGACAGCGCCGGGGGCAGCGACAGCACCAGCACTGATTATCGACGCGATCGCTGGTTTATCTGCAGGCCGCGGCCTTCACGGCGAACTCGCCGAGTTCTTTTCCACGCAGCGGCGCGCAGGCACCGATGTTCTTGCCATTGATGTACCTACCGGGGTGCACTGCGATACTGGCGCCACTGCTCCGGAAGCACCAGCAGGTGAGCGCCGCTCTGGCGATAGCTATGTGCGTGCGACGGTCACTATCTCTTTTGGTGCTGGTCGCTTGGCGCACGCGGCAACACCTGCGTGCGGGAAGGTCGTGATCGCCGATCTGCAATTGCCGCAGGGTCCGCGTTCGTTTGCGGAAGAACTTGCACACCAACATTGTGCGGACATCAATAACGGAGAAAACAGCAGCGCCAGCATTAGCTCCGAGCAGGGCAGCGTCGAATTTTTCCAGGTTCCAACAATCGCAACCAAGACTCAGGCGTCGGCAAGCGGCAGCGCACCGGAACCAGAATTCCAGCATGGCACAGTCGGCGTCGGCAGCGGCCCCGGAAACCTAGAACCGCAGCCAGCTGGGGACAAATACTCCTCGGGCGTGGTTGGTCTATGTGCCGGCTCGGCGGCGTATCCCGGCGCGGGCATTTTATCTGCGGCCGGTGCGATCGCCGCTACGCCATCGATGGTGCGGGTGCTTGGGCCTGCTGAACTCACGCGTGATGTGGTGCGCGCGCACCCGGAAGCAGTCACACATACCAGTGTGCGCACCGCCGGGCGGGTGCAAGCATTGGTTGTTGGGCCGGGGCGCGGAACGGATATTTCCGCGGCGTTGGAATTGGAATATGCGTTGCGGGGCGCTCAGCCTCTGGTGTTGGATGCCGACGCCATCACGTTGTTAGCGGCTAGCGCGCAGCTGCGGGAGCTCCTGCGCGACCGGGCAAGCACTAGCCCGGTGCTGCTGACCCCTCACGATGGAGAGTTCCAGCGTTTAGCAGACTCGCTATCTGCGTCGGATCAGGATGCTTCTACAGACGACGCCACTACGGCTAGTACCGCTGGCACCTCTGGTTTTTCTGGCACCACCGACCGTTTGCGCACTACCCGTGCCCTGGCGACACAACTCAATGCATGGGTGCTGCGCAAAGGGCGGATCACTCTGATTGCCAGCCCTGACGGCAGATTGGTGTCGGTGAATACGGGTTCTTCGTGGGCTGCCACGCCTGGTTCCGGTGATGTGCTGTCCGGAATTCTGGGAGCTTTCCTCGCCGAGTGGAATGCACCAGCAGCCGCTCCGGAAGCTAAACACAACGAGGCAGCCCAGGCGGATCTTGCCGACGTTTTCCGGCGCGCTGTCGTCGTGCATTCTTGGGCCGCGCAGCTTGCTGCACAAACAGAATTTGGGATGGCGCCGACGTCGGCAAGCGCGATTGCTACCGCGATACCCCGGGCGCTGGCATATTTCTCCAGGCAGTAAGATCGGTAAGGCGAAAACAAGCACGACTCCGTACACGAGCTGAGAGCATTCACCGTTGCACCGCTGGCCTTGTTAACCCAGGATCAACAGTGTGACCACGGCCGGGGCGTCGGCATGCAAGGCGTGAATTTTGCCTTCGTCGACATGTACGGCTTTCCCCGGAGCGAGTGTGATTTCATCGACGGGCTCACCAGCATCCGCATCACCGATGGTGAACGTGACTGAACCCGTTTGCCCCAGCACCAGGATCGGGCGCGGGGCCTTGTGGTTCGCCATAGTGTCACCGGCGCGGAAAGATAACCGCACCACGGTGGCGCCTTCTAGCTCGGCGACCTTGGTTACTTGTGGCACCGCACGGGCTTGGCGTGACTGCGCATGGGTGGAGTTCTCATCCTCCTGGTACGGCAGATTGAGACCTTCTACCAGTTCCCATTCGTGCTCATTAATGCGCATGACAGTTCCTTTGCTTACGAGAGGCATTTAGCACCAGTTTACTGCGAAAAATGACTGCCCCGATTTTCCGGAAGTTATGATCAGATTAACTTAAATTATGAAAGGTAGGGCCGGTATGGTGGCTAGTTCGCAGGTAAATCTTGCCGATTGGACGCAGAAGGCGAAAGACTACGTCGATTCGAAACAGCACCTTCTACTCCCCGGAATAAAACAAAGCACCCCGTGGAGCCAAGAATCATTAAAGACCTGCGAAAAATGGTTCCTTGCGAACGCAAAAACGATTCCTGTCCCTCGCCGAATTGAATACGAGATGTTCCTGGGAGAAGGTTTACGCAGGCGGTTTGCAGGGCAATGGGCGCATGCTTGTATCTTGGACAAGAAAATTAGCCATGAGCATAACCTACTTGGAATTTATTATCCTCAGCTAGAGCAATTTGATGTAACCGGATCCCTGCTTGCTAATGCACTTACCGCAAAAACAGGAGATTTCTGGGCCTCAGTTTTCCAGTTAAACGAAAGCCTTCGTTTGGCGGGCCTTGCAAATTGAAGCATCCCGGATTCTGCTGCTATAAACCATTGAAATTGGGAGCCATAGTTTTAGGGTAACCACCTTTCTGAATATCAGAACCTAGGATCTTCGCTCAAACTTTCTGAGTGCCGCGAAAAACCAACGCACTGTTAAACCAAGAACGAGTAATTCAGTTATTACTGCAAAAATGAGCCGTTCTGGAGTATCAGCAATCTCTGGCCAGGCAGGCAACGCTACAACCCACAGGATGGATTCAGCCAGGACATCGCCTCCCAGAGTCGCCGACAACACTGTGATAAAGATTGACCATGCGATCGTGAGGCCAACACCGTAGGACACACACAGCACGGTACTTATATTCACCAGCACTACTCCCGTCGTTGACCACAGCACGATAAGCTTCATCGTTTCAGGAAAAGTCCCGCCCGCAAGCGTATGCAAAACTCCTAGCACTATCGCGAGAAAAACGAGCAAGATGGAATGCCACATAAGGTAGGAAACACGAGTTTTAGCGTTCTCCAATACAGTGACTCTCCACGCAGAAGACAACAATTTCCAACTCAAGATAGGAAGAAGGCCTGCGCCTAAGGGTAGGACGAAAAACGTATAGAAGCCGCTGATATAGCTTGCTGGATAAAAGGCAGCCATTACCCCAAAAACCGCTAACACGGCAAATAGCAACCACGAAATACTGCTACGGAATAATGCGATCCTGATGGACGATAAAGCAAGAGCTAGGTTGTCTGGACTATTGCGCCCAGAGAAATCAGGCGAAGCGTATACAGAATCAAGAGAAAACTGTGCAGGTGAAATGCTTTGTTGCGGTTGGGCTTGCGTATTTTTCTTGTTCGTAACTTTTCTTTGGCGGCCCCGCGCGAAAATCGCCAAGCTAAGAGTAACAAGCGCAAAGAGGCTATTAAGGACAATTCCTTGCAAAGGAGTTTCTTGCGCAAGTAACTCTCCTTCAGTCAAAGGGACCGCATTGGAGTGAACGCCAAGCACGGGTAGAAGCAAACGCACTGGCCAGGTCGGTGGAAGCAGATTCCACAGTGCGGATTCAGATAAAAGAGTTCCGGCTACTTGATACACCACCGCCGCTAATAACGTCATCACAATGGAGAAATACCGTGCAACCAGGCTGAAAATACAAAGCGTCGAAATGCTGCACATAAACGCTAGCCCACCTGCAACAAGAAGGGAATTCGCCCCTTCACGTCCATCCAATATTGTTAATGCCCAGGACGACCCAAAGTTCATCAGGTGAAACAATGCAGACACTCCAATGAGAACACCAATACGTGCCGCACGAATAGCATATGGAGACACCGGACGAGTATCTGTTCCTCCGTATCGGTTCGCTTTTTCCCTTTCTTCTGCCAGACCAGCTAATAAAGCGAGAAGAGGAGCAGCCATACCAGTGACGTACATAGCCTGCCAAGCCAGCGCCCCCGAGGCATCATGACCCTCAGCAGACCAGAAAGCTAAGGTCGAACTAGTAATACCAATCCACAGACCAATCAGTGGAAACCATTGCACTGCTGATCCTTTTGTACGAACAATTTCGGCTTGAATAATACCGGACGCCTTCGGCGCACTCTGCGATCGAGCGAACACAGGCCTTACTTTGCTCATGATTCTTCACTTCCTTGGGTCATGTCCAGGAAGCGTTCTTCAAGGTGATCTCTTGCGGCAAAATCGCTCAACGGCCCAGAATAAACACTATGACCTTTGGCTAAGATCGTGATGTCATCAGCGAGTTTAGAAATTTCTCCGAGCTGATGGGAGCTAATCAAAACGGTGCCTTCGCACTTCACCCAATTACGTATAAGAATTCGCAGATCTGCGATCCCCTGCGGATCAAGACCGTTTTGAGGCTCATCGAGAATAAGGATGGGGGGACGTCCAAGAATTGCTGTTGCAAGAGCAAGTCGCGCCTTCATACCAGTGGAAAAAGAGCGCGCCTTCTTTCTCCCAGCGTGTCCCAGTCCTACGAAATCAAGCGCTTCCTGCGCCTGGAGATCTGGAATATTCAGCAGCTTAGCGTGAACACGGATATTATTTAGCGCTGAGAGGTGGCCGTAGAAGGCTGGCCCGTTGATGGAGGCCCCGATATTTTTCAGACTGTCTCTAGTCCGGGGAGAGCCAAGAATTTGGATAGCCCCTTGTCCGCGGTCTTCCAAACCGAGAATCATACGGAAACAAGTAGATTTCCCTGCTCCATTACGCCCCAGAAGCGCATGGACCCGACCAGGGATTACATCCATCGAGAAACCATCAAGAACCACATGTCCTGAATAACTAATCCGTAGATCATTACATGAGATTGCAGGTGTTAGTCCGTCTGTCTTAGCCATGACTCTATGATGCGGCGCACCTGAGATAAAAGCATCTATCTCTAGGACGTTTTTCACGACGTCTTACTACGTCAGGCGACTGAATTCGGCATCAGTCTAGAGGATGAAGCGAGCCGTTTGTCCAGATGCTTAAAACTGCGATTATTCTTCTGGATTCGTCAGTTGGTTTTTGTGTGCCCAGACAGCTAAACCAACGCGATCTCGAACTCCTAATTTATTTATCAGCCGAGAAACATATGTCTTGACCGTCGCGGTACCTATAAAAAGAGCACCCGCAATCTCTGCATTCGTCTCCGCACAGGCAACCCGTCCTAAGACTTGTTTTTCACGTTCGGTCAGAGAGTTCACTATCTCCATTTCATCATTCGTGGGTTTATGCTTCCAATTTGATCTTCGCCGAAATTCCTCGAATACGAAGTTAGTCACATCCGGAGAAAGTACCGATGCTCCTTCATAAATTCGACGTACAGAACTGATGAGATTTTCAGGATCAATGTCTTTGAGTAGGAACCCGTGAACTCCGACTTCTAGGGCATCTTCCACTAGATTATCGTCGCTGAAAGTTGTTAGCATCAGCACCTTAGTATCTTTATGCTCTTTTAAGATTTGTTTTGCAGCTTCCAACCCATTCATTTGTGGCATTTGAATATCCAGCACCGCGACGTCAATCTTCCATCGGGAGGCAATCTGGACCGCTTCAATCCCATTTTGCGCCAGGCCAACAACTTCAAGATCTGCTTGAGTACTTAAAATAGTCTTCAAGGCAGAAGCCATTAGCGGCTGGTCGTCTGCGATTAGTACTCGAATCTTCATCTCTACCACCGTTTAAATAATTCATGCTTTCCCCCATCCGGGGATACTATCCCGGCAGAATCGGCACCGAAGCTGTTACGGAGAACGTACCATCTTTGTGCTTGAAAGTAATCCAGCCGCCGAGATTGGCAACTCTTTCTTGCATACCGATTAAGCCACTTCCCGAGCCCTCAAACGCTTCAACGCTCTTTCCTTTTGATTTGCTTGTAATAACCAAAGAAAGCTCGTTAGCAGCAAACGAAATCAACATCTTTATACTCGTAGAAGTCTCAACACCCTGGTGACGAAGGATATTCGTTAGTGACTCATCGATGATTCTGCGTACAGCCAATTGAGTAATTAGAGGTACAGATTGTACAAGTTCCTGCATCTCTTCGGGAGATGGCAAATCAGCGTGGATTTTGAGTCCAGCTTTAGAAAAATTCTCTAATTGAGAATACATATTGCTTAGCCCAGTGAGGCCTTGCTCTTGGCTTTTACTAGTGTTATCTCTTAATGCTCGAACAATCCCACGAACTTCCACTAACGAATCAGAACTGATTCTACGAATATTCTTTAGGGCTTCCTCTTGTGCGTTGTCGCTATTATCGGCAGAGGTTTTCCCAGCTATTTCTCCTGCAGATGCTTGGACATTAATTAATGTCAAACTATGGGCTAGGACATCATGAATTTCTCGCGCAATCTGTATCCTTTCTTGGGTTTGGATTTTTCTTAATTTCTCTAAATTTGACCGTTCCTTTATTCTTCTATCGCGTTCCCTCTGCTGTTCTTGTTTCCGTTCAGCCCGACCGAATTGCAGGACAATGGAAAGCGCGAGCCACTGTACTAGGAGCCATGAGATGGCCTGTTCAAGGCTACGGTAGGCCATTGCGTCAGTCCCAAATTGCCACATGACTGGAGAGATAATGCAATAGACAAAAGCTAACAGTGCAATGCCAGTCACCCACCTTCTACTGTCAGATTGTCGCGCAACCCCATATACGGCGACCGGAAGAAATAAGAAGAAAGGAGTTAACCCCAGGTTAGTTGGGAGTGCGGTAATCCAATTAACGGACCATGCATACAGAACCATCACCATCAAGAATGAAGACAATATGGGTTTAATCCGCCAGAAAAAGCTGACGGGTACAAAAGCAACAGCCAAAGCAGCTTGAATGGATCTATGTAGTCCCCCGTCAAACGCTATAGAAACGTAAAAGAGAGCCAAAAAGAGCACCAATAAAGAAAACATTAGCTCCCAAGCTTTCAAGGGTATTTTCTGAATCATTACGGTGTCCTCGCTTCGGTGGGCTAATGTCAAAGAATGGCGAGTTTACCCTTCACCACTGTCGTGAGATTTCTCGATCCAACACTAGTAAAGCTTATCCCGATTTTATTCAGTTGGCTCGAGTTAGAGGGGATCTGGTTGCCGCTTATCACCAAACCGATCTTTTCACAGGTTTCCGCTTTATGAAGACGTTCAAACAAATAGCTCAGGCCATTTGAACTGAATCCCCTTGTCAAATGAATATTTCCGGCGGTTTAAAGTGCCCCGGTTTTGTTCCGTCTGAGTAGGGGGGCAAAATCTGGACTATGCCCAAAAAATAATCGGGATGCGAAGGGCCACGTCATTCGTTTAATTGAGGATCGCATCCTGCCGAAAGGTCTTGTTAATAGAGATCGAATGTAAATCGTTGCACCAAAGGTTAGTACCTCCTGGCGCACGGCACGCCAGCGACTACAACGAGCCCGGGCACAAGGAACTACTACCCACGAAAAACCCATGCTCATCGCAGAGCTGGCCCCATGGCGGCAGGAAAACCACAAGCTGCGAGATACCAACGAACTGCTGAAGACTGACTCAGATTTTTCGCATCGGCACCAGACCCAAAACCTCCGTTATGATCCAAATCGGGGATGCGGACGAAATACTCCAAGATTGCGTCCGCATCCCCATCTGTGCACTAAAAGGATTCCCTTTTTATTTAGAAAACCGGGCAACCATTGAAACAGTCAAAAGTCCCCATGAGGCTGACAGAAAGACTGTAGCAACAGTATTTCCGCTAGCGATTACATAGCCTACGCCGAAGGTTAAAATAAGCCAGCCGATAACGGAAAACCAAAACCCTACAGTTCGTTGTGGGGAATTCTTCAAAAGGATCATCTCTCTAGACTATTTCTATTTGCCTGGGTAGTTAACGGCCTATCGCAGCTTTACCGCAAGTGTAACCTCCTCCGACACTAGCAGCACCGGCACCTATCACAGCTCCCGCTACGGCTAGCCCTGCTCCCAAAAAAGGAAAGATTTCTGGAGGGTAGCAGCAACTTTTCCGTTCTGATCATGGACAATCACGGTGCCGTCCAACTTCTTTTCAGCGACCCCCTTTTCGATAGAGAATGAAGTATCCCACGTTCTATTCCGTCCGACTAGGTGGCAAAATCTGAGCACTTCAGATAGCCAAGAATGCAATGCCAGGGATTACGCTAACGATCACTGCATACCCCCTGCCGAACCACTTCCACTAAATTGGTTGTCATGACAACACAGGCTGTGCTTTACGACGGTGCCGTTCACACGCTTCCCGACGACCTGCAACAGGCCCTAGACCGCGAAAATCTCGCAGAACTGTGGAACGGACTCACCCTACTAGCTCGCAATGAATTCATCTGCTGGGTATCAGATGCGAAAAAGGAAGAAACCCGCGCCCGCCGCATCCGACGCACCTGCGAAGAACTCCACGAAGGCAAACGTCGCCCGTGCTGTTGGCCCGGATGCACACACCGCGAGAGAAACGGCAAATAAAGAATAATTGGTATGCGCAGATTCGGCGTTAAGAATCCGCGAACTTGTCAAGGTCATTGATCCGCCCGGCAGCAATCACTAGGTCACCGGAGCGGAGCACGTAACCAGCAGGTGGAGTAGAAAAGTGCGCATCTGCCGAGCGTACTGCAACAATGGCGATCCCCTGCGGGGTCTGTTCTACTTTCCGCCCATGCATCCACAGCGGTGGGGCTAGCTTAGCCATGGCGAAATCGGAATCGAACTCGATATATTCCTGCACGTGCCCAGCGATCAAGTGTGCCACGCGTCGGCCAGTATCCCGCTCTGGCCGCACAACGTGGTGCACACCAATTTGTGTCAGAATCTTGGCCTGTTGCTGGTTGTCTGCTTTCGCCCAAACATTAGGCACGCCCAGGTCCATCACAGCAGATGCCGTTAGTAGCGACGCCCCCATATCGGATCCGATGCCGATCACCACTCGGTGTGCATCGTGTACACCGAGTTGGCGTAGTGCTTCTTGGTCGGTGGTTTCGGCGATGACGGCGTGTGTGAGTAGCGAAGCGGCTTTGGTTACTACCGCCTCGTCTATATCGATGCCCAGTACTTCTACGCCGGATTGGACTAGTTCTTCACCCAGCGCCATGCCAAATCGGCCAAGGCCAATGATGACGACGGGTTGTTTGGTTTGGTGGAAGAACAGCTTAGCCAATGAAAGGCCTTTCTACGGGGAGTGAATAGCGGCGTTGGTTGGTGCGGGCAGCTAGGGCAGCGACAACCGTGATGGGGCCGATACGCCCGGCATACATCAGCACTACCAGCCATACACGCGCGAATTCCGGCAGCTCCGGAGTAATACCGGTGGTCAGACCAACGGTAGCGAATGCAGAGATGGTTTCAAAGGTGATCTGGTGGGAGTTGAACTGCGGTAGCAGCATTTGTAGCCCCATGATGGAGCCGGCAATCAGAATGAAAGCCATCATGAATACTGCCATCGACTGACGCACGATACGCCCGGGTATGCGCCGACCAGCAACCAGTAGCTCGTCGTCACCGCGCACTTCGGCGATCAACACTGCCACTAGTACGGCGGCGGTGGTTACTTTCACTCCGCCTGCGGTGCCTCCGGATCCACCACCGATGAACATCAAAAAATCCGTTAACATCAGCGAAGAAGGCCGCAGGTTCGATAGGTCAACCGAGTTGAATCCGGCAGTGCGGGTGGATACAGAATGAAAAAATGCCGCTTGCACCGCCGACCACGGGCTCAGCTCGCGCAAGCTGTTCGTCCATTCCATGATGCCAAACCCGATGGTGCCGACAACCAGCAAAATCGCGGTGCCAACCAGGGTAAACAACAAAGTCAACGACCGCGGACGTTGAACTTTCGAACAACGCCGCTCCTTGATTTCTAGCAGTACAGGAAACCCCAAACCACCGACGATCACGCCCGCGGCGACCGGCAAGATAATTCCAGAATCGTTGACATAGGGAATCAAGTTGTTGGACTGGAGCCCAAATCCTGCGTTATTGAATGCAGAAATGGCATGAAAGCCCCCCTGCCATACTGCGGGCAGTAAGGCATATCCGTATTTCGTGGCAAAACGGATGGCGAGTACTACGGTGATCACCAATTCCACGGCTAAGGAAAAACCAATTGTGCCGAGGATGACGGTGCGCACCTCACCTAGGTTTCTTCCGCGTTGTTCTGCAACGGCACGAAGCCGCCCCTTGACGCCCATCTGCCCGGCCAGCACAAAACTCACGACCGTGGCCAAGGTCATGATGCCAAGACCACCGATTTGGACAAGTACCAAGATGATTATCTGTCCGAAATGAGACCAATACGTCGCTGTATCCACGACTGTTAAGCCGGTGAGGCACACCGCGGACGTAGCGGTGAATAGTGCAGTGGTGAACTCAGGGTTGTCCACCCCGCTGCGGGAGACGGGCAGCAACAAAAGGACTGTGCCCGCGAGAATGAGCAGCAGGAAGCTCACGGAGACCAGCTGCGCGGGGCTAAAACCCCGCCGACGGTGTGCGCCTGAATGGAAAATCACAAGTCGGTATTCTAAACCTCATGCGGCTAGTAGTAATACCACTATGCAAAATTTTTACTTGATTTTGCCGTCGATGACTTCCACCACTTCGTCCACGTATTTCAACATCCCCCGGTCATGGGTGACAACACACGTCGCGATCCCCAAATCACGTGATAACTGCTGCAATAGTTGCATGATCTCTTGCGACAATTCCTGATCCAGCGCGGAGGTTGGTTCGTCTGCAAGCAAAACATCCGGATCATTCATCACTGCGCGTGCAATATTCACCCGCTGGCGTTGACCACCGGATAGCTTGCCGACGCTGCGGCTGCCCAGCCCCTCCAAACCCACCTTGGCCAACAGCTCTTCTGCCCGCTCCCGGCGCGGGGTGTGTCCACGCAAATGGTCGGTGATCAACAACTGCTCGGCAACAGACAACGATTCCAACAAGTTCGGCTGCTGGAAAATCATCCCGATGTGCTGGCGCCGTAATTCGCTGCGCTTTTCCTCCGAGCCGACGCTCATCAGTTCACCGGCGATACGCACTTCACCTTCCGTGGGCTGCAACAACCCCGCCATAGCTGAAAGCAAAGTGGATTTGCCGGATCCTGATTCGCCCACGATGGCGGTCACCGTCCCCGGAAGAACCTGCAAGGACACCTGATCCAAAGCGCGCACGGTGCCGGTGCCGTCGGGGAAATCAACGGTAACGTTGTGGCAAGCGACCGCTGGATTTTTAACTTGCGTGTTTTTATTTTCAATATTCATTAGGATTTTCCCTCCAATGCCGATGCCGGATCAATCTTTTTCACTCGTCGGGTTGCTACCAATGCGCCACACATACCGAGCACCCAGATGCCCGCGGCGGGCACCACGATGGTGGTCCACCGCAAATCAAACGGGACAGAGTTGCCAGCCCACACGCCTGCTGCCCAGCCGACGCCGGCGCCGAGCACAACGCCGATGCCAACCACCACAGCGGCTTGCCCCAGCGCATCCTTCCACACATACCCCGGGCTGGCACCAAGTGCGCGGAGCACAGAAAGATCACGGCTGCGCTGGATTGTCCACACGCTCAAAAACGCCACGGTCACCAAAGCACTAATGGCATACAACAACACCTGAATCAACTGGAGCGATGCCTGCTCCGACTGGTAGGCAGCCAAGCCAGAAAAAGAATCCTCGACAGTTGCAACACTATCCGCGGTCTGGTTTTCGGCATCCTGCCATTCCTCATCGCGCAAGGCACCTGCGTGCCGGTCCCGGGTATCCACCGCCAGGACAGTACCGACGACGTCGTCATGCGCGCGCGAAATCTGCTGCCACACCTGCGTGCTTGCCCAGACGACGGGCTGGTGCGAATAGTGCTCGTCTTCTACCACGGCACTCACGGGCTGTTCGACGCCACCGATTTCTACCGTTTCACCTGGTTGCACACCGGCCTCGGCAACGATTTCTTGGCTGACGACGATGCCATCTTCGTCCAGCACCGCCTCCTGCGGCTCCTGTGTCTCCAGCGACGCGGCCGAATCTGCTCCTGCTTCTGCTTCTCGTGCCGCACCTGCGGCTGTGGCACCAGCTATTTCTGATCCTGCGGCACCCGCACCGGATACCACAGGCGCCGGAACCTTAGTCCCCGCAGGCAGGCCCAGCACGGCGACCCCCATCGCAGAACCAGCTTCCAACCGAGTTTGCGCGGTACCAAGCGGGATAACCTGGCTGTCGGCGTCGACAAGCTCCTGCCATTCCTGCACATCAGAGGTGGTGACTTGTGATTCCTGAAAAGACGGCTCGTCACTAGTGAACACATATCGCTCAGGGGCCAGGGCCTCCAAAGCAGAGGTGTTGTGCTTAGCCAACCCACCGGTCAGGCCAGTGAGCATCACCAACAGTACGGTTATCAGCCCGACGACGAAGCTAATCAAGCTGAAACGTCCACGGGCGGAGACGATATCTCTGAGTGCCAAAAACATAATTCCTATTGTTGTTTTTGCAGTTCAGTGCGACATCGGGGTGCTAGTTGATTCTGCTATCAACCAGATGGTTGATCGCGGCCACTCAGCTTTCCGCACTAACCTAGGCGGGGTGACTACGCCGAGAAATCTCGCCGCTTCTGCCGCATCTAGCCCCGCAAACACAACCAGCCCTGCGAGCCCAGCAGGCGCTGCAAGCCCAGCAGGCGCTGCAAGCCCAGCAGGCCCCGGCCTGTCCACGGTATTACGCAACCTGCGGGTGGGTTTACACGTGATGTTTTGCGCGCTACTCATTCTTGGGGCAGTGCGGGTCTGGCTTGCCGACGACACAGCGCACGCCCAGCTTCCGGTCGTTTTGCTGGTCGCGGCCGCGCTAGGGCTGGTTTATGCGGGCGGCATCGTTGTGGAATACCGAGCCCGGCGCGGTGTGGACAGTTTTTCCACCCCACCTGTGAATCAGCAACGGAGCGCGCGCTGGTGGTGGGCCGCCGTTGTTGTGCTGTGGCTGAGTGCACTCGTGTTGGCGAATGATTTTCTTTGGGTGTTGTTCCCGCTGGTTTTTGTCACGCTTGCCGTATTGCCCCGTTCGGCGAACTTGCTGGCCGCTGCGGTGTTGTGGGCTGCTGGGGTGGTCGTGGTTGCGTGGTTGCACCCACAGCATTGGCATATTGCGGTGGCGATTGGCCCGGGCATCGGCACGGTTTTTGCCGTAGCAATTTATGTGAGTTATCGCGCGTTGCACCGTGAGGCACTGACCCAGCGGCGTATCGCGGAAGAATTAGCCGCAACCCAGCAGGAACTAGCAGCCACCGAGCACCAGGCGGGGCGTTTGGAAGAGCGCGAGCGCCTGGCCCGCGATATTCACGACACACTCGCGCAGGGGTTGAGTTCCATCGTGTTGTTGGCGCGTGCTGGACGGGCTAGCGCTAGCACCGGCAAGGCAGCATCACCTGAGTCCAAAAATGCAGCAACGGATGTGCTTTCTACCATCGAGGACACCGCCCGCGACAACCTGGCAGAAGCCCGTCGTTTCGTACGGGATCTGACCGCACCATCTGCGCAAGCAGATCTGCCAGATGCCATCACTGAGATTCTCCAGCGCATGCGTCGCCGTGGTAGCGGCTTGGGCGAATCCACCGAATTCCGGGCGAATTTCTCTGGTGATACGCACCGTCGGCTGCCCGAGTCCGTGGTCACCGCGGTGGTGCGATGCGTGCAAGAGGCATTGAATAACGTCGCCAAGCATGCCCATGCTGATCATGCGGTGGTGTCGGTCGCGGTGCTTGGTGATGAGTTAACCGTCGATATTTTTGACGACGGCCGTGGTTTTGACCCGGCGCGGGCACCCCAGCAAGAGTCCAGCCACGGCTACGGGCTTGGTGGGATTCAGCAACGCATTGCTGCATTATCTGGCACAGTAAATATTGAATCGACCCCGGGTGAAGGCACGGTTGTTGCGGCCCGCATCCCGCTGACTTCGCAGCACACACCAGCTAGCTAGTTCCAGGAGGCCACCATGATCCGCGTTATGCTTCTCGACGACCACCCCGTTGTCCGCGCTGGCCTGCGCGCAATCCTGAATAGCTTCGACGGGGTGCATGTCACCCACGAGGCCGCCGATGGTAGCGCGGTGGATGGGCTTGTCGACGGCAGCATCACTGATGTGGATGTGGTGGTGTGCGATATCCAGATGCCAGGGGTTGATGGCATCACCGCGACCAGCAAATTAGCGAAGGCAGGCGGTCCACCAGTGTTGATCTTGACGACGTACGACACCGAAGCCGATATCGTCGCTGCTCTTGAGGCCGGCGCGTTGGGTTATCTGCTGAAGGATTCGCCTGAGACAAGTTTATTCGACGCCATCATCGCCACCCATGAAGGCAAGCGCACGTTGTCGCCGGATGTGGCGGCGGCTCTGGCGCAGCGGACTTCGCAACCGCAGCAGAGCCTTTCGCAGCGTGAAATTGAAATTCTGCGGGAACTCGCCACCGGTGCGAGCAATAAGGCCTTGGCAAAGAAGCTTTTTATTTCTGAGGCGACGGTGAAAACCCACCTGATTCATATTTTTCAGAAACTAGGTGCGGAATCGCGCACCGCCGCCGTCACGGCTGCCCGGGAGCGTCGATTAATTTAGACTGCCCAGGGGCGCCGTAGTCGGAATCTGGGGCACTTCACTTAGGCGAGAGATTCCTTTTTAAGCTATTTCCTCGATGCCAAAGTGGTTTGATTCTCTTTGCCCTTTACACCAGAGAATCCCAGATACAGGAGCGGCACAAAAATCATAACGAGAATAAACACAGATATTAGTGGTTGCCAATATAACTCACTCAACATTTCAATCAAGCTGATATTCCAGACGAACATCATGAGTAGCCCTAGGAAAAGCACGCAAGCAAGCACTAGTGCCTGCGAAGAAAAAACTATTGAAGCAAGTGTGAGAAGTAATGCGAAATGGTATTCACGACTCATAATCCCTAGCTTGAGGAATTTATGGAGGCTACGGTTGAGCAATTGGCTAAGTATGAGACTTGCGGAGATAATCGCTAGTAGCGTAAAGGCTAGAGGCACGGCCATGAGCACCCAGAAATCCCACTGTGCAATGCCCCCTTCTCCCATGGCTCGGGCTTGCATACCTGATGCGCTGAAAAGTAACGCGGGGATGCTTGCAATGAGGAACAGGAATAACGAGATACCTGAAAAACGTGACCGGTATTCAGAAGTCACAGATTTACTCAAAACGGGGCTGGGACGGTACGAGGAAAACCTTGCAACGAGTGTCGTAAGATTGAGTGCAATATGTGGAGCCACCTGGGGAACAAGAGTAGAACCAACAAGCAGTATCCCTACCGTAAAAAGAATGCCACCTTGTTGTCCGTTTTCATAGACTATTCCGAATATAATTAATGCGGTCCCACCTAAAGCGAAAATCCCCCGCAAGAGCCAGCGTTTGATGGAGCGTAAGGTTCTGAAGCTATTGTTCACCCTGGTCACTAAATTCGTGCTCAAAAACAATACCGAGATAGTTAGTGGAATGAAGAGGCTGATTACTGCGAGAACTATGCCGAAAAAAGTAGGAACGCCAAATCCACTGACACTGATTAATGAAGTTCCATTATCATCAGGAAGCCATTCTAAGAGTGCAGAAAATGGTAAATAAAGCACGACTGCGAGGAGTAAGGCGCCGAGGAACGGCTTCCACATTTGCCCAAGCATTACGCGGATAAAGTGACGCCGACCTAGTCCAAAGCGTATAAGCGTTATGGATTGTTCCCGAAGGAGTAAAGAACCGAGAACTGCAAGCGGAATGTTCATGGCGATGGCGACAAATGTCGCCCAAAAGAGCATATTGCCACCAATAAACTTGAATTGGTCATCCGGAAACTCGTCAATCAATCGCGACCAGACTGAACCTAAAACAAGAACAAAGCTGGTGGTGATTCCGAGGGCTAGTGCGAGGACAAAGAAATATATTTTGGCCTCGCCGACGATCGACGCCCCAATTTTTTGCAAATTCTTATTCATGGTTTGCATCGTCCTTTTCCATAGTGATTACAGAATCAACGAAGCTTTCGACGACTGGGTCGTGTGACACCATGAGAACTCCCGTTCCCTCGTGCACCGCATCGTCAACGACACTGAATAAACTGTCCCGCGAGTCGCTATCTAATGCACTGCTCGGCTCATCAAGTAGCAGTAATTTAGGTTGTCGTATGAGTCCACCAGTGATCATGACTCTCTGTAATTGCCCCTTTGAAAGTTCGGTCAGCATCTGGTTTACAGTGTGTTCTACACCTAATGATTCGAGAATTCCGATATACAACCCTGAGCTCACTTTTTTCTTGCAAACTTGTAAATTGAATTCTAAATACTCTTTTACCGTAAGGCCTGGGAAAGCTACTAGTTCTTGGCCGACGTAGGAAATATCGCTTCGGAGTAATTTTTGGCGGGTCGATACTGAGGTCTTAGATATGTTGCACTCGCCAAGTAGCACTACGTTTCCTTCGTGTAGGGGGTGTAAGCCTACGATTGCGTTCAGGAATGTAGTCTTGCCACATCCGGAAGGACCTGATAACAATGCTTTTTGCCCGTGAGTAAGCTCAAAATCTAGTGGCAACGCTAAAGGGGCGCTGTGCTTTGGGGTCGCCTTGACGGCAACTGCTTGAACTTCTAGTACGGGGCTGACGGTTCTCATGGAAATGACTTTCTAATTTGGGGGGCAGCCCCTGGAAAGTGGCCCGAGTGTGGGTATTGTTTTAGTCCAATACCCTCTTTTAACGTAACATAAGTAATTAACTAGACGAGGAATGTAGCAAGTCACCTTTTTACGAGGATGAAATTAGCCGGAGCGATTAAAGTAAACCGAGGAAGACCGAACCTCGTTAAGTGCACAACGGATCCCTAGCCGACTTCAGTCTTTTTGCCTTTCGCCAAGGGATCCCAGAGTGTACAAATCCTTGCAGGTCTTACGATCGTTTAGGTTTCAACAGATTTTCCCACACTCAGCAAGCTATTAATTTAGACTTGCAATATGACTTACATAACACCAGAGACCTCGTCGCAAAGCAGCCCCACAGAGACGTCCACAGACTCATCCACCGTCCCTATAGTCATCGTCGGCTCTGGTCTGGCGGGCATGGTTGCAGCCTACGAGGCATTACAGGGCGGGAAACAGGTCGTGATCCTCGACCAAGAAAACCGCAATAACTTGGGCGGCCAAGCTTTCTGGTCGCTGGGTGGTTTGTTTTACGTGGGAAGCCCGGAGCAAAAATTGATGCGGGTGAGCGATTCTTATGAGCTCGCCTGGCGCGATTGGGAAAACAGTGCGGATTACGACGACGCTCCCCATGATCGCTGGCCGAAGGCCTGGGGCCAGGCATACGTGCAATTCGCGGCCGGCGAAAAGCGCGAATATTTAAAAAAGCTGGGGCTCAATGTCTTGCCGACGATCGGCTGGGCCGAGCGCGGTAGCGGCGATGCCAGTGGCCACGGCAATTCCGTTCCACGATTCCACCTCACCTGGGGCACCGGCCCAGAAGTGGTGCGGGTTTTCCGCGAACCACTCGAACGGGCAGAAGCAACCGGACAGCTCAGCTGGCGCTTCCGCCACCGCGTGGAAGGCCTGCTACAAGACGAGTCCGGCCGTGTCACCGGTGTACGCGGGGTCGAATTAGCAGCCGATGATGCGCTACCCCGCGGCCAGGCCTCGAGCAGAAAAGCCGTGCGCGAATTTCAACTGAATGCAGCATCCGTGGTCATCGCCACCGGCGGCATCGGAGGCAATCTAGCAAAAGTACGCGCCAGCTGGCCAAGCGATCGCTGGGGCCCGTGTCCCGACGATCTAGTAGCTGGCGTTCCAGCACACGTGGATGGCAGCGGCATCGACGTCGCCAAGCACGCCGGCGCAAACCTAGTGAATACGGACAGAATGTGGCACTACCCAGAGGGAATGCACAATTGGGACAGCATCTGGCCACACCATGGCATCCGCATTATTTCCGGGCCGTCGTCGTTGTGGCTGGATGCTACCGGCAAGCGCTTGCCAACGAACCTGTTTCCCGGCTCCGATAACCTCGCTGCATTAAGCCATATTGGTAAAACAGGCCACGGCTATTCCTGGTTTTTGTTGAACTCCACCATCGCGGATAAGGAATTCATCTTTTCTGGTTCCGAACAAAACCCAGATTTAACGCAGAAAACAATCCGGCAACTGGCCAGCAAGCTTGGGCCGAAAACACACCCGGCCGTGCAGGCTTTCAAAGACCATGGCGTGGATTGGGTGATCGCCGATAACCTCGATGAGTTAACCGCAAAAATGGCCGCGCTTGCCGACGACGGCCTGTTGGACCGCGAGCGTGTCGCACGCACCGTCGCTGATCGGGATTCCCAGCTGGATAACCCGTTTTCCAAGGATGCCCAGGTGAATTATCTGCGCACAGCCCGGAAATTTCTGGGCGATAAGATCGTGCGCGCTGCCGCACCGCACAAACTCGCAGATGCGAAACATGGGCCGCTCATTGCTGTACGGCTGCAGGTATTAACCCGCAAAACCCTAGGCGGGCTGGAGACAGACCTTTCGGGGCGCTGCCTCGACTCAGACGGCAACATCATCCCCGGTTTGCTTGCTTGCGGGGAGGCAGCTGGTTTCGGCGGTGGCGGCATGCACGGCAAGAATGCGCTGGAAGGCACCTTCTTAGGCGGCTGCATCCATTCCGGTAAACGCGTGGGAGAAGCGCTCGCGAAAGACAAATAACCTGCCCCGGGGGGCAAAACGGTGCCCTTGGAGCAGGTTAGCGCGGGCTTGTCAGAGCCCTGTTGAAACGCCGGTAGTTTAAGCGCTCATATTAAAAGTCGCGCAGGATACGCTGTGCCAGAGGCTCAGACGATGCTGGGTTCTGGCCGGTGTAAAGGTTGCGATCTACTTCGACGTATGGCTGCATCGGATCGGTCTGCTTAAAGTCAGCACCGAGTTCACGCAGGCGAGTCTCAACTACCCACTTGGCAGCTGCGATGGTCTCCTCGCCTTCTTCGGCGTTGGTAAAGCCAGTCATGGTGTAACCCTTCAGCGGCCAGTTGTCATTATCCATGGCGAGCAAAGCAGCTGGAGCGTGGCATACCAGGGAAAGCGCACGACCGGATTCAATACGGTCCTGCAGCAGTTTGGCGGAATCCTGGTCATAAGCCAAGTCTTCCATTGGGCCGTGGCCACCAGGGTAAAAGACGAGGTCATAGTCAGCCTCGTTAATATCAGCCAGATTAAGCGGGTTGTTCAGCTCCGAGCCGATTTCTCCGAGGTAATTCTCGTATTCTGCGCGCTCGCTGTCGGACAGAACATCGAGGCTGTACTGGTCTACTACTGGAGCCTTGGCATTTGGCGTCGCGAAGTCAATGTTCCATCCAGCGTTTTTGAATACGCGGTGTGGAGCAATCAGCTCTTCGGCCCAGTAACCGGTAGGGCGTGCGCTGCCGTCGGCCAGTGTCCATTTATCTGCAGCGGTAACTACGAATAGTGCGGAAGGCATAACTTCCTCCTTGCATATAGTTGAGCTATCTAATGTTCTTCAGATGTGTTGTACCCGCAAGTGCGTTGCACCCGGGAGGACAACGACGCCAAGACTACGCTTCAATGGATCTTCGTTGGCGAGATTTTTCTTCATGAGTCTTGCGGCAGAGGCAGAACAATGCCGCAATTTCGGGCCGGAAATTCGCACCCACAGCGATATAACTGCTGTTCAAGGCCGTATCGAGAGAAAATGCGATATGCATGAAGCCCAGCTACTGCACTCTGGAGAAAAAAGATGATTTGTCAACTATTTCACATTCTGGGAGAGCCGGTTGGTGGCGAAGTTTGTCGATTTCCGGTCTATTTCGCCGCCTGAGAAGAAGCTGAAGAAATCCAACACGAGGTTCTCAAAGAAGTTCTCGGACTTACCGAAGCCAACACTTTTTCACCACAGGCGACGAGAGGAATTGGACGAATTAGCGTCCTTATAACGGGAATCACAGTAACCTTGGGTCTATGAGGTTACAAGCAGCATTTATCCCGACAGCGGTAGCATTTTCTATGTTATCGGCGTGCTCCACAGCCGAGAGCGAACCTCCGACGCCTCAAACGCACGTTCCAGTCACCACCTCCCCAACTTCACCGGCCACGGCAACACAGCACCAAGAAGCACCTGACTCCCCTGACGCCGAGCACAACGGCAACCCCACTGCACCAGTTAACAATGACCACGGAATGTTTACCGTAAAATGCCAAGTGTCAAAAACTGAATCGGATCACGGCATCGTCGGATACGTATACGGAAACCATAAAACCAGCGTCCCCATCGCTGAGCAGGATGCCGAGCAGTACGTCCCAAAATTCGGCCCGGGAACTGAGAAGCAGAATTGCAGCACGATCGAAAAATACGTTCCTAGTGGAGCCTATGATCTGCATGACCAAGTGTTTTAAACTAGCGGCATGACTACTCCAGATTCTGGCCCAGATTCTGCCGCTGACCCTGCCTAGAATTTACACCCAGGCAAGTTGATTGGTGGCGGCCCCGGCGCGTGGGACATAGCGGCTGGCGAGTTCTGCCAACACGGTGTTTTCCATGGACATGGTAACCGCGATATCGCCGGGCACGTGTTCGTCCGCCCAAGCCAGAATGTCTTCGGCGCTGGCGTCGTATAGCGCATCGGCGTAGTTGGTGACGAGCTGCCGGTTGTGTGCCACAATGTCGTCGGCAAGCGGCTCCGTCGTGGTGGAAGCACCTGCTGGGGACTGTTCCGGGTCACGATAATTCTGCTCTGTGTGCGATGTTCCACGTGAAACATTGAGAAAATTCAGCGACCTGTGCAGGGAGTTTCGCAGCGCCTCGTTAATGGACACCGCCGGCTCGGGTTTGGTTTCCAGCGAAACCTCATGACAGGGCCTCCTCATCCGCACAGACAGTCCACTGCGCAAAAACTCGCCCTTCTCGCGTTGCTGCCTGTAGTTCTCGCCGACGTGCACTCGCATTCGGGTAGTCGTTCAGGGAAATCGTCAGGCTGGAATCAATATCGCCAATGCGCTCTTCTAACTCGTCGCCCGCCACCCAAGCTGTGGGCGAACCCAAGATCACGCGCGGCACGTCACCGCAGCCCATCATCGTGGTCAGACCAACGGTATCCAGCCTGCGCCAAATCTCTGGGACATCCTCGATGCGTATCGAGTGCAGCTGGATATTCTGCCGGTCAGTGAAATCCGCGGTAGACCGTGCGAAATCCCGGGAGACCTCACCGACGACGCGCAAGCTTTCCGGGGCGGCTTGGCTGCCGTCGAAACGAACGCGCATCATGAAATATTTATTTAGCAGCTCGTGGTTTTCTAATTGACCGGCGTATTCGCCACCCAGTTTTTGCTTGCGCTGGGTATAAATGCCGAGCTATTTGAAGCACTTGCTGATGCCATCAGCAGAGATCGAATCAAAACCCTACTTGGAGTAGGTATCGATCACACGCTGCTTCACCTCGAAGGCTTCTTGTTCTTGCTTCACCTCCTCTTCTTTGTTCAGAGGGCTGGTGCCATCAATATTCCGCTACCCTTCTGCTTTGGGTCTCCGCTTTGGGCGCGCGGATGCGTTTGTAGTCATAAAATGCCTCACTAAACGGTTTCGGCGATGTGCAGGTGTTTTAGTCGGGGCTAGTTGTAGATTTTGCTGTTCAACCGGAAAGTCACAAGCCCGGTCGAACCAATTCGTTCACTCCATGTGAACAGGTCGGTCTATTTGACTCATGTAAAAATGCTGCATGCGACCTGGAGTAATGTGGCCCACATCATTTGAATTTAAATCGCTAGCTAGCAAAATAGAGACAAATAGGTTCAAATAGATCTTGCTTGCTTAACGCGAACCGAATAAGCGCGTGATCACGCACGCGCAGAAGAACGCACTCGCACGAGAAACCAACCAAGAAAGGCGCTATACACACGAATGGCTACTTCTAATGCAGCAGCGTCCAACCAGACCGACGCAGTGACCACCAACCCCAACACCGAAGGCGATAAACCACTGAAGGTCGCCGTCGTCGGTGCAGGCCCAGCGGGTATTTACGCCTCCGATATCCTGATTAAAAAGACCGGCGGCAACGTCGATATTGACTTGCTCGACCGCATGCCCACCCCCTTCGGCTTGATCCGCTACGGCGTGGCTCCGGATCACCCGCGTATTAAAGGCATCATCAAATCGCTGCACCGCGTGCTCAGCAACGAGAAGATCCGGTTTATCGGCAACGTCGAGGTTGGCCACACCATCAGCGTCGAAGAACTCAAGGATCATTACGACGCCGTTATTTTCTCCACCGGCGCCGTCGACGACCGCGACCTGAACATCCCTGGCGCGGACCTGGAAGGTGTGTGGGGTGCTGGCGAATTCGTCGGCTTCTACGACGGTAACCCCCGCTTCGAGCGCAACTGGGACCTTTCCGCCGAGCAAGTCGCGGTCATCGGCGTCGGCAATGTGGGCCTGGATGTCTCCCGCATTTTGGCGAAGACGGGCGACGAGTTGAAGGTCACCGAAATTCCAGACAATGTCTACGAATCACTGGCGCAAAACCAGGCCCACACCGTGCGCGTGTTCGGGCGCCGCGGCCCTGCCGAAGCAAAGTTCACCCCGCAGGAACTGAAAGAACTCGACCACTCGGACACCATCAACGTCGTCGTCGACCCGGAAGATATTGATTACGACGAATCCGGCGAGGCGGCACGTCGCGCATCGAAGTCGCAAGATCAGGTGTGCCAAATTCTGGAACAGTACGCGGTGCGCGACCCGAAGGAAGCACCACACACGCTGCAGATTCATTTCTTTGAAAACCCGGTCGAGATCATCGGCAAGGATGGCAAGGTTGCAGCGCTGAAGACCGAGCGCACCGAACTGACTGGTGACGGAAATGTGCAAGGCACCGGCGAATTCACCGAATGGCCGGTACAAGCTGTCTACCGCGCGGTTGGTTACCGTTCGGTGGGCATCGAGGGTGTGCCGTTTGATGATCAGAAGCACGTCATCCCCAACGACGGCGGCCACGTACTCACAGAACCGAATGGCGAAATTGTGCCAAGCCTGTATACCACCGGCTGGATTAAGCGCGGCCCGGTTGGCCTGATTGGTAACACGAAATCCGATGCCGCCGAGACCATCGGCATGCTGTTGGAGGATATTGCGGCCGGTAAGCTGTCTGCTGCCGACAACACCGACTTGGTGGAGTTGTTGGAATCCCGCGGCGTCGAAGTGACCAACTGGGAGGGCTTCCAGTTGCTGGATGCCCGCGAAGTAGCTTTGGGTGAGGCCGAAGGCCGCGAGCGCAAAAAGCTCGTAGAGTTTGAAGAAATGCTTGAAGCCTCCCGTAACCCGCAGAGCTAACGGCGAGCGCTAAAAAGCTTCATTTTCTGCACGGCTTCACAGCTGCAAGCTCCGCGGCTCCCGGTTTCACGCCTGCGAGTTCCGCGGCTCCACGCCCCCGTAAAAAGCTGTACAAACCCAGATCTGTCTTGTCAGATCTGGGTTTTATTATTTATTGACGGTCACGCCGGGCCGCGCGCTATTCCACGTTGGATTTGGCTGCGCGTCCAGCTTCGGCTTCCGTTAGATGCACCTGTGTCCAGGCCCGTTTTAGATTGGGGAAAGATCTGTCCACACCGGGTCACCGCCAAAAAGCATAACAACGGCATTAACTACGCTTCCCAGGATCATCAGCACGACACCAAGCGCGAATCCGAGGACAATCGCTATTATCTCTACGAAGAATAAGGCCGGAGCCAACAATAAAAGTGCGCGACTTCGGGCATAAAGCCCACACCCAAAAACAATTACCGCTGCGAGAGCAGTAACGAGCCAATACGCGAGGTCCCGGGAAGGCTCCTCGATGACCAATAACCATGAGAGCACATAAAATCCCATGACCACCCAGCCCGCGTAGAGCGCAATGTTTTGGCGAGACTTCTTGTTGCGAGTTATCAGGGACATGCTTTCTCCTTAGGTTTCGGAGGTAGTTTTAATTAAACGGTGTCTACTATCTTCCATAGTAATCCCAACAACACAATGGATGTGGTTATGATATAGCGCACTTCTTAATCTATCTTATTGTTTTACTAGCTCGTCAGGCTGTTTATGTGGCCGACCAATTCATAGGTACGAATCGAACTGGGTAGAGCTGCCACGACATCAGAGTCGAAGACACTTAAAGATCATCATGAAATGCTCAGGTTTTATTTCGTTTAAGCAGCTGGGAAAATCTTCGAACATGCTGACGATCCATACCCAGACGTGTAAAGACCTCGTCAAGGTTGAAAAAGAGTCTTGGGGCGGCAACCTGTGACACGAAATAATGGAAATTAAGGCAAATTCCTAGGAACAAACCCCAGGGCACCTCACTGACTAAGGCGAAGAATACAAACCGAAAATGGCGCACTCACCTATGACTAACGTCGCCATGGAGGTTAAGCAATCGGTAAACCAATCGGCCAGCCGCATACACAGCCAGGACACCCACCAGTATTAAAACCAGAGTGCGGTTAGCAGAATCTATCGCTAAATATACGCAAATTACCAGGACTGCCATTGTCAGGAAGAATACAGCTGCCTCACGGCCAATCGTCGGTGCTGGAGTCAACCGAATCAGGTCTTGAAAAACTTTCATGAGAATCCCTTTCCCCTCGAGTTTCATTTATTTCTTGTATTTCCACTGTGCCAATTCTCTCGCCTGAAGCGTAGTGCCAAATGTAGGTAGACGATATGAGCTTTATCATGCGCAACCAGCGGAAACCTGACCCACACCACACTGCAAGTAATGACAAAAGTCATCCCACCCTAATGATCTTTAACAGAGAAAATAATGATCAATCTTCGCGTGCAAACGATCGAATTTTTGCCAGCATAGAAGCATGAACGAATCAACAAAACATGAAACAGTGCTCCAAGTCAGCGACCTTACCCGTAGTTATGGCCAGGGAACGAAAGCGTTCTGGGCCGTCAAAGGACTGAACTTCCATGTCTTCCGCGGCGATGTCTTCGGCCTTCTTGGCACCAACGGCGCTGGAAAAACATCTACGTTGGAGATTCTCGAAGGGCTAGCCCCTGCAACTTCTGGCAAAGTCAAGGTCTTCGGGCGCGACCCCTTCGATGATAGGGCTCTCATTCGTCCAAGAATGGGCATCATGCTCCAGTCGGGTGGGCTTCCCTCGCAGCTAACGGTAGAGGAAACTATCAAGATGTGGCAGGGCACATGCTCTAATCCCCGAGATCCAGAAGAAATACTTGCCGACGTCGAGCTATTACACCGACTTGATGTTCGGGTAGGGGCCCTCTCTGGCGGCGAGCAACGTCGGCTTGACCTCGGTTGTGCCTTGCTCGGAAATCCGGAACTTCTGTTCCTCGATGAGCCCACCACGGGACTCGATCCGGAATCTCGTAGAAATGTCTGGGATCTGCTCCTGCGACTCAAAAACAGGGCGTGACGATGGTCCTAACCACCCACTATTTGGAAGAAGCCGAAACGCTTTGTGATCGTATCGCCATTATGAATGAAGGAACCGTTGCACGTGAGGGCACGCTTTCCGAGCTGGTGAATTCGGTTTCCGCAGAGATCACGGTATCCAGCATCCATACCCCGCCCCGGCTTCCGGGGACCACCATCACCACCGAACAAAAACGCCACACAATCTATACAAAACAGCTACCCCAGGACACTCTCGCAGTTTTGGAGTGGGCACGTAAAAACCAACTTGAGTTGGAACATTTTTCCGCTCGCCCTGCCTCCCTGGAAAAGGTGTTCATGAGCATCGCTGGCGACAAAAGACCATCAAACTAGCCACGAAGGAGCGCAAACAATGACCTCTACAACCTCTCACCGTGCCACTACCGCCACCGGATCGGCTTCAGAATCCGCCAATCGCCGGAGTTCCGGCTGGAAGCGCTACCGATCCTTAGCTATGGCCGAAATCCGACAGTACCTGCGCAACAAGACACTGCTATTCATGGCTATCGTATTCCCCATTGGGGTGGGCCTATTGATGCAGTTCATGGGTGGAGACGAACAGCCTGCAAACGCACAAGTGCAGGCCGCAATCTCAATGGAAGTGTTTTTCCTTATTACTCTGATGTTCGTCCAGTTCTACTCCGTGCTATCCATGACCACTGCGCGTCGTGATGAACGCGTGCTCAAGCGATTACGTACTGGTGAAGCTCGCAGCGCAGAGATTATAGCTGCGCTGGCCACGCCTGGAGCGATCATGTCACTCCTGCTTACCGCGTTAATGTCTGGCATACTCATCATCTACACAGGCGACATACCGCGTACAGGAATTCTGCTGCTTCTGGCCATTGTGTTAGGAATTGTCATCTCTACAGGTTTGGCGCTGCTTACCAGCTCAATCACTGCCAATGCCGAAGCCGCACAGATGACGTCTCTTCCCGTCATGGTTTTGGCAATGCTCTCACAATCTCCGCTGCGCTCTACCCTGCCCGACCAAATCCAAGATCCGTTAGCACGCACGCCGTTTGCGCTGCTTGGCGATCTCACCTTCATCGAATGGACTGGTCAACCACTTACTTCGGATGCCGCACCTACAGATGGCGAGCTAACGACCACTCTGGCCACCGCAATGAACCCGCTTGCACTCATGTTGGTCTGGAGTATTGCCCTAATGTGGGCAGCATTCCGCTACATGAAATGGGAAACTAACCGCTGATTGTTAATCAAACTCAATGTACCCTGACAGAGTGACCATGCTACGAGGGTTCATGGAGATGCCAGAGACCGAAAAATTCTCCACCTACGTTCGACTCTCGATGCATGCAGCGCTGCTAGCAATTGCTATCTTAAGCTTCCGACAGGTTTTGGCATCGCCCGGCGAATTTCAGGATTCCCTGGTTCTTCTGGTGGTTTTAATCAACGGTGGACTCACTGCACTGACAATCGAACGAACACCAGCCTTTTCAACAACACCTCGACCGCTCGGAAAACTTTATCCGGGAGCTATTGCCGTAAATCTTTTGTGCTGGACTATCTCCATCGGTCTCCTTGTCACGCAACGCGCTCCCCATCTCACAGGTACCATTGGCGGGCTGTCGCTATTTTTATTATTCAGCTTCGCGTTCGTGCTATCAATCCACATTAAACACGCTTATCTTCTCGTTGTGGCATTAAGCGTAATCACTGCATTCGTGGTTGAGCACCCTGAGCTAGATCATCCCGTCTATATCGTTGCTTTTGCATTAGTGTTGGTTTTGTTGAACAAGGTAACTGTGTGGTCGGTGGGGATCGTGAAAGCGCTCTACCGCACGCGAGAGTTGCAGTCACAACTGAAAATACAGGAGGAGCGCCTACGCTTTGCTCAAGAGCTGCACGACAGCTTGGGACAACGCCTAGCGGCGATGTCCCTGAAGACTCAGCTCGCCATCTCACTGCACAGGAAAGATACCGACCGGACAGATGATGAACTTCGCGACATTGAAAAGCTCGTACGTCTCATGCGTACGGATTTACATCAAGTGGTAACAGGCTATCGCACGTTGCACCCAAACTCTGAGCTTGAAGAGGCCAGTAATCTACTGAGAAAAGCAAACGTCGCAGTCACCGTGACAGGACATCCACAAGACATCCCAAACTCCTGCCAACAGACCGCCGCCTGGTTCATCCGTGAAGCGACCACCAATGTGATGAAACACTCGAACGCAAGCAAGGTGAACGTCACATTCTCAGAACACGCGGTATCCATCACCAATGACGGGGTGGAGCGCAATTTCGGGCCGCTCGGTGGCATACAAGCGCTACAGGAACGGGCTAAGCAAATCGGTGGAACAATCTCGCTTATTCACCAAAACAATCAGTGCACTGCGACACTTTCTTGGAAAGGCACCAACCGATGATCACCGTAGCAATCGTCGACGATGAACAGCTGATCGCTTCATCGCTAGCCACCTTGTTAGAACTGGAAGCCGATCTTACGGTGACCGAGACTTTCGCCTCCGGTGAGGAGGTGATGTCTCGGTGGGAAAAGGCCAACGCCCTCGAATCCCGACTACCTGATGTGCTGGTGACAGACCTGCAGCTCGGAGGTATTGATGGCGTCGAACTAGCACAAGAAATTTCGCGCCTGTCGCCTCAAACTGCCATTGTGATCGTCACGAGTCATTCGCGGCCACACCAACTCAAACGAGCTCTGACATCCGGGGTACAAGGATTTCTACCTAAAACTGCGACCGCGGAAGAATTTGCCACCGCGATCCGCACGGTACACGAAGGCAGAAGCTTCATCGACCAAGAGCTCGCTGCTATGACCATCACCGCAACTTCCAGCCCACTGACTGAACGCGAAGCTGACGTTATCGAAGCCACTGGTAGAGGAGGTTCGATAGAACAAATTGCCAAAGAAGTCTTCCTGGCTACCGGAACAACTAGGAACTATCTTTCCTCGGCAATGGCAAAGCTCGGTGCGCAAAACCGATTCGAAGCATATTTACGCGCACGAGAATCAGGGTGGATTTAGACGAAGAATTCTATCTCTGAAATTCCGCGGATATCATCCATCGGGGCGCGGAAATTATTTCCTGGCAGCAGTTCTCGCTGGGGATGCAGCTATGTCAATCAAACCTCCCAAGTTCATTCGGGATTGCCTGAATGGGGTGAAGTTTCCGCAAAATTGGTGGTGGTCACTGATCGTCATCAAATCGTTGGCCGCTTTCGGGCTTGTGCGTGGCACTGCGAATAACAGCCCGCAAGTGACAACGGCTGCATCCACCGGCGTCGTGGCTTATTTCGCGTGTGCAATCTTTGCGCATGTGAAGGCAAAGTTTTTAGGTAAGGAATTCTGGCTCAACTGTTTAGGGATGACAGCACTCAGCACGACAGTGCTGGTGCAAAACCGCAAGCAGTATCGCTAGGCCATCTGCGAACCCTCCGCGCCCCGCACCCCACGGTGTAGCATCAAGCATATGAAGCCAACCGTCGGAAAGATTATCGCAGCTTCGATTCTTAGCGCCGGGGTGCTTGGCGGTGGTGCAGCACTAGGCATCGCCACCACCTATGACTCCCCAGAACGGGCGCACTACCAGATCGACGCCCCGACACACAGCAATCTCGCCCTGCGCATTCACAACCCCGACGGCGTGCTCACTGCTGACGACGAACGGATCCTCGAACGTGATGCCGCACGCCTCGAAGTACCGGGCGTCGTCAAGCAGCTGCACTATATTGTTTTCGCAGATAACGACGACAACGTCAACGACACCGTGGAAAACTACCTGCGCGATCACCACCCGGAGCTCATCGGCGACGATAGTTTTGCCGACGGCACATTGTTTGTTGGCGTGGGGCTGAATCCCCGGCAAGCTTTCATCTTCGCTGGTGATGACGTCGCAGAGTTACTCGAATTGCGCGACAGCAGCCACCTGAGCGAATCACTGGATGCGATCAAACCCGGTGTCAAAGGCGGCAATATCCCCGGCGGCCTGGTCCACGGCGCATCCGTAGCAACCGACCTCGCTGCCCTCGAGCAAGCGCACTTCGATAGCGCAGAATCCAACCGCACCTCCGCCATCGTTATGGGAGGTCTCGGCGCCGCAGCCCTCGGTGGTGGTGTTGCAGCAACAACCGGCGGGTATCGGCGTAGCCGTGCAAAGAAAATCGCCCAAGCGCGGGAAGACTTCGACTATATTTCCGTTGAATTCGGCACACTCGCCCAGCGTTTGGACGCCATCGATATCCGCGCACATTCACTGACCTCCGCTTTTGCGGATCAGCAGTTGCGCAACCAGTGGCGCAAGGTGCGGGACCGCTTTCTGCACATGCATGACGACGTCTCCAAATTCAGCGAACTCAGCCCGCGAAGCGACGACAAGACATTCCTGCAGTACGCGGGCCAGCTCAGTGACGCGGCCTCGACCGCGAAGAAAATGCACCATGCCGAAGACAACATCGACACGATCTTTGCTTTGGAAAATGGTGATGAACTCACCCGGCGCACCGAGGCGCAGTCATTGCGTGACGACGTCGTCGAGGCGAAAATGAAGGTGCGAAATGATGATTCCGGTCTTTACCAGGAATTGGCTGCGATCCAGCAGCGAACCGAAGCTCTAGCCCAAGAACCTAGTGCTGAGAATTTCTTGGACAATTTTATTATCGTGCTGCGTGATTATCAGGCGGCATTAACAGAGCTACGCAGGCAGAAGTTTAGCGATATTGACGAATCGAAGGCGGATGCACCACAAGCTCCGGGATTGACTTCGTCCGATTACCGGCCGGGTTATGGATGGAATAACTTCGTGCCTTATTGGGCGCTGAGCAGCTGGCATGCTTCCACCGTCGAGGCGCAATCCAGTAGTTCGAACAGCGGGAGCACGAATACGTCGTTTAGTTCTGGGTTTTCTGGCGCGGGTGGCTCATCGGGGTTTTAGCGCTAGCGCTTCAGGGTTTGAGCGCTAGCGCTGTGAGCCGTGCGCTTCGCGTGGGTTCTCGTGGCTATTGTTCTCTACGTCGTCGTGGTCGTCGTGGTCGTCGTCCTCGAAGCCGTGTTGATCGGTGCTGTGCAGGTCGTCGCTGTTATCTTCGCGGCCGCCATTCTGGTGTTGCCCAGAAGCAGCGCCACTATCAGTCTCCCCAGCTTCGCTAGTCCCAAGCTCATCTTCGCGGGTCTCACGCAGTTCCCCAATCAACTCAGAAAAGAAATCCCGCACGACAGACCACTGCACGGTCGTGTTTTCCAAATGCTCCGGCAAACGTTCAATCTCTAGGCTTAGCTCTTTGCGACGGCGCTGCTCCGCCAGCTCACTGCGCAGCTCACTTAACGATGCCTCGGCCTCACGCAGAATCTTTTCCAGCTGCTCTTCTACGGACTTACCGCGCAGATTGTCAGCCCCGGTGTCGTGGTGCGGATCCATCATCGTTATTACTTCCTTATCTCATATCACCGGCGAGCATGTTCTGCACCGGGATGAGTGGTGATTCCTAGAATACGGTGGTTAGCAGGATCAAAACGCCCGGCAGCACCAAGAACATGCCCAGCACCCACGCTGCGATATACAGTTTGTTCCGTGCGCCGATATTCGCGATGCCCTGCGCCAAAAACAGCGGCACCTCACGCACACCTGGGATGCCGTAAATAACCAGCGCAGCGAAAACGTTGAACATCAGGTGAATCAGCGCGCCTTGCAAAGCAGCCTGGCCTTCCAAGCCAGTGAATGCGAATGCGGCAATCAGTGCGGTGATCGTGGTGCCGATATTCGCACCGATGGTGAATGGATAGACCTGGCGGATGGACAAGGTGTTAGAACCAGCCAGAGGAACCACCAGAGCGGTTGTCGTCGAAGAAGACTGCACCAGCATGGTGATTACCATGCCAGCACCAATGCCGGAGATCGGACCACGGCCCAAGGACTTGTGCAGAATGTCTTTGGCCTTACCAACCATCACGACCTTCAGCAGCGCACCAATGAAGTTGACGACGCCGAGGATCAGCGCAATACCAATCAAGATTTGCGCAACACCAGCGATGGTCTCTGGCAACCAGCTCGTCGATGCAACCAGCAGGTCTTTGCCCGGCTCGGTGATAAAGCCAATGAACGTGCCCAGGCCTTCCATGCCGGTGGCCAAGAAACCAGCCTGTTCGGATTCGGCGTTCACGCCGGAAACCAAGAAGCCTGTGACCTTTTCCAACAGGCCGAACATCAGCTCCAGCGGCAGGAAGATCAACACCGCCAGCAGGTTAAACATGTCATGCACGGACGCTGCGGCGAAACCACGACGGAAGGATTCTTTGTCGCGCACCATGCCCAACGAGACCAACGTGGAGGTCAGCGTGGTGCCGACGTTCGCGCCCATCAACATTGGGATGGCGATTTGAACTGGTAAACCACCGGCCATCATGCCGACAACAATCGAGGTGGTCGTCGACGAAGACTGAATCAACGCAGTGGCCAGGATGCCGACCATGAGCGCGATCAGTGGGTTCTGCGCGAAAGCGAACAGCTCTTCCGCATGATCGCCGGTGGCAGCCTTAAAGCCATCACCGATCACACCGACGGCGGTGATAAGCAACCACACGCTGACGGCGACAGCAACCCAGTTCACCCACTGCTTATCAGTGTCAATGCCGAGGCGCTTCAGTGGATTACGCGGAGCCTTTTGCTTTTCCTGCACACCCTGTTCCAGCCGTAGTTGAGCGTCGCCAAGGGTGCGGTCATCGGATGCGGTCTGATCCGGGAGCGTTTGCCCTGAGGAAGTGTGTGACATCATCTGTTTCCTGACACCTTGCTTCGCACTTGCAGCCCGCACCCTCAGAAAACTTAAGAAAACTAGAGGTGCGTACTGCCACTGATTGGTTTGTTTCAGACCCACTCGGGGCCTTACAACAAGCAATGTATAGGGCGTGCGGAAATACGAGGTTCACACAAGGTTACAAACAAGCAAACTTTTTGGATTGTGAGCAACCTAACGAGGCTAGCGACGCCCGGCCTTTTCGTCGGCAGCAATGATGCGCTGCAAGTACTCCGCTATTGTCGGTGCCTCAATCCATGCTGGCGTCGGGTTCCAGAACGGAGACACAGCCTGACCTGCGATAAAGAAGGTACCGAAGCCGTCGTCAGTAGCACCCACAAATGCGATCTCATCGGCAGATTCTGCCACTACGGAATAGCCAGCGAACGCGGTTGCCTGCGCACCCTTCAATTCTTCGGCAGAATCATTCCGCTCCATGAACGCCTCAGCCGCCTCGGTGGTGGAGAGTTGTTCATCTGGAGTAAACATTCCGTTACGGAACACGATGCCGCGCGTCATGCCCCCATTGACATCCTTGAGCGGCTTATCGATATTCAGCAAACACCGCAGCCCGTCCTCGCCCGGCGCGACCGTTTCCGGGAGTTCACACAAAGAACCATCCGGCAGTGCAATGCGGTAGAAGCCGTCCGTGACGGTCGGTTCAATGGTCTCACCGTCGCCGAGGTCAGCCGCCGGGGTTGGTTCCTTGCTAGAACTCGACTTGCTGGAGCTGGATTTACCGCTCGACTTGCTGGATTTCTCCGAGCTGGATTTCTGGGAACCGGATTTCTCGCTGGACTTGTCTGTGGACTTGCCGGAGCTTTTTTCGGTGGATTTTCCTGAAGATTTCTCGCTCGATTTTCCGGTCGATTCGCTTGCCGACGCCGAGCCAGACTCGGATTCGCTTGCCGACGCCGAATCGGTGGACGTAGCCGACGCTGCAGAATCCGCCTCCGTGGCAGCGGCATCGGCAGTGCTATCCGCAGCGCTGTCGGCAGGCTGCGGATCGGGACGATTTTCTGGGTTCGAACAACCCGCGACGCTTAAAGCAATGACGGCGCTGATGCCAAGCGTGCGGGCGAGTTTACGTGCATGAGGTTTCATGCACCTAGTCTAGCCTGTTTGCCGGGTCACAATACCCGCTACTTCACCACCAGGTTGATCATGCGGCCAGGCACCACGATCTTCTTCACCACGGACTTCTCGCCGATCGCCGCGAGCACCTTGTCGTCGGCAAGCGCGGCGGCCACGGCATCATCCTGGGAGATATCCGCAGCGACCTGCACCCGCGATTTCACCTTGCCGTTCACCTGCACAGGTAGCTCAATTTCGTCGTCGACCAGGTACTTCTCGTCGAAGCTCGGGAACGGCACGAAGGTGATAGTGCCCTCGTGGCCCAGGCGCGTCCACAACTCCTCGGCGATGTGCGGCGCCACCGGAGCGACCATCACAGCGATCGGCTCCACGGCAGCACGCGGCGCACCGTCCGGGTAGTTCTTCGTCAAGTAATTCACGTACTCGATGAGCTTGGCGACGACGGTGTTCACCCGCAGGTTCTCATAGTCATCGCGTACCCCAGCGATGGTGCGGTGCAGCTGCTGCAGATCCTTCTTGCCCAGCTCCGCATCCACGACGGCCACCTCGCCGGTGTTCTCGTTGACCACCAGGCGCCACAGGCGCTGCAAGAAACGCTGCGCACCGACGACGTCCTTAGTGGCCCACGGACGTGAATCCGCCAGCGGCCCCATCGACATCTCATAAACACGCAGGGTATCGGCGCCAAAGTTTTCGGCAATATCGTCGGGCGCGACCGCGTTCTTCAGCGATTTACCCATCTTGCCGTATTCCCGGTTCACCTTCTCACCGTGGTAGAAGAACTCGCCGTCGCGCTCTTCGACTTCCTCCGCTGGCACATAGACGCCACGGGAATCGGTGTAGGCATAGGCCTGGATATAGCCCTGGTTGTACAAACGGCGGTACGGCTCTTTCGAGCTCACATGCCCGAGGTCAAACAGCACTTTGTGCCAGAAACGCGCATACAACAGGTGCAGCACGGCATGCTCCACGCCGCCGACGTACAAGTCCACCCCGCCCGGATCGTTCGGGCCGTGTACCTCTGGGCGTGGCCCGGTCCAATAGCGCTCGTTGTCGATATCGCAGAAAGCGTCGCTGTTCGTCGGGTCGATATAGCGCATCTGGTACCAGGACGAACCTGCCCACTGCGGCATAACGTTGGCATCGCGGTAGTAGGTCTTGGTGCCTTCGCCCAAGTCCATCTCCACTTCAATCCACTCGCGTGCCTTCGCCAACGGCGGCTGTGGCTCGGTGTCGTGGTCATCCGGATCGAAGGACACCGGCTGGTAGTCATCAACCTCCGGCAACTCGACCGGCAGCTGATCTTCCGGGATCGCGTGTGGCCGACCGGCCTCGTCGTAGACGATCGGGAATGGCTCGCCCCAATAACGCTGGCGGGCAAACAGCCAGTCGCGCAGCTTGTATTGGATCTTCTCGACGCCCAGCTCACGCGCAGCCAACCAGTCGATCGTCGTCGCAATCGCGTCCGCCTTGGATTTGCCGGTCAGGTCCAGCCCGTCGTCATTGGCGGAATTCACGTAAGTGCCTTCACCGGTGTGCGCGGCAGAAGAAACATCCCCGCCAGCGACAACCTCGGTGATGGGCAAGCCAAAGACCTGCGCGTATTCGTAGTCGCGCTCGTCGTGCGCGGGAACAGCCATGATCGCGCCCGTACCGTAGCCAGTCAATACATAGTCCGCGGTAAAGACCGGCAGCTTCTTCCCGTTGACCGGGTTGGTGGCGTAGCTGCCTAAGAAAACGCCAGTCTTTTCCTTATTCTCTTGGCGCTCCAAATCCGACTTCGCGGCGATGTCACTACGGTAGGCCTCGATCGCTTCCTTCGGGTCCTCATGGCCATAGGTCCAGCGTGCGTCGACGTCATCGTCGTACGGAACCGGCGAGAGCAAAGCGTCGACAAGCGGGTGCTCCGGGGCCAGCACAACGTATTCCGCGCCAAAAAGCGTGTCCGGGCGCGTGGTAAACACCGTGATGTCGTGGCCCTCGCAGCGGAAATCCACCTCGGCACCGCGCGAGCGACCAATCCAGTTGCGCTGCATGGATTTCACCTTCTCCGGCCAATCCAGCAGTTCCAGATCATCCAACAGGCGGTCAGAATACGCGGTAATGCGCATCATCCACTGCTTTAAATTCTTGCGGAACACCGGGAAGTTGCCGCGCTCAGAACGGCCATCGGCGGTGACCTCTTCATTCGCCAACACCGTGCCCAAGCCCGGGCACCAATTCACTGTGGAATCGCTCAGATACACCAGGCGGAATTCATCCACGGCCCGGTCTTTTTCTTTTTCACTTAACGACGCATACTCGCGGCCGTCCTTGGTGGCCAGCTCGCCAGATTCCAGCATCGGGTACAGCTCGTCGATCGGGCGGGCCTTCTGCTGCTGCTCATCGAACCACGACTGGTAGATCTGCAAGAAAATCCACTGCGTCCAACGATAAAATTCGGGATCAATGGTGGCCACCGAACGGCGCTTATCATGGCCCAACCCCAACGATCCCAACTGGCGACGCATATTCGCGATATTCGCCACCGTCGTCGTGCGCGGGTGGGTTCCGGTTTGGATCGCATACTGCTCAGCCGGCAGACCAAAAGCGTCATAGCCCAAGGTGTGCAGCACGTTTTTGCCCAATAAGCGGTTGAACCGGGCGAACACATCCGTGGCGATATAGCCCAGCGGGTGCCCCACGTGCAGGCCCGCGCCAGACGGGTAGGGGAACATATCCTGGACGAAGAGCTTGTCTTCGGGCAGGGTGCCGTCGGCAAGAGCTAAATCACCGGTTGGGTTTGGCGCATGAAACGTTCCGTTGTCGTCCCAGTACTGCTGCCAACGCGACTCAATCTGGTTGGCAAGCTGCGGGGTATAACGGTGTTCCGGGCCAGTGTTGCTGACATTTTCAGCACTAAGATTTTCTGTGTTTTCGCGCGCTTCGGTCATGGTTTTATAGTCTAATAGCTTTACGGGATCCGTCCCGTTTTCACAGAAGGGCTAGTACAACATGCGCATGACGATTGGCGATTTCCTCATCCGCCGCTTGCAAGAAATCGGCATCACTGAAGTTATTGGTGTGCCGGGTGATTTCAACTTGAACTGGCTGGAGCAAATTGAAGCCGCCGACGGCATCCGCTTTGTAGGCAGCACCAATGAGCTCAACGCCGCGTATGCTGCCGACGGCTATGCGCGCGCCCGCGGGGTCTCGTGCCTTTTGACCACCTACGGTGTCGGTGAGCTCTCCGCACTCAACGGCCTGGCCGGGGCCGCCTGCGAGCACATCCCGATGGTCTCGATCGCCGGTGCTCCCCCGCTGTTTGCCACGGAAAAACGCTGGTTGCTGCACCATACGCTTGCCGACGGCAACTTCGGCAACATGCTCGATTCACTCCGCCCATTCACCGCGCTGGCCGAACGCATCAGCCCCATGAATGCGCTTACCGAAATTGATCGCGCGTTGCGGACCTGCCTGCGGGAAAAGCGGCCAGTGCACCTGCAGCTGCCCTCCGATATTTCCCACTTGAGCATCACCGTGCCGGACGAACCACTGGATACCTCGCTCGAACCGTCGGATCCGGTGCAACTCGAGGCAGTGTTGGACCGGCTGGTGCAGGAATTCGCGGCGGCGGAAAACCCGGTATTGCTCGTCGACCAGGACGCGCAGCGCCACGGGTTTTTGGATTTGTTTGCCCAGATCGTCGACAAGATTCAGCTGCCTTATGCCCAGATGGCTTCCGGCAAAGCTTTACTGAGTGAGCAGCACCCACTGTTTTTGGGCACCTATAACGGCAAGGCCTCGTGGCCGGGTGTGCGCGAGCGCGTAGAAGGCTCGGATTTCTTGCTCACCTGCACCCCACGGTTCATCGAGGTGAATTCGGGTAGCTTCTCGCATGAGTTGTACGAAGAAAATATCGTGGATTTCGGTGACCAGCACGTCAATATTTACGGCGAGCACATCGTGGGCTTGGACACCACAGAAGTGTTGGCCAAATTGCTGGAGCGGCTACCTTCTGCCGACGGAGCTGGCTCGGGCACTAGCGCCGCCGGAGACAGCACGGGGGACAGTGCAGCCAAGCAACCCAGCAGCGTGAACCCGGAGGCAGTACTGTCGGAGCCTTTTGAGGTCCGCGCCGGTGCCGAGCTGACGCAAGCGCGCTTGTGGCCGCAGGTTCGCGAGTTCATCCGCCCTGGTGACACGGTTATCGCGGAGGCCGGAACCTCTAATATTGGTTTGGGCCCACAGCGCATGCCGGAAAATGTTCGCTACATCAACAGTGCCATTTGGGGTTCGATTGGTTATACCCTGCCCGCTTTGCTGGGCAGCCAAATGGCGGATGCGGACACACGCCACCTGTTGTTCATCGGTGATGGTTCTTTCCAGCTGACCGCCCAGGAATTGTCGACGATTCTGCGAGAGAAGCAAAAGCCAATCATCGTATTGTTGAACAACCGTGGCTACACCATCGAGCGCTACATCCTGGGCATGGACCGCGAGTACAACGACATCGCCGATTGGGCTTATCACAAGTTACCGCAGGTTTTTGTCCCCGGAACCGAGATGGTTTCCTATACCGCACGCACCGAAGACGAGCTTGCCGACGCCTTCGCCGCTATTAATAACAGCGAACAGGGCGCGTTCCTGGAAATCCACCTGGACCCAGAAGACGCCCCAGCTGGCCTGCAGGCATTCGGGCCGATGACCGCGGAATTCGATTACGGACCACGCGGGCCTAGGAACTAGAGGTCACGGAACTAAGGCGCCGCGGAATTAAGAGGTCAGGAATTGCAGTTGTTGTTATTTATTGAAACAACTAACAACAACTCTAAACAACTAGCAACAACTATTCTGAGCTGCGAAAATATACGACTTTGCCCGCTTTGACATCGCGCAAGTTGTTCCCAAGTTGTTTGCTAGTTGTTTTAGAAGAAGAAAAACCGCGCAGAAAACAACTTCCTGGGGTTTTGTCTATATTCGACGCTATGGATGTCACGCCCACAAAACGTGATGGCACTAATTGCCGTGCGATGTCTGAAGAAGAACGCCGCCTGATCCGTCGCATCCGAGAGGATGATGACTATTCCAATCGTATTTCTTCCTATCCGGTGGAAGATTTGTCTCATGAAGTCCTCACTGAATTACGGCGACTGTTACGCTCACACCGCCAACGTCGCGGCATCGACGCTGCCACCCCAACCGGTACCCAAGCACTCTTGCGCGAGGTCGGTTTACTCAGCGATGATGGCAGGCTCAAACGTGCAGGTGAAATTCTGCTTACGCCTGCATCCACAACCCAAGTCACAATTCGCCACCTATGGCGAGCATTACCCGGAGCAGACCCAAAAGCCACAGAGTTTTCTACTCCATTACTTGAGGCACTGCCAGCGTTGCGTCGGCTCATTCTAGAACGAGCTGATCAAGAAATGGTCCGGGTGCAATTCGACAGCGGGCAAGAATCGGCGATCCCTCGTTTTCCTGCGCAGGCTATCGACGAAGCCATCACCAATGCCATCATCCATCGCGACTGGCGCACGGAGAAGCCGGTCGTCATCGACCAGTCGCCACGCATCTTGAAAGTGTGGTCACCCGGTCCATTGGTCCCTGGTGTCGACGAAAACCGTCTCCTCACAACACAATCCGTCCCCCGAAACGGACGGTTAATAGCGAGCATGCGTTCAATTGGGCTAGCCGAAGAATCATCTCGCGGTTTTGACCGTATGTGGTTGGCGATGCTGAACACTGGACGTGAAGTCCCAGAGGTAACCGCTACCGACGAATTTGTCGAAATCATTTTTGCAGCTGGAAACCCTGACGTTGCTTTTATCAAAGCAATCCACGAGCTCCAAGAACGATTCAGTGACGAAGTAATCAACAATTTAAACACGATGCTCGTGCTGTGGAAGCTCTGGCACGCACCGCTTATAACCCTCAAGCAAACTGCTCATAGCACCCAAACATCTCAGCTCGAAGCTAGTGAACTATTAAATGCACTCGAAGACTACGGCGTTGTTCAGCGCATAAATAATGCAGACGAATGGGTGTTATCCGCGCAGGTGGCACAATTGTCTGGCAAGGATCTGCCCACCGCGGCTGCCAGCGTCCAAGAGCGCATTGAGGCGCAGCTCCAGGACGGCAACTCCGTTGCTGCAGCGGAATTAGCAGAACGTTTCGGCATATCGCGTGGTGAAATCACCAACGTGCTGCGCCATCTGCGCACATTGGGTCGAGCACAAATCGATCCAGCTGGTCCACAACGCGGCTCGGGAACCCGCTGGATCGCAACAGCGCCAAACACTCCCCGCTAAGCGTTAATCGCTTGCGGGTAGGCCAGTCCCTTCAACCCCTCAGTACCAAACTCCACGCCATAACCGGAGGATTTAATACCACCAAACGGCACCCGCGGATCCACCGCACCATGCTTATTAATCCACACCGTCCCAGCCTGCAAACGACCAGCAACCTCGCGGGCTTTCTGTGCATCCGCCGACCACACCGAAGCACCCAACCCCACATCCAAACTATTCGCCCACGCAATCGCCTGATCCAGCTCGGAATAACGAATCAGCGGCACAGCCGGACCGAACTGCTCTTCCGCAACCAATGGGTTATCTGGATCAATATCAGCCACGATCGTTACCGGATAGAAATAGCCCGGCGCGTCATAGTCTGGATCTCCACCAACAAGCACACGCCCGCCACCATCTTTTGCGGCTTTGACCAGGCCATCGACAATGTCGAACTGTGCTTTGTTCTGCAGCGGGCCTAGCACGTTGTTCTCATCCAGACCATTGCCCATCGGCATCTTTTTCGCAATAGCCACCAAGGCTTCAGCGACCTCATCATAAATCGCATCCGGAACATAGATACGCTTGGCTGCGGCACACGTCTGCCCGGTATTGATGAACGCACCCCAGAACAGATCTTCGGCAATCGCCTGCGGGTCGACATCATCAAGCACCACGGCAGCATCGTTACCGCCGAGTTCCAGGGTCAGGCGGGTGACGTTATGGGCAGAAGCCTCAATGATTTTCTTGCCGGTTTCCGTCGAACCGGTGAACATGATCTTGTCGACGTCCGGGTGAGTGGTCAGTGCTGCGCCAACCCCACCCGAACCAGTGACAATGTGCAGCACGTCCTGTGGCAACACAGTATTAGCAATGGCCACCAGCGCACTGACCGATAGCGGGGTATACCCAGAAGGCTTGACGACGACGGTGTTGCCCATGCGTAGTGCTGGTGCGATTTGCCAGATGGTGATCATCATCGGCCAGTTCCATGGACCAATCGCACCGACAACACCCAGCGGCCGGTAGTGCACAGTAGCGGTGATGTCATCATCAACGGCGGTGTAATCCGGGGATTCAAACGAGGCGGTTGCCCGCAGCCACGCGGCACACGCGCCTACCTCGAATCGGGCATTGGGTCCGTTAAGTGGTTTGCCTTGTTCTTGCGAAAGCAACTTAGCCAGTGGTTCTGCAGCTTCTTCGATGGCATCAGCGAATTTGTTCAGCAGTTCGCAGCGAGCGTGATCGCCTTGTGCTTCCCAGTTTGGTTGCGCGGCACGTGCGGCAGCGACGGCATCGTTGAGGTCACTTTCGTTTTGGACCTGGTAGGTGCCGACGAGCTCGCCGGTGGCGGGGTTGTGGATCTCAGCGCTGCCATCGCTGCCACCGTCGGTGGTGATGGCGTCCATAATGGCGTCGTAGGTGGTCAGGGTATGGGTTTCGGACACGGGAACTCCTTAGTGTCTGTTACAGAAGTTTCTGTTGTGATCTGAGTGCCAGCATATACAACCGCCTTTCCCAGGGATAGTGCCGCGAGTCACTAAAATTAATTACCGGTCTACAATTTTCCACCTGGGCGAGAAAATTAAACGGGCCACACAACCACCACCGGTTAGTTGACACATCATCTATCATGGTGTCATGAAGAAATTCGGATTCCTTAGCTTCGGCCATTACAAGTTCCCCGGCCAGCGTGGACCTAATGCCCAGCAGACCCTCAAGCAGGGGCTGGAGCTTGCCGTGGAGGCAGACAAGATTGGCGTGAATGGCGCGTATTTCCGCGTGCACCACTTTGCCCCGCAGGGGGCGGCGCCGATGCCATTGCTTTCTGCGATTGCCGCGCGCACCAAGCACATTGAGGTCGGTACCGGCGTGATCGATATGCGCTACGAAAACCCGTTGTACTTGGCAGAAGAGGCCGCTGCACTGGATTTGCTTGCCGACGGCCGGGTCGCGTTGGGGGTTTCACGGGGATCACCGGAGCCTGCGCACCGTGGTTGGGAGGCTTTCGGCTACACCGGTTCCGATGATCCGCGCGGGGCAGATCTTGCCCGGGAGAAGTTCGCGAAGTTTATGCAGGGCGTGCGTGGTGAGGCCGTCGTCAAGTCTGCACAGGACCCGTATCCACCGATTTATCAGCCGGGCACTCCGCTACCGGTGATGCCGCATTCGCCTGGTTTGCAGCGCAATATCTGGTGGGGTGCTGGAACGAAGAAAACTGCCGAGTGGGCCGCTGAGCAGGGTGTGAACCTGATGAGTTCCACGTTGCTGACGGAGGCCACTGGTGAGGCTTTTGGTGATTTGCAGGCGGCGCAGTTGCAGGCTTATCACGAGGCGTGGAAGCAGGCTGGGCATGATTGGACTCCGCGGACGTCGGTGAGCCGCAGCGTGTTCCCGATTGTCAGCGACCGGGATCGCGCGTTGTTTGGCATGAGCGGCGGGAATGATCAGATCGGCATTATTGATGGTTATGAGTCGACGTTTGGTCGCACTTATGCCGGCGAGCCGGAGCAATTGATCGAACAGCTCAAGGACGACGCCGCCGTGATGGAGGCGGACACTTTGATGCTGACGATCCCGAACCAGCTGGGTGTGGATCTGAACCTGCGGCTTCTGCAGAATTTCGCCGAGCATGTGGCCCCTGCTTTGGGCTGGGAGCCGGCGAACCGTTAGTTCTGCACTTCGTTTTATAGGGCGACGACCAGGCAGTAGTTGGGCCTGGTCTCTTCTTTAAAAGGGTGGCTCGCCTGGGTCAGCGGTATGTGCATTCGTTTTACCTTTGCTGAAATCATACGACGATTCATGTGCCGGACCATCCGCAGCAGAACCGGGGCCGTTGTCCCGCAGCACCGCAATCGCCTCCCGAATACGCTCAACCTGCCTGCGGCACTTCGGAATCGTCACAAAAGCAAAATCACGATCCACTAAAGTCCGCTCCAAGTGGGAGATATTGTTCGCCCAGCGCTGCTCCTCTTGCGTTTTCGTCATCCGTGCCGACATCTCTGCTAATTCCGAGGAACCCGCGCCCCAAGTTTCACAGAAACTCTCCCAGGGGTGCTTAAACTTATACGCCCCATACTCATCGCGCTCCGCACCGCTGTCATCATTCGGATCGCGGTATTCTGTGCCGTATTTTTCTTTCCATTCCTGGCACCACTTAGCTTGCCAAGCTTGCTGCTTCCGGTTCCACTTTTCTTCTTGTTCTTCCAACCGGCGGGCCCGTTCTTCTGCCTCCTCACGTACTGCTTGCCGGTAGCTATCCATCTTTTCTTGCACCGACTGCACCCACCTACGATTCGGAGCAGCCAATGGACCATCAGCCTCAGTCGACTGCCACGAACCATCCGCAAACAACCACACCACACTGCCACTCACAGGCTCAAAAATAGGCCGGACACGTTTATCAGTTTTAATATTATGGTGATGCTGACACAAAGAGATCACATTACTCGGCGATGTCGAACCACCAGCAGCAAATTCCACCACATGATCCATCTGACACACCGTGGCAGGCCTACTACAACCTGGGTAGCGACAATGCCCATCCCTACCAGTCACCGCAGAACGCATCATCGGGGTAGCCGCATAACCAGATACCACAGCGCCCATCGCCGCATCCATGTCATAATGCTTACCCGCCCGAGCAGCTAAAACATCGGCTGCCTCAGCAAAAACCGTGGCCACCCCACCACCGGTATCAGTAGCCACAAACAACGGAGCATCGTCTACATCTGTAGCCCGATAACAATTCAACGTCACCGAAGTTTCAGCCTTACCTAACAACAACTCCACGGTGGCATCACGCAACGAAATACCAGCCTGCTTTGCATAATTACGAATATGCGCATCAATCTCAACCGCAGTCGCAGCATCAGTATCAAACCGAAACACATGACTATCATGCCCATTGGCCACAGATACAGGGATATGTTCTACCCCATAGGGTTTCCGGGAAGTCTGAGACTTATTTGTTTTACCTGTACGCACCGCGGAATCAAGAGCTTCAATCTCCCGATTAATCCGGCTACTAATCGTACGTTTGCTAACCATCTGCTGGGCAGGCTTTGTCGGAGTTAACAAATCAACCAAAAGATCATCGATAACAGAAAAGATATGCGCGCTAGCATCACCCGCTTTCTGCATCGCCCGATCAATAGCCACCCAATGCTCAATATCCAAATGCCACAGTTTCATTGCCAGCTCATGCAGCTTCGGCAAATCACTCATGCGATAAAAAGCACTGATGATATCACCCACCCGGGCAACGGTTTCGCCACTATCAGCCACCAACAGGGTCTGTAGTTCGTCGTAATCATCGACATTGAGCTCGACGGCCTTTTCCCACACTAAATATTTATGCCGCCGTAACTCCAACATCGCCACAGCTTGCCGATTATACGGATTGCAATGCGTGAAATAACCTTCTGGAAACTCGGACGGCACACGTACCTCACGACGATCGTCATCTTGTTTTTTCGTCATGGAACCCCCGAACTTTCGTGCGAATTAAGATGGTTCCAGTTTAACGAAACAAAGACACAACCACAACCCTGTTCGAACACAAATAAACCCCCGAAACTTGGGGCACTACGCCACGGAACCTAAATATCCATAACCAGCACACCAGATAATCGCTGCATAACTCGATTATATTCACGGACAGCACAACATTTCACTCATCGAGGCCAACCCCACACAACTAAATCTATAGAAAAATAAAACCCGCATCTATTTTCTATAAATTGGAGTAATTGCCGCCTTCCGTGACCTACACTCGCTTGGTTCACACTCAAATCCAACACCGAAATGCGTTGCATTAAGTGCAGACATATTCGATAAAAATCCCGACGGCCATCGCTTTCAACTAATAAAAACCCACCCACCCCGCACCGCCGGCGAAAACCTTAACGACAAACCTATCGACCCGGTGTTTCTGGACACGGGTTGGTCACCCACCAGAGTGCTCAATATCACCGAGGTTTGCCTGGCTTATGTTAAAGAGTCAAGGCTAACCTTTAACTAATTTTCAATAGAGTTTCACTCAATTCCCACTTCCCTGAAAGGAATCCACTCAGTGAATAACAATCGGCGTCTATGGATGCAGGTAACGGTGGCAGGTTTGACCTCTCTGTCGCTTGGTTTCGGCACACTCACTCCCGCACACGCACAAGATTTTTCGGCGCCACCGGCTGCTCAGGAGCCACAAGCCTCGACCGAGGACCAAGATACTTCTCGCGCAGAAGGTCCGAAGCTGACCGGCGTGCTCGCCGAAGGGCAGCTCATCACAGCAGAATGGGAACTTGCGCCAGCAGAGTTTCAGACGAGCTATCACCAAGTGCAGCTTTTGAAAGTGCAGAACGGAAAACCTGTCACTAGCAAGCCCGTTGTGGATCAATTCGTTGCTGGCAACGCAACACATTATCAGTTTGCAAATGTAGCACCTGGTGATTATGTGGTCCGCGTGTTTGCGGTGCGGGGTGTCGAAAATTCCCAGTTCAGTCAATCACGGATCCTGACAACCACTGACAAACCACAGGCTCCTGAAGCACCACACAAGCCATACCTACAGCTCAAGAAAGGCAAGACGGCACGCGTCGAATGGGACCGCCGTTCTACAGGCAGCACCCGGATTCACACCTACGTTGTGAAATTGCAGCCTAATGATGGTTCTGGCCCTCTCGAACAAAAAGTTACGGGCACGAGCACGTATCCCGACAACTTCGCAGAATTCCCAAATCTGAAACCAGGTGTTCAATACACCGCCACCGTAGAAGCGCAAAGCGCAACTGGAAACTCACGTCCATCCGAAACCAGTGAACCGCTTGCCGTCAGCGAAGATCCCAATCCGCAATTCACAGTCGATACCGACACAATCGACCTCGCCAAAGGCGGCGAATTCACGGTATCCGGTAAAGGATACACCGGTCCGGCTGCACAAGAGGGTGTCTACCTAGTATTTTGGGCTGCTTCGAAGTGGACGCCAGGAGAGTTACCGCGCGACATCGAGAAAAAGGGCGTCTCGGTGCACATCAAACCCGAAGAGATTGTCAATGGCGCCTTCACCAAGAAGATTCAGATTAATCCAGGTGAAATCAGCCTCGTGCAAGGCGATTCCTATCAAATAGGCACCCTTGCTGGCGGAAAGATGCTGCCTATTGATCGTCGATTGGACCTCGCAAAACCAGTCAAACTCACTTCCCAATCACTCGCAGAAGTCCAAGCAAGCGCCAAGAATGACACGGTGACCGCGCGGTGGAAGCTTGCAGAAAATGACAAACGCGGCTCAAGTATTCGCATCACGTTGTACCGAGAAAACGACGGACAGAACACTTATGTCAACCATCTCGACCGTGGCCCACAAGTTTCCACCGCTGATTTTGTTGGCCGTCAGCCGGGAACGTACCGCGTTGGCGTGAAAGCCAACCTGAACCGCGATGAATTCGGTACGCCAGAATGGACCGAAGAAAAATTCAGCGAGACCGTCACCGTCGTCGATCCCGATGCACCGCAGCCACCAGCAGCGAAGCCTGAAGGTCCAGCTAAACCAGAGGTTCCAGCACCAGCTGATCCTGCACCGAAACCATCGCAGCCAGCACCGTCGAAACCAGCTCCTGCGCCTGCGCCGTCCCAGGATCAAAAACCTTCCAAGCCAGCAAAGCCAGCACCGTCGACCCCAGCAAAGCCTGGGAAGGAAACACCAGAAAATAAGGCACTGAAAACCCCTGATGCCCCGCGCATCAGCCCTGCATCCGCTAAGGACTACTCCAAGGCAGGCTTGTTCTACTCACTCGCGGGATACGAAGACATCAAAAAGGTCGAAGCCCGCCTGGTTCCCGTTGACGACAAAGGCAACCAGGAAAGCGACGACTTCATCACCCCAAGCGAAATTGCTAATGGGTACGCTGAGTTCACCGGCCTAAAGAAAGGCCAGCGCTACCGGGGCCAAATCAAGGTAATCACGGAAAAGGGCGAAACAGCCTGGTCTGACTACTCCAGCATTTTCTTGTCGCAGACACCAGAACAAGGCATCGACCCTGACCTGACCTTGTTCCCAGGCACTCCATTGGATAGCCGGAAAGCAAATACGATCACCGTCAACGGCACCGGCTACCTAAACGGCAAAGAGATGAATCTCTATGTGCTGGAAAACACCGATGTGCCTGACGACGGTAGGTTCACCGCCGACACCGCCAAGAAAGCCCTGGCTTCCACAACTGCCAAAGTCACCGACGGCAAATTCTCGCAGAACCTGGAAATCCCGGCTAACACGCTGAACCCGAAGAAAAAATACTTCGTGGCAAGCGTCGACAAGCACGGCAATCACGAATACGACTACGCTGTTTTGCTCAAAGTCAAAGACGGGGCAGTTGCCACTCCGACGCTAGATGTTTCTACAACAACGGTAAATGCTGCCACGGGTGGTGACATTACTGTCCGCGGTGCGGGGTTCGTCGGCGAAGGCGCCTCACAGGGTGTCTACGTTGCGGTGTACAAGAAAGCACAATGGAACGTCGGCAAGTCTGCGCCAGTGGGCCGTCCAGTTGCCGCCGAATGGGTACGAATGAATGAGCTGAACAATGGCAGCTTCGTCAAGCGAATCAACATTCCGGCCAATGCTTTGGATCCGAATGAGCAGTACGTGATCGGCACGCTGGCCGCGCATGCTTTGTCGCAAACCAACCGTGAGCTGGATACAGCCCAAGATCTCGTCGTCACTAACGGCCCGACTGCCCCAGCAATGCCAGAAGCACCACAAGCCCCGAATGTTCCAGGAGCGGCAGATGCCCCAGAAGGTCCAGGTGCACACCCTGCCCCTGGCAACCCCAGTGAACAGCCTGCTCCAGAAGCTCCAGGCGAACAGCCAAACCAAACCCCACAGGTGACGCCGCCAAACGCCACCCCACCGAGCGCACCTACCCCGCCGAGCACAACCACACCAGACACAATCACCTCCAGCCCTTGGTTCAAGGCGATCGCCGCAGTGGGCGGAATTGGTCTTGTCTTTGCCGGCATCGGTGCTGCATTGCAGGGGCTACGCCACAACGTCCCTGTAATCAATGACTTCCTGACCAACCTGGAACGCACCATCCAGAACTTCTTCGGTGGGCGTCGCTAATGATTTCTCCCGCATTTCACCCCCGCAAACGCCGTGGCGTACTCGCTGTCGCTGCGTGCCTAACACTTGGTTTCGCCATCGGACCACTGAGCATAAGCGGACCAGGAGTCGCTGCCGCGCAATCCAGCTTTGGTTCCAGCAATGCTCCGGGTCCCGCACCAAAACCACAGCCGCAGCCTGCACCGGCACCGAAGCCACAAGATCCGGCACCACAGCCGCAGCCGCTGCCCAAGATGCCGAAGCTTCCGCCTGTCCAACAACCGGAGCAACCACAGCAGCCGCCACAAGGGCCACCGCAGATCGTCGAAAAGATCACCAAGGTTCCTATTTTCAGCCGGGAAGAAAACATCGAGTGGCACGAGGTCACCGGCCAGAAAATCTATGCCGAAGGCGAGGCTTTTCAGTTCCTGGAGCGCCCCGGAAAAATCACACCAGGTGCCCGGATTACGAACACCCGGTTGGGTTCATACTGCTCGGTGGGATGGATCGTCGAAAAGAACGGCGAACAGTTCATCCTCACAGCCGGGCATTGTGGCCGCGAAGGCGACGTCTTCAGCATCGAAGACCCCGAGGGCCGGCACCATGTAGTGGGAACGATGACCTATTCAGAGTTTCAGAATCATGGCGACATTGGACGCTACGACAAAGGGCTGATCAAAATCGACAATCCTGCGATGGTCGACGCTAGCCTGCAGCTTTTCTGGAAGAACCAAAAAATGATCACCGCTGCGGTGCAGAATACGGGTTGGACAGAAGAGCACAAGCCGAGGCTCTGCCGCATGGGTGCACGGACCGGGCTTTCCTGTGGACCATATTACGGAGTAGGCGCTGACGGGCAGTTGATTTACAACGCGATCTCTCTGCCCGGCGACTCCGGCGGACCGGTTTTTGCCACCCACAACGGGCATGCCTTTCCTATCGGAATCGTTTCCGGTGGCCTGAAAGAAGATGCTATCCATCAGGTTGCTCAACCGATTGCGCAATTCCTTAACGACGGCGGCTACACGCTGCTCTAACTCAGCGCTTTCGGTCCAAGCCACCGGCAAGCATGCCGAGATGATCAATGCTTACCGAACCCCTCAAACAGGAGCCCATGCAATATCTACCCGAGTCGCACAAGTGTCGGCCCGGAACGGCTGAGAAGCCGGTTGGATGGGCTCCCCAACCGGAGAGTCATTCATAGACCAAAGCGGAGATAGTGTTCACACTCGCTGGATGACTATGCCCCTTTAAAAGGAGTACTGCCCGACCAGTAGCTGATTACTATTACCCAGCGGTCGAACTAAAAAATGTATAGTTGAACCTGCAGCAATTTGAAGAGGTTTAACATTGGGTAACGATAGCCGTTCTTCATCGCTTTGGGATTGGCCGCGATGGGCGCTTCCGTTACCTGAAATTCTGCTGATCGCCGTATTGCAATTAACGAGTTGGGCACACTGCTCACTGAATGACTGTTCAGAAGGCCCCACCGATTTCACCACCGGCGGCAGCAACCTCTGGTGGTGGCAACTCATGAGTGTCGCCGCCATCGTGATCAGCACTATTTTCGCCGCGTTCCCACTACGCAGTCGTCTGCCAGAAATCGGCTTATTACTCTGGTCCGGATTTACTTGGTCGCTACAATTTTGGGCCTTTAACCAAGACCTAGTCGATAACTACGACTTACAATTACTCTTATACCCAATCTCGGAATCCTGGAGAGCCGGTATCATCGTCACCGCGAGTTTATTCCTCCGAAAGAGCCTGCTCAAACGACGGTTAAACCAAACTCCAACTGCCCTAAGCAACTAAAACGGAACAAAACCCGGGGCACTTCAGGTTTCGCTCGAAGTATATGATGCCAATAAGCCCTAGTGGACGCTTCCCACTATCGAATATTACTGAGTAAATCTTCGACTCTAAGGAATCATATGGCAGAAAATAAACTTTGGTCGAGGACATTTTCGAGGTTGTGGGCTTGCGAAGGTGTATCAGTACTATCAGCTCAAATGCTTATTTTTGCGCTTCCCATAGTAGCAGTCTCAACATTCCAAGCTACTGATGCACAAATTGGCCTAATCAATACATTCGTCGGTTTGGGATTACTTACCTTTTTACTCGTCGGGGCAAGTCTTACTGATCTACGACGCCAAGACACACTCCTCGGCGCTTTATCCCTAGCGCGTGCCATGATATGTGGCTTCGCTGCTTTTGCCGCAGCCACTGATCAACTCGCATTATGGCATTTACTCATCATAGGGTTTGTAATCAGCGGAATGACCGCTTTATACGATAGTGCATTTTCAGCTGTCGTCCCACAAGTTGTCCATACTCATTATTTAGGCAAAGCAAATAGTTGGATTGCCGCCTTACGCTCTGCATCAGATATTGGCGCAGGTTCATTAGCAGGGATACTACTATCCTATACAGGATCGGCAACTTTATTTTGTTTACTCATGGTTTTCTACGCAATAGCCAGCATCGGACCATTTAGTCTACGCCCGATATTTAAAAGAAAACAGAAACTCAACTCATCGAATCGTCATGTTTTCTCGCAAATCATGGGAGCTCGAGAAGGGATTCGTTTCCTGTTCTCTGATCCCATACAAAGACCAATCACCCTAGCCATAGCCCATTTCAACCTGTTCACCAGTGCTATACAAGCCCTATATGTTGTATTTGCTCTACGATACGCAAACCTGTCTGCAGCTGAGATTGGCGTATCAGCAAGTATCGCTGGGGTTATTGGCTTATGCGGTGTCTTTATCTCTGACTGGTCAATCAAGAAAATCCGCCCAGTTATATTGCTGTCTGTGACATTAGCGCTACCAGTATTATCCGGGGCAGGTATCCTTATCCTGCCCCTTCTTGATCAATTCGCTTCTATGTTGGTACTGAGCGCTTCCCTCGGGCTTTGGGCCTGCGCTGTTCTGGTTAATGTTGCAGCAAGCGAAACACTCAAGCAGCAAATGGTCCCTGAAGCTATCCTCGGCCGTGTCTCAGCTGCGATTCGACTACTTACCTGGGGAGTCGACCCAATTGGTGCAGGCCTTGCCACACTAGCAGTGCTCTATCTTCCTATTCACAGCGTGCTCTTGATCAGTGTTATTGGAGTGGGTGCTTCCGTTTCCTGGCTGCTTGCTTCCTCCCAGCTGCGCAAGCTTTCTCCTACACCAACGAGTAATTGATGACAGCATTTTGAAGTGTCCCACTAATTCATCATGCAGGGTTTGGGCGCACAGGCGTAGCTCGCCGTCCTGGACTTTCCACGCAGGCGCAAGCAACGGTGCCCCACCCCGATTCCAGTACCAGCCTTACCACGATGCCAAGTGGCAGCCTTAAAACAACCGCCCCGCCTCCGCCGCGCTCGGCTCTTCATGCTGCAACAACCAACGCTTTCGGTCCAAGCCACCGGCATAACCAGTCAAGCTACCATCAGCACCAAGCACCCGGTGACACGGCACAATCACACTCCACGGATTGCGCCCCACTACCTGCCCAACCCGCTGCGATAGCCCCACGCTGCCCATCTCACGAGCCAACGCCCCATACGTCGTGGTCGCACCATACGCAATCCCCTGCAGCAGCCGCCAGACCTGCACCGAAAATTCGCTTGCCGACGCCGCCACGTGTGCCCAATCCAAAGGCACCGTGAAAGTCTTTCGCTTGCCGACGAAATACTCGCTTAATTCTGCCCGCGCCTGGCACAAAATCCGGCGGATGCTGGTGCTGGACTCGCTCGTGCCGACGTCGTCACGCTGCCTGGCATCATCATCCAGTTCACACCGTGGCCCACACTCCGCAATATCTGGCACATGCTTACCGCCACTGAAATACACCCCGACTAGCCCGTCGGCAGTAGCAACCAGCACTACCTCACCAACCGGGTTCTTTCCCGGCGCGGAAAAACTCGTGTGTTGCACGCCGCCGTGCGTCTTTCCAGCAGGCGAATATTTACTGTGTGCATCCCGCATCTGCGGCTGGGAATCGTTCATAAACCCATTCTAGGGCGATCTGCTGGCAGCATTTCCGCCTGTAGCGGCGTCGTCGGTAGGATCGGCGGTGTGTTTCGCGAGGCCTTGATGATCGGGATCGGTGCCGCCATTGGTGCGCTCGCCCGGTTCGTCACCCTCGCGATTTTCGGTGAAGAGCTGTTTCCCGTCGCCGTACTAGACATGATCGCCTGTTTCCTGATGGGCTACCTCGCACCCGGCCCGTTTGGCGGTGCTGGCATGCTGGGCGGCTTTTCGACGTACTCGGCGTTCGTGGGGCTCGCCTTTACAGAATTGGGTAGCCACCAGGTGTTTTATGTCATCGGTATCGTGCTGGCCTGCATGTTCTGTTGGCTGGGTGGCGATCAGTTGCGCAACGTGTTGGATCTGCGCGAGAAGATGGCCCACTTTGTACTCACCCATGGGCCCTGGGCGCACCCGGAGACGAACCCGCGCGTACACCCGGAGTTCCCTGCCGCTGAAGGCGCTGCGGGCGGCAAGGACGGCGGCAACAGATGAACCTCGATATCAGCCTCACCGAAGCACTCTTGTCGACGGCTTCTGTCGCCGCCGGTGCCTTTGCTGGCGGTCTGGTACGTGGCTTGTTGAGCAAGCTGCGCGGCCGCTACACCGGAACCGCGTGTTCTAATATGCTGGCGTGTTTCGCACTCGGGATTATGCTGGCGCGCGTCGATCTGGGCGCGCTCGTGCACCTGCCGTATTGGGAAATCGCTTTTGGTACAGGTTTTTGCGGTGCGCTTTCAACCCTGGCAACCCTGGCCCGCGAACTGGGGAATCTGACCTACGAACGGGCGTGGATCCGCTTGATCCTCTATACCGTGTTCACGGTGCTCGGCGGACTGGGCGCAGTCTGGCTGGGATGGTTGCTGGGCATGGCAGTCTGACAAGATAGACCTGAAAATCAGGATATTGAAGTGTCCCAGGTTTTGTTCCGTTTAAGTAGATGGGAAAATCTGGAACATGCCAAGAAAATTTGACCAGGATGCGAAGGACCGCGTGGTCCGTCTCGTGGAAGATCGCATCGTGGCGGAAAATATGTCGATGCAGGCTGCGTGCCAGGCAGTAGCCCCAAAGTTGGGGGTTTCATGGCACACGGCTCGCCAATGGACTTAAGCTTGCCCGTCGTGCGGGAAACACCCCAGAACCTGTGCCTGAAGATTTGGCCGCCGAAAACGCGAGGCCGCGCCGTGAAAACCAAGAGCTACGACATACCAACGAGTTGTTGAAGGCTGCTTCAGCTTTTTTCGCGTCGGAACTCGACCCAAAACCTCGTTATGATCCGGTTTATCAATGAATACCGGAATCGTTTCACAGCCCGAGTTCATTTGTAAGACGTTGAAGAATAATCGGGCTGGTGGGTTTATCACCTCGCGTGGTTATCGTCAGTTAAAGGCCCGTGGATTAAGTGCTCGTTGTCTTCGTGATGCTGTGCTGGTTGAACGCATTAGTGCTGTTCATCGGAATAATTACGGTGTCTACGGTGTGCGGAAAATGTGGCATGCTCTACGCCGTGAAGGAATCAATATCGGTCGTGAGCACACTGCCCGACTGATGCGCCTGGCTGGTGTTTCAGGCAAAAATAAAGGACGGTCACAGGTGACCATTCGTAGGTCAAAAACGGTGGATACGCGCCCGGACTTGTTGGGGGGGCGAGTTCACAGCTTCGGGTCCGAACAAGTTGTGGGTGGCTGACATTACCTATGTGCGCACGAACAATGGCTTTGTGTATGCCGCGTTTGTCACTGATGTGTTTTCTCGACGAATAGTTGGGTGGGCGTTATCAGATTCCATGCGCACTTCAGGTGTTGCCGCTGCACGCTCTCAACCAGGCAACCCAAGTGCGCTGAAGAAACGACAGGTTTGGTGCACCATTCAGATCACGGGTCGCAGTATGTCAGCGTGGTCTACAACGAGCGGCTAGCCCAGCACGGGATTGCCGCTTCTACCGGGACTGTTGGTGACTCCTATGACAATGCATTGGCTGAAAACGTGAACGGCCCCTCACAAGAACGAACTTATCCATACTCGCAAGTGGGATGATGTTGTCGAGGTAGAAAACGCGACATTCGAGTGGGTGTCATGGTGGAATGAGGAAAGGCTGCATCAAAGCTTGGGATACCGAACCCCGGTTGAGGTTGAAACCGAGTTTTGGGAACAAGATGAGTCTCGGGAAATAATAGAAAATAGGGTAAATGCCTAGGAACAAAACTCGGGGCACTTCACTGACGTCGAAAACACGATAAATCCTCTTAGAGGGGATAATTCAGGTAAATCTTCATCCTCTTGCACGACTGTAATATCCCTTGGGAAATCGTACTGAATTTCATCATCTGTAACTATTACAGAGAAGGTTGCAGCCAGTTGCTCCGCTACGTCCCAAGATTGCTCGGAGCAAACCCTTATATAAGTATGTTACCCATTTCTACCACCCTTAATGGCTTCCTTACAGGCTATATAAACAATAAGAATACCTACACATATCAAGGAAATTCCGGCAATCTGGCCGGCGAGAACAGTTGTCCAGGGAAGAGATTTCACCCCAGGTATATATCCAATTACGAAAGGCTCAGTTAAGAAACACAATGCAAGAATTAAGCTAAGCAAAGGGATTCTATTCGATAAATAGCCTAATAAGCCAAATATCATTCCTGCAGGCAATGAAGCGAGGAACCAAATCTGGTTATCAGAAAAAATACTAGATGAAAAAAATCCGAGAAGCGCGCCCGTCGCATAGTGGACTGCCAACATAAAAAGGAGTGTAAATACTCCGACGAACGATGAGAGTAGTGTTCTGCCCGATATGGATTTTCCTGCCAGAAATGCACAGCTTATCCATAAAGACGCCGATCCCATGATTTGCCCCACTAGATTGCGTGAGAAAAGTAGCCCGTTCGCCTGCCCTTCGAGCATAGCTGTTGATGTTGCATGGGAAATTGCATAACCCACGGCGATGGCTAGGCAGGCTGTTGGAAGAATGAATCTGTTCATGAGACCTAACGAAGGAACCTATTGGGTGGACCAGATGGATGCAAGCACTCCCTTGAGCGTGCGTTTCATGCGAGTCTCCTTGTATTTGAGCGGAACTGGGGGCAAGGCCTAGTATGCCATTCGAACAGCTTCAATCAAGTAACTAAGTGACACTTTAAATCTATCATCAAATGACTTGAGCTGCGATGGGATTCCGCTATTCATAATCATTGTAGAATGCATATAATTTTGATGGATGAATGTCTATGACCTAGTACCGGCAACCTTCCAATCCCCTCGGTCAGATCCCAGTATCTGACATGTTGATTGCCTGCTGTGTGCCACGACAGTGTGATTCACCCTTTTTAATAGGCCTATCCATATTCTTTTGAAGTGTCCCAGGTTTTGTTCCGTCTGAGTAGATGGGAAAATCTTCGAACATGCCCAAAAAATTTGACCAGGATGCGAAGGACCGTGTGGTCCGTCTCGTGGAAAATCGCATCGTGGCGGAAAACATGTCGATGCACCCCGCGTGTCAGGCAGTAGCCCCAAAGTTGGGGGTTTCATGGCATACGGCTCGTCAATGGACCCAGCAGGCTCGCCGGGATGGCGATGTTACTCGTGCCGAGGAAGACGTGATTGCTGAAAACGCCAGACTACGTCGTGAAAACCAAGAGCTGCGAGATACTAATGAGCTGCTGAAGACTGCATCAAAGCTTGGCGTACCACACCCCGGTCGAGGCTGAAACCGAGTTTTGGGAACAAGATGCGTCTCGGGAAATAATAGAAAATAAGGTAAATGCCTAGGAACAAAACCTAGTACACTTCAATATATTCATTCAGGATATATTCATTACGGTATACACAAACCAGGACCCAAACATGAGAACCGCTGGAAATACCGCACTGAACAGCCCAATTCCCGCTATCCATGGTTTACGCTCTGCAATGCCTAGGGCTCCTGCACTGAGTCCGAGAACAAAACACACCGGCCAATGGTATAAATCAGTATCTTGCAAAAGAAAGCCACCGATTACAGCTAGAAGTAGATTAACGGAGATAAGCCCGATCGCGATTTTCGCCTTGGTTTTTCTCACCTGACCCCCAAATATTCCTGATCCCGAAATGCTTTGAGCTAACTCATATTATCGTTTGTCTACCAATAGACCTAGCGCTTTACCGGGATTTGTAAATACGGGGTGATATTTAGGGCTGGCCTCAATAGACAACCCGTTATCATGCAACCTAAATTGACACTCTTTGAGTTTATGTAGAGGAAAAGACCGAAGTGTGTCTCTAGAGAGAGCAATTTTATGCGCCAACACAAAACCGCCAGCCCTGATGCTCGCAATTGAGCACCGGACTGGCGGCAGTCGCTGCCGTAGCAGCGTATTGCGTCAGATCGCTAGACCCGCGGGAAACCTAAGCACCGTGGCTTGGGGTTTCACCTTCCAACTGCTCGCGGTGCGAACGGATCGGCTCCCAAGCGGTATTGGAACGCATCGGGGTGGTGCGCTCGTCACGGGAACGGTACAGCACGTACGGGCGGGTGGTATACCCCACCGGCGCGGAGAACGCGTGCACCAGGCGGGTAAACGGCCACACGGCAATCAGCGTGAAACCAGCAAGGACGTGCACCTTGAACTGCCACGGAGCATTAGCCATCAAATCCGGCTCGATATTGAAAATCAATAGCTGACGCAACCACGGCGAGATGGTTTCGCGGTAGTCGTATCCGCCGGTACCGGCCAGATCAAACAACTGCAGCGTAAACGTCGCGAAAGAACCGGAAATCAGCGCCGCACCCAACAAAATGTACATGACTTTGTCGGAGGCAGACGTCGACAAGAACACCGAGCGGTTCTTCAAACGACGGTAGAGCAACCCGGCGAATCCCAGCAACACCGCCAACGCGGCAATGGAACCCGGGATGGTCGCGATCAGGTGGTAGGCGTGATCGTCGATACCGACGGCGCGAGTCCAGGACTTCGGAAAGGCCAGACCCATCAGGTGGCCGATGATCACGAAGACCATGCCCCAGTGGAACAGCGGCGACGACAAGCGCAGCAGCTTGGATTCATAAATCTGCGAGGAGTGGGTGGTCCAGCCGAATTGGTCCGAGCGCCAACGCCAGAAGATACCGACGACAAACGCCACAATCGCTAACCACGGGAACGCGCCCCAGAGGAAGTTATCAAACATGGTGTGGTCCTTAATTAATTTTATTTATACAACGCCCGGCTGCGTGGTCGGGAACGGCAAATCCGCGATGCCGACCATCTCTGCGGGCGGCCCGGTACGGATCAAATCGACGTATTTCTGCGCAGTCTTTGCATCAACCTGCGGCAGCGCCTTGCACAACGCGACGATCAGCGCGACATACGGCGAGCTCACCTGGTTCAGCGCCGCCCGTAGCACCTCGATGCCCTCGCGGTGGCTGGCCACCATTTCCACGGCGCGTTCGTGCTCTTCGCCTTCGGTCATCGCCATGGCTTCTAATACCACGCACAGATGATCCGGCAACTCGTCGTCCGAAATCTGGAACCCCAAGGCCTCCAGCTGCTCACGGAACGACAAAATCGCCATGCCCCGCTGGCGAGTATCGCCAACGGCGTAATAAGACAAGAACAACGCGCAGCGACGACGCTGGTCGAAGGTTTCCACGTAGTGTTCTTCCAGCGCGCGTGGGCCCACACTGCGGGCCCATTCCGCGAAGTTTACGAAGTCCGTGGCAATCGCCAACGGCAGCTGATCTACCTGCTCTTCGACAGCGGCGAGCTTATCGATGATGTCCTCGCCCGGGTAGTTCAGCAACACAGACACCGCCATCGCGGTGATGCGTCGCTGCTCTTCGGTGACCTCCACCGGGGCAATGAACTCGGTGGGCACTTTACCGGTGTGAGCACGCAGGGTTCGCTCGACGTCCTTGGCGCCACCCATAGTGCCGATACCCGCCGGGGTGCCGTAGCCGGCGACGGCATCGTCGGCAGAAGCAGCGGCGAATTTCGGCTTCGTCGACGGAGTCGTCGGGCGTTTGCGCAGCTTGTCGAAGATACTCAAGGGTTGCTCCTACTTCTTCCCTGTTGCCTATTTTTTCGGAGGGAACATCGAATCGGGGCGGTCACCGCTCCACGACAACAACGAGACTTTGCCGCCTTGCGCAGCACTGCTGGTGCAGGCTTCCGGTGCGCCCATGCCCAGGTCGTGGAATACGTCCTCGGAGGCCTGTGCCGGATCAACCCCGCCGAATGGGTCCAGGTTAGAAATACCGCGTGGGGTTTCTGGAGAAGCGGTCGGAATGACGTAGCGGTCGTCGTACTTCGCGATGGACAGCAGACGGTACATTTCTTCGATCTGCTTGCCGGTCATGCCGACGGCCTGCGCAATTTCTTCCTTCGGCTCGTTGCCCAGGTTGATATCGCGCATGTAGGAACGCATAGCCACCAGGCGGCGCAGGGATTTCTCCACCGGCACGGTATCGCCCGCGGTGAACAAACCAGCCAGGTAATCCAGCGGGATGCGCATATTCGACAAAGCAGAGAACAAGATCTTGTGATCCTCGCCGTCGTTGCCGGAAGCAGTCACGCTGTCGACGATTGGGGACAGCGGCGGGATGTACCAGACCATAGGCAGGGTGCGGTATTCCGGGTGCAGCGGCAAAGCAACACCGTATTTGAAGATCAGATCATAGATCGGCGCCTGCTGGGCAGCATCAATCCACGAGTGCGGGATGCCCTCTGCTTGTGCGGCGCGCACCACCTCTGGGTCATGCGGGTCCAGCATGATGGACTTCTGCGCTTCGAACAGATCCTGCTCGTTTTCGGTGGCAGCGGCTTCGGCGACGCGGTCGGCGTCGTAAAGAATCACGCCCAGGTAGCGCAGACGGCCCACGCAGGTCTCGGAGCAGACCGTCGGCTGGCCGACCTCCAAACGCGGGTAGCACAAGGTACATTTCTCGGCTTTACCAGTCTTGTGGTTGAAATACACCTTCTTGTAAGGGCAGCCGGAAACGCACATGCGCCAACCACGGCAACGGTCCTGGTCCACCAGAACGATGCCGTCCTCGGTGCGCTTGTACATCGCACCAGATGGGCACGAGGAAACACAGGTCGGGTTCATGCAGTGCTCGCAGATACGCGGCAGGTAGAACATGAACGAATCCTCGATTTCCTTTTTCACCTCGAGGTTCATGTTGTGCAAGATCGGGTCATCGTCCATGGTTGCGGTGGAACCACCCAGGTTATCGTCCCAGTTGGACGACCATTCAATCTTGCTGATGTCGCGGCCGTCGATCTGCGATACCGGCTTCGCGGTAGGCTGCGTTTTCTGCCCAGCCTTCGCACCCATCAGGTCTTCGTACTGGTAAGTCCAAGGCTCGTAGTAGTCCTTGAGTTCCGGCAAGTTCGGGTTGTGGAACAGCGTCGCCAGTTTCTTGATGCGTCCACCGGCTTTCGGCTTCAGCTTGCCAGAGTTGGTGCGTTCCCAGCCGCCTTTCCACTTCTCCTGGTCCTCCCATGTGCGTGGGTAACCCAGACCCGGGCGGGTCTCGACGTTGTTGAACCAGATGTACTCGGTGCCTTCACGGTTGGTCCATGCCTGCTTACAGGTCACCGAACAAGTGTGGCAGCCAATGCACTTGTCCAGGTTCATGATCATGGAAATTTGGGCCATGACTTTCATTAGTAGGAAACCTCCTGTGAACGGCGACGGACGCGAGTAACTTCATCGCGGTTGTTGCCAGTCGGGCCGATGTAGTTGAAGTGGTAGGTCAGCTGGCCGTAACCGCCAGCGATGTGTACCGGTTTGATGGAAATACGGGTCAGCGAGTTGTGCGTGCCGCCGCGTCGGCCGGTGTGCTCGTTGATCGGCGTGCCGACGGTGCGTTCCTGGGCGTGGTTACAGATCATCGTGCCCTCCGGGATGCGGTGGGAAACGATGGCACGCGCAGAAACCACACCGTTGCGGTTATAAACCTCGACCCAGTCGTTGTCCGTAACCCCGATCTTCTCAGCGTCCTTGTTGGACATCCACACGACCTGTCCACCACGCGAGATGGACAAAACGTGCAGGTTATCGAAGTACTGCGAGTGGATCGACCACTTGTTGTGCGTCGTCAAGTAACGCAGCGTGACTTCGGCTTCGCCGCGGTCGTTGGTCAGTTCCGTGCCCGGCGCGAATTCGCCGTGCATGTGCACGTGATCCAGCGGTGGACGGAAAATCGGCAGGGTTTCGCCGTAGTCGATGTACCAGTCATGGTCGATGTAGTACTGCATGCGACCAGTGACGGTGTGCCATGGTTTGTCGAATTCCACGTTGATGGAAAACGCGGTGTAGCGGCGCTTGTTGCGCTTGTCGGCAGTCCATTCTGGCGAGGTGATGACCTCTTTCGGGCGTTCCTTGATGTCATCCCAGGTGATGCGCACGTCTTCGTCGGCCGCACCCAGTGGGGTGAGGTCTTTACCGGTGCGCGAGGACAGGAACTCAAAGCCCTGCTTGGCCAGCTCACCGTTGGACACACCAGACAGGTGCAAGATGGCGTCGATGACCTTGGTGTCCTTGGACAGGTCCACCAACTCGCCCATGGAGGTCTCCGAAGTACCGCAGATCAGCTCGAGCTCTTTGGCCTGCTTTTCGACGTTGAACTTGGTGCCGTGCACGCCAGTTCCGGCCTTCGCTGGCAGCGGGCCGAGGTGGGTCCACTTCTCGTAGATCTTGGTGTAATCACGCTCGACGACGTGCAGCTTCGGCATGGTCACGCCCGGGATCAGTCCCTGCTCTTCGACGTTCGGCACCACGCCGTTTGGCATGCCCAGCTCGTCGGGGCTGTCGTGGTGGCTTGGCTGCGTGACGACGTCGCGCTGCTTGCCCAGCCAGGTGGTGGCCTTGTCCGACAGGTCGGCGGCGAGATCGCGGAAGATCTCGAAGTCAGTGCGTGCCTCCCATGGTGGGTTAATCGCGGCGTTGAACGAGTGCAGGTACGGGTGCATATCCGTCGAGGACATGTCGTGCTTTTCGTACCAGGTCGCCGCCGGGAACACCAGGTCAGAGACCAGGGTGGTCGAGGTATTGCGGAAATCGGCGGTCATCATCAGATCGAGCTTGCCGACGGGCACGTCATCGGTCCATTTGATGGTGCGCGGGCGATCTTCTTCTGCCAGTTCCGGCGCGGTGGCGTCGGAGTCGATGCCCAGCAGGTGGCGCAGGAAGAACTCGGTGCCTTTCGCGGAAGAGCCCAGCAGGTTGGTACGCCAGTTGATGAGGATGCGTGGCCAGTTCTCTTCTGCCGATGGGTTGTCGTAGGAGAACTCCAGGTCGCCTTTTTCTAGCTGCTGGACGACGTAATCGTTGACTTCCATGCCGGCTTCGTCGGCTTCGTCAGCCAAGAACAGCGAGTTGCGGTTGAACTGCGGGTAGGCCGGCATCCAGCCACGACGCATGGCTTCTGCCATGGTGTCGGAGACCATCTTGTCACCGATGGCGTCGTTGTTGGCCAATGGCGAGCCCAGGTGGGATGCCCGCGAGTTGTCGTAACGGTATTGCTCGGTGGCGAAGTAGTAGAAGCCAGTGGTGATCATGTGGCGCGGTGGGCGCTGCCAGTCGGCAGACATGGCCCACTGGGTCCAACCGTTCATCGGACGCAGTTTTTCCTGGCCGACGTAGTGTGCCCAGCCGCCACCGTTGACGCCCTGGGTTCCGCACATGGAGGTCAGTGCCAAGAAGGTGCGGTAGATGTTGTCGGCGTGGAAGTAGTGGTTTACGCCCGCTCCCATGATGATCTGCGAGCGGCCCTGTGAATCGGCAGCGTTCTGCGCGAATTCGCGGCCAATGCGGATCGCGGTTTCGGCTGCGACACCAGTCAGGCCTTCTTGCCAGGCTGGAGTGCCGACTTCGCTGGCGTCATGGAAGTCCTTCGGCCAGGAGCCAGGCAGGTTCAGTTCTTCACGGTTGACGCCGTAGTGCGCGAGCATAACGTCGTAGACCGTGGTGACGAGCTTGCCGTCAACTTCACGTACCGGAACGCCGCGGTGTACGACGCCGGCGCCGATAGGCTTGCCGGTTCCGACGTCTTCTGGGTTGGTGTCCAGGTCAAAACGTGGGAACAGCACCTCTGCGGTGTCGAATTGGTCGGTCTCGGCGATGGACATGACCGGGTCGGCATGATCCAAGCCCAGGTTCCACTTCGACGATTCCATATCCCAGCGGTCAGCAACCGTGCCGCCTGGGTCGACGACGCGGCCGTCTTCTTCCATGACCAACCCGCGGTGGGTGGCGTTCGGCGATTCTTTCAACGTTTCTTCACTGACCTGCGAGGCAGTCAAGAACTTGCCTGGGGTGTAGGTGCCGTCGTCACGCTTGTCCAGAGCCACCAAGAATGGCGAGTCGGTGTATTTCCGCATGTAGTTGAGGAAGTACGGCTCCTGACGGTCCACGTGGAAGGTTTTCAGGATGACGTGGCCCATGGAGAATGCCAGCGCCGCGTCGGTGCTCGGTTGGATGCGGGCCCATTCGTCTGCGAACTTCGTGTTATCCGCGAAATCCGGGGAGACCACGACAACCTTGGTGCCCTTGTAGCGGGCTTCCACCATGAAGTGGGCGTCCGGGGTACGGGTGACCGGGATGTTCGAGCCCCACATCATCAGGTAGGACGAGTTGTACCAGTCGCCGGATTCTGGGACGTCGGTTTGGTCGCCGAAAGTTTGCGGCGATGCCGGTGGCAAGTCGGCGTACCAGTCGTAGAAGGACAGGGCAACGCCGCCGATGGATTGCAAGAAGCGCATACCGGCGCCGTAGGACACCTGCGACATAGCCGGGATAACGGTGAAGCCGTTGATGCGGTCTGGGCCGTATTTACGGATGGTGTAGACGTGTGCCGCCGAAGCAATGTCGATGGCCTCTTCGTAAGAAATGCGGATCAAGCCGCCCTTACCGCGCTGCGAAACATAAGCGCGGCGTTTTTCTGGGTCTTCTTGGATCGCGCGCCACGCCAGCACGGAATCGCCGTGCTTTTTCTTTTCCTCACGGAACATGTCGACGAGCACGCCACGGGCGTATGGGTAACGCACGCGGGTTGGCGAGTAGGTGTACCAGGAGAACGACGCGCCACGTGGGCAACCGCGAGGCTCATATTCTGGCATGTCGTTGCCGGTGGTTGGGTAATCCACAGCCTGGGATTCCCAGGTGATCACGCCGTCTTTGACGTAGACCTTCCACGAGCAGGAACCAGTACAGTTCACGCCGTGGGTGGAACGAACCATCTTATCGAAGGCCCAGCGGTTGCGGTAGAAAACGTCCGCTTGGCGGCCGCCTTTTAAGAACAGCTGTTGGCCGGACTCTGTGGCCTCACCTTTGCGCAGGTAGGCACCGAGCTTAAACAGCGGATTCGGTTTTGGGGAACCGGAAGTAGCAGTAGTCATGGGGAATGTGCTCCTATTTATCCTGTATACGGCGCTTTATCCTGGGTACGGTGCGTTCGGGCGGGCGTAGAAAATCCAGACCAGCACCGTGGTGATCGAGAAGTACACAACGCAGCCGATGAAGAAGACCGTTGGGGCCAGCATCGAAAGCAGGACACCGACGATGAATGGTCCGAAGGCTGCCGTGGCACCGGTCCAACCGATCACACCGCCAGCCTGCCGCTTCGGCAGAATCATCGGCATCTGCTTGAAGGTTCCGGCGTTAGCCAAGCCAGTGAAGAAGAAGACCACCAGCATCGAGCCTAAGAACCACCACATCTGATCTGGGTGGGTAGGCGTCAGGAAGAACGTGGCGACGACGGTGAAGATCGTCATTCCGAGACAGCCGATGAACGTCCAGATGGCACCGCCGAATTTATCGCACAGTGGGCCCCACATTGCGCGAACCAGGGCGCCAATGAGTGGTCCAAGGAAGGCGAAAGTAGCACCGTTCGGCAGATCTTCGAATTGACCAGCGAATTCCGAGCCAGCACCAAAGGTCTGGTTGATCAGCAGTGGCAGCTGGGCTGCAAAGCCCGCGAATCCACCGAAAGTCATCATGTAGACAACGGTCAAAATCCAGGTGTTCTTGTTGCCGAAGATGTCGATCTGCTGGCGGAAGTTCGCCTCAATCGGAACGTCTTTCAACAGAGTGAACGCCAAGATTGCACCAACGATGGCCCATGGGACCAGGAAAATCGCTGGGTTGTGCACGAAAATGTTGCCGTCGTCGGTACGCTGCGGTGCCACGAAACCAACACCCAGCAGGGTGAATCCCATCAACCATGGAGCAACCAACTGGATGAACGAAATACCGAAGTTACCGATACCCGCCTGCAGGCCTAGTGCGGTGCCGGACAGACGCTTCGGGAAGAAGTAACCGGTCGAGGGCATGAATCCGGAGAACACGCCGCCGCCGACACCAGACATAAAGGCAAGAACCAGCAGCCACCAGTACGGGGTGGAAGTGTCTTGTACAGCGAAGAACCAGCCGAGCATCGGGATGATGAACAGCAGAGAAGAAACCCAAACTAGCTTGCGGGTACCCATGATGGGAGGCATGAACATAAAGAACAAGCGGAATAAACCGCAGGCCAGGCCTGGAATGGAGGTCAGCCAATAAAGCTGAGCAGTGGTCAGGTCGAATCCGATTGCATTAAGCTGTGGAGCAATTGCGGAGACCAGGTACCAAGTGGCAAAACCAATAACGAGAACGAAGGTGGAAATCCACAGTGTTCGCCAGGCTATTTTGGAGTCCCAGTGATCGGATTTTTCCGGATCCCATCCCTGGATGACTTTGCCTGAGGTATCGAGAGTAGTCATTGTATCCTCATTAGTCGTAGGGCCTATGCCCCCAATCTAGTGGTATATGAATCGATCAAGGAAACCCGAAACGGCTAAATTTTTATTAAATTACGACACACAAATCTTGCGTAATTCGCATAGCGAACAATCTTGCAGGTAAGGCACTTAAGGTAGCCCTAAGCTGGGGAAATAACACTCCCTTATGACTTTTATCACCACCCATTTTCAAGAAATTGGAGGCGGAATATGGGTACAAAACTAGCTGCCATCATCGTCAGCTCCGACCGAGTTTTACAAAAAGATAAAACCAATAAATCCGGTGAAATTGCACAAGATTTTATTAAAAATTACGGATTGCAATTGCACTTTTCAAAAGTTGTCACAGAAGGTTACACCCCCGTCGATAACGCCGTACAATCAGCCCTCGTCGCCGGCTGTGAAATCATCGTGATCATTGGCGGCACCGGCATTGGCGCCACCAATTTCACGCCAGAGGTAACGGAAAAATATGTCAGCGCCCGCCTACATGGCCTAGAAACACAAGTGCTGCTGCGTGGTTTAGAAGCTTCACCCAAGGCGGGTCTGTCCCGCGGGATCATCGGCATGACCGAGCACGGCGGCGGGAGCCTAATCATCAACTGCGCCTCGTCGTCAGGCGCGGTCACCGACACGCTGTCCGTAGTGTTTCCACTTTTGCCGGATATTTTTCGGGACTGCACGAACTAAAGCCGACGGTTAGGTTAAGAAACTACGGCCGTCGCATTAGACTTCCTGCAATCCGAGAATCGCGGTCCCGTTCTCTGTCAATTCAAAGGACAATGGTTTCTTAGAAACTTCCCGCACGACGCCCTGGGCGACAAGTTCGCGTGCAACTGGTCGCACAGTATTCCAGTGTTTGCCCATGTATTGCCCAATCTCCTGCAGGTACACCGGCTCATGGGGGCCGAACAGAAACGCCTGCCCAAGAATCGACAAAAACGCCTTCTGGTAATCCGAGAATTCGGCTCCCCCGATCTTGCCTTCCAAGTTAAGAAGCTGCACCCGCTTCTCGTCGAGGGATTCTTCTAGCTCTAATTGAGCATCACCAATGAGGTCGGCGATTGCTTTAACGAAGAATGTGACTTCCCCACGGTTCAGTGACTGCTCGGCCTGCTGGAAGGCGGAATAGTATTTCGCCCGCTGCACTGAAAACTGGTGTGACAAAGACATTGCGGTCGGCGCCGACAGAACATCCAATAACCGAAACGCCAACAAAAACCGCCCTAACCTCCCGTTGCCGTCATAAAACGGGTGGGTGTATTCGAACATAAAATGCCCCACTATTGCCTGCACCAAAGAATTCTCGGTGCTAGCTTGGGTGCGCAAAAAAGTACCCATTCTATGCTCGATATCTTCTTCCGCCCCCGGCGCCCGATGAAGCGTTTTCGTTCCATCGAAGATCGTGACTTCCTGCCGACGGAAATGCTTCCCGTCTGGTGCGTCTTCGGCGGCAATTTCGTGCGCAAGTAGCTCATCGTAAAGCTTTCGCAACTGCTGCACGGTTTTCGGGAATTCCATGCGCTCGGAATCTGGCACTAGCAATGATTGGTACAGCCCAGCCATTTCCCGAAATCGTTTGTGGGCGGTAGTAGAGGGCCGTTCCAAAGCAGACGCGATTTCTTTCCGCGTAGAAAAAATCCCTTCAATGGCATTTGTCGCCCGAATTTCAGAGATTAAGATTCCCAGCAAATAGTGCTGTCGTCCAATGCCCGGAAGTGCCGCCCATTTTTCGGAAATTCGCAGTTCAGTGTGCCAGATTCTTTCCAATAGTGCGGCAAGCTCGACGGTCATCATCAGGAATAGCGGGTGCCCTACGACGGTGAAATCCCATTGTAAAGTCGCAGGTGAATCGAGTCTTTGGGCGTGTTCTTTCTCCAACTCCGAATGACCGTGCCGACTCGCATGAAAGACCGTCTTTAATGGCTTATAACCAGTTGTGCTTGCCATGAGTCGGGCCTTCTTCGGGTCGGTGTCACTACTTTAGATCAGCGTCATCTGTTAAATCGGCGTTGTCTTTTCGCTCAGCGTTGTATTTTCACTGAACGCTGTAAGAATATAGACAATAATAGCGCGCCGCAGGGTGGGTCTAATTTACACCTCTGGTTTAGATCCCTGATTTAGCTCCCAGGTTTAGGCCTCGGGTTTAGACAGGAATCTTTGTGCTCCCACCGGTTACTTCCGGGCCCAGCAAGCTACTCGCCTCCCAACAACTTATTTGTTGCGGGAACGCTGCCACATCACGACATAAATACCGATGCCCAACGCGAAGGCGAATACCCCCAAACCAAGAATCAGGCCGGAGAAGAAGCTCATCGACGACGAGGTCGGCTTGTAGTTCGCGCTCGTGGCACCACGCTGTGCAGCACCATCAGCACTGGCGAATGCATCACCCTGACCATCGACACCTGATAGGTTTGCGCCTTCAGCACCTTCTACCGGAGCTGCTTCCAGGCCCGGAGCTGCCCCGGAACCACCAGCACTTGGTGCCGGGGCTGGCGCTGGCGCTGGGGCTGGAGCCTTGGCAGGAACTATTGCGGCACTCGAACCACCAGTGTTCGCCCCACCACTACGCGGTGCAGGAGCAGGTGCTGGGGCTGCTCCTCCACCAGCGTTCGGTGCAGCCTGAGCTGGCTTCGGTCCCCCACCGGCTGGGGCCGGTTTAGCGTCCCCGTTAGCACCCGGCTGACCTGGTTTCGCTGGAGCTGGTTTATTACCAGCGTTTGGCGCTCCCGGTGCACCCGGCGCGCCTGGCTTCCCGGAAGCATTCGGCTTCGGCGCTTTCTTGTCGTCTTCCTTGGTGAAAGGCGCAACGAGTTTACGCACCGACTTCTCAATGCCCGAGATCGCCTTTTCCGTCTGGCTGATTTCTTTTTCCATCGCGGTTAAGTGGTCACCAAAGGTCTTAGGTTTCCCGCTGGTACCCTTGCTCTTCGAACCAGAATTATTGCCGGTGCTCGTTGATCCGCGATCAGCACAGTCGTAGTCACCGACCAGGAACATCACGTCCAAGGTCTTAGTTCCGCCGCGTGGCAACTTGAATTCAAATCCCACCTCATACACACCGGCTTTTTCAAACACGAATCCGGTGTGCACGTGCGTGTTATACGGGATCGGCCAGGCGTCGTCCGCATCGTCGGAATCCAGCACAATTTTGTTGCTGCCGAAACCTTCCGGAAGCCAACCAATCATCCGACCAGGGCCCTGCTTCAGGTTCAGGTTCATCGACACTGATTCACCTTCCACCAGGTGGTCGCCCAGATACATCGTGGAAAAACCAAGCCATGGAACGTTGGGTAACTGCGTTTGTGGCAGGTACCAGCCTTCGTCGGGAAGCCCGCTGATGCCCAGAGCATCGAGTTTCACATGCTGGTCATTGGAGACCTCAACTACGCTGCGCCCAGACCCATAGGACAACGACTCGCCGGAGGAATCATCAATCAGTGCAGGTTCTAATCCGTTTCCCGAAAGAACCGTCATGTCCTGGTGGCCGTGCGTGATCTTGTGATCCGGCGTCCAACCTTCCGACGCGGTGCAGATTTCGTGGATTTGCGCGCTTGCCGACGGCGCCAACATTCCAGCGCCCAGGCCAGCCGTCGCCAAGCCGATGGTCAAACCCAAGCTCAAAGATGTCTTCGAGAACCGGCGCGGGCTGCGCGAACGGCGAATACGGTGCACACTGTTCGTGGATTTCATGGTTCCTCCCAAGGAAGTTAGAAATAAAATTTCGTAATTTTTAATTTTTGTGAATTAGCTGACTGGTTTAGCTAGCTGGTTGGCTATTCATGTTGATTAGTCGTTTTAGCTGGCTGTCTGTCTGCTCACCCGCGCTGCTCTGCTGGTCTGCAGGGTTCTTATCGACGGCATCAATGCCCAAACCACCAAGAACCAGACCGAAAGGAGCAGCACGATGCTGGCGCCAGCCGGAAGATCGAATGCCCAGGCAATATAAAGCCCAAAGAAGCTTCCCAGCGCGCCGAAGGTTGCCGAAAGCACCATCATCGTGGTCAAGTTTGCGGTGATCAGGCGGGCGGTGGCCGGTGGCGCGATCAGCAGCGCGAGCACCAGGATGTTACCGACGGTACCCACCGAGATCACTACCGCCGCGGTGACAGCCAGGTAGAGCACGATGTCCATCAGCAGCACCGGAATGTTCATGGCACGCGCGGTTTCGCGGTCCAGGCACGTCACGTTCAATTGTGGGCCAATGACGACGATCGTCGCCAAGACCAGTACGGATACCGCCAGGGCTAACCACACATCAGTGCTGGAAACACCAGTGAGCGAGCCGAAGAGGAAGCTGCTCAGCGAGGCGGTATACCCTTCGGTTCGGGAGATGATCACCATGCCCACCGCGAAGGAAGCAGCGAAGAAAATACCAATCACGGAATCCTCGCGGACGTTTTGCCGCTGCGAGAACAACGCAATCAGGATCGCAACCACCGCACCGGCCACTGCACCACCCAGCAGTACGGAAACCTGCAGGGCGAACGCGATGGTCAGACCCGGAAACACAGCATGGGAAACCGCATCACCGATAAAGGCCATACCGCGCAACACGACATAGCAGCCGACGACGGCGCAGGTAATCGCAGCAATCACGGAAATCGCCACTGCACGCGCCAGAAAATCCAGCTGCGGGTTCGCGAGATCCATCAGGAACTCCGGAAAGGAAATCACAGAATTAGGCATTAGCCCCCACCCCAATCGCAGATAGCAGCGGCGAGCTTGGTGCGACGGCGAAGGTCTCGGACCAGATCTGTGGGTTCGCGCGGATCTCGTCGGCAGGCCCATCGGCCATAATCCCCTTGTTAAACAACACCACGCGGTGGCAAGTATGCACGGCTTCAGCCAGATTGTGGCTGGACATCACGATGCTCGTGCCCTGTGAACTCAAGTGCTCAAACAACTCCAACAGGCCTTCCGTATTCGGCGCATCCAGCCCCGTGAATGGTTCATCCAAAAACAACACCTCCGGGCGGGTAGCCAAAGCGCGCGCCAACAACACGCGCTGCCGCTGCCCACCGGAAAGCTCCGCAATTGGTCGCTGAGCTAGATCCTGCAAGTTCGTCAGCTCAAGTGCAGCTTCCACTGCATCGTGATCCTCAGCGCCTGGACGACGAAACCAACCGATCAAACCGGTGCGCCCAGAAAGCACAGTTTTGCGAACGTTCCAGGGAAACTCCCAGGCGACGTCGTGCCGCTGCGGCACATAGCCAATCGAAGCATTAACCTGCACATTCCCAGATTTCACCGGGACCAACCCCAAAATGGAGCGCATAAACGTGGTTTTTCCTGCACCATTTGGCCCGAGCAGGCCGATGAATTCACCGGAAGCGATCTCGATTGCGGCATCGCTAATTACCTGGCGCCCGCCCAGGAAAACTTGCAGCTTGTCGACGGAAATAAGCGGGTGCATGTTTATTTCTTCTTTCCGCGACTAATGACGCCAACTGCTACCAGCACAACTACGATGCCGATGCCACCGACCAGCAACCAAGAAATGTGGAAGCCACCAGAGCCGGTGGAGGCATTTTCCCAGTCAAAGACTGCATTGTGTGCCTCGGCAGGGTCGGTCCCTTCGCCAACCGCGAAGGTCACGGCTTCTTGTGCAGAAAGTTCTTGGCCATCGTTAGTAGTAGCAGAAATCTGCAGACCAATTTGATGCACACCTGGGTCAGTAAACGTCCAGTTCGCGTGGGTGTGGGTGTGTAGTTCTACAAAAAAGTCGTCAGCTTTTCCAGCAGCCGTCGACCAGAGCACATCAGGGGCTTCGAAACCACCGTTTTGTAGGAATAATGCAAATTCACCCGGACCGGCATGCCCCGCAAAATCCATGGTCACACCGTTTTGTACGTTATCTGTCAGAGCTGGGGACTGGGTATTCCAACCCAACCACGGCACATCCACGATTTCAGTTTGTGGCACCACATAAGCTGGTTCATTCGCACCGGCGCCGACGAAAGAGAAATCATCGTTATCGGGCAGAGTCTGCACCGAGTTTTCGCGCAGCTGGAAGACAATGTCGTCTAAGTGTCGCCACACTGGTGGATGGTTCCGATCATCGCGGGCAAAAATTTCTAATTCGCCGTCGATCACCATCGCACCGATATCAACGTGCCCGGATTCGATGACCACTTTTTCGCCTTCCGGAGCGATTGCTTCATCGCCGCTCACCACCTGCGAGAGATCGCTTCCCTGCGCTGTTGCTGCTGGTTGGGTCGCCGGGAAAAACCCAGTAGCGATACTGGTGGCTGCAGCGAGTGCTACGCCAAAAGCACGAGCGCGCAGTGCGGCTTTGCGGGAAGTTTGCACCGAAGTTTTCTGTGACATGAGAGTTCCTTTTCGTTATTTCGAATCTGTACTGGTGTGAGGGGTTGGTTGGGGCGGGTTGTTGGCCAAACATCGGTTGATTTCATTCGCGTTAAAACGCATCAGATCTAAATACGTCGGCACGTCCTTGTCCAAGGTGTCACCGTAGATCGTGCACACCTGCGCCCCAGCCCGGCGCGCGGTTTCTTCCAATGTAGAAGTGGAGGCAGCAGAGTTCGGCTCGACGAATACCGCCGGAATATCCAAGTTGTCCAGCGTGCGTTGCAGAGCAATCACATCGCGTGGGGAAGGCTCGATCGAGGCATTTGGGGTAACAAAACCTGCGATATTAATGCCGTAGCCCTGCTCAAGGTAGGTGTAGCCATGGTGCGTAGTGACCAGGTGGCGACGGTGTTCCGGGATGGCGTCGTAGGCTGCGTGCAGTTGCTCGTCGACAAGCTGGACCTGGTGGTTATATTCCTCGGCGCGCTGCTGGTAGCGGTGGCCGTTCGACGGGTCGGCTTGTGCCAGTTTTTCTGCAATAACCTCGACGTAAGCTCGAGCATTTCGGGTGTTGTGCCAGAGATGGGGGTCAATTTCACCGTGGAGGTGTTTGCCCAGCACTGCTTGCGGCAGCAAGTAAGTTTCTGCGCCTGGCCGGCCCAGGAAGCGATAGGCCGGGTCCGGGGGAATGGCTTGCAGCGTCGACGACGGGATCGCGAGCACGGTGGTTTCCGGATCAAAGTGGGCGTCGTGGTCTTTTAAACTGATGGTGCCGTTCGCTAGATCTGCGGTGATATCGACGTGACCGGAATCGATAACGTGGGCGCCTTCTTCCGGGTTTACGCCGACGGCAACAGTGATGGTTTGTTCCTGTGTTGCCTCGGTACCCGGCTGCCCTTGGGCCGCGAAACTAAGCTTGTAGGTACCGGGTTCGCTAAATGCCCAGGACACGTGCGTGTGGGCATTTGCGGGAAGATCAATGCCGGAATCCGACGGGAAGATCTGTTCCGGGGTGCCGAACGTCGAAACGATATAGGCGGCTACATCGCCTGGGCCCTGGGCATCAGTCATGCGGAATTTCACTGAGTTAGATTGCTCCGCGCCTTGGACGCGCAAACCCAACCAAACCGCATCCAGGGCCACGTTTTCCACCAACGGGATCAACTCTGCACCGTAGGACGGCGAAAGGTCAGCCACTTCGACGACTTCCCCCGAAGTGGATTGCCGTAGCGTCTCCGCGAGCGCAGGTGGCTCCAGCAACAGACCATTGGCAAAGGCCAGATCCGCGTAGGCGACCTCACGTACAGTGCGCAAGGTCGGTTCGAAATCGTGCGGGTCTTTGCCTGCCGGAATCAATGTGGTTACCTGTGCGTCCTCGCCAGCGACGTGCGAAACCAGGTCCGCGAGAATAGGCGTGGTGGCCACAACCTGCAGGCGGTGCTGGTGCGGTTCATTCTGCGCTGCGCCCACCGTGCGCGTAGTCTCGTTTGCCCCGCTGAAAGCATAGGCACCACCTGCAGTCACCGTGATCGCCAAAGCTGCAGCCAAGCCCAAGCCCAGTTTTTTGCTACCAGACCACCGCGCAACGCCAGTGCGCTGCGCGGATATGGAGGTGCGGCGGTGTTTCATACTCAATCTTTCTACAAGCTGGTTTGCGGTACTACACCTGCGGGATCATCGCGGTCTGCGGTGCTTGTGGTGGCTGTGGTGATTGCGGTGGTTTCGGACCATCCGTTCCAGGCCCTCCAGAACCATCACCGGGGTCGTCGGTGTTTTCTGCAGAGTTTTCTGCAGATTTAGCCTTTTTCACGGCATAATGTGCTGCCGCGATGCCAAGGAACAATAGCCCCAGACCAAGCACGATCGCAGCGATATTAAACAATTTTGAATCCTGCCCGGCGAATCCGGCACCAAAACCACCGGCTGCTAGCGGAGTGCCGTCGGCTGCCAAGCCCTGCGCGGCGAGTTCTTCTTCGCTGAGCCCCTGGCCAGCAGCCGCGTCTCCACCTGCACCACCGGCAGCGCCGGCTGCTCCTCCACCGGCAACTCCACCGCCGGCACATTCGCCACCTTCTGGGTTCACTACCGCACCCAGGTCGAAGTGGCCATCACTAAAAGCTCCGCCAGGGTTGTTGCCCCCAACCACGAAGTTGATCGTCGCGTTGCCAGAAACTTTTTTGCCGTTGTTCAGTTGCGCGGACTGGGTGATGTTGACCTGGTAATGTCCCGGCGCGCCGAAAACCCAGTTCGGGTGCACGTGCGTGTTGCGCGGGATGGCTTTGCTGCCCTGGTATCCGCCACCAGCCGCGCGGAACCATTCTTCACCTACGATCTGCCCCAATTGGCCTTGTGAGTACACGGTCATTGGGCCTGGTCCGCTAAACCCAGTAATATCCCAGCGCACGCTGGATGCCAGGTGTTCGTGCATCGATTCGTGTTGCGTATTGGCACCCAGCCACGGAACACCGGCAACCTGCGTGGCTCCGATCATCCAAGCTTTACCCTGTGGCACCGTGCCCACGTTGCTGGGTAGGTTCACCTCGGCATTCGACGACAAGTAGAACGTCGCGCCTTGTGCAGGACGCCATTGTGCCGGGCTGGTGGTGTCGTCTTTGATCTGCGGCTGTAGGCCCGGGGTGCATTGTGCGTTTCCGGCACCGGAATTGCTTGCCGACGACGAACCGCCGGATGATCCAGCCGGTGGCGCTGCCTTCGGTGCTGGGCCTGGGCGTGCCCCACCAGCACGTGGGCCTGGGGCAGTTCCCCCTCCACCCTGCGGAGCTGGAGCTGCAGGGTGGTTGCCTGCGTGGCCTGCCCCGCTGTTGTGTCCACCACCATGGCCACCTGCTTGGCCTCCGCTGGGTGCAGCAGGCGCTGGTGCATCGCCGGATTCCCCGCCAACCTGCCAGGTATAAGTCACCGCGTTACTGGATTGTCCATTGGCACTGGCATACACCGTCATCTGGTAGGTACCCGGGTGGGTGAATGCCCAGTTGATGTGCTTATGCGCTGGGTATGGCTGGTTGATCACAGAGCCGGTACGCAGGTTATATGAGCCATCATCGGTGACAGATTTGATACCACCGAAACCTTCGGTTTCGAAAATATAGACTTCGCCGGGGCCGGAAACCTCTTGGAAGTTGAAATCGATGGATTGGTAGCCGTCGGCTGCAACCGGCTGGGTATCCCAGCCCGGCCAGATCACCTCATGGTTTTGTGACTGTGGCAGGAAGTACGTCGCTTGGCCGATGCCATCGACACCTGCGGTAGCTTCCGACCAGGCAGCATCGCTGACGTGCAGGACGACGTCGTCGCCAGGTCGTTGTACTCCGCCACCAGTGATGTCTTCTTTCATCGACAGCGAGAGTTCGCCACCATGTGAGGTGACGTAGAAGACGTCAACGTGCCCACGGTCAAAAGTTTGGGCCATGGCGTGTGGAGCAAACGCGGCTACCCAACACAGCACCAAGGCAGCAAGCAACGCGGTGGCTTTTTGTACCGGCTGCGATGAGACCGGTCGTGCCGACGCTGGTCGAGCCACGTCCTGCCTAGGTGACTGGATTTTCAGTGCGGTCATGAAGGATTACTTTCCGGGAAAATTTGGCATTTTTGAAGTAAAGAAGTGGGCGATTTGCGGTTGCAATTCCGCCAACAGAGCGACCATACGGGCAATGAACACAATGCCCAGAACTGGTGCTAGCAAGTGAACCGTGTTGAAGTTAGAGAAGAAGCCCTTTGGTGACGAGCTGCCTGGTGTGGACTGCTTGTCTGGATCCTTCGGAGATTCTGGCTTCTTGCCGCTTTCCGGGGCACCTGGCTTCTCGGGTTTTTCTGGGGTTTCAGGTTTGCCTGGGGTGCCTGGCTGGCTTGGCGGATTTGGTTTGCTCGGCTGGTTCGGGTTGCTCGGTTGATTCGGTTGATCAGGCTGGTCCGGTTGATCAGGCTTCGGTGCCGGAGCGGTCTTGCACGTCTCCAATGCCTCTTCCCCAACGGTGACGACGAGCTCGTGGCTATCAGACTTCAATTCTGTGCCATCTTTCGTCTTGCCGCTGTAACTGGCGTCGAAGGTGTAGATTCCCGGATGAGAGAAAGCCCAGTGCACATGGGTGTGCGCCGAGTAATGAGATTCAATCGAATAATCCTGTTTGGTGGAGTCGGCAAGAATCTCATGATCGCCGCCGAAAGACCCCTTATCGATGAACACACCCCAGCTGGAGTTTTCCGGTGTTTCACGTGGAACTAGGTTCAGAGATACTGGGCCGTCGAATTCGTCCTGCACCGGAATAGCTTCGGTGTTGTACCCCGGCCACAAGACGGCTTTGTCCTGAGCCTGCGGCAAATAGTAAAACTCACTGCCTTTCTCGCCAATGAAGTTATACTTTTCGTCGCTCAATTGCTCCGGGCGCTTCCGTTTCGCATTGTCCCGGATAACAAAAACGACATCCTCCAAGGAACGTTCCACGGATTTATCTGCGGCCAGCCGCGTATCGTCTTTCAACGCAATATCAAGACCATCTTTAGTGCGCCTACCCAGAATGTCGACGTGACCGCGGTTGAGAAGGACCTTGTCCTCACAAACTGGGTGCCCAGCCTGCTCATCACTGCCCTGCTGCTCGTTGTTCTTTGGCGGTTCCTGCTGTTCTGCGCCTGGGTTTTGTGCACCCGAGTTTTCGGTACCGCTATCATCTTGGCCAGTTTGTCCTGGTCTTTGCAGCTCAGGCTCTAGCGAGCCATCGATCTCACCCAAGCGGAAGGTCGCCTCGGCGCTAGTTCCAGCGTTGAATTTGTCTGTGACAATTCCGGATGCAGCTTTACGGCCAAATCCAGCATGTGGAATGACATCGATTTTTAGGAGCGCATTCTCCGGTAGGTACTCTTCTCCAAACCGGAGCGTTCCTTTGCCGTCCTGAAAGGTGCCCGCCAATTCCCGGTCTGCGGTACCTTTTTCTAACCAAGCTTCATTTTCATAGATTCCACCCGTAATCAGACCCTGTAGTTTCGGGTCTTTCGCCTCGACGACGATTTCTCCGACCCCATTAGCCCCGGGGACGTATTTCACGGTGACCTCATCATTCGTGACCGCTGTATTCGGTGCCGGGAAGTTGAAGGTCCGCAGGTTATTGCCCTTGGGCAGTTGCTCCGCATGATTGTCCGAGGTGGTTTCGACCCCAGCCTGGCCTGCGGAATATGCTAACGGTGCAGAAATCCAGTGCGCAGAAGTTTCATCATCCGGGGTGAACACCGCTTGGATATTGGATTCTTGGGCGCTCAGCAATTCATCCCAGGAGGCTTTACCGTTTTCAACCTCAAGGTCGGTCAAAAAGTATCCGTCGACGAATAACGTCACGGTGCCAGAAAGCTCCGGGTTTCCGGCATCGAAGGAGATGGTGGAAAGTTTATCGTCACCGTCGACAGTCGGGTCCGCTTTTTTCGCAACGCTTAACCGATAATTGGCCTCTGCAAGATTTGCTGTGCGCGCCTGATTGTAGCGTTCCTGTAAAGGCTTCGTGGCCTCTGATTTCGGCTGCTGGCCGCCCGCCTGAATCACCATGGTTCGTGGTTCGGAGGCCACATAAGTGCCGTCTTTGCGCAGACCGCTGGTCTGAAACTTCAGCTCATATCGTCCGGGTTTAGTAAATACGGTTCCGATGTGGTTGTGCTCGCCGGGCTCAATCGAAATGGAACGTGGCGACGATGCGCTAGTACCCAAAAGACGCAGGACATCGATCGCTTGCCCGGACCGGTACTGCAGTTGCTCTACCTCGCCTGGGCCATCCACCGACAAAAGATCCAGCGATACCCGGCCGTTCAGCATATCGTCGACGTTTAAGTCTTTTTCTGCACCATAACCAAGCCATGCTGGGTCTTGTCGGCCTCCCAATGGCGTTTCTGGCGAATACACGTAGGTGTCGCCTGGGGTGCCTAAATAGCTCAGGCGCTCATTATCAGCCACGGTGAACTGATACTGCTGCTTCTTATCAGCGCCGTCACTGTTATAGCCTTTTCCAATCCATACCGCAGACTCTGAGAACTTGTGTGCTCCCTCGTTATTATGTGCGTACAGGTCAAACACCCCGGCTTCATCCCGCACGGTATACGGCGCATCAATGTGTTCTCTGGTGAGAATCTTTTTGCCGTCATCTGGGCCAGCGGTTGCTGCTGGCAACCCAGCAAAAGTAGTGCTGAGGGCCGCGGTAACTGCAACCGCTAATCGGATATTGCGACTACGCCGCCCTGTCGCGCGCGAGCGACGAAGCTGTGGGGCCATGACTCATAAGCCTTTCTTTATTAAAAATGAATCCGCTTTTCAGGAGTGGTGTCAAAATACCGTAACTGAAAGCAGTTTGCAACAAGGCTTAAGGTTGCCGTGTGTCATACAGAAATTATGAAGAAAGGCCCAATACGTGGAGAAAGCGTTTCAGCTCTTCACTACTTTCCCCACTTCGGAAGCCCTGGGATGCCCTGCGCAAAGAAGTTGGCAACCTGCGGCTGCAGCTCCATAAACAGCGCAACCATCCGCGCAATGAACACAATGCCCAACACTGGTGCTAGCAGGTGCACTGGGTTGAAATTCGAGAAGAAGTTTTGCGGTGACCAACCGCCTGGCTTGGATTGGTTGCCCGGCTTCTTCGGAGCTTCCGGCTTCTCTGGTTTCTTCGGGGTTTCCGGTTGCTTTGGTGGTTGCGGCTTTTCCGGCTGGCTCGGCTTCGGATCTTTCGGAGTCTCCGGATCTTTCGGAGCTTCCGGCTCACCGGGCTTTGGCCCCTGCGGCTTTGGCTCACCCTCAGGTTTTCCAGGTGCGGGTTCATCCGAACCGTTTTCTGGCTTGTTTTCCTGCCCTGCCCCTGGCTTTGGTGCGGTGCAGGTCTCCTTTGCATCCTTGCCTACCGTAATGACAAATTCCTGGCTTTCGGACTTCATCTCACGGCCGTCTTTAGCTTTCGCGCTGTAATTAGCATCGAAGATATAGACACCCGGCTTGGAAAATCCCCAATGGATGTGAGTGTGTGAAGCGAAGCTCGACTCAATCGAATGATCATTCTTGGTTGAATCAGACAAGACCGTCGGCGCCTCACCCAATCGTCCATCGATAAATGTTCCCCAGGTTGCGCCTTCCGGCACATCACGCGGCTGCAGATTGAGCGAGACGTCCCCATCAATCTTGTTAAAATCAATCGCTTCAGTGTTATAACCTGGCCAAATCACACCAGGACGCTGTGTTTGTGGCAAATGGTAAAAACCGTCATCCTGCTTGCCGAGGAAGTCAAACTCCGCACCCTGGTGGGCTGCCCGTCGAGTCTCCTTAGTGTTATCACCCACCACCAAAGCAACCTCGCTCAGCGCACGCTCCACGCTCTTCTTGTCAATCAGGCGGGTATCATCTTTCAGACTAATATCAAACCCATCGGCGTTGTGCTTCGCCAAGACATCAACATGTCCCCGGTCCAATAATTTCTTGCCGACGCACACCCCACGACCTTGCTGTGAAGGAGTCTGATTTCCTGGCACTCCTGGATTCTCAGAGCTCTCCGGGGGGTTTGGAACTTCAGATGGCTTGTCTGCGGGAGGCTGTTGTCCAGCATCATCGGAAGCATCTGGAACGCTTTCCGGTACTCCGGGGGATTCACCAAAGTGCACGGTACCTTCGTAAGAGTTGCCGCGGATAAACTTTTCAGTAATTGCCCCGCGAGCATTAGCTAGCCCATAACCAGGGTGCGGAATAACATTCATGAACAGCACGCCTTCACGTGGTGCATACGTCTTATCGATCGTCACAAAGCCTTTGCCATTAACGATAGCGCCTTCTAATGGTAAGTCAGCATAACCACCTTCCGTATCTTTCATCGTGCTATAGACTCCACCAGTAAACGCACCTTGGAAAGTCGGGTCCTTGGCTTCTACGTAATACGTGTCGGTTAGCCCATCACCGGAGACATAACGTACGTCAACATCTTTGCTGGTCAACTGGGTACCCGGTTCTGGAGTTCGCAGATCCCGCTTATTATTACCCTTCGGCAAAGCATCCGCATGCTGTGCACTGGTGGTTTCTTTCGACTCGCCAGCAGAATACGGTAGCGGTGCAGAAATCCACCGCGGAGCCGTTCCTACAACAGCCGCAGCGCCCTCACCAGTGCCCTGAACAGTGGATTCACCAGCGACCACAGTATCCGGGGTGAAAACAGCCTGAATATTCGACTGCTTCGGGCTCAACAGTTCATCCCAGGTTGCTTTGCCGTTTTCCACGGCAAGGTCCGTTAAGAAATATCCGTCGACGAACAAAGTGACGGTACCATTCAGGCCTTCCTTACCCGCATCGAAGGTGATCGTCGAAAGTTTGTCGTCCCCACCCGCCTTCGGCTCGGATTTCGGAGCAATCGTAAGCCGGTAATTTGCTGCCGCAGCGTCTCCTTGTGGAGCTTTTTTAAAACGATCTTCCACTGACTCGGTTGGAGTATCCAGTGGCCGCTGTCCACCAACCTGAATTACCTGGGTGCGTGGTTCTGAAGTGACGAATTTTCCGTCGTTGGTACGCGAGCTCACACGATAGGTCAACTCGTACCGTCCCGGCTTAGTAAACAGTGTGTTTAAGTGCGTGTGCTCAGCAGGCTTAATCGAGATAGAATGCGAAGAGGATTGCGTTGTGCCAACCACGCGTGCAAGATTGAAAACGTCGTTGGGGTTGTAATTGTACTGTTCCATGTCCCCAGGGCCGTCGATGCCGATCAAATCCAGCGCGACCCGACCATTTTGCACGTTGCTGACGTCGAGGCCACTCTCAGCACCAAACCCGTACCAAATCGGCTTGTGGTTGCTGCCGGTTGCACCACTGGGTGCTTGCACGTAGGTCTCGCCAGGCTCGCCAATAAAAGCAAAATCGCCGTTATCGGGCAACGTAATTTGATATTTCGGCTTGGTTTTCGCTTCATCATCCCAACCTTTACCAATCCACAGGGCAGAATCAGCAAAAGCTGCGGTTGTGGCCTCATAGTCACCATCGACAATCTGATTGTATTTAGTACGCGCATCAAACTGCCCATCTTTACTCACCACATAAGGCGAATCAATGTGGCGTTCGGTCAAAATGAGTTTGCCATCATCAGGGCCTGCCGAAGCTGCCGGGAGACCAGCAAACGCGGTGCTCAACGCCGCGGTTACTGCCACCGCGATACGGATCCGCGAACGACGCGATCCAGGCACCGTAAAACGTCGCCCCTGAGCGCGCACGTCGGCACGCGAGAAATCTGAAGTTTTCACTAATAAAACCTTTCTTATTGAAACCCATTCCCAATGAGTTTAGTTAAAAATAACCTACCTGAAAATAGGTTGCAACAAGGCTGGTTTTCCTGCTTAAGCCATGCTCATTCACCACTAAAAACCTGTGCATGCCCCCAGCAAAAAGCCACGACATGCGGCAAAACAAAACCGGGCCCATCACCTCCGTGATCAGCCCGGTCACCCGAAAAATCGTGCTGTAGAAAGCTGCTGTGCTGTAGAAAACTGCTATCCCCGCACAGATTTAATAAAAATTCCGCACCTTAGCAAAAACTTCCGGCCACCGCTTTTCCAAACGCTTCGCGGCCGCAGCATGCCCCAACCAAAGCCCAGCCAACGCAACAAGCACACTCAGAACAACACCAGCCCAGAACAACGTCGGCAAGCCAGACAACTGTGTGACACCACCATCACCGAGGTTCATGCCAACAATCATCATGATGATCCCGGGCGCGAGCGGTAACCACACCATCAGCACAGATACCAGCATCATGATCAGCGCTCCAACAGAAAACCCCGACTTATCCTTCATCGGGTTGGTGCCCGGCGCGGAAACCTGAAACGGATTCCACACTGCCAACAGCGCCGCCAACCCCGCATTCAGCAACACCGCCGAGCCTGCGATCACCGCGAGCACCACCACAGTGGTCAGCTCGGTACCCAGCATCGCCAAAACCACCAGGTAAATCACCAAGGTCGGCAGAGTAAGCAGCAACACCGCCTGCGTGCGTGCCCACAATAGCGTGCGCGGCGCCAATCCAGTGCTCATGTGCACCCAGTTCGACGGCCCGTCATAGCCCAACGCATTCGAGGTCATACCGGCAGCAAACAACACAAAAAACAACACCGCGGCATAGGCCATACCAGACTGACCATTAATCGCAGACATTGCCAGCACCATCACCAAAAACAATGGCATGACTAGCAGGTTGTAGGTAAAGCGAATATCACGGCGCCAATACCGCAATGTCAGGGAGAACACTGCCCCGCTTGCCGACGCCCGCACCCCCGGCAATAACACGCTTCCCGCTGCAGAACCAGTGGCTGCCGCCCCGGAATCGCCGGTCACGGTCTGCGCATTACGTCGCAGCGCCCAGTGCCATACGCGCCACGCCACTACGACCGTCGCCGCCGAAATCGCTGCCTGCACCAGGGCAATTACCCAATGAGCCTGCAGCACAGCAACGGCCGCACCTGGTGCCGCACCGAACGGCGTCCATGCTACAAGTGCCAGCAAAGTATCCCACGGCAGCGAAAATTCCAAACTGCCGTTGACAACAAAGTTGAAACCGAAGACCACCACGATGAAGCCCAGGGCGCTAGCCATCGCAGCTTTCTCACTGTTCTTGCGGTTTCCTACACTTCCCAGCAACCTCGCCAAGGCTTCCCCACCAGCAACCGTAATCACCAATGAAACCAGCACAGCCGGTATCCACACCGCAATGCCCCACCCACTGCCGTGTTGCACCAAACCGACGGCACCAAGCACGATCATCACCAATGAGTTAAATATCGCCAGCACGCCCCGTACCGTCAACAGTGAGGTCGCCGCCGCACCCCGTAACATCACTGCTTCCGTGAGCGGCAGCACCGCCAGACGTGCAGGATCAACTTGGTTCTCTCCGGCCGGCATAAACAACGCTGCCAGCCAGTAGCCCACCGTGCCCGCCGCCAGGCTATAGATCATGGGCATGAAATCACCAACAGAGGCTCCCAGCAGCGTAAGTGCGCCGAGGCCAACCAGCCCAATGAAGGAATAGAACGCGACTATTATGGCGATGAAAATTTGCGAAGTATTCGTACTGAAATGCCGCTTCCACAACTTCCAGTGCAAGCTAGTAAATACTCGTAGCGACGGTTGCGCTGCTGTCTGCGTCGCTGCTGTGTTGGTCCTTGGTGCTGTGCGGGTCACTGCTGCGCCCCCTTATTGCTATCGGAGGCGTCGTCGGCACTAGAGCTCTTCTGTCCCGCGCCAGCCAGCCATTCCAGTGAACCTTCCGCCAGATGACGCCCACCGACCAGTTCCACAAAACGCTCGCTCAAGCTAGAACCAGCACGCACCTCATCCAACGTGCCGTCGGCAAGCACCTGGTTCTTGCCGATCACCGCGACGTGATCACACAACGCTTCCACGGTTTCCATCACGTGCGAAGACATAATCACCGTGCCGGAGCTGGCAACATAGGCTTGCAAAATCTCCCGGATGGTGGTCGCAGAAACCGGATCAACGGCTTCAAAAGGCTCGTCGAGAATCAGAATGTCCGGGCGGTGCAACAGTGCCCCGGCCAGCAGGATCTTTTTGGTCATGCCTGCGGAATAATCGACGATCAACTTGCTGGAAGAATCAGCCAGGTCCAACGCATCCAGCAACTCACGAGAGCGCTGCGCCACCGTGGGCTCATCGATGCCACGCAAAAGGCCCAGGTAATGCAAGTATTCCTGTCCGGATAGACGATCAAAAACGGGCAAGCCGTCGGCAAGCAGCCCGTAAGCGGCTTTCGCAGCATTGGCCTCCGCCGTACTACCCCACACGTTATGCCCGCACACCAACGCGGTGCCGGTATCGGGGCGCAGCAGGCCAGTAGCCATCAACACGGTGGTAGTTTTACCCGAGCCATTCGGGCCGACGAGGCCGTAAAAGCTACCGCGCGGAACCCGAAGGTTAATATCCCGCACGACGACCTTGTCGCCGTAGGACTTACCCAAACCTTGCAGCTGGAGCGCAGCATGTGGGTGTGGCTCAGCTCCAGATCGCAGGTGAGAAGCAGATGATTCAGATTGCACAGAAGAACGCCCACCGGAGGCGGGACCGGCGGACACCGTTGGGTCAACCATGATTAGGCTACGCTTTCTACTTGAGATAATAGCTGCTACCCAAAGCGTAGCAACCCAGCAGAGAAGTTAATAGGGGGCTGTGCGTATTCTCTGTAGTTTATGGCAGACGATTCATTCGCAGATTCGCTCCAGAACATTCTGGACGGCATTGACAAGTTTATTTGGAGCCAGTGGTTCCTCATTCCCCTGCTGTTGTTCACCGGCTTGTGGCTCACGATCCGCCTGCGCGGTGTGCAGTTCCGCAAACTCGGAGTGGCGCTACGCCACGGCTTCATTGACCGTAATGACGCGGATGGCGCAGGTGACATAACCCAATACCAAGCGCTGACCACTGCCCTCGCCGCCACCGTCGGTGTGGGCAACATCGTCGGTGTGGCCACAGCGATTTCCATCGGCGGGCCGGGCGCTCTGTTCTGGATGTGGATCACCGGGCTGCTCGGTATGGCCTCGAAATACTCAGAAGCATTCCTGGGGGTGCGTTTTCGCGTAGCCGATGCACACGGCAAAGTCTCGGGCGGGCCCCAACGTTATCTTTCCCAGGGCATCCCCGGCAGACTGGGTAAATTCCTCGCGTGGTTCTTCACGATTTCCGCAATCATCGCATCATTCGGTATCGGAAACCTCACGCAAGGCAATGCCGTTGCCGCAGGTTTGGAAAGCACCTTTGCTGTGAGCCCAACAGTCACCGGCGTCATCATGTTCGTACTCATCGGCGCGGTGCTACTCGGCGGAATCGGCTCTATCGGCAAAGTCACCTCAGCTTTTGTCCCACTGATGATCATTATTTACCTCACCGGCGGGATCATTGTGCTGGTCATGCACGCCAGCGAAATTCCTGCAGCTTTCGCCATGATCTTTAACGACGCGTTCACTGGTACCTCTGCCACCGGCGGGTTCCTCGGGGCGGGAATAATCCTGGCAATGCAGATGGGTGTCGCCCGCGGTATCTTCTCGAATGAATCCGGCATGGGTTCGGCCGCGATTGCAGCCGCGGCTGCCAAAACCACCCACCCGGTGCGCCAGGGTTTGGTTTCCATGACGCAAACCTTCATCGACACGATCGTGGTGGTCACCATGACTGGGCTAGTCATCGTGACCACTGGGGTGTGGGAAGCCGGTCAGAATAACGCTGCCAACATGACCGCCGCGGCCTTCAGCGAAGGTATTGGCTCTGATTGGGGCGGCACTATCGTTTCTTTGTCGGTGATATTTTTCGCATTCTCGACGATTCTTGGCTGGTCCTATTACGGAGAGCGCAGCGCCGAACGTGCCTTCGGTGCCTGGGCCTCAATTCCCTACCGCATGGTGTTTACCTGCGTTATTTACATTGGCGCAACTACAGAGATCAGCCTGGCCTGGACCTTCGCAGATATCGCCAACGGGTTGATGGCAATACCAAACCTGATTGGCTTACTCATTCTTTCTGGCCTCGTCGCCCGCGAAACGAAGGTTTATCTGGATTTTGACCCGACGCTACGGGCGCAACCGCGAGATATCGAAAAATTTCTCATTGCAAGCAAAAACCCGTGGCGCAGTAAGTTCTAGCGGGCAGTTCACTCACCTACAGTCACTCACCTACGCCCACTCACCTACAGCAGCATCGTGGCCGCCCAGCCAAAAGCAATCAGCGGGATGTTGAAGTGCAGGAACGTCGGGATCACAGAATCGCGGATGTGGTCGTGCTGGCCGTCGACGTTCAGGCCAGAAGTTGGCCCCAGCGTGGAATCCGAGGCCGGGGAGCCCGCATCACCCAGCGCACCTGCAGTACCCACCAGAGCGACGGTGGCCAGCGGGGAGAAGCCCAGAGAGATACACAGAGGGACGTAGATGGTGGAGATGATCGGCAACGTCGAAAAGGATGATCCGATACCCATTGTGACGATAAGACCCACCAGCAGCATCGCCAGCGAAGCCAGCGCACGATTACCGTCGAAAGCAGCAGCGGTGGACTCGACGAGGGTCTCCACGTGTCCCGTAGCAGCCATAACCGAAGCAAAGCCTTGCGCGGTGATCATGATGAAACCGATCAACGCCATCATGCGCATACCTTCGGTGTAGATATCGTCGGATTGTTTCCATTCCACACCACCGAAGGCCAGCATGATTACCAAGCCAGCGAGGGCACCAGCCAGCAAGCTATCGGCATCGGAATCTAAGTATTGCAGCACAATCTGCACGCCGAAGGTGGCGATCAGTGCGACGATGGAAATAGTGATGCGATAACGCGAAATCTCGACGGCTTTGGCTGCGTCCTTCGAGATTGGGATTTCTTGATAAGTACGTTTTTTGCGGTAGCTGACAAAAACTGCAAACAGAACACCAGTGAGCATGCCGAGGGCAGGGATCGCCATGGCCTGCATGACGGAAACATTATTAGCTTCGGGCATTCCCGCATCCACGATATTACTGCGGAGAATGTCATTCATATAAATATTGCCGAAACCAACCGGAATGAAGAAATAGGTGGTAACCAGGCCAAAAGTCAGCACACAGGTGATCAGTCGGCGGTCCACCTGCATTTTATTGAGAACGGAAAGCAGCGGAGGCACAATCAACGGAATGAACGCGATGTGCACTGGCACCAGGTTCTGCGACATGACCGCCATGAGCAGCAAACCTGCGACCGTAAGCCACTTGGCGACGGCTACGGCTTTTTCTTTGGTTTGCTCATTATTTTCTGCATTGTCTGCGTCAATCCGATTAATGATGGATTCGGCTAGCAAGCGGGGGAGACCCGCATTCGCGACCGCGAGAGCGAAAGCACCCAGCAGGGCATAATTCAGCGCAATGGACGCACCATTGCCAATACCATCCTGGAAAGCTGCGAAGGCACCACCGATACCTAAGCCGCCAACCAGACCGCCGACAATCGCGCCGATAAGGAGCGCTAGTACCACGTGGACGCGGGCGACGGCCAGACCCAGCATGACCACCACGGCAATAATCACTGCATTCATGGTGTTAGTTTTAACACGTTGGGCCTAGATAGTAATAGCCACCGCTAGCTTTGCGGTTTATTTGCGGGCTGCGCCGTGTTCGGCGATGATGTCGTGAATCATGCGGGCCGCCAGCTTGGCTGTCCGTGCATCTACATCATACTTTGGATTCAACTCAACCACGTCCACGAGACGAAGCTTTCCGGTTTGCGCCAAAGCCAGTGCCATCGCATGAATTTTCAACGCTTCCACGCCAAGAGCGGCCGGGGCAGATACACCCGGCGCCACCGATGCCGGAAGTACATCTAAGTCAATACTAAGATGTATGTTTTTAAAATTTTCAGATTCTTTTATTGCAATTTCGGTGACTTCCTGCACGGTTAGCCGGGCCAGATCTTCATCAAGTAAATAGCTCACGCCAAGCCGCTCTGCGGCTGCAAATAACACGCGAGTATTGTTCGCGGCTGAAATACCCCAAACAACATAATTGAAATCTTTACCGTTGATTTCAGAAATTTGCCGGAATGGAGTTCCTGAGGTCGGTTCTTCTGCCTCACGTAAATCAAAATGGGCATCTAAATTAAAAATTCCGAGCGATTCCAGCGAAGCAGAATTTTCATTTTTTAATCCGCGCACCAAACCACGGTGGGAAGCAAATGAGGTTTCATGCCCTCCACCCAAAATTACCGGCAAGTGTCCTGCGCGCACGGCCGCGGCGACGCATTGCGAAAGTTCTTCTTGCCCGGATTCTAAATCTCGGCGTTCGTAGCGGACTGTTCCCGCATCGTAGCGGGGGAAATCATCGTGGATAGCCAATCCGCCCAATGCCCGGCGAAGCTCATCCGGGCCGGCCGCGGCACCCTGTCGGCCACCATTGCGACGAACTCCTTCATCAGAGGCAAAGCCAAGCAACACAGCACCCGGTTGGGCCTCCGCTGCGTCACCAAGGGTGAAATCTGCATCGATCACCGAATGCCAACGGGCATGTTCTGGGCCAGGTCCATCAACGCGTCCACTCCAAGTAAATTTACTCATGCCAGCTAGTCTAATCAGTTTGTTTTCGGTCTCCCCAGGCTTGGTAGAACAATAACGTGTTTTCATCACAGTGACGAATTTATAATGGCAGCTAGGTAGTGCGCTGCACAAATTTCAGAAGTCTGGTATCCAAGACAAACAACTTAGCGGGCACGTTGGACACCCACTAAAATAGTGCTGTAGTACACAATAAAATTACGCCCACGCTTAAGCGATTAAACCGCATCAACATTAAGCAAACCCAGACAAAACCGCCAAGCATCAAAACCCAACTATCAAGGAGTCACAATGAACACAGGAACCTCCAACGGTAACCCCGATGCCAAACACACCATCACGGTAGGCACCGGCGCATTAAGTATTGCGGAAGTAGTCGCCGTCGCACGCGGTGGGGCAGCGGTGGAAATTTCTGCGGATTCCCTCGAGCAAATCGCGATCACCCGCAAGCGCATTGATGACCTCGCCAATGAACCAACCCCGGTCTATGGCGTCTCCACCGGATTTGGTGCTCTGGCCCGCCGACACATCCCGCACGATATGCGTGCCCAGCTACAGCGTTCGCTCGTGCGTTCGCATGCGGCAGGTTCCGGGCCGGAGGTAGAACAAGAGGTTATCCGCGCACTGATGCTGCTTCGCTTGTCAACGTTATGCACTGGACATACTGGCGTGCGCCCGGTCGTCGCCGAAACCTACGCCGCAGTTCTCAACGCGGGCATCACCCCGGTGGTGTACGAGTACGGCTCACTCGGATGTTCCGGCGATCTCGCGCCGCTGTCGCATTGCGCACTGGCATTACTAGGGGAGGGGGAGGTGCGCGTTCCTGGCTCCGAAAAACCGGTGCCTGCCGCTAGTGCGCTTGCCGACGCCGGCATCACCCCGCTCGAGTTGGAAGAAAAAGAAGGCCTGGCGTTGATCAACGGCACCGACGGCATGCTGGGCATGCTGTGCTTGGCCATCCACGATCTGCAGGATCTGGCGAAGGTCGCCGATATTTCCACGGCAATGACCGTAGAAGGCCTACACGGCACCCTGAGTGTGTTCGACGATAAACTGCAAAAACTACGCCCGCACCCAGGCCAGGCATCGTCGGCACGCAATATCCGCACCGTCGCAGCCGACTCGCCATTGCTGGCGGCCGCGCAAGAAGACTTCCGGCAAACCCAAGTCCAGGATGCGTATTCAGTGCGTTGTTCACCGCAGGTCAGCGGCGGTTTCCGCGATACCATCACCCACGCCATTACCGTCGCCGAGCGCGAGCTCGCAGCAGCCGTCGACAATCCCGTCGTCATCGATGGGGAAGTACGCTCCAACGGCAATTTCCACGGTGCACCAGTAGCTTATGTACTGGACTTTTTGGCAATCGTCGCGGCGGACCTAGCCTCGATTTCTGAGCGTCGCACCGACCGCTTCTTGGATACTGCACGCAACCGCGGCTTGCCAGCGTTTCTTGCCGACGACCCTGGTGTCGACTCCGGCCACATGATCGCGCAATACACCCAAGCCGGGATTGTCTCAGAGCTGAAACGGGCCGCAAATCCAGCCTCGGCAGATTCCATTCCGTCGTCCGCGATGCAAGAAGATCACGTGTCCATGGGATGGTCCGCTGGCCGCAAGCTTCGCACCGCCGTCGACGGCCTGCAGCGAGTCTTGGCCATTGAATATCTCACCGCCGCCCGCGCGATTACCATGCGCTGCCGTGATGCTGAGACCGAATCCGCCCCGGGCACCACAGCCGCCGTTGCTTTGCTCCGCGAAGGGGTAGCAGCGCCTGCCACCGACCGCTTCCTGGCTCCAGAAATTGCTTACGCCCACAAGCTGGTTGCCAGTGGAGCACTCGTTGCCAGCGTCGAAGGCGTCGTCGGCGCGCTGGATTAGACGCTGGTATCGGGAGCTGGCAGAAAAGCGTTAGCGTCAGGGCGCTAGCAGGGGAGCACCGGCCCAGCAGAACAGGGCCGAGCGCCCACCGGCGACAGTACCAACGAAGGCAGCGCCCACGAAGGCAGCACCCATGAGGACTTGCACATAGACAGACATCTCCACGCACGCGAGATATCACCATTCGAAAGGCATCATGAGCACACTTTTCCACAACATCAGCGAACTACGCACGGTCTCGGAAGCGGGCACCATTAAAGACGGCGCGCTGCTCGTCGACGGTAATGGCGTCGTCACCTGGGTCGGCGCGTTGAATGACCTGCCACAGGACCTCTCCGAGACCGTAGAGAAAAAGATCGACCTGGGCGGCCGTGCAGTACTGCCAGGTTGGGTGGATTCACACACGCACATGATTTTCGATGGCAACCGCGCCGAGGAGTTTGAAGCCCGCATGGCAGGCGAATCCTATTCGGCCGGGGGGATCGCCACCACCATGGAAGCCACACGCAGTGCTGGGCGTGAGCGTTTGGAACAGTTGTTGCAAGAACGCATCGCTGGTTGTCACGCGGGTGGCACAACCACCATCGAAACCAAGACCGGCTACGGTCTGAACACGGAATCCGAAGCTTTGGCAGCCGAAGTAGCCAGCAAGGGCGTCGACGACGTGACTTTCCTGGGTGCACACCTGGTTCCGCCGGGAGCAGATGCCGACGAATATCTGCAAGAAGTAGTCGGCCCGATGTTGGACGCCGTAGAGCCGCACGCTGGCTGGATCGACGTTTTCTGCGAGACCGGCGCGTTTAACGAGGAACAATCGCGCAAGGTACTCGAGGCCGGTAAGAAGCGGGGTCTGCTTCCACGCGTGCACGGCAATCAGCTGCAGCAGGGCCCCGGTGTACGCCTAGCCGTTGAGCTCGGTGCCGCGTCGGTGGACCACGTGAACTATCTTTCCGACGACGATATCCAATCACTAGCCGGCAGCGAGACCGTCGCTACGGTGTTGCCGGCCTGTGACTTGTCGACGAAACAAGATCTCGCCCCAGCTCGGAAATTGCTGGATGCCGGTGTCACCGTCGCGATTGCCTCAAATCTGAACCCTGGCACGTCGTATACTTCCTCGATGAATTTCTGCGTCACCACGGCGGTGCTGCAGCAAGACCTCAGTTTGGATGAGGCTATCGAAGCCGCAACCTTGGGCGGGGCGAAAGCGCTGCGTCGCCAACCGGTCAAAGCTGGGGAAGATGCACAGGGCCGTCCTGGCCGCGGAAGTTTGGTCCCCGGTGCGGCAGCAGATTTGCACGTGCTCAACTTCACCAACGCAATCGAGCTGGCTTACCGCCCAGGCATGCCTGCGACTTACCGAACCTATAAAAACGGCGAGCTCGTTTTCGGTGCGGAATAAGCAATGTTTCACGTGAAACATTGCCATTCCCGGCGGCGCCGACCCTCGGAGCGAATTTAAGCCTAGGTCACGCCGCCCATGTCGGCTGCCACACAGTATTGTTGGGGCTATGAATTTTGCTGCACATCTCCCCACAGCGCGCCGCGATCTGCGCTACCACGCGGATGCGACGCAGCTTTTCGCCCATCTAGGCGGGCTCGAGCGCACAGATACAGTACTGCTGGAATCAGCGGATATCGAATCCAAGAAAAACCTTCTCTGCTTGGCGGTTCTCGATTCCGCTGTTCGCGTTCGCTGCCACGGCAGCCGGGTTACCGCGCAGGCGCTCACAGCTACCGGCGAAGAGATCATAGCGAAATTACGTGCCGAACTTTCCGAACATGAAGTCACGAGCAATGGCGACGGCAATGACGACGATCGGGGAGTGGCAGTCTTCGAGTTCCCGGTATCCCAGGCCGCCGATGAACGCGAACGCCTGCTGGCGATCTCCCCGGCAGAAGTGCTGCGTCGGCTGCAATTGAGCGAGCAGTATGGCAGCAACGACACTCAACAGGGCTCCGCCGGAGAAGTACCGGATCTGCCCTTATTGGCTGGCGGCTTCGCCTACGACTTTTTAGAAACCTTCGAAACCCTACCCGCGGTCAGCGAAGGCGACAACACATACCCAGATTACGAATTCGTCGTCGCAGAAACACTACTAAAAGTAGACCACCTGTCACAGACGGCATATGTGTGCGGCGTCGGAACCAGCCAGGACGACGTCGACAAGCGGCTGGCTGCCTATGCCACGAAAGCCGAAACTGAGATCACACCACTGGCTCCACCGGAGCAGGGCGTCGACAAGAACCAACCGCTGCGGGTCCGCACAGATATCGACGACCAACAATTCCGCAGCCACGTCGAGCAGCTCAAAGGCAATATTTATCAGGGCGATATTTATCAGGTGGTGCCCGCGCGCACCTTCCGCGCCCCATGTGCAGATGCGTTTTCTTCTTACCGGCGCCTACTCCAGACAAACCCATCGCCGTATATGTTCTACTTCCGCGGCGAAGACTACGAGTTGTTTGGCGCCTCGCCAGAGTCCAACCTGAAATTCTCCCCGGATACGCGCGAAGTGCAGCTGTATCCAATTGCAGGAACGCGCCCGCGCGGCTTAAACCCGGATGGCAGCGTCAATCACGAACTCGATATCCGCAACGAGCTGGAGATGCGCACCGACCACAAGGAGCTGGCCGAGCACACCATGTTGGTGGATCTGGCACGTAACGATCTCGCCCGCGTCGCAGTACCTGGCACGCGTAAAGTCGCGGAGCTGTTGCAAGTGGACCGATATTCGCGAGTGATGCACCTCGTCTCCCGCGTCACCGCCACCTTGCACGAGGATTTCGACGCCCTCGATGCCTACCGCGCGTGCATGAACATGGGCACGCTGACTGGTGCACCAAAACTGCGTGCGGTGGATCTGCTACGCGAGGTGGAAGGCAAGCGCCGCGGTTCCTACGGCGGCGCAGTCGGGTACCTCGGTGGCGACGGACGCATGGATAACTGCATCGTCATTCGCAGTGCGTTCGTTCGTAACGGGGAAGCGATCATTCAGGCCGGTGCCGGCGTTGTGCGGGATTCTATTCCGCAGGCCGAGGCCGACGAGACAGTACACAAAGCGTATGCGGTGCTCGATGCCGTCGCGCTGGGGGCGCCAGTGGAGGTGGCACGATAATGACTGCACAGCCGCACATGACAGCACAGCCGCATGTCGTGGTGATTGATAACCGCGATTCATTCATTTACAACCTGGTCGACGCGCTGAGCGGGCACCACTGCACAGTTTTCCGCAACACGGTCGATGTGGAGACGGTGTTGGCCGCCAAGCCGGATTTGCTGTTGTTCTCACCGGGGCCGGGGCACCCACGGGAAACCGGGAACATGATGGAGCTTCTCGACGCCATCCATGGTGAAATACCGGTGCTTGGAATTTGTCTGGGATTCCAAGCCCTCCTGGAACACTACGGCGGCACAGTGGAACCGTGTGGACCGGTGCACGGCCGCTCCATACCTATGACGCTGACTGATGCTGGCGCGCACCATCCGCTGTTTGCTGGGCTGGCAATCGACGAGGAACCAGACAAACCAGAGCACGTCGGCCGTTTGGTGCCGGTGGCGCGTTACCACTCGTTGGGATGCGCGAACCCGCCGGAACAGCTACAGGTACTTGCAACGACAAAGACTGACTTAGGCGATGTGGCCATGGCGGCTTATGCCCCCGATGGCTCGTGCATGGGCTTGCAGTTCCACCCGGAGTCGATCTTGAGCCCGAAGGGGCCAGTCTTGTTGAATCGCTGCATCAACTTTTTGACGAAAGGGGAGTGCTGATGACTGACCAGCGCACCACCGGAAAAACCACCACTGAAAACACCGTTGCGGAAAACGCCAACGCTGAAAACGCCGGCGCGGAAAGCACCACCGCGGACCACGGCTCCGACAACGCTGACGCGAACCCCGCGCCGCTGGACCGGCTGCTGGCCTATCTGGACAATCATGACCCGACAGTCGAGCAAGCCCGCGAAGTTTTCCAACCACTGACCATTGGCGAGTACGAGAACGTACACATTGCGGCTCTGCTGGCCACGATCCGCACCCGTGGTGAGACCTTCGCCGACATCGCCGGCGCCGCGCAAGCGTTTATCAATGCCGCGCGCCCATTCCCGATTACCGGTGCCGGTTTGCTGGATACCGCCGGCACGGGTGGTGATGGCACCAACACGATTAATATTTCTACTGCGGCTTCGCTGGTTGCCGCCGCCGGGGGAGCAAAGGTGGTGAAAGGAGGCAACCGTTCGGTGTCGTCACGTTCCGGTTCCGCCGATGTCCTGGAAGCCCTCAATATCCCGCTGGACTTGGATGTGGATCGTGCAGTTACCCAATTCCAGAATTCTGGCTTCACCTTCTTATTCGCCCCGGCGTATCATCCGGCGGTTGCGCACGTGATGCCCGTGCGCAAGGCACTGAAGGTTCCCACCCTGTTCAATACCTTGGGCCCCTTGTTGTCGCCGGCACGTCCAGAGTTTCAGATGATGGGTATCGCCCGGCCAGAAATCGGAGAAACCATCGCCCGGGTATTCCGCGAGCTCGGCCGCAAACGAGCACTCGTCGTGCATGGCTCCGGTACTGACGAAGTAGCGGTGCATGGCCCGACCACGATCTGGGAATTGCGCGACGGCGAAATTGCACAGTACGAGCTCACCCCAGAAGATTTCGGTGTAGCCCGCCACGAATTAGCTGCCTTGGAAGGCGGAGATGGTACTGCGAATGCCACTGCAATCCGGGCTATCTTCGAAGGCACGGCACCACAGGCACACCACGACGCCGTCGCCGTCAACGCCGGAGCAATGCTGTACGTCATCGGCAAGGCAGATTCCATTGCCGAAGGAACCGCGCTGGCAACTCAAATCATTAACGACGGCACCGCGAAGCGTTGGTTGGCTACCCACGAGGAGGCCGATTACGGTGAACGCTAAATTGCCCACGGTGCTAGAAAATATCGTTGCCCAGCGTCGTACGCACCTGCCAGCCATCACCGAGCGCATCGCACACGTGGACCGTGCACAGCTGCCACGCTCACAACGCAGTTTGTACGATTCACTTCGGGCGCGCCCACAGGCGTTCATCATGGAGTGCAAGTCGTCTTCGCCGTCACTGGGCCTGATTCGGGCAGATTATCAGCCCGGCGAGTTGGCGCGGGTGTATTCGCGTTATGCTGCCGGAATTTCCGTGTTGTGCGAGCCGGAGCATTTCGGTGGCGACTATGACCACCTTGCAACCGTCGCCATGTCGACGCACCTTCCGGTGTTGTGCAAGGATTTCATTATCGACCCCGTGCAGCTCTATGCTGCGCGTTATTACGGTGCCGACGCGATCTTGTTGATGCTCTCGGTGCTCGACGATGACGAGTACGCACGGCTGTCTACGCTTGCCGACGAATTGGGCCTGGACGTGCTCACGGAAGTCATTGATGAGGACGAGGTTGCCCGCGCGTTGCGCTTGGGTGCGCAGATCGTGGGCATCAACAACCGGAACCTGCATGATCTTTCCATAGATCTTTCACGCACTGCGAAATTAGCGGCATTGCTCCCAGAAGGAACACTAGCCCTTTCTGAATCCGGAATTCGGGATAATAGGGCAGTGCGGGCTTTGGGCGCACACGCTTCCGGATTTTTGGTCGGTTCGCAGTTGTCTTCGCAGCCGGATACAGACTGGGCAGCCCGCGCCTTAGTCTATGGCCATAACAAAGTTTGTGGCTTGACGACGTCGGGCACCGCGCAAGCCGCTCGCGCCGCGGGTGCGGTCTACGGCGGTTTGATATTCGAGAAAACATCTCCCCGCGATGTTTCACGTGAAACATCGAAAAAGATCATCGCCGATGAACCCGGACTGCGCTACGTCGCAGTTTCACGCCGGACGACGGGCTGGGCCGAGCTGGTACAACCCGGCATCCACGCCCTCCAAGTCCACAGCCCATACCAGGGGTCTATTGCCGGGGAAGAAAAATTACTCGCAGGCGTACGTGCCGAACTTCGCGCCGCGGGAGCGGACCCAGCGGATACCGGCCTAGAACTCTGGCGTGCGATCTCCATGACCACCCCGGAGGTGGAACCGGAGAGACTCAACGAGCTCGTTGCCCCCGGCGCTGCCGACAAACTCGTCCTCGATGCGGGCCAAGGAGGAACCGGCAGCACCTTCGACTGGCAATCAATTCCCGATGAGATTAAGCCCCACTCATTGTTAGCAGGCGGGATCAACCCCAAAAACCTCCAAGCCGCACTGGAACTTGGATGCTTCGGCATCGACCTGAACTCCGGGGTAGAGGTAGCCCCTTCTACCGCAACTGAGACCTCAAAAGCAGGACCGGCCGCAGCACCACGAAAAGACGCCTCACTAATCCGAACTGCCTTTGCCACCATCCGCAACTACACAGAACCCCACGACTACCCAGAATCCCGAGACTAGGACACACCATGAGCAATGAACGTGCGACAATTTTGCCGGCATATTTTGGCGAATTCGGCGGGCAATTCGTCCCCGAATCCTTGATCCCTGCACTGGATCAATTAGAGCGTGCTTTCGTCGACGCAATGGCAGACCAATCCTTCAAGGATGAATTAGCACGTCTGCTCAAAGATTACCTGGGCCGCCCGACACCATTAACCGAAGCTACCCGCCTGGGCGGCAAGGCCCGCATCTTCCTGAAACGCGAAGACCTCGTGCACGGCGGAGCACACAAAACCAACCAGGTGTTGGGTCAAGCGCTGTTGGCCAAGCGGATGGGCAAAAAGCGTGTGATTGCCGAAACCGGCGCAGGCCAACACGGTACCGCGACGGCTTTAGCTTGCGCGCTGCTTGATCTGGAGTGCGTGGTGTATATGGGCGCCGAGGATGTGCGTCGGCAAGCACCCAACGTGTTCCGCATGGAACTCATGGGGGCCAAGGTGGTCTCCGTGGAAACCGGTTCCGGCACGCTGAAGGATGCCGTGAACGAGGCTTTGCGCGATTGGACCGCCACCTTTGAGGATTCGCACTATTTGCTCGGCACCGCGGCAGGTCCGCACCCATTCCCAACCATCGTGCGAGAATTCCACCGCGTGATTTCCTCCGAGGCGAAAGCACAAATGATTGAACGCACCGGTGGTCTTCCCGACGTCGTCGTGGCTTGCGTCGGCGGTGGATCGAATGCGATTGGTATGTTCGCAGACTTCATCGATGAGCCGGGTGTCGAACTTGTCGGTGCCGAGCCTGGCGGCAAAGGAGTGGACTCCGGACGACACGGTGCCACTATCACGCAGGGGACTGTCGGAATTCTGCATGGCACGCGCTCATATCTGATGCGCAATGCCGAGGGCCAGGTCGATGAGTCCTATTCGATTTCAGCCGGGCTGGATTATCCCGGTGTCGGACCACAACACGCACACCTGCACGCCAGCGGTCGTGCGACCTATGTTGGCATTACCGACGCCGAAGCACTGGAAGCATTCCAACTGCTGGCACAGAAAGAGGGCATCATTCCGGCACTGGAATCCTCACATGCCCTGGCGTATGCCCTGAAGCGTAAAGACGAAGATATCTCCATCGTGGTCTCACTATCCGGCCGAGGCGATAAAGACATCGATCATGTGCGCCACGTCTTAGGTGATTTGGCAGATGAGACTGGCGCCTGGCAACGCTATGCCGATGACAACGCCGCACAGAAAAAAGCCGCCGAAGAAAATGACGAGAAGGGCCAAGCATAATCATGGGACGTTACGAAACACTGTTCGCTGATTTACGCACAAAGGGCGAGGGCGCGTTTGTGCCGTTTTTTATGCTCGGCGATCCTAGCTACGAAGCATCGCTAGAACTCATTCGGGCAGCAGTGAATGCTGGGGCAGACGCATTGGAAATCGGCATTCCCTTTAGTGACCCGGTCGCCGACGGACCAGAAATCGAGAAATCCCACCAACGGGCTTTGCGCGCAGGTGCCAGTCTGGATAAGTCGTTGCAACAGCTGCGCCAGATCCGCGAGGAATTCCCAGATACTCCCATCGGATTGCTGGTCTATTGCAATTTGGCGGTAAGCAAGGGAACCGCACAGTTCTATCAAGCCTGCGCCGAGGCGGGGGCGGATTCCATCTTGATCCCGGATGTTCCCACCCGCGAAGGTGCTCCGTTCGTCGCGGCCGCGCAACAGGCAGGAATTTCGCAGATATTTATTGCTCCGGCACGTGCCAGCGAGGAAACGCTGCGGGCGGTTAGTGAAAACTCGACGGGTTATATTTACGCGTTATCACGCCACGGTGTCACTGGCGCGGATAAAGAAGCCGAGACCGGGGGATTGGATACTGTTGTCGATGCGATTAAGCGTTTCGACGGTGCACCGGTGCTCTTAGGTTTTGGCATTTCCGAGCCTGAACACGTGCGCGCAGCATTGGCCGCTGGCGCTGACGGTGCGATCACCGGTTCTGCGATTACCCGCATTATTGCTGGCCGGGTTAATTCCACGGAGCAAGGTAACGAGTACACTCTCGCAGAGCTTGCCGACGAGGTATCCGACTACGTCGCACACATGAAAGCCGCAACGCGGTAGCTGCACCGAGGTAGCTACAACAAGGTAGCTGCAACGCATTAAGCGCCAGGACTAACCCAGCCCTGGCGCTTAAATCATTGTCACTGTCGATTGTCAGTGTCTGTGTATTTCTGTCAGCGGTTGCCTGAATCAGATTTTGTCTGAATCAGTTTTTACCTGTTTCAGTTCTTCCGCTGCCAGGCGAATCCTGGCCCAGTGCTTCACCCGTGGCAGGAACATCGTAGTCGTCCGGCAAGCCAACGCCTTCTGCCGCGGTGCCGTTCTTGGTCCACTTGTTGATCAACAAGGCGATCGCACCATCGCCAGTGATATTCGCCGCGGTGCCGAAAGAATCGACCACGATATACGCCGCAATCATTAGTGCGAGCATATCCTCGTCGAAGCCCAGCATGCTGCCCAACAATCCCAATGCCGCATACACCGCACCACCAGGAACACCAGGGGCAGCCACCATCATAATGCCCAACAACAGCATGAAACCTAGTGCGAGGCCGAAGCTGACATCCATGCCGGACAGGTAAACAATGCCGAAGGTGTACAAAATCAGTTTGGTCATCGACCCAGACAAGTGCATGGTGGCACCAAGAGGAACCACAAACCCAGCGATATTCGGGGCCACGCCGTTTCTGAGTACGGACTTATAGGTAACCGGGATGGATGCCGCAGAAGAAGAAGTACCCAATGCCGTGAAGTAGGCCGGGAGCATGTTCTTCAGCGCGGTAAATGGGTTCTTCGCAGACAGTGCACCGGCAAGCAGGTACTGCAGAAGAACGACTACCCACGTCATGACAACAGACAACACGAGCACCCGGGCGAACGAACTGATGACATCACCCAAGTTGTCATTCATCATCAAGTTCAAGAAGATTCCATAAATGAACAGTGGCAACAGGGGGATCACGAAGGAAGTGATAACCTTCATGATCAATTTCTCGAATTCCCGGACCCCCTTGTATAGGGCAGGGGAGGAGACTGCCGTCATCGCGAGACCTAACGCGAAAGCTAAAAGCAGAGCGGTCATGATCTCAAACGGAGGAGCCATCTCTACTTCGAAGTATGGCGTCAATGCACCTTCTTCTACATCGCTGACATCGAGATCAAGCGACTGGTCACCCAATAATGTTGGATAACCAAAAACCGCCACTGCATACGCCAACAATCCGGCACCAATGGTGGATAGATAAGCAATCCCAGTAGTGATACCTAGCCACTTTCCAGCGCCTTTACCCAGTCCGGCGATAGCCGGGGTAATGAGAGCAAAAATCAGTACCGGAACGAAGAAACCGAGGAACTGGCTAAACAGGCCGTTGAACGTGACGAAGACTCTGGCTAGCCATTCCGGGAAGAATAATCCCGTAACGACGCCAAGAATGATCGCCACCACGACGCGAAACAGCAGCGAGGAGCTGACTTTACGAACGCTCATAGAAAACTCTTAACTATGGATGGTGGTATTCAGGACCCCTTAAGCATAGCGAAGTGTTTTCGTCATTCTCGCAGGCAGGGCTAGACTGGGGACATGATCGTCGTTCCCATCCTGCTGTTCGTTTTGGCCGCCATCGTTATTACCGTGGGCGGACTGGCCACCTTAAAAAAGCTACCTGGCAACAGCGTTTTCGGCTTACGGGTACATGAAGCACGTAAATCGCCGGAAGCATGGATGACCTCGCACGCCGTAGCGGGCCCGGTCTGGTTGGTTGCTGGGGCAAGCCTGACGTTCGGCGCTTTAGTTTCGCTACAAGCAAGTGGACTGATGTGGGTAATTCCCGCAGTGACGACGGTCGTCGGCATCATTGCCATTTCCTACGGCGCCAACCTGGGTGCCCGGACCGCTGTCCTCTACGACCAGCACGTCAACGCAAAAAAGAATGCGGATGCTACCGGTGGGTGTTGTTCGTCTGGCGGTGCCGACGCTGACGGAAAACCAAAAGCACCCAGTGTTGATATGAACGCACTACGCCGCGCTGCTCGGCAAGCTGATAATCAATAGCCTAAAAATCACAGTGACGTTATCCAGCAGAGAAAACCCCTGCTACAAATTAAAGACACTGTGACAATAAATGCGTTAACCCACATCCCGAACGCAAGGAGTGACCACCATGGCACAGAATTGTTCCCGTCGACTTTTCCTTCTCGGAACCGCTACCACCGTCGCGGGCGCCTTCTTAGCCGCATGTGGTAAAGAACCACCAATGGAAGTAGCCAAGGCGGAAATTCCAGTCGGATCAGCAATCATTGCCGACGGATACATCATCGCCCAGCCTGAAGAAGGTAAATACGTCGCATATTCCCAGCAGTGCCCGCACCAGCGGAACCTAATCACTAAAGTCGAAGGCGACGAGGTTCGCTGCACAGCGCATAACTCCGTATTCAAAATCGCCGACGGTTCCGTGGTCTCTGGCCCAGCCCGTGACCCGTTGGAGCCGGTTTCCATTGATGACGCCGGCAACGCGCTCAACGTCCACAGTTAAATACACGAAAATAGGGAAGTACACGAAGATAGGGAAGTGTTTCACGTGAAACATCTATATACGCGACTGACGATGACCATCCCCGGTGCGGGAACAGCGATTCACCTCGCGGAATTGGAAGAAAGCGGATCCGGTTGCCTGGTACACCGCATGATCGCGCTGACACCAGATGAAGTTATCGCTGGGGCAGCGCGCGTCGACAAGCCAGGAACCAGCGCAGAAAAGATGCACCGCGCCGGACAGATCGATGTACCCAAAACCACCGTCCCGCATCCCAACACCTACGGTAACTACCCGGATATCACCACACAACATTTATCCCACGATGCCTTTGCGGCCTGGTGGGTAGAAGTGCAACAACGTTTCCCAGAACTGGCCTAACAAAGTCACGAACGGGAGACTAAAACACTACGTTAATAAAGCCGACGTAGGCTGCCGTACCACCGATGATCGACAATGCCGGTGAACGCCGCGGAAATCGGGCCGACGCCCGCCCGATCAGCCCAGGGGCGAGAAACTCCATGGACCCGGCATAAATGACGACCGAGAAAATCGGGCCCACCACCAGGCGAACCCCAACTGCGTGATAAAAACGCCGAAAGCCAAGCCGAGCGGCACCAAACCAAGAAAAACCGGGGCGGCCTCCTGCCACCCAGCGCGCACGGATTCCCGCCGGGTGTGTGACGCGGGATTTCCACCACTGCTAGGTGAGTGGGGCGTTTAGGCCACTCCCCACTTTTCCCGCAACTTCGCTATGGCTTCCTCTTTGCCGAGGGGGCCGTGCTCCAGGCGTAATTCCTTCAAATATGCCCATGCCTTGCCCACCTCTGGCCCCGGCTCCAGCCCTAAGATTTCCATAATCTCATTGCCATCCAAATCCGGGCGTACGCGAGCCAAGTCTTCCTTTTCCTGGATCTCGTCGATACGCTCCAGCAAATTGTCATAGGCACGACGCAACCGGCGGGCCTTCTTCTGGTTCCGCGTAGTGCAATCCGCGAGTACCAATTTGTGTAATCGGGGGAGAAGTTTACCCGCGTCCGTAACATAACGACGCACCGCAGAATCAGTCCATTCACCTTCGCTAAAACCATGAAAACGCATGTGCAAAAACACCAGATTCGCGATGTCCTCGATCACGGCCTTGGGATACTTCAGTTTCCGCAAACGCTTTCGCGTCATCTTTGCACCCACCACCTCGTGGTGATGGAAACTCACGCCTCCACCGGGCTTTTTCGCCCGTGTAGCAGGCTTGCCGATGTCATGCAGCAACGCCGCCCAGCGCAACACCAAATCGGGCGACTGCTCGTCGTCTTCAAGATCAATCGCCTGTTGCAACACGGTCAAGGAATGCTTGTAGACATCTTTATGCTGCAGGTGTTCATCCGGCTCCATCGCTAAAGCGGGAATTTCCGGCAGAATATGTCCTGCTAGCCCGGTTTCGACAAGCACCTCGATGCCTGCGACGGGGTTCGCTCCCGCCATCAGCTTGTCCAATTCCACCTGCACGCGCTCGGCGGTAATCCGGTTAATCTCACCAGACATTTCTTTCATTGCAGCCCGCACCCGATCCGCAATGCGCAGCTCCAATTGGGAGACAAAGCGCGCGGCACGCAACATGCGTAGGGGATCATCGCGGAAGGAAATTTCCGGAGCATCTGGGGTATCCAGCACACCGGCCACCATGTCGGCGAAACCACCAACCGGGTCGTGGAACCGTCCGGTGATCCGGCTCGGGTCGTCGTCGGCAAGCGTCAACTCCACCGCCATGGCATTGACCTTGAAATCTCGGCGGATCAAATCGCCTTCCAAGGTGTCGCCGAACTCAACAACGGGGTTTCGGGAATCGCCATCATAAGCGTCGGAACGGAACGTCGTCAGCTCGATCTGCTCCCCCTTTTTCACGGCAGAAACCGTGCCAAAAGCAATGCCAGTATCCCACACGGTCTCGGCCCAGTCATTCAAAATCGGCTGCACCACGTCGGGGCGGGCATCGGTAGTAAAGTCCAAATCATGGCCCAGCCGCGACAGCATGGCGTCGCGGACGGAACCGCCAACCAAAAACAGCTGATAACCGGCCTCGTCAAAACGCTGCACCAACCCCGACAAAAGCGGAGAAAGTTCGCGGACGGCCTCGGTTGCGCGTGCTAACAGAGCAATCTGCTGGGTGTCTGAAGAATTCACCCCCGTTAGTCTACTACGATCATCTGTAATGACTAACGAGGAAAAGAGCCACAAAAGCCGACGCCGACGCCGACGTCGCCCGGCCGCGCAGAAGGGAGGTCCACATCCCGCCGGCGGCACCAATAATGCTGCAAAGAACTCTGGCGCGAAGAACTCTGCTGCAAAGAACAGTGGCGCGAAGGATACGGAAAATAATTCCGGGAAGAAACGTCCAAAAGCTGCACACAAGAGCCAGCAAAACCACCAAAACCAGCAGAGCAAACAGCAGCCAGCAAAGCAGCATCCCTCCAAACAGCCTGCACGCTCGAATAAAAGCGCACACCAACGCAAGGGACACCACTCCCAACGTTCCGTTATGGAAACCCGCACGGAAACCTCCGCGGGCGGTTTGGTGCTTTCCGGTCTCGCCGAAGCTGTGGCAGAAAACGGGAAGGTGGACCTTGCCAGCATCTACGTTGCACTGATCGGCCGTTTGGATCGCCGGGGTCGGCTGCTGTGGTCAATGCCGAAAGGGCACGTGGAGCCGGATGAAGATCATAACGTCACCGCCGAGCGGGAGGTGTGGGAAGAAACGGGCATCCATGGTGCGGTTTTTGCGCACCTAGGTGTGATTGATTATTGGTTCGTCTCCGATGGAGTACGCATACATAAAACTGTGCACCACCATTTGTTGCGCTTTGTTGACGGCTGGCTCAACGATGAAGATCCTGAGGTGACTGAGGTTGCCTGGATCCCAGCCTCCGAGCTTATCGAGCGCCTGGCATATGCCGACGAGCGCAAATTAGCGCGAAAGGCCCATGATTTATTGCCGGAGTTGGCACGTGCAGAAAAAGAGGCGGGAAGGATCACCCCGCGATGAATCGGTTGGCTGCTTCGTCTGCGTTGGTGGCTTTATCCGCTCTTGTCACTGCTCCTGCTGCTCTGGCGGCACCCGAACCGGTGCCGGTATCACCTGATAATTCTGACCTATGGGGATTGCCGCACGATGAGCTAGCTGACAATGATGTCTCGCTGTCACTGACTTCTTTGAAAGAAGCTGCTTCCGGAGATTCCGCAACTGGGTCTGTGAAGCTGGGGGAGAAGCTGCGCGCGAAATTCCGTGTGGATAACCGCTCGACGTCTGAGTTGACGGACGTTCAGGTCACCGTACGTCGTGCTGCTGCAGTGGATTCGGCGGCTGCGGCGCAAGCCGCACTGGCGGGAAGTGATTTTCCGTATTGGGCTAACGCGACGAAGGTGGACTCGGTGCAGCCGAATAGTTCCACGGCGGCGTTTCTGGATATTGATACTGCGTTGGCGGCCTCGCCGAGCCTGAGCATTGAAAAGCCAGGAGCTTACCCGTTGTTGTTCACGCTCACGGGGATTCAGGATGGCGACCCGGTACATTTGGCTAGCGAACGCCTAATTTTAAGCGTGGGGGATCCTAATACCGTGGACCTTGACGACGCTACCGGCACCCCTGCTATTGCTAACAGCGAACACGGGTTGTCTCTCATCGTGCCGGTTTCGACAATGATTGATCCGGTGCCGGGAGCCACGGGTGATGATCCGTTAATCGTGCGCTCGGAAGATTTCACCCACCAAATTTCCGCAGGCGGACGGCTGTATGAGCTAGTCAAAACGTATCGCGAACACGAACTTCGTGGTGCATCATGCATGGCTTTAGACCCCGCAGTGGTGAATTTCGCATCGCGGATGACCGAGGGCTACTACGTCAACGAGCAACGCCCAGAAATTAATAACGAGCCAGTGCGTCTGCGGGATTCTTGGGGAACCAACAAAGAACCAGATCTCGGCATCGAAGGCACAGGGGCTGACAATGCACGGGTCTGGCTGGATATGTTGCGTGAGATCGATTGCGTCCTGGCGATGCCGTGGGCAAACACGGACCTCAACGCTGTACAAGGCACCCATGACGGCTGGATGTTGCATGAAGCCACCGATCGCGGCCCGGAGTTGCTGCAGCGGATCCTTGGCCTGGACGCCAAGCCGCTAACGCTTCCCGGAAACGGCTATGTTTCACGGGAAACATCCTATGCATTAGGAAACCTTCCGGAAGGTGCTCACTTAATACTGGCAGATAATGCGGTAGCCACCGCTGCCGAGGCTCTCGCGGACCCAGAGATCCACCTGCGAGCATCCACCTTCGACAGTGCACTGGCGGCAATCTTAAGCGATACCGGCCAGCAGCCAGTCACGTCCCCCTTCACGCCCTTGGCACACCGCACCGGGGAAACGAAAGCCTCGGAACATGCGCGCACGATCACCGCTGCCAGCACGCTCCGCGCCACCGTTCGCAACCAAGGTACGGAGTCAACCGATACTGCTACCAACGGCAACACCATCGCGTTGCTACCTGCGCTTGTCGACGCCACCGTCGCCGATACCTTGCTCGAGACCGCAGCTGAACTACTGTCAGAACCGGGCATCACCCCGCAACCACTGGGCGCAGCCGTCGACAAGAACGCTATCGATCCCGCAGACGCCCACGAACTAGCCGCGCACACCGATGCTTCCACAACCCCCGCATCCGGAAGCCCGTATCCAGACCCCACGGTGTTCACCGACCTGGAGCTCACCCAGGTGCGGCAACAGGTGCGCTATATTAACGAGCTCATGTCGATCATGAACAATGATCCCGCAATCTCGATGACTCGTTATGAGTATACTCTGGCACTACGTCGCGACATGCTTATCGCCTTGTCGCACCACCAGCGCAACACACTTTCAGGTTATGACAGGGCAGTCGCCGCCACCTCCGAGCGCATCAACGCCAATCGCGCAGTATTGAAAGAGCTTCGCGAGTCCGTTTCACTCGCACCCCCAGGCAATGTCTATACGCGCGTCTCAGATTCCTCTCCACTGCTTGTCGTCGCCAAGAATCAGCTTCCACTACCGGTGACTACGCAGCTGTCGTACAACTCTCCAAAAGGAACGCGTCTCAACACGCCGGAGCAGGTTAGCATTCCCGCTCGTGGCTCGATTACCGTAACAATGACAGCTGATATCCCAGCGGATCGCGGAAGAACTGATATCCGGCTGTGGCTTGCCACACCCAACGGCTCTGGAATTTCGCAACCAGTGGAAATCACGGTAAACACTCGGAGCGATTCTGTGATCATATACAGCGTCGTCGCCGGGCTGGCCCTGGTATTGGCTACGACAGTGACGTTGCGGGTGCGGCGTCGCAGAAAGAATTAGCATGAATAGATTGGTGTGTCGTTGACAGATACTGAAACTACTTCGGTTCGATCTACTCGCGGACGCATCGTCGAGCCGACACCACCGGCTCCGGTACCGAAGAAACGTCCGCAGCCCCTCGCTGTGCCGGACGCCGAAGATAAATCCGATCTGCGTCGCGGACGCAATGACGAAAAGGCCAGCGATGCTGATGTCGTCCGCGCTACAGGTTCGATGGCGATCGCCACGCTGATTTCTCGTATCACGGGCTTTCTGCGCAATGTATTGATCACCGCCACCTTGGGTGCTGCGGTAGCTTCGGCCTTCAACACGGCGAATACGCTGCCCAACCTGATCACCGAGATCGTCCTAGGCGCGGTGTTGACCTCACTGGTGGTTCCAGTGTTGGTGCGTGCCGAAAAGGAAGATCCCGATAGGGGAGAGGCCTTTGTCCGCCGATTATTTACCTTAGCGATTAGCCTACTGGGCACGATCACGCTGATATCTTTGCTGACAGCGCCGTGGATCACCAGGTTGATGCTGCCGGAATCCGGCCAGGTCAATGAAGTTCAGGCGACGTCGTTCGCGTTTTTGCTGCTGCCACAGATCATGTTTTATGGGCTTTTTGCCCTGTTCCAAGCAGTGCTAAACACCAAGGGGATTTTCGCACCCGGTGCCTGGGCACCAGTGGCGAATAACGTTATCTCCATCGGCGTGTTGCTGTTGTACTGGACGGTTCCGGGCTCGCTGAACCCGGCTGCACCATCACCGATCACGGATATCCACGTCGTATTGCTCGGCTTGGGTACCACCGCTGGTGTCATCGTCCAGTGTCTGCTTCTGGTGCCGTATTTGCGCCGGGCGAAGGTCAATCTAAAGCCGCTGTGGGGCGTGGATGCACGCTTAAAGCAGTTCGGTGGCATGGCTGCCGCGATTATCGTTTATGTGGCGATTTCACAGTTGGGGTACGTCATTACCACGCGCATCGGTGCGCTTGCCGACGCCCAAGCGCCAATCATTTACCAGCAGGCGTGGCTGTTAATTCAGGTGCCGTATGGCGTCATTGGCGTCACGCTGCTGACTGCGATCATGCCACGGCTTTCCCGCAATGCTGCCGACGGCGACGACAAAGCCGTGGTTCGCGACCTGACGGTGGCCACCAAACTGACGTTCATCGCGCTGATCCCCATCGTCGTGTTTTTTACCGCTTTTGGCACTCCTATCGCGCAAGGCCTGTTCCAGTACGGCCTGTTCGGTGAAGAGAGCGCGGTTTTGCTCGGTTGGACACTGAGTTTTTCTGCGTTCACGCTGATTCCATACGCATTAGTGCTGTTGCACCTGCGAGTGTTTTACGCGCGTGAGGAAGCCTGGACACCAACATTTATTATCGCCGGCATTACAGCAACGAAAATTGCGCTTTCCTTGTTGGCTCCGGTCATTGCTGCCCGCCCCGAGACGGTGGTTATTCTGCTGGGCGCAGCGAATGGCTTCGGCTTCATCACCGGTGCCATCATCGGTATTTTCTTGCTGCGCCGGAAGTTAGGCTCGCTGCGTGCTCGGGAGGTGCTGTCCGCTTCTGGCTGGTCGCTGGGCGCTGCTTTCGCCGGTTTGCTGGGCGCGTATGCGGTTCTGTTCTTGTTACGAATGTTGCCGGATTCCTGGGGGCTGGCAATTGTGGACCTCGCACCAGAAACGCTGCAATCAGCTTTGCGTTCGGCGGGAACACTGGTATCCACGATCATCGCGGGCTTGGTATTTTTGACCGTCACCGGCATCGTTTTGTCCTTCTCCAGGATCCAGGAAATCCAGTCACTGGGCCGGGTTGCTCGTCGTCTGCCGGGTCTGTCCAAGCTCATCAAAGTCAATGATTCCGACGACGTCGCCGATGGCGAGATCGACCTGCAAGATATTTCCGCACGCTTTTTGGCGCAAGATACCTTCAACTCCAGTCCGGTGCCACCACCGATGTCTGCTGGCGTCGTCCGTGGCGCCCGCCTGACCCCTGGCGCTCCAGTGTCCGACGGACGTTTCCGGCTGCTACGCGATCACGGCAGTGTCGCCGGAGCGCAGTTCTGGCAGGCGAAAGAAAACGCCACGGGTAAAGAGGTTGCGCTGACGTTTGTCACCACGACAGGTAATGCCCCAATGGCAGCGATGACCCCTGCGCAGTCTGCCCGCGCGGCTGCGGAGGTTTCGCGTCGTACGCGTCGTTTGGCACAGCTGAATTTGCCAGGTATTGCACCAAATATCCGTGTGCTGTCCTATCGTTCCGGTTGCTTGGTGGTCGCGGATTGGATCCCCGGCAGCGATCTGAAGACGGTGGCGGAATCGGATGGTTTGGATCCTGCTGCCGTGGCCGAGGCTTTGGCCCCATTTGCCGATACGATCGCCACCGCGCACGAAAAGGGACAGACCGTCGGTTTGGATAACCGAAGCCGGGTACGTATCTCCACCAAAGGCACCGCGATGCTGGCTTTCCCGGCTGTGCTGAGTGATAACACCATTGAGGGCGATCGTTCCTCGCTGAATTCTGCGATTTCGCAATTGGTGGAGTCGACCTCGCCGACGCCGGAAGAGTTGTCCACGATTACAGAACCGCGTATCCCGCAACAAACTGAAACGGCAGAACTGGCTAAACAGGCTGAACAAACAGACGCAGTTGAGCAGGCTGATCGGGCCAACCAAACTGATCAGGCCAACCAGGCTGGTCAGGCTGACAACCAGAATGCACAAGCAGTTAGGCAATCGGCGACAGCAGCCAGAGAACACGATAGCGACAGGGCTGGCCACGGCACGGAGAAATCAGCCAATGTGGCAGAATCCGCAAGCTCGCAAGCATCCGCAGCGGATGATTCAAAGCTAAGTGGTACTTCAGCACCGAGTGGGACCGCAGCGGCGCACGCTGCTGCCCAAGCAACCGAACCGGTGGAGCCCACCCCACGCGAGATTTCCGACCGATTGCAGCGATTTATCCGCGGCGAGCAAGAAGAAGAACCTGGTGAGGTCGAGGCGCTGCCGGTCGAAGATGAAGCCACGCCAGATGTGGAAGAGCGCGCCGGTTTCGGAGCCCGTGGTTATTCCAACGGTGGGGTCATCGTCATTGCCACATTCACGTTCTTGTTGATCATCGCTGTAGCTGCTTTGTCTGCCTACGTCTTCTCGTTGTTCAACCAAAACGACGATTCCAGCCCGGTCTCCTCGGATGCCATTCACACCACCAGCGCTCCACCAGCACCGGTTATTGATTTGCCGGTGATCCAAATTCTGGCCCACGCGCGTTTGTTCCCCGATGGCCCAGAAGCCCCCGAGGCCATCGACGGAATTCCAGAAACGGTCTGGGAAACAAATCAATCTGACCCAGCGTTGTTGGTTGCCACCCGAGACCCGGTGATCTTGCAAGACCTAGTCATTCGCTCTGAGACCGCCGGTGGAAAATTCTCCGTATTTGCGATCAATGACATTACTGGCGACGACGGTGTCACTGCCATGACACCCATAGATCCCGCTACCATTGACCGGGAATCGTTACCGCGGATTGCTACCGGCACACTGTCGGAGGGCCGCAATAATGTCACCTTGAATGGCCGCAATGAATTTTCTGGTGGCGTATTGATCCAATTCAGTGGCGTGGAAGATGAATTGCGCTTACGTGATGTCATGCTCACTGGCTTGAACACTATCGATAATCTGCAGTTGCAGTAGCCTTCATAACACGTATTCCAAGCGCCGTCCGGTTTTGTTGCACATTGAAATGTGCAATTCCGGACGGCGCTTTCGTCGTACCTACGGTGTAATGGGGGCCACAGGGGAAATTTTTGGGGAAACATAATCGGGGGGACCATGACAGAACACACTGAAATTTCTGATCAACAGTTAGTCGACGATTTCTGCAGTGGCGATGCCAGTGCTTTTAACGCGATTTTCACCAAGCACCGGCGTCGATTGCGTGGGGTAGCGCGCCGCTATGCAGGCAACGATCACGATATTGACGACATCATGCAAGATGCGATGCTTAAAGCCAGCACGAAGCTAGACACCTACCGGGCAGAATCTGCGTTGAGCACCTGGCTGCACCGGTTAGTCATGAATGCCGGTTATGACTACCTCAACCACAAGCATCGCCGGGAAACCCCCACGATTGACGCAGAAGTGGTGCCACACGACCACAACCCAGCTTTGGGTTATGATCCCGCTGGAAGTGTGGATGCGCGAATTTACCTGCAAGATGCTCTTGCAGAACTCGCCGAGGAACAACGCGAAGCTCTGACCCTGACAGATATCGCAGGCTACAGCATTTTTGAAGTCGCTAAACAGCAAGGCGTGGCACCGGGAACCGTAAAATCACGACGTTGGCGGGCACGCCAGGCCATTCGCGACGCCGTCGAACGCGCTCAAACCGGCTAGTTGTTAGGGCAATCATCGTGGGCAGAACCACACCTCCGTGCCATTGCGACCATGCTTGCGTCGCCAAGATTCTGTTTCATTAGCGCGTAGAATATCTGGCAGACAGATCCAGCAACGGAGGAAAATAATGATCGTTCACGATGTCGCCATAATTGGTTCTGGCCCAGCCGGCTACAGTGCCGCGCTTTATGCTGCCCGTGCTGAACTCAACCCAATCGTTTTTGAGGGCTATGAGTACGGCGGCGAATTGATGAACACCACCGAGGTAGAGAACTACCCCGGCTTCCAAAAGGGCATCATGGGCCCCGAGCTAATGGAAGAAATGCGCGCACAGGCCCAACGTTTCGGTGCTGACTTGCGTATGGAATTAGTCGATCGCGTTGAGCTTGACGGTGAAATCAAAAAGATCTACGTCGGCGATGAGGAATTTGCCGCCCGCACCGTAATCTTGGCGACGGGTTCGGCACCACGTCACCTGGGAGTAGAAGGAGAAAAGGCGCTGACAGGCCGTGGCGTGTCTACATGCGCTACTTGCGACGGCTTTTTCTTTAAGGACCACGATATTGCTGTTGTCGGTGGCGGAGATTCCGCAATGGAAGAGGCTACCTTCCTCACCAAATTCGCCCGATCGGTCACCATCGTGCACCGTCGCGAAGGTTTTTCTGCCTCGCCAATTATGCTGGACCGGGCAAAGAACAACGAGAAAATCTCCTGGGAGCTGAATAAGACCGTTGCTGCCATTCAAGAATCTGCAGGTAAGGTATCTGGCCTGACTCTGCAAGACACCCAGACCGGCGAAACCAGCGAGCTGGACGTGACTGCACTATTCGTCGCAATCGGTTCAGACCCGCGTACAGACTTAGTGCAAGGCCAGGTCGATTTGGAAGAAACTGGTTATGTCAAGGTCAACCACCCACACACCCACACCAACCTGGATGGTGTATTCGCGTGCGGTGACTTGGTGGATGACCACTACCAGCAAGCCATCACTGCTGCTGGTTCCGGCTGTCGTGCAGCCATCGACGCCGGCGAGTACTTGGCTGCTGTCGCCCGTTGAGGGCTGTTGGCAGCGGCAGTTCACTGGGAGTCAGCTGGGAATTCCCCCGCTGCAAAATAGAATTTTGCGCAACGTTTACTTGTGGTCATGGCAGACGCGTTTTCGCGCGCCATGGCGCTAATTCGTTGTGACTACACTAGAATTCTTAGTAATTCTTTCTAGAAAACTACGAGGTGACAAGTCACATGAGCAACACAATTGACATCACGTCCCAGACGTTCAAGTCTGAGGTCGTCGAATCAGATGTCCCAGTCATCGTCGATTTCTGGGCACAGTGGTGCGGTCCTTGCAAGAAATTAGGCCCAGTGCTGGATGAGATCGCCGCGGAATACGACGGCAAGATCAAGGTCGCCAAAGTAGACGTTGACACTGAACGCACCCTGGCTGCCATGTTTCAGGTCATGTCTATCCCTTCGGTGATGATCTACTCGGGTGGTTCCAAGGTGGACGAGTTCACCGGCAATTTGCCGAAAAAGCAAATCATCAGCAAGGTCGAGGCCGTTCTCTAGGTTCAACCTAGAGGGAGACCCGAAAGCGGTCATTCTCGCCGTCCCGCATTCACGCGGGCAACATTTTCTGGCGGGAGTGGCTGCAGGACCGAACAAATTCCAAATATGAACACCACGACCATGGCTATCACGCTGCATGAGGGAGCGTTGTGACGAAAGTATTGAAGGTGGGCGATTCTTCAGCTCGCGTAGCAGAAGCTCGTGCCACTTTGGCCCGCCTGGGCATGCTATCCCACTTCGACGGTGACGTGGCGGACTGGAAGACTCAGAAATTCAGCGAAGAAGACAAATACTTCAGCGCTGAATTGGCGGACGCGTTGAAGGCTTTCCAGCAATCCCGCGGCATCATCCCGTCGGGCACGATCGATGAGATCACCCTACGGGAACTTCGTCATGCCTCGTACACGCTGGGTGCCCGGGTGCTGTCTTTCCAACCCAACCAAGAACTATTTGGTGACGACGTCGCCCAACTGCAGCGCCAGCTACAGGAATTAGGCTTTTACAGCCACAACCTCGACGGTCATTTTGGACAAAACACGCACGAAGCATTGAGCAATTACCAGCTCAACTCCGGTTTACAAGATGACGGAATCTGTGGCCCGAACACCATCCACTCTCTTTCTTTACTCGGTCGCCGCATCTCCACAGGCGGATCGGCACAAGCCATCCGGGAACGCGAGTGGGTTCGCCGTGCCGGGCCAAAACTGGCAGATAAACGTGTCGTCATTAATCCCGCGCTAGGCGGCGCCAACAAGGGAGCGACTGTCCGCGGACGTTTTGGTGAGATCACGGAAGAAGAAATCCTCTGGGATCTGTCTTCTCGTATCGAAGGACGCATGATTGCCGCTGGTGTGGAAACTATTATTTCCCGCCCTCGCATGGATGATCCCAGCGAGCGGGAGCGTGCTGATATCGCCAATGCTTTTGGTGCGGACCTCGTGATTAGCTTGCACTGCGATCATTATCGGAATGATAAGGCGAATGGCGCAGCAACATTCTATTTCGGCTCGAATTACGGTTCTTCCTCAATGATCGGGGAAAAACTTTCTGGCTTTGTACAACGCGAAATCGTTGCCCGCACAGAACTACAGGATTGCCGCAATCACGCACGTACCTGGGAAGTACTGCGCCTGCCACAGATGCCAACCATCGATGTCGTTCTGGGGTATTTGACGAACCCACAGGATGTCCAAATTTTGACGCAGCCAAAGCACCGCGATGCCATCGCGGAAGCCATCGTCGTTGGTGTGAAGCGGTTGTATTTGCTGGATCAGGACGATATGAAGACCGGCACCTACAACTTCGCAGAGCTGTTGGAAGCCGAACAGTCTTAGCCAGTGTTTCTCCGGTCTCGTGCATGCAGCATCACGCTAATCACACTGGGCTTTCCGTCTATGAACGCAAACAGTAACGCAAACAGTCGGCAATCAGCACCAAAGTAATCAGCAGAGACGGTCAACAGGAAACAAATAACCCGGGCGCTGTGCACTAGTCGAAGTAACGAGGCACAGCGCCCGGGTTTTCCTTGGGTTCCGCAGAGGTTTCTGCCCACATTTAGTCCGCGGTTCCGGCAGAACCTTCAATGAGCTCCATGATGCGTTGGAAATCATCTTGGTCACCGAATTCGATAACCATTTTTCCCTTACGTTTTCCCATGGACACAGTAACTTTCGTGTCCCATTTATCGGCCAGACGTTCGGCTGTATTCGTCAAATACTCTGGTTGTGGTGCTGGCGAATTTTTCTTCTTCGCTGCTGGTTTTTGCCCTTTATTCAGCAGTACAACGGCTTCTTCTGTGCCTCGCACGGATAGGCCTTCGGCTACCACGCGTTCTGCCAATTGCGACATTTGTTCTTTTTCCTGCAACCCCAATAACGCACGAGCATGCCCAGAAGAAAGCACACCAGCATCTACTCGCCGCTGCACATCTACTGGCAGGCGTAGCAAACGCAGAGTATTGGTGATTACCGGGCGAGAACGCCCCAGCCGGTCAGCTAGCTGTTCCTGTGTCACACCGAATTCTTCCAGCAACTGGTGATAGGCATGGGCTTCTTCCAGTGGATTCAGCTGCACCCGGTGGATATTTTCCAGCAATGCGTCGCGCAGCAAGGCATCATCTGTGGTTTGCCGCACGATAGCAGGGATCGTCGATAAGCCAGCCCGAGAAGCTGCCCGCCAACGTCGCTCACCCATGATGAGTTCGAAGCCGTCTTCCGCCGGGCGCACGACAATGGGCTGCAGAAGCCCGAATTCTTTAATGGAGTGCACTAGCTCTGCTAAGTCATCAGCATCGAAGACGGTACGCGGCTGCTTCGGGTTTGGCGAGATCTGGCCGACGGGCACCTCACGGTAGGTAGCACCGAATTGCGGGCCAAGACTTCCTGCGCGTGAGCGGGTCGCGTTGGACGACGAAGATGCGATCGTTGGCGCGCCTGGAACACTGGGTTTATTGGTGGATTTTCCGGCCTCTGCGGCATCGTCTTTGCCTGTGTCACGACCACCGCCGGTGGTGCCGAACTTCGGGGCCCCGGCCAATCCTGTACCAGAACCAGTGCCAGAGTTAGGGGATTTTCCCTTAGCCATATTCTTCTGGCCAGCCGGGCCAGCGTCACCAGCACCGTGGGCCCCACGGTTGCCGAGCGCCGATCCCAGAATCACATCAGCCGCGGAATTTCCTAGCCTAGGACGCGCGGACTGATCCTCGTCGTTCGCAGAAGGAATCAGGGCAGCCAAGCCACGGCCCAAGCCGCCTTGTTTTTGGTGTGGTTTTTTCTCCGCCATGAAAACTCGTTACTCCTTATGCTTCGTCCGCTGTGTCGTGCACCGTATCGTCGGCAGCCTGATCTGCAGTCTCTTCGGCTGTTTCAGTGGCTTCGTCGGCGTTCTGTTGGGAGAGCTGCGCAAAAATCTCCGGGCTCACACCAATCGGCCCCGTCGAGCTGTGGGGCACGTAGTCACCACGCTCATCCAACTCTTTCGCCGCCGCTCCGTAGGCATAGGCGCCGTGGGAGCTCGGGGAGTAGTCAATCACCGTCTGCCCGTATCCGGGGGCTTCTGAGACGCGTACAGAGCGCGGAATGACGTTACCCAGGACGACGGCACCAAACTGCCCGCGCACTTCGTCGACGACTTGCTCGGCCAACTTGGTGCGCCCGTCGTACATCGTCAGCAACACACCGGAAATGTGTAGATCTGCATTCAGATGCTCGCGGATCATAGTGATGTTGTTCAGCAGCTGACCCACTCCCTCCAGAGCGTAATACTCACACTGGATCGGGATAATCACTTCCTGCACCGCCGTCATCGCGTTGATCGTCAACAGGCCCAGTGATGGAGGACAATCAATGAAGACGTAATCGAACCCGTATTCGTCCAAAAAACCGTTCTTCAAAGCGTCGGAAAGCCGATATTCGCGGCGCACCAAACTCACCAACTCAATCTCTGCACCAGCCAGATCAATCGTGGCAGGGATGCACCAGAGATTGTCACGGTTTGGAGACTGTTGCACGGCTTGTTTCGCCGTGGCGTTGCCGAGTAGGACCTCGTAGCTAGATTTCGTGCCTGTGCGGTGCTCGACGCCCAGCGCCGTAGAAGCGTTGCCCTGCGGGTCGAGGTCTATGACCAACACCGTATGGCCTTGGTGGGCGAGGGCAGCGGCTAGGTTCACGGCGCTGGTGGTTTTTCCAACGCCGCCTTTTTGATTGGCGATCGTGATCAAGCGGGGCTGCTGTGTCATGCCAATGAGCTTACTTTACGCGGTGAACACGTATCAGGGTGGTGGGTTCGTCCAGCTCAGACCCCACAGTAATAATTTCGGCGCGTTCGCCTTTAGCGCGTTTAATCGCGGCTTGATCACGCTCGATTTCTTCGCTTGCCGACGAACCTTTCATCGCCAGCATTATTCCGCCAGGACGACACAGGGGCAGCGACCACCGTGCCAGCTTAGCCAGCGGAGCCACCGCACGGGAGGTCACCACGTCAAATTTCGTGTCTTTGCCAAGGTTTTCGGCGCGCTCGCGGATGACGGTGACGTTGTCGAGTCCGAGTTTCTCACTGACTTCGCTCAGATAATTGGAACGTTTCAGCAAAGGTTCCAACAACGTTACGTGTAGGTCTGGGCGGGCAATAGCCAAAGGGATACCAGGCAGGCCAGCTCCGGAACCAATGTCAATAGTGCGTGAGCCTTCTGGAATTGCCTCGCCGATAACCGCACAGTTGTAAATGTGCCTATCCCACAGTCGTGGGGCCTCCCGCGGACCAATAAACCCACGGGTGGTGGCATCCGTCGCCAAGGATTCGTGATAGGCCAGCGCTAGATCCTGCCGGTCGCCGAAAATACGAGCCAGCATTATTTCTTCTTGCCCTGGTTTTGTTGCTGGTTGTGGCCTTGGTTCTTGCGCTGCTTCTTCGTCTGTTTATTTAGCTTGCGAGCCGCCGGAGCTGGTGCGGAAGAGCGCTTAGCTTCGCGCTTTGCCTCTTCTTCTGCTTCTTCTTCGCGGTCCATTTTGCCGTAGATGATACGGGTTTGGATGAAGGTCCACACGGTGTTGGTCAGCATGTAAAACAGCAGACCGATAGTCCAGATGAAGCCGGTGGCCAAGGTGATTGCTGGCATGACCCACAGCATCATCTTGTTCATCATGCCCATCTGCATCTGCATCATTTCGGCGTTATCCCCGGTGGGTTGCGGGGTCTTGCCCGCTGCGCGGCGAGCTTCCTGGCGGCCGACGGTAAAACGAGCATTCAAGTGAGTCAGCGTCGCAATGGTCAGCACCAACGGCACCGCAACAGCAATGATGTTAAGACGGGTGAAGTCTGCCCCAAAAGTCTGCATAGCGTCTTCCGACATGGAGATAAACGCAGAAAGAGGCACGCCAAATACGTCAGCGTCCAAGAAGGACTGGACATCTTCGACGGAGAACGAATAGTTCGGAATATTGCGGTTTTCTTCTACCGTCAAACCAGGGGAACCAAAACGCTCCTCCGTCCGGTTGAACATGCGCAGCACGTGGAACAGACCAATGAAGACTGGGATCTGTGCCAACATCGGCAGACATCCCGCCAGTGGGTTCATCCCGGATTCTTTATAAAACTTCTGCAGCTCTTGGCTCTGCTTCGTTTTATCATTTTTGTACTTATCCCGGATTTCTTTCATCTTTGGTTGCAGCTCTTGCATTTTCCGGGAGGAGCGCAACTGCGTGATCATGGGCTTGACCAACAAAGCTTTAATGGTCATGGTCAGCAAGATGATGGACAAAACCCAGGTATATCCGGAGTGCGGATCCATCACCAGGCTTAAGACATCACGCCAAAAACCTAAGATCCACGAAATCGGATAATAGATGAAATTAAGCACAAATAATCCTTATTCTGACTTATTCTGATTCGTTCTGACGAGGAGCTTCCGGCAAGTGTGCAAACGGACTTGCCGGATCGTAGCCACCCGGGTGCCAAGGGCCACATTTAGAAATTCTCACGATAGCACAGACCAGGCCTTTAAAAACCCCGTGACGCGCGAAAACCTCCAGGCTATAGGCACTGCATGTGGGCTCGAAACGGCAAGTCGACATCGGTTTCTGGGAAGACAAGTTTTTCTGGTAAAACCTCACCATTGCCACCAGCAACCGGGAAGGACCACGCGCTGCGGGGATAGCTTCCCCATCCGTGTTGTAATACGTCACTGTGTAGCCGCTTCCGCATTCTTTGCAGTAGAAGCATTTGGCGCGATATGCGCAGAAGTTTTCTCGAGCTTTTTCAGCGCACGGAACACTGCACTACGCACGTCTTTGCGCAGCTGTTGCGGCTCAGCGTCGACAAGCGCAGGTAGAGCACGCACGACGACGTCGACCGCAGGGTCAAGTTCTACACATAGCTCGCGGCAGATATGACGCAACTGGCGGGCGGTGCGGTGCCGGACGACGGCATTGCCAATGCTTTTAGAGACGATAAGACCAAAACGGGGACCAGAAACAGCAAGTGTTTCTGATCCCTGTTGCTGATAGCAGTGCGCTATCACGCTGCGTGATCCTGCCCGCCGTCCCTTTTTCGTGACCCGCCGAAATTGTTGCGGCGAAGTCAGTTTATGTTGGCGGGGAAGCATAACTTAAGCAGTCAGCTTCGAACGACCCTTTTTGCGACGGGCTGCCACGATGGCACGGCCAGCGCGCGTACGCATGCGGGTACGGAATCCGTGAACGCGTGCGCGACGACGGTTGTTTGGTTGGAATGTGCGTTTACCCTTTGCCACGGTAGATCTCCTTCACTAAGCGGTGCGACGCTGCCATAGTGGCGCGTCAGATGCAGTTCGAGAACCAACACTCCGCGCCAGCGAGCTTGGGAAAGCGCTGCAACGCACGAGTGCCATTCGGTTCTTCAGTACACAGTCCGAGACTGTGAAAAGACTTAGCCAGACTACGTCACAGCGAGCAGGAAAAACAAATCAACACGCCGTAACAGCCTGGCGATTTTGCTCTCGCCAACCGCCAGCCATGCGGGTACCCCCGGAATCACAAGAATGTTATCCCCAGGAATGAATCAACCCCTGTGAAATACAACCCGGAGCAGTGCTGCACGTTCTCCACAAAGCATCGAATACAGGATCCGTAAATAACAACTATGTGATTCAAGCAGGCTATCGAAGAAAAACCGCTTGCTAGACAGTTTTCCACACCAGCGGGTAGTAATGAAGAGGAGCTTCTACTCACAAGAATCCACAACCTCAACTGTGGATAACTCTCAACAGGAAGTTTATAGTTAGGATAAAAATGCAGGTAGAAGGCCATAATTACCAACAACAAGTTATCCACAATAATGTGAATAACTGTGAATAACATTTCCCGCGAGTCTATTCACAGTTGTGGATAACTCTGTGAAATACTGGTCAAGCTATATTTCTGGCAGCAGCTACCCTGTGGAATCCTCCTGGGGAATTTCATTTGGAGCTTGCTCTGGAATTTGCTGACCAGACATAACTAACTAGATAACAAAAATCGCCGAAAGACTCTCCGAGAACCCAAGGCTAAAACACCAGCAAACACGAAACGACGACCGAACTAGACAGAATCGAGGCACTGTGGCAGACGATGCGTCCACGCTCGCAGAAAATTGGCAGAAGATGGTCGATGACCTTCTCTATATCTCTGACCAACCGGATTCTGACGTACCGTCTTTCACTCACCAACAGCGTGCCCATCTGCAGCGCGCCCGACCAATCACCATGGTCAATAGCTACGCGCTACTGACCGTTCCAAACGAAAATGTCAAGGCGACGATTGAAAATGATTTAGGCCCACACATCGTGCGTATCCTGAATCATTACCTAGGTAAATCTTGTTCATTGGCTGTGTCCATCGCCGCGCCACAAGACGACGAATGGCAGTCCTCGCATTCTCCAGCTCAGGCCAGCCGGGATTACGAACCGCGATACACCTCTCGCTACAGCCCGCGAGAAGAGTCACCAGTATCCCCAGAACGCAATGAACCTGGGGCATCCAGCCCCGCAGCCAGCCAATCGGGAAAGCAATCTTCTTCCACTTCACGGCCGAGTGCTCCGCGACGAACACCGCGTAATCATCACGATTCGCAAATCGAAATCGGCTTTAGCGACCACCAGCCTAGCGCTGCCCCTCGAGAAGCCAATCCGCCCCGGGCAGCAGCCAGTCTCGATGAACTAGCACAGGCATACCAGCAACAACAGGCACAGAAAGCTGGCGCCACAGACACCGGGCAGCCCGATTCTGCCCGCCGTCTACACCGCGAAGCTCCTGCACATGATCCCAACCAGGAACAATCGCTCAACCCCAAATACACATTCGAAAATTTCGTTATCGGTTCGTCGAATCGCTTCGCCAACGGTGCCGCCGTCGCGGTGGCGGAAAATCCAGCACGTGCCTATAACCCGCTGTTCATTTGGGGCGGATCCGGTTTGGGCAAAACACACCTCTTGCATGCAGCAGGTAATTACGCCCAAGTGCTACAACCAAAACTGAGAGTAAAGTATGTGTCTTCGGAGGAATTCACCAACGACTACATCAATTCTTTGCGCGATGACCGGCAGGAATCTTTCAAACGCCGCTATCGCAACTTAGATATCTTGATGGTTGACGATATCCAATTCTTAGAAGGCAAAGAGTCTACGCAAGAAGAGTTTTTCCATACTTTCAATGCGCTGCACCAAGCTGATAAGCAAATCATTTTGTCCTCCGACCGCCCGCCGAAGCAGCTAACCACCCTGGAAGATCGCTTGCGTACCCGCTTCGAAGGCGGATTAATTACTGATGTGCAGCCACCTGATCTGGAAACACGCATCGCGATTTTGATGAAGAAAGCTTCCGCCGACGGCACCCGCGTCGACAGGGAGGTACTGGAATTTATTGCTTCTCAATTCGAGTCTTCTATTCGCGAATTAGAAGGCGCACTGATTCGCGTTTCTGCATATTCTTCACTAATCAACGAGCCGATCGATATGAAGCTTGCAGAAATCGCGCTGCACGACATCCTTCCAGATACAGCGAACCTGGAAATTACTATGTCCACGATCATGGAAGTGACTGCAGAGTATTTCAATATCGAGTTCAAGGCACTGACTGGTGCCGGCAAAACTCGGGCGATTGCACATGCCCGTCAGCTCGCGATGTATTTGTGCCGCGAATTAACCGATAACTCTTTGCCCAAGATTGGCGAAGCCTTCGGCGGTAAAGATCACACCACTGTGATGTATGCGGATCGGAAGATCCGGAAAGAAATGACAGAAAATCGGAATACCTACGATGAAATTCAACAGCTGACGCAAATTATTAAGACGCGAGGTCGCGTTTCTTAAGCTTCGTGTTCGGCTGACACTGCAGCCATCCCAGCTCAATACCCCACCAGGTCCTTGGATTGTCCAGGGCCTGGTTTTCTTTATCCACAAGGTTCTCCACACCTGTGTAATTACACGTTTGTAATTTATGTTTTTTGTAACCCAGACCATAAATACTGGCTGTGAAAGAATTCTGAGCTGTGTGAATCTACCGGTGGAAGAATTGTGGAAAAATCGGTCCATCTTGTGGAGAAGCAGAATTACACGGGAGTTATCCACAATTGCACCGTTTTATCCACAAGAACTACACACGCATAAACACAATCTAAAAAATGGCTTTGAGCTTTGCCGATGACCCATTATTCACAGATATAACAAGGCTTATTGTTACTACTATCTTTTTAACTTGGAAATCTATTAAGAGAAAGAGGGTGTGAAGGAACGGAAGAATTTTTGTTTTGCACCGAAAAATAGACAAAGACCAGCTCGCCTGTAGGAGGTAATTACAACGATGTAACCTCAGCATCCTGGATATGCTCTTGAATACGAATAATGTAATTCAGATAGCTAAATTAGCTAACCCTAAATGACAAGAATTCCCCTAAAAAGCCGTCTTCTGCTACTGGAAAAGTGTTAGGATTTCGGGTAACTTCAGATATTTCTGCAACCAGAATTCCCGTAACCCGAATTCGCGAATTACAACTTCTAAAGAGAGCTTGATACCAACATGGATTCCTCCGCAGTATCGTTCCGTGTTGCCAAGGAAGACTTGGCAGACGCCGTCGCTTGGGTAGCTAAGAATCTGCCTTCCAAAGCGACTCAGCCTGTCTTGCGCGCGATGCTGATTACTGCTGATGAATCCGGCCTGGAGCTCTCTGGCTTTGACTACGAAGTTTCCACCAAGATTAAGCTCCCCGCAGAAGTAGAGACCGAAGGCACTATTGCAGTTGCGGGTAAATTGCTAGCAGATATCGTCGCTAGCTTGGCCAACAAGCCAGTCGAACTGAAAGTCAATGATTCCACTGCGTTGGTGCGTTGCGGTTCTTCCCGTTTCGAGCTACCTCTGATTCCGCTGGATGATTACCCACAACTGCCGGAACTACCACAAGTTACCGGCAGCCTGAACCCATCGCTATTTACCGATGCCGTTACGCAAGTTGCTTCTGCAGCCGGCCGTGATGACACTTTGCCGATGCTCACTGGCGTGCACTTCGCCATTAACGGCTCAGATATTAAACTTGCTGCTACAGACCGTTTCCGTTTGGCTATTCGCCAACTGAATTGGGATCCGGTTAGCGAAGGCGTCTCGGCTAAATTGCTGGTACCAGCAAAAACTTTGCAAGAAAATGCGCGAAGCCTAGACACTAGTTTGGATCAGCCCGTACAAATCGCTGTGGGAGCTGGCGATAATGTCGGTGCTGAAGGCCTATTTGGCTTGCACTCGCACAATCGCGAAACCACCACTCGCATGCTAGATGCAGAATTTCCGAATATTGAGCCACTATTGCCAAAAACCCATAGCTGCGTTGCTAGCGTCGACATTGCCCCACTACAAGAAGCGATTCGTCGCGTCTCGTTGTTAACCGAACGAAACGCTCAGGTACGCATGGAATTTTCTGAGGACCAGGTTATTTTGTCTGCGGGTGGTGCAGAATCTGGCCATGCAGAAGAAGCAGTACCGTGCGAATTCTCCGGTCGTGATGAGTTAATCATTGCGTTCAATCCGGGATACCTGAAAGATGGTTTGTCCGTTGTACGCACCGAGAAGGTCTTCTTCGGATTTACTGAATCATCTCGTCCTGCCATCTTGCTGCCGCAGCCGGAGCACATGCCGGAAGCCAACGAAGACGGCCAATTCCCGAGCCCACAGTCTGATTTCACTTACCTTCTGATGCCGGTTCGTTTGCCTGGGTAATGTATCTCCAAAACCTGCAGCTCCGTGATTTCCGCTCTTGGCCGGAATTCTCCCTGCGGTTTGCGCCGGGAATCAGCGTGTTCGTCGGCCGCAATGGCTACGGTAAAACCAATATTGTCGAAGCCATTGGCTATCTTGCGCACCTCGGCTCACACCGGGTAGCAACCGATGCGCCGCTGATCCGCATTGGCCAAGATAATGCACGGATATCCGCCAGCATTATTAATCAAGGTCGCGAGCTCACTGCGCACCTATTGGTCAAATCTAGTGGTAGCAATAGTGCACAGATAAACCGAACTCGGTTGAAAACACCCCGGGAACTGCTTGGGGTAGCAAAGACCGTGCTGTTTTCTCCGGAAGATTTGGCTCTATTACGTGGCGAGCCAGGGGAGCGCCGCCGCTATCTCGATAGGATGCTGGCTAGTAGAACCCCACGAATTGCCGGCGTGAAGGCTGATTACGACAAAGTCTTGCGTCAGCGAAATGCACTGCTGAAGTCAGCTAGTGCGGCATTGAAGCGTGGGTATCGAGATGATGATTCCGCATCTGCCTTAGCAACCTTGGATGCCTGGGACAATCGTTTAGCTGGATTGGGTGCACAGCTAATTGCTGCGCGTATCGAGTTGGTTGATGAGCTAAAAATTCAGGTTCGTAAGGCCTATGCGGCTATCGCTCCAGAATCTCGCCCAGCAGATGTCTCTTATAATTCCACCCTGGATACCGTGGTAGAAAACGGTAATTCTGGGGTGGCTGCTGGTTCTGGGAATTCGACAGCGATGCCGTCTCGGCGCATCACCGACGAGTATTACCGGGATGAGCACGGTCACGTGCAAGTCGAACTCATCGAGGCTGCCATGCTGGGAGCATTAGGCAATGCACGGAACAAAGAGATTGAGCGCGGCGTTAGCCTCGTCGGCCCGCACCGTGATGACATGGAAGCACTACTTGGTGCTAATCCGGCGAAAGGTTTTGCTTCGCATGGTGAGACCTGGTCTTATGCCATTGCGTTGCGCTGGGCAGAATTCGAGATTTTGCGGCAATCGGGCACGGATCCGATTCTGATTCTGGATGATGTGTTTGCGGAACTGGATGTGAAGCGTCGGCGGCACCTGGTCAAGCTTGCGAGCTCTGTGGAACAGGTGCTGATTACCGCTGCGGTGGAAGAAGATATTCCCGAGGAACTAGAACCGAATTCTGTAGTTCGCATCGGCGTCCACGATTCTATGAGCGCCAGCGGTGAGTATTCACGTGTGTCCTTTATCGACACCAGCCAGAACGAGCGACGTGCTGGTGCCGAAGACACACCCCAGCCTGGCGACGGTGGATCACGATGAGTGCTTCTGCCGATAATTCAGCAGGCAACCAGTCACAGAATCAGTCACAAAAACTGCCCCCTAACCAGCCACAGATACCAAGCCAGCCTCGTGATCTTGTCGACGCCACCTTTGCCGCCGTCCGGGAAGCTGCTGCACAACGTGGATTCGCACCACCACTGGGCACTTCGCAGACGGGTGCACAAAGTTATCTGCGCCGCCGTCGGCAAGCACGGGCGCACCAGGAACGTAATGCCCAGAACACTCCTGGCGCCCTCGGTGCGCTGAATTGGCAGAAATACCGGCAATCCGGGCCTGATGGCAGGCGTCCGCGCAGGCAATTGAATTTGCCGTCGGCGGGTGCGGTACTGAACAAAGAAATTACCTCCCGCGGTTGGGAGAAAAACCTGGCCTCTGGGTGGGTGACTGGGCACTGGGCGCAGCTGGTGGGTGAGAAGATCGCGCAGCACACCAAGGTAGAGATGGTGAAAGATACGGCGCTATTTATCAGTTGTGACTCCACCGCGTGGGCGACGAATTTGCGGTATATGCAGCGGGAGATTCTGCGCTCGATCCGCGAGAAAGCTGGACCGGACGTGATCACTGAGTTGAAGATCTTTGGCCCGCAGGCACCGAATTGGCGTAAGGGCAAGCTACATGTGAAAGGTCGCGGTCCGCGCGATACGTACGGATAAACCACTGATAAGCAGCTGCGGTTCTGACATGCGACCGTGCGGTGTGCCTGCGGCTTAGCTCCACCCGGGCGGGGTGTCTGGGGTGTAAGATTGGAATGTCGAAGATTTCCTCTTTAAGGAGTGCTAGTTTCACGTGGCTAACGCGCAACCGAATTATGACGCTTCATCAATTACCATCCTGGAGGGCTTGGAAGCCGTCCGTAAGCGCCCCGGTATGTATATCGGTTCTACCGGCGTGCGTGGCTTGCACCACCTAATTTGGGAGGTTGTTGATAACTCGGTCGATGAGGCCATGGCTGGCTATGCCTCCAAGGTGGAGGTGCGTTTGCTTGCCGACGGCGGCGTGCAGGTTACTGACGACGGCCGTGGTATCCCGGTCTCGATGCACGCCTCGGGGGCACCAACGGTGCAGGTTGTGATGACGCAGCTGCATGCCGGCGGTAAGTTCGACTCGGATTCTTATGCGGTTTCGGGTGGTCTGCACGGCGTGGGTATTTCCGTCGTCAATGCTTTGTCGACGCGCGTGGAAGCCGCGATTAAGCGCGATGGCAAGCACTGGTACCAGAATTTTGAGCGCGCGGTGCCGGAAGAACTCGTCGAAGGCGGAAATGCCCGCGGCACTGGTACGACGGTGCGTTTTTGGCCGGATCCGGAGATTTTCGAGACCGTTAAATTTGATTTTGATACCATCAAGCGCCGCCTGCAGGAAATGGCTTTCTTGAACAAGGGTTTGTCCATCACGCTTGTCGACGAGCGCGTGACTGCCGAGGATCTCAAGTTGGAGGCTCTCGCGGAAGAAGGCGAGACTGCCAGCTCTTTCGATGATCCGGACCCGGAAGACAAAGCTGCGCTCAGCGATAAAGAAGCCGTCAAGAAGATTGAATTCTGCTACCCGAATGGCCTGGTCGATTACGTTGATTATCTGAACCGCGCGAAAACCTCGATCCACCCGACGATCATTAGTTTTGAAGCCAAGGGCGAGGACCACGAGGTAGAAATCGCGCTGCAGTGGAACAGTGGTTATAACCAGTCCGTGCATACTTTTGCCAACACGATTAATACGCACGAGGGTGGTACGCACGAAGAAGGCTTCCGCGCTGCGTTAACCACGCAGATGAACAACTATGCGAAAACGCATAAGTTGATGAAGGAAAAAGACGGCAAGCTTACTGGCGATGACTGCCGCGAGGGCTTGTCGGCCATTATTTCCGCGAAGGTCGGCGACCCCCAGTTCGAAGGCCAGACGAAGACCAAGCTGGGTAACACGGAAATTCGCTCTTTCGTGCAGCGTTCTGTCAATGAGCACCTGGCGGATTGGTTTGATGCGAACCCGGCAGAGGCTAAAGCGATTATGAACAAGGCGGTGGCTTCTGCGCAGGCACGCGTGGCGGCTCGTCGCGCTCGTGAGTTGGTGCGCCGTAAATCCGCTACTGACCTGGGTGGTTTGCCAGGTAAGTTGGCAGATTGCCGTTCCAAGGATCCGAAGGTTTCCGAGCTGTTCATCGTGGAGGGTGACTCCGCGGGTGGCTCCGCGAAAGCTGGGCGCGAGTCGCTGTACCAGGCGATTTTGCCGTTGCGCGGCAAGATTTTGAACGTCGAGAAGTCTCGCATGGATAAGGTGCTGAAAAACAACGAGGTGCAGGCGATTATCACCGCGTTGGGTACCGGTATCCACGAAGAATTCGATATCAAGAAGCTGCGCTACGACAAGATCGTGTTGATGGCCGACGCCGACGTCGATGGCCAGCACATCGCCACGCTGCTGCTGACGCTGCTGTTCCGTTTCATGCCGGAGCTCGTCGAAAATGGGCATGTGTATTTGGCGAACCCGCCGTTGTACAAGCTGAAGTGGTCGAAGGGTGAGCCTGGCTACGCCTTTAGCGACCGTGAACGCGATGCCCAGCTGAAAGAAGGCTTTGCGCAGAACCGCAAGATCAACATGGACGACGGTATCCAGCGGTACAAGGGTCTGGGCGAGATGAACGCGAAAGAGCTGTGGGAAACTACGCTGGACCCAACCACTCGTATCCTGCGCCGCGTGGACCTGGAGGATGCACAAAAGGCCGACGAGCTGTTTTCTATTCTTATGGGCGATGATGTTTCTGCACGTCGTAGCTTCATTACCCGCCGTGCTAAGGATGTCCGCTTCCTCGACGTCTAATCCTGTGCTGTTGGGGGCTAGGATTGGACGCGCCCAATATTTTGTGCGTTATAAGTCATATTCTTAGCCTGACCGAAAGGAAAACTCGTTTTGAGTAATGCCAATGGTTCCGCAGCCCGCGTGAAGCGCGGTTTGTCTGAGCAGTTTTTTGGTGGCGTCATCATGGACGTCGTTACCCCGGAACAAGCTCGCATCGCCGAGGCTGCTGGTGCTTCAGCCGTGATGGCTTTGGAGCGGGTGCCTGCTGATATCCGCGCCCAGGGTGGTGTTGCCCGCATGTCGGATCCGGATATGATCACCGAAATCATCGAAGCCGTCGACATCCCAGTTATGGCCAAGGCTCGCATCGGCCACTTCGTTGAGGCGCAGGTGCTGCAGTCTCTGGGTATTGATTACGTCGATGAGTCTGAGGTATTGACCCCAGCTGACTACGCTCACCACATCGACAAATTCGCTTTCGATGTGCCATTCGTCTGCGGTGCTACCAACTTGGGTGAGGCGTTGCGTCGTATCAACGAGGGCGCTGCCATGGTGCGTTCTAAGGGGGAAGCCGGCACTGGTGATGTGTCTAACGCCGTGACCCACATCCGGAGCATCCGCGCGGAGATCAACCGTTTGTCTTCCATGTCGAAAGACGAGTTGTTCGTTGCTGCCAAGGAGCTGCAGGCACCGTATGAGTTGGTGCTTGAGGTTGCAGAGACTGGTAGTTTGCCGGTTGGTTTGTTGGTTGCCGGTGGCGTTTCTACCCCAGCTGATGCTGCGATGATGATGCAGCTTGGTGCCGATGGCGTGTTCGTCGGATCAGGCATTTTCAAGTCCGGTAACCCGGAGGCTCGTGCGAAGGCTATTGTGCGTGCGGTCAAGAACTACGACGACGCCAAGGTTATCGCTGAGGTTTCGCGTGGTTTGGGTGAGGCCATGGTTGGCATCAACGTCGATGAGTTGCCAGTATCTCACCGTTTGGCAGAGCGCGGCTGGTAAACCCGGCTAGGGGGGGGGAGGCTAGCCACGCTTGCCGAGTTGGTACGTGGTGGCTTTTTTCCCTTGCCCGCCCTTGCGCACAATAATTTTGTGTTCGAGCAGCGGGCTTAGCCCATAGCGAACTTGGGAATTACTCAGCCCAGATTCTGCTACTAATTGGTGAAAACTGAATTCGGCAGTGTGGTTCGGCATTGGTGCTGACGCTGTTTGTGGTGTTACTGGTGCTGGGGGTACTGCGAGATTGCGTGCGGCACTCAGGATGCGAGGGACGTTTTTTCCGAGGCTCCGCAGGTATTGGTCATCAGATACTTGAATACCGTTGCCTAACGAAGCTAACGAGGCGTTGTCTTCTAGCTCTGCGCCGTTATTTGGAGCAGTTTTGGGGGCTGGAGCCTCCATTGGAGCATCGCCTGAAGTGTGACTCTGCTTGGGGAAGAAGAAAATGACAGTAACTTTGACTCCGGTGTTGATGATCTTTGGCTGTGGCAAGCCCGCCGATTCGCAGAGTTCAAACATGGCGTTAACGCCACCACCTTCACCTTCGATAATCCGATTTCCATCTGTGTCGGTGAGTAATTTTGCTAGGCGGTACAGGTGCTGATTGACTTCGATGCGCCGAAAATCCGCACTGTATAGTTGCGCGACTGTCAGGTTCTTCAACCCACCTGGGCTAGTGATAATTAAGCGATCCGGGGTAATACGCACGTCAATGGCTTTGCCAGCTTCGACTGTATTTGGACCGAGGTCACGGTGAATCAGTGCGTTGGCGACAGCTTCCCGGATTGCTGCCAGCGGGATGACGGGAACACTCCGCATGTGCCCGGATTCCTGATAGGTCTGTGTTTGCGGAATATTGGCTTCGACCCAGTCCATGGTTTGGTTCAGCAGTGCTGGAACCGGGCCATAGAACGTGGCTAGGTTGCGGGTGCGTCGTGGGCGTTCGGTTTCGGGCAACCGAACCGCGACGGTAACCGCTAACGATGGTAAAGGGCCTTGTGGGAAATGTCCGAGTGCGTAAAAACCAGCGATTGATAAAACGTCACCGTTAGTGACCACGAGGTTACGAAGGAGCGTGGGTTCAGGCGTTTTGCGCAACTGCGTGATGCTTGCCCGGGCTGTGCGGAGTAATTGTTGGTGTAGGTCGTTGTCAAGATCTTCAATGGTGGTATCTGGAACAGGCCGACGGTCATAGAGTTCTTCTTGCTCGGCATGCAGCTTCGCAACCTCGATCATGCGTAATTCGGAAGCCGGAATTTCGTATTCACCATCTGCTTGCCGTAAATAGGCTTTGCCTTGATACATAGCTGGGCGATCTAGAATATTGAGGCTATGCACGCGCGCTAAAACGAGGTTTTTGCCATGCAGGGTTACAACAGTGGTTTTGATAAACGGTGGCGGGGTAATCGAGTTGTGTGCTTGGCTGACGAGCGCTTGTTCTAACTCCGCTGGTTTGTCCACACCGACTACGGAAAAATTCTGGTTTTCGGCAACACCTAAGATGATCAGCCCGCCTTCCGGCATGTTGGCAAAGGCGGCCGTGGTTTCGGCTAGGTTTTCGGGAAGCCCGCTTTGAGCAGCTTTGACTTCTACATTTGTAGTGTCGCCGCCGTAAGTGCGAAAAGTATCTAACCAGACTTGTAATTCTTCGGGTGTGGGAAAATTAGTGTTCATGGCGTTTTTTCTTGGGTAATTGTGAAGATTTTGATTCTTAGACTAACACTTTTCCAACTATCACTCTCAAATTTTTACCGCAGACTGTGAAAATTTTATCGCAGAGTTGCACTCAAACTAATACTAACTTTGGCACTGAGACTATTAGACTGTGAAAAATTCCAGTCTGATTGCAAGTCTGACTAGAACTTTCCCTATGGCCCGGAAATAGTAGTGAACAACGATGCCAAAAATGCTGAACGACTTTGAGGCATTTTCTCCAGCTGCACCTTCCATGCCCTTTGACTGTGCAGTCTGTACTTCGCACCTGCCGCTGAGGGGTTGCGCACCGTCGTTCTGGGCGCGTTAGGCGCTAGACTGGGAGGTTATGAGTGACGATAACCAAGGCGGTTTGTTAGATCGCATTGAGCCGATAGATATCTCCGCGGAGATGGAGTCGAGTTATATCGACTACGCCATGTCCGTGATCGTGGGCCGTGCGTTGCCAGATGTGCGTGACGGGCTGAAGCCTGTGCACCGGCGTGTGTTGTACGCGATGTATGACAACGGTTACCGGCCGGAGCGCAGTTATGTGAAATCCTCGAAGCCGGTCTCGGACACGATGGGTGATTATCACCCGCACGGCGACAGCGCTATTTATGACACGTTGGTGCGTATGGCCCAGCCGTGGTCGATGCGTTATCCGCTTGTCGACGGCCAGGGTAACTTCGGTTCGCCGGGTAATGATGGCCCGGCGGCGATGCGTTATACCGAGTCGAAGCTGATGCCTTTGGCGATGGAGATGACCCGGGATATTCGGGAAAACACTGTCGATTATCAGCCGAACTACGACGGCAAGACGACGGAGCCGACGGTGCTGCCGTCGCGGGTGCCGAACCTGTTGATGAATGGTTCCGGTGGTATTGCCGTCGGTATGGCCACTAATATTCCGCCGCACAACCTGAATGAGCTGGCGGAGGCCATTTACTGGTTGCTGGAGAACCCAGATGCGGGCGAGGAAGAAACCCTGGAAGCCTGCATGGAGCGGGTTTCTGGGCCGGACTTCCCGACCGGTGGCATGATTGTCGGCACTAATGGCATCAAGGATGCTTATACCACCGGCCGTGGTTCCATTCGTATGCGTGGCGTGTCCAGCATCGAGGAAAACGGCAGCCGGCAGACCATCGTGATTACCGAGTTGCCGTATCAGGTCAACCCGGACACCATGGTGGCTAATATCGCCGAGCAGGTTGCAAACGGTAAGCTGGCTGGCATTTCGAATATTGACGATGAGTCTTCTGACCGCGTCGGCATGCGCATCGTGGTCACTCTAAAGCGTGATGCCGTCGCCCGTGTGGTGCTGAACAACTTGTACAAGCACTCGCAGTTGCAGACTTCTTTCGGCGCTAACATGCTGTCCATCGTCGATGGTGTGCCGCGTACGCTGCGTCTGGATCAGATGCTGCGTTATTACGTCACCCACCAGATTGAGGTTATTGTTCGGCGTACGCAATACCGCCTGGCGGAAGCCGAAAAACGTGCGCACATTTTGCGTGGCCTGGTCAAGGCCCTGAACATGCTCGACGAGGTCATTGCGTTGATCCGCCGCAGCCGTTCGGTAGAAGCCTCTCGTGAGGGCTTGAAGGATCTGCTGGGCGTCGACGACGAGCAGGCCGAGGCCATTCTGGCGATGCAGCTGCGCCGCCTGGCTGCCTTGGAACGCCAGAAGATCATCGACGAATTGGAAGAAATCCAGACTGTTATCGATGACTTAAAAGACATCCTGGATCGCGAGGAGCGCCAGCGCGAGATCGTGGCGACCGAGCTGAAGGAAATCGTCGACAAGCATGGCGACGAGCGTCGCACCGAGATCGTGGCCGCGCACGGTGAGGTTTCTGATGAGGATCTGATCGTCCGCGAAAACGTGGTCGTGACCATCACCGCCACTGGTTATGCCAAGCGCACGAAGGTCGACACCTACAAGTCGCAAAAGCGCGGCGGCAAGGGTGTGCGTGGTGCGGAGTTGAAGCAGGATGACGTCGTCAAGAACTTCTTTGTGTGTTCGACGCACGACTGGATTTTGTTCTTCACCAACTTTGGTCGCGTTTACCGCCTCAAGGCCTACGAGCTGCCGGAGGCCGGCCGTACCGCGCGGGGCCAGCACGTGGCGAACCTGTTGGAGTTCCAGCCGGAAGAGCGCATTGCTCAGGTTATTCAGCTGCAGTCCTACACCGATGCGCCGTACCTGGTGCTAGCTACCAAGCAGGGCCGAGTGAAGAAGTCACATCTGACGGATTATGAGTCGGCGCGTTCAGCTGGCCTGATCGCGATCAATCTCAATGAGGGGGATGCGCTGATTGGTGCTTGCCTGGCGGGCGACGAGGATGATCTGTTGCTGACCTCCGAGCAAGGCCAGTCCATCCGCTTTACTGCCGACGATGATCAGTTGCGGCCGATGGGTCGCGCGACCGCCGGCGTGAAGGGCATGCGCTTTAAGGGTGATGACCAGCTGCTGGCGATGTCCGTGGTGCACGATGGCGAGTACCTGTTGGTGGCTACCAGCGGCGGTTACGGCAAGCGCACCGCGATTGAGGAATACAGCACCCAGGGCCGTGGTGGCATGGGCGTAATGACGTTCAAGTACACCCCGAAGCGCGGCAAGCTGATTGGCGCGATTGCGGTGAACGAGGACGATGAAATCTTCGCTATCACCTCTGCCGGTGGCGTCGTGCGTACTGAGGCCGGGCAGATCCGTCCGTCCTCGCGTGCCACGATGGGTGTGCGGCTGGTGAATCTTGCCGACGACGTCGAGCTGTTGGCTATCGACAAGAACGTCGAGAGCGAAGGCGTGGAAGAAGCCCAAGCTGTGGCTAAGGGCGAAAAGACCATCGACGAAGTGCAGGAAGCGCAAGTTCAGGAAGGCCAGTCGAAGGCTGAGGCTAAGACTGAGGCTGAAGCTGACGGCGACGCAAAGGTCGAAGAGGAGTAGCACTATGGGAAGAAACATCGCGATTACTCGAATCTCGCCGCTATCTGCCTTTCGGGTGGGCCTGGCGGTGTCTCTGGTGGGGCTGGTGGCCTGGCTGATCGCTGTGACGGTGGTGTACTTCGTGATGGCCACGTTTGGCGTCTGGGAGTACATCAACGGCTTCATGGACGGTCTGGGGGCTGGCATGCTCATCGACTACGGCTTGGTGCTGTCTCTGTCGGCTCTGGTGGGTGCTGTGGCGGCTATCTTGGCGACGATCCTGGCTCCGCTGTTTGCGCTCATCTACAACGCTGTAGCGGCGTTGTTTGGTGGTATCCAAGTGGATCTACAACAGATCGTGGAAGTCGACGAATAAGCTACAAAAAACGTCACCTGACCTGGCGATTTGTGTGTATCTAAGATACGTATTAAAGTACATAATCGTTCCGCACACAGGGTCTATAGCTCAGTCGGTTAGAGCGCATCGCTGATAACGATGAGGTCGCAGGTTCGATTCCTGCTAGACCCACAGGCGGAAACATGGGGCATTAGCTCAATTGGTAGAGCATCTGCTTTGCAAGCAGAAGGTCAGGAGTTCGATTCTCCTATGCTCCACAGCATAGCCTGCATCCCTCGGTCCATCGGATCGGGGGATGTTTTGCGTTCAAGGCCTACTGGGTGGGGTAAACGATAAAAAGGGGTTAAGTAGCAAAAAATGTGTCTGACCGGCGTGTCGCCAATTCCCTAGATCTGGCCTTTCCGGATACCGATTGAGTGCGTGTATTCAACATCGATACCCTGGTCGTAGAGGGCTGGCTGACCAGGTAGCTGGTTGGTGTGGGTATTTTCTGGTTTTTGGTGTGGAATATGCCTGCTGGGCTTATTATTTCGGGGTTTGTGCTGCTAGAGGTGTAGATATACGGGGTTTGGCACACACTTTTTGGCGTTTAACCCTAAAAAAGGTCGCCGCCAACCTCGGCTTCCGCATGACGAAACAGAGCTTCGCTAAGGGAGCAGCAAAAACCATTCCTGTAGTCGGTGCAGTCATCTCGGGAGGACTGACGTTCGCGACCTTCCCGCCCATGGCCAAGCGCTTGCAGAAACACCTGGCAGGCCTCGCGCTGGCCAAACCCTGTGGTGTACCAAATACCACTGATACGGGGATAACGCCGGCATGACAACGACCTCGGCTCAGTTTGACGCTGTCATTGCCGCAACCCGCCACATCCCTGAAGCAAACTTCACCGCCTACCGCGGCGGCTGCCCTCAAGAGATCAGTACAGCCCTTATCGACGTTGTGTTCTCGATCCGGGCCTAGTAGTACGAGACTTCGTTACACCTGGCCTTGGCGTCAGGAACCGCGTGCAGGCCTTCCGTTCCGACAACCCGTGCGATCCTCGACGAGGTACACCCCAATAGGGCAGGTTTAAAATTACTGTCAGAGTCAGAAAGCGTTGGCACAGATGGCCCCGGTGAAGCAGAAGCCTTCGGCCACCGAATTAATGTAAAAGCATATGACAGCCTCGACGCCATGATCGACAAGGCACGATACGACCCGGCGACCGCCTCAATGCGTGCTCGACTTAATGACGTATCCCCCAGGATGTCCGCAATCCGTTCGCCCATCTCAGCATCCCACTGGAATTTCTGTCGCCCTAGCGTGGTCGAGCCCCTGCGGCAACGGTTTTTCACAACTTCATGGGCGGTTCAGTTGACGCCGGTGAGGAAACCTAGAGAGGCCCTGGGGGGCATGGGGGATGAGCTTATTAAAGGCCGAAGGCACCGCCGCTGACGAGGATGAAGATACCCAGGCCAATCAAAACGATCGGGAACAGCACATGCTCCCAGCGTTCGAGAACCTCCGCGATCGGTGGACGGGTGGCCACGAACTTCGCCAACAGGACCAGGCCCGCCACCAGGATCAGAAAGACGACGCAGTAGATGATAACGGTGGCGGTATCCACGTTGAGAAAAACCGGGACATAGACGCCGATATTGTCGCCACCGTTGGCAAAGGTCACCCCGGCGACGATCAAGGCGCTTACGTTCTTTCCGCTGACTTTCGCGTCATCGTCGTCATCATCGTTTCCCTGCCAGGCTTGCCAGGCCGCCCGTAGCCCCAGGGCCAGGGGGATCAGCCCGAAGTAGGGGATCGCCTCGGTGGGCAGGAAGGCATCCGCCCCTAGGGTGACCAGAATCGTGGCTGCGAGGATGCCCGCGAAACCAAGATACTGCCCGGCCAGGATCCGAAGTGTGGTCCCTGCTTGGCCGGCCCCACGGGCGAAGAACAGCGAGAGCACGATGATGTCGTCGATATTGGTGGCGATAAACAGACCAACCGCCCCCAGGAGACCAGTTACCACTTACCTGTTCCCCTCTCCGGTGGTGCACCCGGGCACGTCACATGCCGAGTCAATACACGGGGCATTCTCGTCGGCAGCCAGAGTGGTATCTAGCAGTGAGTTCAACGCCTGGACAAGATGGGCGTCGACGATCTCGTAGCGGGTCTTCCTCCCCTGCGGTTCGGCGACCACAATTCCGCAGTCCCGTAGGCAAGTGAGGTGGTTCGACACATTTGACCGCGTCAGTTCCAGCTCCCGGGCGAGAGCGGCCGGATAGGCCGGGCCGCCCAGCAGGGTCAGGAGAATACGGGATCGGGTGGGATCGGCCATCGCCCGACCCAATCGGTTCATCACGTCCAAGCGCGAAGCAATAGTCAGCATGCACTGTACTATACAGCAGATGCTGAACTGTTGCCACGAGGGTCGAACGTCGGCCCGACGGTGATGTGTTTCTGAGCTTGTTTCCGCGTGGCTTTAGTGTCTCCCCTTTTCGTATTTGTGCGGTTGTTGAATCTGTGCCTGTGAAGTGTCCTAGGTTTTGTTCCTAGGCATTTACCCTATTTTCTATTGTTTCCCGGGACTCATCTTGTTCCCACAACGCGTCTTCAACCTCGACCGGGGTGCGGTATCCCAAACTTTGATGCAATTTTGTCTCGTTCCACCATGACACCCACTCGAATGTCGCGATTTCTACCTCGACAACATCACCCCACCTGCGAGTATGGATCAGCTCGTTCTTGTGAGGGGCCGTTTACGTTTTCAGCCAAAGCATTGTCATAGGAATCGCCATCCGTTCCAGTGGAAGATTAAATCCGGAATTCAGCAAGTTTCTCGTTGTAGACAACGCTGACGTACTGTGAGCCGTGATCCGAATGGTGAATGAGACCTGTTGTTTCCCTCGCACTCACAATCGCTTGATTGAGTGCTTGCAGCGGCAAAGCCTTGGTGCGCATCGAGTCCGATAGCGCCCACCCAACGATCCGCCTGGAGTAAACGTCGGTGACAAATGCGGCATACACAAAGCCTTTCTTCGTGCGCACATACGTAATGTCAGCCACCCACAGCTTATTTTCGGCCCTGAGCTTTAAATTCACGCTCGACCAAGTCTGGGCGCAGATCCGGCACGTTGAGGTGTGCGCGTTGTGATTGGTGATCGGCCTTTGCCTTTGCCTGAAACACCGGCCAAGCGCATTAAACGGGCAGTATGCCACGAGACACCTAGTTTTGGTGCCGCGATCTTACACGCTTCCTGCATCGACATGTTTTCTGCCAAGATGCGGTCTTCCACGAGACGGACCACACGATCCTTGGCATCCTTGCCAAATTTTCTCGGCATCTTCCAGATTTTCCCATCTACTCAAACGGAACAAAACCTGGGACACTTCACACCCCGCCCACCTCGGCACTCTACCCTGCTGTGGGGGTTACTCGTAGCGAAGCGAGCTGACCATCCCAGTTTCCATGTGATAGGCGTTATGGCAGTGAAATGCCCACTCACCGGGGTTGTCAGCGATCAGGTCGGCGATCATGGTTTCACCGTGGCGGAGAAGGACGGTGTCCTTCCGTAGCCCGCCGCTGCCGGGTAGCGCCCACGTGTGGCCGTGGATGTGCATGGGATGGGGCATCATGGTCCTGTTGCGCATTACCATCCGCAGGCGCTGGCCCTCCTGCACGGTCGCGGAGGAGGATTGGCCGTCGGTGAGAATGCTCCATTCATACGGCATCATCTGCCCGCCCAGGTCGATACTGACTTCTCGGTCTGGTGTGCCCTCGGGCAGGAGTGCACGGTCTGCTGGCTTCAGGGAGGACAGAAGCAGTCCGGTGGACGACAATTCGGGGAAGTCGACATCGGGGTGGGGGGCCTGGCCGCCGGCGGTGCGGATGACGGCGAAGGCGCGGTCGTCCTTACCCACCGCCAAAGCCGTGAGCGGGAAGATGCCGTCGCCGAGGATGACCTCGACGTCGACACGCTCGCCCATCGACAAGTAGATCGATTCGGTCTCCCAGGGCTGGACAGGGAAGCCGTCGGTGTGGGTGACGGTCATGCGGTGACCACCGAGGGCCACCTTGAAGATGGTGTCACCGCCGGAGTTGATAAACCGCAGGCGGGCCTTGTCGCCCGGGCGAGCCTCGAAGGTCCGGTGAGCACGGGGGATACGTCCGTTGATGAGGTAGTGCGGATACATCACATCGCCGACATCCCCGCCCAGTACCCGGTCCGGGGTGCCGTGCATCATCTGGCCGTGACCTCCCATTCCCATCCTCCCGTTATGGTCGCCCGAACCCATTCGGGTGAGCTTGTCGAGCTCATCGTCGGGAGTGCCCTGAATGCCATCGACCCAGTCGTCGAGCACGATGGTCCACTCGACGTCCTGATCCTCAGCGTCTTGCGGGTCACGGATGATCAGTGGGGCGTGGAGGCCGCGATCAAGCTGCAGGCCGGTGTGGGAATGGTAGAAGTAGGTGCCACCGTGGGGGACTTCAAAAGCATAGGAGAAAGACTCGCCAGGTTCAATGGGGTCCTGGGTCATACCGGGCACACCGTCGGCTGCGTTGTGGAGTGCGATGCCATGCCAGTGGATGGAGGTGCTCTCAGGCAGTTCATTGGTGATATCGACCTGGAGTACGTCGCCGGCGGTGGCCTCAATGGCCGCATCCCCGGTGTCAGAGACGTATCCCCACGTCTTGGCTTCGATGCCGCCGATATCCAGAGAGAGGGGCCGGGCGGTCAGTGTCCGGCGCACCGTCGGCTCACCGAGCGCAGTGGGGGTGGGAGTGGGGCGAAGGGAGGGACCTGGTGCCGAGGCAGCGGGTCCAGGGTAGCTGGTGCAGGCGGCCACGGCCCCGGTGCCGGCGAGGACAAGCCCGCCGAGCAGAAACTGTCGTCGGGAAAACGCGTTCGTCATGATTTAACCTTCCTTGGTGCAAGATTTCAGTGACACGGGAGACAGGCGCAGGTGAGGACCCTGCTGAGCCATCACGTTAGGCGCAGGTCTGTGACGCAGGTTGCACCGTCGTCGGTGGTGGAAAACTCCGTGGTGCCGGTACGCCCCTGGTAGCTGACCTCAATCAGGCCGGTGACATCATCGGGAAGCCAGAAGCCAATAAACCCGTTGTCGAAGGTGGTTGTCGCCTCGTCCACCAGCACCTCACCGGTCGCCTCATCGGTGATCGTGACCTGGATATCCTCATTGTCGAGTTCCCCCAGGCAGGTCGTGAGGCTGTGGTAGAAGCAGTCGTGGGTGGAGGTGAGATAGGGTGCGATCGAGACATACGTCTGATTGTCGGGAAGATCGACCACGACTTCCTGGTCATCGCTCGAGAGCAGCAGTTCATCGGCACGCACTGAGGCGATCAGATCCGTGGGACGCTCAGTGACCTTCTGCCGGTCGAGGTGATCAATGATCTTCACCGCGTCCATGGCGGCCAGGCCATGGGTAGTCAGGAATGTATCCTGGGACACCGTCCCGTCGGCGGTGGGTTCCGGGTCGGCGGCCGAACACCCCGTGAGGGCGAGGGCAAGGGCGGCGGCTGCGATCGCTGCTCGTTTCACGTCAATCTCCTTGGATCGTGGTAATACCGTGAGAAGACACCGCCTCAAGGTCGGTGCCATACCTTTATCTAGCACGGGTGCCTGACGGACTAGCAATCAAAAACCCTGCTCACAGCCTTACAGCAGGGCGAAAATGGGGTGAATTCGGTGGGCTGGGTCACCACCGGGACACCACCCCACAGCCGTGGGCGATGTCCTTCTACCCGCCCCGGGTATGCGGTGCAGGCAGTGAAATCCCTGGTGGTGCCTGCTGAACCGACCAGGGGAGGCGATGCCGCCGGCCCGGGGTGGGGCACAGGGGTGACGGCGGTCGAAGGGTGATGTTTGAAGATTTGATGAAGATTCCCCGCCGGGCACTGAGCGAGGGTGGTATTCCCCCCTGGCCGGAGCGATACTGGGGTCTATGGCTGACCGCACACCGACCACCGCCACGCCCCCGGGGCGGGTGCTGGTCGTCGATGATGAACAACCCCTGGCTCAGATGGTGGCCTCCTACCTCATCCGGGCCGGCTTCGATACCCGCCAGGCGCACACCGGCACCCAGGCCGTGGACGAGGCCCGTCGCTTTTTCCCCGATGTTGTGGTGCTGGATCTGGGGCTGCCCGAACTCGACGGCCTGGAGGTGTGCCGACGGCTCCGCGCCTTCTCGGACTGCTACATCCTCATGCTCACCGCGCGTGGCAGCGAGGACGACAAGATCAGCGGTTTGACCCTGGGGGCGGATGACTACATCACCAAACCTTTTAGCATCCGGGAACTGGTGACCCGGGTGCATGCGGTGCTGCGCCGCCCGCGCACCAGCACCACCCCACCGCAGGTGACCACCCCCTTGATCGTTGGTGACCTCATCCTTGACCCCGTCGCCCATCAGGTGCGGGTGGGGGAGACGACCGTGGAGCTCACCCGCACGGAGTTCGAGCTGCTGGTTGCCCTGGCCCTGCGCCCCGGCCAGGTGCTGACCCGCCACGACCTGGTCACCGAGGTCTGGGACACCACCTGGGTCGGTGATGAACGCATCGTCGATGTCCACATCGGCAACTTGCGTCGCAAGCTCGGCACCGACACCCAGGGCCGGGGGTTTATCGACACCGTGCGTGGCGTGGGTTACCGGGTGGAGCAGCCATGAATCACGGACCCGGCCTGACCTTCCGCTTCCTGGCCGCCCAGGTGTTGGTCGTGGTGATTAGCCTGCTGGTGGCCGCGGCCGTGGCCACGATGGTGGGCCCGACCCTGTTCCATGATCATATGTTGATGACCGGCCGGGAGGACCCCTCGCTGGAGCTGTTCCATGCCGAGCAGGCCTACCGGGGCGCCAACCTGATCACCCTGGCCGTCGCCCTGCCCACCGCCTTGACCAGCGCCCTGCTGGCCAGCCTGTGGTTATCACGTCGTCTGCGCACCCCCCTGCAGGATCTCACCCGCGCCGCTACCAGCCTGACGGCCGGCAACTCCCGTATCCGCGTGCCCGCCGGAAAAGCAGGCCCCGAGGTCACCACCCTGGCGCATGCCTTCAACACCATGGCCGACCGGCTGGAACACACCGAACAGGTCCGCCGCCAGATGCTCTCTGATCTGGCCCACGAAATGGGCACCCCCTTATCGGTGCTCACGGTCTACCTCGATGGTCTCCAGGACGGGGTCGTGGACTGGAATAATGCCACCCACACGATCATGGCTGACCAACTCACCCGCCTGACCCGGTTGATGGAAGACATCGACGATGTCTCCCGGGCCCAGGAACACCGGATCGATTTGGACCTGGTGGAGGAAGGGCTCGGGGATCTGCTCCATACCGCCGCTGCTGCCGCGGGGGAAGCTTATGCTGACAAAGGCGTCGATTTACAGGTCGGGACCATTACAGACACCGCCCGGGTGCTCGTGGACCGGCAACGCTTCGGCCAGGTGATGAGCAATCTCCTGTCGAACGCGCTACGGCACACCCCGGCCGGCGGGCAGGTCCGGATCAGCGTCCACCGGCAGGGGGCGTCCACCGCGCTCATCCACATCGCCGATGACGGCGAGGGCATCCCACCTGACCAGCTCGGACACATCTTCGAACGCTTCTACCGGGGGGATGCCGCCCGCAGCCGGGACAACGGCGGGGCCGGTATCGGTCTGACCATCTCCAAGGCATTGATCGAGGCCCACGGCGGCACTCTCACCGCCACCTCCCCCGGACCCGGTCGTGGAGCGGTGTTTGCCCTCCGCCTCCCGCTGTCCCCTCCCGACAGTGAGGAGGCTGCTCGGTGACCACACCCTGCCCCGCGTGAGGGCCGTGCCCTCCACCCATTGAAAATATACCCCAGGGGGGTATACGCTAGGGAATAGCATCGCCGCATCCCACCGACCCGGAGGAGCTTTCCCATGATCACCTCCCCGCCCAGCCTCTTGCCGATGGCCTCCCACGGCTGCAGCTGTTGCGGACCTGCCTCACGTGCCGACACCGCCTCCATCCCTGCCGCCAGCGACTCGTCAGCAAGAGGGTCCTCCCTTAGCTACCAGGTCACCGGCCTGACCTGCGGGCACTGCGCGAAAAGCGTGACCCAGGCCCTTCAGGCCCTCCCCCAGGTCGACGACGTCCAGATTGATCTCGCTGCTGATGGTGTTTTCACCGTCACGGTCACCGGTGTCGTACCTCCGGAGATGGTTCGCCGGGCCATCGAGGAGGCCGGCTACACCGTTTTATCCTGATCAGTTTTACCCATCATCTCGACCCCGACCGGGTTGAGCGAAAGGAACGTCATGAGCACTCCCCACCATTCCGGCGATCACCATGGTGATCACCCCGCTCCGGAAACAGACCACCACGTTCATGGTCACGGCGAACACGCCGGACACAGCACCGCAATGTTTCGGGACCGCTTCTGGTGGTCGCTGATTCTGTCCATTCCCGTCGTTATTTTCAGCCCCATGGTCGCCCACCTGCTCGGCTACCACCTCCCGGCATTCCCCGGATCCACCTGGATCCCCCCGGTGCTGGGCACGATCATCTTCGTCTACGGCGGAACGCCTTTCCTCAAGGGCGGATGGAAAGAACTGAAATCCCGCCAACCCGGGATGATGCTCCTGATCGCCATGGCCATCACCGTGGCGTTTGTCGCCTCCTGGGTCACCACTTTGGGGCTGGGCGGTTTTGACCTGGACTTCTGGTGGGAGCTGGCCCTGCTGGTGACCATCATGCTGCTGGGCCACTGGCTGGAGATGCGCGCTCTCGGGGCCGCGTCCTCCGCGCTTGACGCGCTGGCTGCCCTGCTGCCGGATGAGGCCGAGAAAGTCATCGACGGGACCACCCGCACCGTGGCCATCTCCGAGCTGGTCGTCGACGACGTCGTGCTGGTGAGGGCCGGTGCCCGGGTGCCGGCCGACGGAACCATCCTCGACGGAGCCGCCGAATTCGATGAGGCGATGATCACCGGCGAATCCCGTCCCGTCTTCCGCGACACCGGTGACAAGGTGGTCGCCGGTACCGTGGCCACCGACAACACCGTCCGCATCCGGGTGGAGGCTACTGGTGGGGACACCGCCCTGGCCGGGATCCAACGCATGGTTGCCGACGCCCAGGAGTCCTCCTCCCGGGCCCAGGCCCTGGCGGATCGGGCAGCGGCGTTGTTGTTCTGGTTCGCGCTGATCTCCGCTCTGATCACCGCGGTGGTGTGGACCATCATCGGCAGCCCGGACGATGCCGTGGTGCGCACGGTCACGGTGCTGGTCATCGCCTGTCCGCACGCCCTGGGCCTGGCGATTCCGCTGGTCATTGCGATCTCCAGCGAGCGGGCCGCGAAATCCGGGGTGCTCATCAAGGACCGGATGGCGCTCGAGCGGATGCGCACCATCGACGTGGTGCTCTTCGACAAAACCGGCACCCTGACCGAGGGTTCGCACGCGGTCACCGGTGTCGCGGCAGCTGTCGGCGTCACCGAGGGCGAGCTGCTGGCCCTGGCCGCCGCCGCGGAGGCCGACAGCGAGCACCCCGTGGCCCGCGCCATCGTGGCGGCCGCGGCCGCCCATCCCGAGGCTTCCCGTCGGCAAATCCGTGCAACTGGTTTTAGTGCCGCCTCCGGCCGGGGGGGTCCGGGCCACTGTCGATGGCGCTGAGATCCTCGTGGGCGGGCCGAACATGCTGCGCGAGTTCAACCTCACCACCCCGGCCGAGCTCACCGACACCACCAGCGCCTGGACCGGGCGTGGGGCCGGTGTGCTTCATATTCTCCGCGACGGTCAGATCATCGGTGCGGTGGCCGTCGAGGACAAGATCCGCCCCGAATCCCGTGCCGCCGTGAAAGCCCTGCAGGACCGTGGGGTGAAGGTAGCGATGATCACCGGCGACGCCCAGCAGGTGGCCCACGCCGTCGGTCAGGACTTAGGCATTGATGAGGTCTTCGCCGAGGTCCTGCCCCAGGACAAAGACACCAAGGTCACGCAGCTGCAGGACCGGGGTTTGAGCGTGGCCATGGTCGGTGACGGTGTCAATGACGCCCCCGCTCTGACCCGCGCGGACGTCGGTATCGCTATCGGTGCCGGCACGGATGTGGCCATGGAATCTGCCGGGGTGGTCCTAGCCAGTGATGACCCGCGGGCAGTGCTGTCGATGATTGAGCTGTCCCAGGCCAGCTACCGCAAGATGATCCAGAACCTGATCTGGGCCTCTGGCTACAACATCCTCGCCGTGCCGTTGGCCGCCGGAGTGCTCGCCTCGATCGGGTTCGTGCTGTCCCCGGCCGTGGGCGCGATCTTGATGTCTGCCTCGACCATCGTGGTGGCCCTGAACGCCCAGCTGTTGCGCCGCATTGATCTGGAGCCGGCTCACCTGGCTCCGACCGAGTCGAAGGAGGAACACACCACGCCTACTCCAGCATCCACCGCCATCCACTGATCCACCACTTCTCTCCACTGCCCCCATATGACTTTGAAAGGCTCCACCATGAAGCGCACCCTTGTTCTTTCCGCTCTCGCCGTGGCCTCCACCCTGGCGCTGACCGCCTGCGGTGAGGCCACCGAGTCAGGCAACACCGACACCACCACCTCGGCCACCAGTACTGCAACGACTACCGCTGAGACGACTGAGACCACCACGGCGACGACTGAGGCGGACGGGGAGATCTCCGCCGATCACAACGACGCGGACATCATGTTTGCCCAGATGATGATCCCCCATCATCAACAGGCCGTGGAGATGAGTGAGATGCTCCTGGCCAAGGAGGGCATCCCCGCCCAGGTCGTGGAGTTTGCCCAGGGGGTTATTGACGCCCAGGGACCGGAGATTGACCGGATGAACGCCATGCTCGAGGCCTGGGGCCAGCAGCCGGTCACCGACTCTGGGGGCATGGGGACCATGGATGAGATGGGTGGAATGGATCACGACGAGATGGGTGGCATGAGCGGGATGATGAGCCAGGAGGACATGACAGCCCTTGAGGAAGCCCAGGGCACCGAGGCTGCCCGCCTCTACCTGGAGCAGATGACCGCTCACCATGAAGGTGCGGTCGACATGGCCCGTGACGAGGTTGCTGACGGCCAGAATCCCCATGCGATCACCCTGGCCGAACAAATTATCAACGACCAGGAGGCCGAGATCGCTCAGATGCAGCAGATGCTCACTGACCTATGACAGGTCCCTGTCTTTTTCTGATCCCGAGGACAGGAATCTGAAATTCCAGAATTTGAATATACAGTGGGTTGCACCGAAAAAAGCTAGCCTACCTGAAGGTGATACTTCTGGGTGGGGAGGGTATAGCTTAGCTTTTAATATTTTCCCTCCGGGTAAGCGCTGGACAGCGCAATCTGTTGCTGCTGAGGTTACTCAAAACCTGAGTACTTATTTTACTTTTACTGGTGAAGGAAAGCTTAATGATGCTGAGACTGATTATATAACTGTGGATAAAGCAGTGGGGTCGGCTCAAAATCGTTCACCTGAGGGGGCTAATGAAGATACCTATGAGCCTTCTCCTGATACGATTTATGTTGATCCTTCGGAAATTCCTAGTGAAGCCGCAAATGAGCTCGAAGAGGACAATTAGATGGTGACCCTGCCTGGATTGCTTTTATTTGCCGCTATTATTGGGATCTTGTTTGGGGTTCCCTCTGCTCTGGTTGTTATTTATGTAAATTACTACAGTAAATATAATATTACTTTTAGAATAAGAAAATATTTCTGTGTCTTTGTGATTGCTTTTCTGACTTATTTCGGTATCGTGATGGTCGATGCTGATTTCCGTGTAGCTGAGATGTGGATGGCCACCACTGTAGCTACACCATTAGCGATTAGTCATGTGGTATTCATGAAGCTAACATTCTTGTTGTTTCAGGATGAAGAAGACTCATGATCTTCATCCTAAGAAGGCTGAATATTTGTGGTTGTCTCCGCTGCGGACCGTGTACCCCGTTGGGAATGGTCTGAAGCTTAATTGTTAGAAGTACTCGTGATGGTTGGTCTGTTCTGGACTTAATGGAGAGGGATCTGACCCCTGTTTGGTGGACACCTGATACCCAACCCAGTCGGGGAGAGTGTCTGTTAGTTTGTGTGCGGGGTTTAGTTTATAAGTAATCCGAGAATCGGTCGGGGTAAGCCACCGCTGGGGATGCGGAAACTAACGCAAAATGCCCTTACTTAGGTTAGATGGCGGTCATACTCACCCCATATAAGGGGAATAAGTAAAAAGTCGAAAAATTGTGTTGCAGCTTACAATCTACTGTTTTACGATGAGGTTGCTTCCTTAAAAAGGGGCTCGCATCTTACGAATGCATTTTTGGAGGAGATGTGCAAGCTGAAATACGCGGAAAGTTTTTACTCTCCATTTTTCTGGCATTTGTTGGCGGTTTGGGTTTGGTTCCGCAGGCTGCTGCGACTAAGAAAGTCTGAGGCTAAGGGGTAAGTATGCACACAGTTATTATCATTTTTCTCTTTACCTATTCGGTAACTGTATCTTTGATGCTTTTGCGGAAAGATAAGGGGAATAAAAAATAGTATCAATTTTTGTGCTTGAAGTTTGAAGTGCCCTGGGTTTTGTTCCTAGGCATGTGCCTTAATTTCCATTATTTCTCGAGCCGGTTGTCGGCTGCAAAACTCTGCTTCAACCTCTGTTGGCGTGCGGTAGTCAAGGTTCTGATGAAGCATGGCGTCGTTCCACCAATCCACCGGTATCGCGATAAACAATGTTTCACGTGAAACATGGACTCAATCACGCGCGAATTCAGACACGAGTTCCTCAAAGTGTCGGTTAGAATCGCCTCAAACTGTCGGATGGTGAAATAGTGGTGTTGTCTCAGGACTATATTCCGCGGATAGCGGATGTTTTTGTGGAGCAGTCGTTGCGGCGCACTGGAGCCTTGTTGATTGAGAGGGACCGAAGGGTTGTGGCAAGACTGCGACCGCCCGTCACCATGCCGAGAGCGAAATCAAAGTAGACATCGATCCTGATGTGGAGATTTCAATGGGGGTAGATCCGGCTCTTGTATTACAAGGGCCGACGCCGAGAGTTTTGGACGAATGGCAGGCACAACCAAAATTATGGGATGTAGTACGCCACGAAATTGATGGGCGTGGGTAGCCCGGACAATTTATTTTGACAGGATCGACCGCCCCAGCCGAAGCGGTGCAAGGCCATTCTGGAGCCGGAAGATTCTCTCGCTTAACAATGCACACCATGACACTGGCAGAATCGGGAGAATCCACTGGACAAGCTTCACTGCTCAACATGGTGAAGGGCGAGGCACCGCGCGTCGGCAAGACGGAACTAACTATCCATGATCTTGCGGAAAGGATTTGCCGAGGCGGGTGGCCAGGCTTTTTGCGTCTCAGTGTTGCGGATGCACAAGCAAACCTGCGTGATTATGTACGGACCATCGTGGAGCTCGACATTTCCACACCGGACAAGGTGAAGCGTAACCCAGCTCGGGTTCTGCGGGTAATGCGATCTCTGGCTCGTGGGATTGGCACTGAAATGTCGACGACTGCAATCGCTACAGATGCTGAATTGCACAGAGAAACTGCGATTGACTACTTGGATTCTCTCGAGCGTATTTTCATCAGACAAGACCAACCGGCGTGGTCACAATCCCTGCGCTCACGTACCCCACTACGCAAAGCAGCCAAACGGCACTTTGCAGACCCAGCGTTAGCAGTTGCTGCGCTACAAAAACAGCCGGACGATCTTTTACACGACTTCGAATTTTTCAGTCAGCTTTTTGAATCGCTGGTGGTTCATGAATTATGCGCGCTGACGAACGAGCCGGTCTATCACGCTCGCCTCGGGGATGGCACCGAAGTTGATGCGATTACGACGCTCGCTGGGAGAACAGTGCTTGTGGAGATCAAACTCGGGCACCATCCCAATGTGGTCAACGGTGCGGCGGCGAGTCTGCAGAAATTCGCAGCGGTGATGCCTGAGCCCGCTGAATTTCTGGTCGTGACCGGCGGTGGAATGTCATACCGTCGGCCTGATGGCGTCAACGTCATCGCCATTGGTGCACTCGGGCGCTAGGCAGTTAAACGGACGGCTTAAAGCTCCCGCAGTGCCTAAATCTCGCGCAGTTCCTGTTTCAGCCGCGCACCCAGCAAATCCCAGTTCCAATTCTTGACGACGTGCGCCCTGCCCGCAGCACCCATCTCAGAGCGCAGCTGGGCGTCGGCAAGCAAGCCTTGTAGGCCACGCACAATGCTGCTCACCCGGTGCCCGTTGACTACCACGCCGGTCTCGTCGGTGATGGTTTCCGGCGCCCCGCCGGAGCTGCCCGCGACCACCGGGATGCCACACGCCTGCGCTTCCAAATAGACGATGCCGAGCCCCTCCACGGACAGTCCTCCCGCGCGCGTGCGGGCAGGCATGGCGAACACATCCGCGGCAGCCAACGCATCGTCGACACGCACCTGGTTCTGCTGATAATCCGTGTTGTTCAGCAACAGAGCATCGGGAGCGTATTTCTTTCGCAGCCTTTCCAGGCGCCGATACGAACGCCCACGGCCCACCAAAATCAGCTGCACATCCGGGAACTGCCGACGCAACACCGGAAACGCCCGCAATAGCTTGTCCTGGCCCTTGCGTGGGACGAAACGCGAAATGCACACGATCGTCGGCGCGGACGCGGCAATGCCAAAGGCTTGCTTCGCCTCCACTTGCCGCTGTGGGCTCGCCACCCCGAAATTATCCGCGTTGACCCCGGAAGGCAGATGCACCCACCGCGGGCGGTTACCGAAGGGTTTTTCCAGCCGACGGCGCGTGTAGGACGAGATATACGTCAGCACGTCAGAGTTGTTGCCGATCACGCGCAGCGCCTGGCGTGCCCCCGGGATCATGGACCAGCCGACCTCATGGCCGTGCGTAGTGGAAATGACCTTCTTGGCGCCAGCCTGCTTCGCGGTCTTTGCCAACAAGGCCAGGGGAGCGGCCGCACCAAACCACACGGTGTCGATGTCGTGGGTGCGGATGATTTCGCGGAGTTTCTTTGCCGAACGCGGCGTCGGCAGTAACAGGCGGTGTGGCCAGCGAATCACGGGATAATCCAGCTGCGCATCGTAGCTCTCGCAGGCGGCTTTATCCCGTGTGGGCGCAAAAACGATGATCTCGTTGGGGTCCAGCAGGGAAACAAAATCCCGTAGATATGATTCAATCCCCCCGATTACCGGAGGGAAATCATTGGTGACCAGCAGTGTTTTCGGCATAGTCGGTGGTTATAGCGCGTCGCTCAAGTGATAGTTTTTCACTTCGCTGCCATAAATGGTGCGCTCGTTGCCGTTAATATCGACGCTCTGAAACACGGAATCGTTTTCGATGGCCTCGCGCAGCATCTCGATGCGGTTGCCTTGCTCACCTGGGGCAATTCCGGCGGGGAAATAGTAGGTTGCGCCGTTGTCGAGTTTCACTGACAGTTCTTGCACGCCCAAAGCAATTTCCTCCTCGTCTTTCACACCGCTCTGTCCTATAACCGGCCGACGATGGGCCGTGGCCAAACAAAATGTGGCCATAGAAATAGGGCCTGTGGTGTTGATAATTCCCTTGCACCACAAACCCTATCGAAGCAGATGGCTTAGCTCACGTAACGACTTTATGGCATATGTCTCTTTACGACGCCGCTTGCCGACGCCCCGCCGGTGAATCGCTGCGCTGAACTGGCCAGAATATCTTGCCGACGCCGGGCTTGGGGCACCCAGCTTGACGACGATTATTTGTTGCCGGACTCAGAACCGGATTCAGGTCCAGACTCGGAATCCAACGTGTCTTTCAGCTGTTCGTCGATCTGCGCTGCTTTTTCGGCAGCGTCGGCATCGTCGTGAGCCACAGCGCGGGTGGCTTCGGAAGCAGCCAGGTTTTCTGCAGCACCCTGGGAGAGGTTCTTGGCCAGCTGTTCGTCGATGTCTGCCAGCAGTTCCTCGTCACGCTCGGCTGGATCCTCGGCCAACTCGCCGGCTTTCTTTTCTGCCTTCTTGTTTTCCTCGGAAGCATCTGCATTTGGTGCTTCCAGGTCATCTTCGCTGGTCGAGGAGTACACCAGCGTGCTGGTGGTATTCGAACTGTAATCGCTAGCCTTTGGTGGCTGTTCTTGCGCGCCGGAGTTGCGCTTGTTCAGCACATAGGCGATAACACCAACGACCGCGGCGAGAACAGCGGCCCACAAGGCGTAGAAACCAAAGCCGCGGGATTGAGACTTGGTCTTTTTATCTAGTTTCTTGGCTGCTTTGTCTTTGACCTTCTGCGCAGCAGCGTTGGCTTTTTTCTCTACGCGGGATAGGCGCTTCCGGTTTTTCCGGCCCAGCTTTTTATTAGCTTTCTTGCGCAATTTCTTGGCTTGCTTCTGGGCCTTTTTCGTGGCCTTGGAGAAGTTTTCGCTGGCGGCCTCGCGGACATTTTCTACGGTTTCGGATACGTTGCCTTCGGCAAGTTCACGGCCGGTGCCTTGGAGGCTTTCCAGGCTTTTATCCAAGCGGGCGTGGGCAGCTTTGGTCAGCTTGCCAGCTTCTTTGCGTGCTTCCGGGAAGTGTTTTTCTGCACTCTTATCCACGGTTTTTGCCGCGCTTTCCAGGAAGTCGAATGCTTCTTGGGACTTCTTGTCGCGGTAATCCTTGAATTTTTCCCAGCCGGTTGAGCTGAGGTTGCGCGCGATGCGCAGGTTGACGTTTGCAGAACCCATGGTTCGTTCACCTCGTTAATTACATGGTTGTCACTAGCTAGATAGTTCCAGGATAGTTGCTGTGGAAGGTGATGTGGGAGATAACGACGGAAAAATCTTCTTCTCAGCACAGGCCAATGGTAATACCATAGACAGCTTGGTTCATTTTTTCTGCTCGGCGACGAATTATATTCAGTTGCTTCTTGGACTGTTTTTCCAGCATGAACGGCCCGAGCAAAGGTATTACCTTTACGGAATCTTCCTTGTTAGCTGCATAAGCATTAGATTGATGCCAACACTAGACAGCTTGGTTCACAATCAAGACGCAATCAGCCGGAAGGAGGTGACCAGCAATGGCCCCACGAGTATCTGCCTCTGCGCCGTTGGATGAGTCCAGCGATAACCCGGATAACCCGGATAACGCAGAAAACACGGAACCGCGTACCAGATCCGAACGCACCGCACTGTCATTCGAAGTTATTCCACCGCGCCACGATGCCGACGAGAAGAAAATCTCTCACTTGTTGGAAACGCTGGAATCCTATCGGCCGGACTACATCTCAGTTACCAGCTCGTGCCGTTCCGGCTGGTTGGACGGCACCGCGAAGTTCATCTCCCGCATCGACCGCGAAACCAACATGCGCACCCTGGCGCACCTCGCGTGTACTGCAGGCACGAAGCAAGAGATGGTCGCGTGGATCAACCGTCTCATCGATTCCGGTGTGCGTGGTTTATTAGCCCTACGCGGTGACCTGCCAGAAGGCGAGGTCAAACTACCAGAGGATCACTTGCAGTATGCCGACGAACTCGTGCGCCTAATCCGCGAAGTCGAAGGCCAGCAGGCCGCCCGCTTCGCCGCCGGACGCTTAGCCGTCGCCGTGGCTAGCTACCCGAACGGCCACTACCAGGCACGCACCGACGACGAAAACTTCGACGTGCTGCTATCCAAACAACGCAGTGGCGCAGACCTGGCCATCAGCCAGCTGTTTTTCGAGGCCGAAGATTTCTTGCAGTTCCGTCGTCGTGCAGAACTGGCGGGCATTCGCATCCCGCAGATCCCGGGCATCATGCCGATTACCAGCGTGCGCCGCCTGCGCCGCATGGCGGAATTTTCCAGCCTGCCGGTACCGGAGCACCTGGTGCGTCGGCTAGAAAACGCCCGGGACGAGCGCGCCGAGGGCATCGCGATTACCGCCGAACTCGTGCAAGCGATGGTGGACAACGATGTCGGCAGCCTGCACATCTACACCCACAACAACGCGGAGGTCACCCAAGAGCTCCTGGACGCGGTCGGGATTCGCCCGCCAACCGCGCCCGGCTGATTCTCTGGCTAGGCCCGCCACACCTCTACAGAACCCATAACTTCATAACCAGAATTCATAAGCAACAAAACCGCATAAACAGAAATCACACTGTTTTTCTTGTCTCCAGGAAGGACCCGACACTCCCATGTCGCAGACACCATTCCCAACAAAAACCATCGAGGGCTATCCTCGCGTTGGCGCTAACCGCGAGCTCAAGCGCGCTCTTGAGTCTTACTGGGCCGGCCGCATCGACCGCCCAACCTTCGAATCCGCTGCACACTCGCTGCGCGTAGACACTTATGCCCGCCTGAAGGATCTGGGTCTTGCCGACGACTACGCCATCCCAGCCGACGTCGCGTATTACGACCAGGTGCTGGAAACTGCACTGACCGTGGGTGCTCTGGGCGGCGACGCCGAAGAAGTGAGCCTGGACGAGGAATTCACCCTGGCTCGCGGTAACGCTGATACCGCCCCGTTGGAAATGACCAAGTGGTTCGATACCAACTACCACTACATCGTCCCAGAAATCAGCGCTGAGCAGGCCTTCACCGCTCGCCCGCAGCGCCTGCTGAAGCTGGTCGACGAAGCCCGCGAAGCCGGACACACCATCCGCCCATACCTGGTGGGACCAGTCACCGTGTTGGCTCTATCCAAGGCCGCCGACGGCACCACCAACCCGTTGGATCGCCTGGATGACCTCGCGAAATCCTACGCAAAGGTGTTCGCGGCACTGAAGGAAGCCGGCGTGGAATGGGTACAGGTTGCAGAACCAGCCCTGGTTGCCGATCACACTGGCCTTTCCGATGCCGAACTCGCCGATCGCGCCGGTGCCATCTGGACGGAACTGCTGGGTAACGACAACCGCCCGCAGGTGTACCTGACCACCCCATATGGTTCGCTGCAGGCTGGCCTGGATAAGTTGCTGGCTGCCGCCCCGGAGGCTTTCCAGGTGGATGTTTCTCGCCCAACCCAGGCGCTGGATTCGAACTACCTGGACCGCGTTAAAGAAGCCGTCGCCAAGTCATCACAGACCACCCTGGTGGCCGGTGTGGTCGATGGCCGCAACGTATGGGCTGGCGACCTAAACGCGCTGGTAGCAACCGCCGAAGAACTTGGCACCAAGCACGTCACCACTTCCGTGTCGCTGCAGCACGTGCCACACACCGTTGAGGCAGAAAAGAACTTGCCTGTCGACGTCGCCGGTTGGTTCTCCTTCGCAGACGAGAAGATCTCCGAGGTCGTTGCCATCGCTGCTGCCCTGGACGGCAGGCGCGACGAGGTAGAGCAGACCTTCGCCCGCTCTGAGCGCGCCCTGCGCACCCGCAAGGAATCCGAGCGTACGCACAACGAGGCCGTCGCCCAGCGCGTCGCCAAGCTGCCAGAAGGCCAGGTTGCTCGTGAGCCGAAGTTCGCCGAGCGTACCGAAATCCAAGAGGAACTGGGCCTGCCGAAGCTGCCTACCACCACCATTGGTTCCTTCCCACAGACCAAGCAGATCCGTGGTGCCCGCGCTGATCACCGCGCCGGCAAGCTCACCGACGAGCAGTACGTCGAAGAGCTGCGCGGCGAGATCGCTTCCGTGATCAAGCTGCAGGAAGACCTGGGCATCGACGTGCTGGTACACGGCGAGCCAGAGCGTAACGACATGGTGCAGTACTTCGCGGAGCTTCTCGACGGCTTCGTCGTCACCGAAAACGGCTGGGTACAGTCCTACGGTTCCCGTTGCACCCGTCCACCAATCGTCGTCGGCGATGTCTCCCGCCCAGAGGCCATGACCACCGAGTGGGCGAAGTACGCGCAGTCGTTGTCCGACAAGCACGTCAAGGGCATGCTGACTGGCCCGGTGACCATCCTGGCCTGGTCGTTCATTCGTGACGACGTCCACCAGTCCGTCTCCGCCGACCAGATCGGTGTCGCGCTTGCCGACGAGGTCGCTGACCTGGAAGAAGCTGGCATCGACATCATCCAGATCGACGAACCAGCCCTGCGCGAGCTGCTGCCACTGCGCGAATCCGACCGCGCTTCCTACCTGGATTGGGCCGTACGTGCTTTCCGTTTGGTCTCCCTGGAGGCGAAGCCAAAGACGCAGATCCACACCCACTTGTGCTACTCCGAGTTTGGCCAGATCATCGACGCGGTTGCCGCACTGGATGCTGACGTGACCTCCATCGAGGCCGCTCGTTCCCGCATGGAGTTGCTCGAAGATCTCAACGATTCCTTCACCAGCGAAATCGGACCAGGCATCTACGACATTCACTCGCCACGCATCCCATCGGTGGAGGAGATGGAAGAGTTGATCCGTGCGGCGCTGAAGAACGTCGACGAGAAGCGCCTGTGGATCAACCCGGACTGTGGTTTGAAGACCCGCGGTTACGAAGAGACCGAGGAGTCGCTGCGCAACATGGTAACCGCCCGTAACAACGTGGTGGAATCGCTGAACTAACAGTGAGATGGCTAGCGTCGGCGTCGCCAAGCATAATTGGGCGGCGCTGACAGCTGGCCTGAGGCGCTACCGCTTAATTTTGGGGTGCGTCCTTGAGCTGCTGGGCATCATGTTCCAGCGAGCTGAGGACGCGCTCCATTTTTTCTTGCTGTTTTGTCGAACGGTGCTCTAGGTGTGGGGTTTGTTCGGCAAGGCGGGTGTTGTCGTCGCTATCAGCATCCAAAATGCCTTCGCGCAGCTGGCGGGTGCGCTCGACTTCTGCATCGATGACGACGCCGAAGACCAGGCTGGTGTTAGCGATCCAGCAGCCGAAGAAAAACGTCACGATCGAGCCCAGTGCACCATAAGAATTCAACGACGATAGGTGCACGAAATACACGTAGAGCCCACCGCCGGTGAGGAAGATCAGTACCAGGGCGACGAATGCCCCAAGTGTGAAGATCCGCCACTTGGACCGGTACGGGCGCACGTTCGGCGCATAGTAATACAGCACGGAAATAAGACCCGCGGCCATGATCACGATGACTGGCCAGCGCACCCACGCCCAAATGGGCAAGATGGCGGTGGTGAGAAATTCAATTTCTTCATAGATGCCCAGTGGCCCGGCGATGGGGTGGATCAGTGTTTCCACCACGGTGACATTGACGACGAGCGCCAAGAAGATCAGGCACACGCCCAAAATCATGGCTACGGATAACAAGGCCATGGATGACCAGACGTGTAGGAGGGGGCGGCCGTCGATATCGCCGTACACGCGGGTGGAAAACCTGGCGAAGGCGCGCACGTAGGCGGATGAGGAGATCGCGGCTAAGACCACACCGGCGAGCAGGCCGAGTAGGTTCGTCGACGTGCTGGATAAAACAGTATCGACGGTGTTGAGCACGGTTTCGGTTTGGTTGACCGGCAAAATTCCGCCCAGGAAATCCCACAACAGGTTTTCCAGGAGATCGCGGTTATTGGCCATGATGAGCACACCGATGCCATAGAACACCAGCAACGTCGGCGCCAGTGCCAACAATGTGAAATAGGTAAGCCCAGCGCCCATGTCTGGGATTTGCAACCGCAATGATTGCACCACGATGCGGCGGATCGTATACCACCAGCCGACACGGGTCAGTTGCGGCCGTGGCGGGGGAGTGACGGGTTCTGCGCGGTGGGCGCCGGCCATGGTGGTAGCGTCCTTACGATCTCGGGGGCTTAGGGGACCACCGTAGTGTACTGAAAAGCTACTGTGAGTGGTGGCAGCGGGGCGGGAACGGATAAGAGCTTTAGGGCAAGAAACCCGGTGGAGGGCTGCCAGTGCGACCAGCTGCAGCGTTCTGTCGTCTATAGTGGTGGGCATGAGTAAATCCACTGCCAAGGCAACTTTGCATACTAATCATGGCGATATCGTGATTGAGCTGTTCGGCAATCACGCACCAGTGACCGTCGAAAACTTCGTCGGCCTGGCCAAGGGAACCCAGGAATACTCCACCCAGAACGCACAGGGTGGCCAGGAAGGTCCGTTCTACGACGGGGCCATCTTCCACCGCATCATCGACGGATTCATGATCCAAGGCGGCGACCCAACCGGCACCGGTCGTGGTGGCCCGGGCTACCAGTTCCGCGATGAATTCCACCCAGAGCTTTCTTTCGACCGTCCATACCTGCTGGCCATGGCGAACGCTGGCCCAGGTACCAACGGTTCGCAGTTCTTCATCACTGTCGGCAAAACCCCACACCTGACCGGTGCACACACCATCTTTGGTGAGGTCACCGATAAGGATTCGCAGAAGGTCGTCGACAAGATCGCTAAGGTTTCCACCGACCGCATGGATCGTCCGCATGACGACGTCGTCATCGAGTCCGTGGAAATTTCCGAGGAAGCATAAGCTTGCATAAGCTCTAGCTTTCGCTGCTTTTTACTGCTTGTACTTCGTTACCCGGGGCTGGCACACACCGTGTGTTGGCCCCGGGTTTTTCTATGCCTAAGCACAGAAAACAGACAACACTGACAATATTGACAGCGTAGACAGCACAGACAGAACAGTAAGCAGAAGCAACACAAGCTTCGGCCAAAACAGAGTTAGCAATCAGAGTTATTAACAATGTAATTCGGTTATCCACGAAGTTATCCACCGGTATTCATTGTGAAGAAACCCCGGGAAGTTATCCACAAGTCTTGTGGATAATGTGGAAAACCATGATTGTAATTTACAGCCTCAAGTTTCACTTGAATGTTATTTAGGCAGCTAGAGGCACAGAATTGCAGAATTCACTGCACGGCTTTGTTCACAGCCAGTGAAATAATGACCTGAAGTTTGTCCACAATTCATGTTTTTCACAAATTAGTCCACAGATTGTGGATAACTTTGTCGACAAGTTGTGGTCAGCTAGTAGAAAAATCCCCATGGTTATCCACAACAATTCACAAGTTGTGGACACCATGGGGATGGCATCGCACGCCGCGGACGGCGTCGGGGCTAGTGCGTGGTTGGGGTTACGGCGTTGGGGTTAGGGCGTGGTCTGGTTTAGCAACGAGGTATAGGAAACGGCAGACACCGGCATCTGTAATTAGTGGGCTGGTTCGGTGGGTTGTGCACAGCCGATAGAAAATTCCTCGTTACGGTCCGGGTTCTCCGGGTATTCCAGGAGCATGCGGGAATAAATCCGGGCGTTGTAGCCACATTCCTCGCGGTTATCCAAAGTCAGACGCACCGGGAAGGTTGCAAATTCACCATCGGCGCACAGAGGATCACAATTGTTGATCCACGCGGTGCCAGTGGCAGTAGCGGTGCCAGCGCCCCAGTTTTCCCATTCGAGATCTTCCACGTAATAGTTATTGTCCGCGCAGGCGGTCGAAATCATCTCGGGGCCTTCCAACCCAGTGACGTGTACACAATCCACGATTGCGGTGGCAGAAACCTCCGTGGTGATCCCCGGCCCTACTAAACCATGTACGCGCACTAACTGTCCGGTTGCCGGAATCACCGAAAAACTGAGCTGATCCACGTCGCGGATCACGGTTACTATTTCGTCGTCACCGCCGGTCGTGGATTGCTCCACACCAGCCAAGTCATTGCCGTCTAGTGAGGCCATCAGCTCATACAACGCTTTTTGCTGTGCACTGGATAAAGCCGGGTGTAACAGCAACTTCAAAACGCCGCGTGCAGTGGAATCATCCAAAGAATCTGCAAGTGCGCGCAGGCTTTCAGTATCCGCGCCGGTGGCTTGTAGCTGCACTGGATCCACGGAGAGGTTGCGGTCTGCATTCTGTAATTCGGCCGGTGCATTGTTGCTTTGCGCCGTGGAGGTTCGCACCTGACCATCGGAGGAAACTTCGTACGCGGTAGAAACGAACTCTTCGCCTAAGCGATCGGTGCGCTCCAGGTATTCCTGGGCGGTGACCGCAATGTCAGTGGCATCGGCAGCGTGTAGGGAAGATTCACCGGCAGTGGCCAGGATTTCTTCGGCTGTGGCGGTGGATTCTTGCCCGTTGAACAGGCTGGGCAACAAGCCGGTACCTAGTGCGATAGCGCTGACGGCGGCGGCTGCGCCCAGTAACCAGCGGCCGCGGTTGCTACGGCTTTGGTTGGCCGAAGCGCCCGAAACGTCCGCAGCACCGTCGCCCAGAATTGCCTGCAGGTGTTTTTCGCTGCGGCGTCGTTCCAACTCGTTCAGCTCGGGGTTGCGGACCGGGTTGGCGTCGGCAAGTTGCCGGGTGAGCTCGTCATCAAAATGTGTCATTATGACCGACCTAAGTTTTCTGGTTCCAACACTTCTTTGAGTCTGGTGCGTGCACGGTGCAGTTTCACTCGCGCGTTATTTTCGGTGATACCTAAGCTGGCAGCGATATCCGGAATGCTCAACTGCTCCCACGCATGCAGTGCGATGATGTCGCGATCCGCAAAAGACAGTGCGTTTAATGCGCGGTTGATATCGAGCGACAAATCAGCGACCTGGCTGAAGTCGTCGGCAGCAATCTGGTCAAGCTCCGCCTCTTCTTCTACGCGGTCCTGGCGGGCGGACTTGCCGCGGTAATATTCCTTGACCACATTGCCGGCGATGCCATACAGCCACGGCAAGGGGCGCTGCGGGTTGTGCAACGAAGAAAAATTCGCCCACGCGCGTCCGAAAACATCCGCGCAGTATTCCTCTGCGACCGCAGCCGCAACGCGTCGGCGAAGGTAGGCCAAAATCTGCGGGTAGTGTTCCCGGTAGATAGTGGTGAAGGTCGCCTGATCTTGCGACGACCTGGAATCGCTGGTCACAAATAATTCCTACTGCGCGGGGTGCTTTGCGGGTACTAATGCAGGGGTTACCGTTAGGGCCGTTGCTTAATTAATTGCCTAATTGATAACAACGGTATCAGTCACGCCCGACGAGCAGGTGATGGTGGCGGTGGCGCCTTCGTCAGCGAAATCAGCCGGCAGGGTGATATAGCCGATCAGCTTGCCGACGTCCGCACCCGGGGACATGGTGGTCGACTCGCCGAAGCTGGTGTCCAGATCTGCACGGACGTCTTGGCCTGGGCAGGTAGCTGCGATGAGAAGCTCTTCGCCTGGCTGCACAATGCCGTCGACGGTGACATCCAGGTTTTCATTCTGGCCAGTGACCTCGAAAGCGTTCTCGCTGAATGGCTCCTGGCCGGAGGTTGCCAGTGCGATGCCGCCGCCAGCGATGGCTATGGTTCCGATGATTCCAGCGGTAATAGCAGTGCCACGAGTTTTCATGTTGTTTCTCCTTAACTCACGGGCTTGAAGTGCTTACGTCATGTTTGTGTCGCTACACCCGGAGTCATTACACGCGGAGAGAAAAAAGTTTCCTTGGGCCGCTGTCACTACATCCTTGCGGGTTTATGGGTTAAGTGGTAAACCTATTAACTAAGAAAGTTAGCTACCAGAAAGGAGGTGCTGCGCAGTGGCCATTTCGCAAACGGATCCGAGACCCTTATTCCAACAGATCGTTGATGAGCTAAAACATATGATCTTGTTGGGCAATCTCAACGAGGGTGAGCGCGCACCATCGACGAATGAATTGTCCATGCACCATTCCGTGAACCCCACCACCTCGGCAAAAGCGCTGACGCTACTCAATACTGAGGGCTTAGTGGAAAAGAAGCGTGGGGTTGGAATGTTCGTCACTGAAGGGGCGCGTGAGCGAATTCGTGAACAGCGGCAGCGCCAATTCCATGACAATTTTGTTGCCCCGCTTCTAGAAGAAGCACGGCTTCTTGGGCTCACCGTCGACGAAGTCATCACAGATATGAAAGAGACCGAAAGCACTACACCGCGAACAGTGGCAGGAATGAAAGGAGTATGACTATGGATACGTCGACGCGAATAATTGGCATCATTGGAGCCAACGGTGCCGGGAAAACAACATTTTTGCGCCGCCGTGCAGCGAATTCGTCATCCGTTGCACTATCGCTTTCTCTCATGGAAACCGAGCTTTTCGGACGCACAGCTCAAGACCATCTTCGCGTAGTACAGCGCGGATGGCAGAGTCTGGATGCGGAAGCGGTGGAATCTTTATTGGATTTCCCACTTGCGGCACGGATTCGGGATTTAAGCATTGGCCAGCGCCAACTACTCGTGACAGCTACTGCATTGGCAGCGCGAGAGCCACATATCTATTTGGATGAGCCATTCAATGGCTTGGATTCATCGCAGCGTCAGAAATTGCATACCGCACTCATAACGCTTGTTTCCAGCACTGATGCTCCCGAAGAAATCCTTATCAGTTCGCATCACGCATCAGATATAGCGACGATCGCATCTGAGATCATCACTCTGCGCGATTATCATGCGAGCGATGCGATCAGTATTGATGAGCTTCGTGACAATCATCCCGTATTACGTGGTCCGAATGATGCCCTAGCAGAATTGACGCGAGAAATGCCGATGATCCGGCAGAGTTCATTGGCTGGTTATAGGGAGGTAGTTCTCGCGCGGCCACTCAGCGATTCTGCTCGTCGTCGCGCAAACCAGCTCGCTATCGAGGTGAGTTTCCTCAGCAACATCGAACTGCTCGATGCCGTAGTAGCTGAAACCTCGCGTTATTCAGAACAAGGGGACAGCTGGCCTGTGAATACAGAAACGAAGAATCCGAAGCAGAACAATCTCCTACTGAAGGGATAAATCATGAGATCACCATTATTTTTTGCTCCCACCGCGCCTTTTGCTTACGGAAGCTTGCTTCTCACCCTCGTGGTTATGGTGTTAGGAAGATTACGCCACATTGATGGTCACCTGTTGTTATTCGCAGCGTTTTTCAGTCTCACAGCAATTTTTACAGTCAGCGCCCGATCGAGTATCCCAGCGTTGAAATATAATGTTACTGCCCGTAGGTGGTGGTCTTCCGCTCTGTTAGCGGTGGTGGCGGTAGCCAGTATTTTCAGTCTGGCGGTTATAGCGGTGACGATTTTCGGACCACTCGGAAGTTTTTACCTGTATTTTTCCGGGGTGACCTCGTTTTTCACCGTGCTAGAAGATGGTGGAATTCCAGCTATGTCGGCAGCGGACAAATTGCCACTAGTAGTCGGGTTGTTTGCCACTTTCGCCAGCATTTTTAGCGCAGCTGGAGGGTTGGGGCTTGCCCTTGGAGTGGCATCGAAGGTGGGTGCGACAGCAAAAATTTGTCTTGCCGGAGGAGCCGCGGCTGTGCTGATGTTGGCATTTCTTTACCTAGCGGAACAGGCACACCTAGCATTAAACAGCGCATCACCCGCAATGGTCATCTTCTATCTCACATTGACTTTATTAGTCATCGGAGTGACTACATTTGGTGTTCATCAATATCGCACCGAGTTGCGTGGCGAAGCTATCGCCAGAACCTATGGTCGCTAGCTCCAAGCATGCCAGCTTCTAGCGCCACCCCATGGTCATCAACAGACCAATGATGAACAAGCCAAAGCCAATGCCGTAGTTCCAGGCTTGCAGGTCCCGCATTAACGGAATCGACGGGCCAGCCAAGTAGTTAAGCACCAAATACAGCAGCCCAGCGAGGATGAAGAAAAACATCAAGCCCTTGTACCACTTCGGGGTGCCGCCGGTGTTGATCTTGACCGGGGTGCGGCTGGCGCTGGAGGACTGGCCGGAGAACTGGTTGCTAGATTGTGAGACCTTTGCCTTAGGCATGATGCACCTTCATCAAAATCGTCGTTGGGTTAGGGATAGTTTAATGCTGTTTAGTTTAACAGCGCCGCCTCCTGATAAGCAGGACGACGACGCTGTAGGGGGCGTGCAGTTTTCGTTACGGCACCAGGGCGCGCAGATTGAATTCGTAGAAGCGGATGTTAATCTCCTGGTCCTTGCGAATCGTCTCGCCTGGCGACGGGCTAGTGACTGCAATCAAGCCTTGGTCGGTGACCACGGCAGTGTCGACTGGTTCACCGGTAAGTAACTTCGACTCATTTGCTTCCCAGCCTGCATCACGCAGGGCGTTTAATGCTTGGCTGCGGTTTTTCCGCGTGATATCCGGCATAGTCGTCAACAAGCCATTGGATACTTCGACGCGCACATCGGAACCCTCTGGGCGCATCTGGCCAGCACCATCTACACCGAGCACGCGATCGGCTGGCTCCAGTGAATCCACAAACTGTGGTTTTGGCACGAAGCCCAAAGATTCCAGTGTCTCGCGAGCTTGACTCCATTTCATGCCAGTTAAGCTTGGCACTCGCACGTCGACGATCTCCGGGCCCCGGGAAATGGTTACTCGCACCCTGGAACCTTTCGGCAAATTAGCGCCAGCTGCTGGTTCATGGCGGGTGATCCGGCCCTGCTCGATGGAATCTGAAAACTCCTCGTCAACCTCCGGCTCTAGTTCTAGACCAACTTCGGCCAGTGCGGCTGATGCTTCCTGTGGGGTCATATTCACCAGACGCGGAACCTGGGTGTCTTCTTTACCCGTCGACACCGTCACGGTCACCGTGGTGTTGCGTTGCAATTGTGAACCCACACTCGGATTGGTGCGCACGACGTGGTGTTCTGGAATTTCTGGATCTGGCGCGTCGACGATTTCTGGGCGCAGGCCAACCTCTTCAAGCTTCGCGATGGCCTCGTTGCGTTCCAATCCAATGATATTCGGCACTGACACGGTCTCGGATTGCGCGAGGTTATCCGACTGTCTGCGCGAGTCCCGGTCGTTGAGCACACTCCAGGCATAGCCAGCGCCAATCACCAGTAGCGCAATCATAATAAACGCGACTAACCAGCGTAAATGGCTTGACGGTTTCGCCATTGTCGCCGTTGGAGGTGCCGTGTGCGCGCCCGGGGCATTGGCTGGTAGTGCTCGCGCTGCTCCGGCGGCCGTACCAGCTGCACTAGCTGGACCTGGCGCACCGGCCATCGCGGTTTCTGGGTACGCCTGCTGCGGTTGTGCAGCATGAGTTTCTGGATAACCGACGGTTTGGGTTGGGAATTGCTCCTGAGACGGTGCCACATGCGCGCGGGCCGCCTGAGTCACGGAGCCACGGGACAAAAGCTCGAGATCCTGGCCCATTTCAGCGGCAGATTGATAGCGATCGCCTGGGTGCTTCGCCATGGAGGTCATCACCACGGCATCGACGTTTAGTAACGCGGTTGGGGCCAAGTCTATCTCTGGCATGCGTTCCGACGGCGGGGTGACGTCTTCTTGCACGTGTTGGTAGGCCACGGCAAACGGAGTTTCGCCCTGGAACGGGGTGCCGCCGGTGATTGCCTCGTACAGCACGCAACCCAGCGCGTATACATCCGAGCGTGCATCCGCATTCTTGCCACGAGCCTGCTCCGGCGAAAGGTATTGCGCGGTACCGATGACTGCGGATGTCTGCGTCATCGCCGACGTGGAATCATCCAAGGCACGGGCGATGCCGAAATCCATCACCTTCACCATTCCGGTGTTGGTGAGCATAATATTTGCCGGTTTAATATCGCGGTGGATGATGCCAGCGTCATGACTGGCTTGCAATGCAGAGCACACCGGCTGCAGAATCTCGGCGGCCTCCTGCGGGCTCATAGGCCCGTCATTGCGCAGCAGATCCCGCAGCGTATTACCGTGGATGCGCTCCATCACGATGTATGGAATACCAATACCGTCGATGGTTTCTTCGCCGGTGTCATAGACTGCCACGATATTCGGGTGGTTCAACTTCGATGAGTTGCGTGCTTCCCGGCGGAAACGTTCGCGGAAGTTCATATCCCGCGCCATCTCGGAACGCAGCATCTTGACTGCGACGTCGCGTCCCAACAAAGTATCCTGCGCCGCGTACACATCAGACATGCCACCGCTGCCGATGATCTCGCCTAGTTCATAGCGCTGCGCCAAGCTGTAATTCATTGTTATTCCGTCTCCTGCTCAGCCGCGCCCAGTGGGCGGGATCCACCAGATTGCTGGTTGCCAGCTGCGGCGCCGACGTTGCCAGTGTTGCCAGCGTTTCCAGCGTTGCCAGCATTGCCTGGGTTCCTATTTCCAGACTGGCCCTGGTTAGCACCGTGCCCGACACCAGCGCCGGCACCGTGCCCGGACTGGCCGGACTGGCCAGAATGGGACTGGCCTGACTGTCCCGACTGTCCCGACTGTCCGGTTTGGCCGCCGCGTTGGCCGATACCAGAGGTGGCGTCGGTAGCGTTTTCATTGGCATCATTTCCAGCGTCGCCGCCGGTTTGTCCGCCTTGCTGGCCTTGGCCACCGGGCTGTTGATTTGGCGCCTGTGGTGCGTTACCGCCGTTACTAGTGCCAGCGCCATTGCCGGAACCGCCAGTACTACCGGAACCTTGCCCGGCACCCGTACCACCAGAACCACCAGCGCCGCCGGAACCACCCGAGCCCTGGCCGCCACCAGAACCACCAGAACCACCCTGGTTTGCCGGGGGATTAACCCATTCAGTCACGATGACCGGCTCGGTCTCACTCGGTTGCGTTGATGATGCTGGGCTGCGGTCCAAGATGCCGTCGAGAGCGTTGCTGTAAGTTGCCATGAACCACAGGGCAAGAGCGGCAATACCAGCGATCACGACGGCAACGAACATGCCACAGCCAAAACCAGCTCCGGCACTCGAATTTTTCTTTTGGTGCACGGGCTGTATTACCGGAGCCACTGCGGCTTGGCCAGCACCGGTATAAGGGTGCCCCACTGCAGGTTGTTGCACCTGCGCTACGTGGCCAGCTGGAGCAGGCACAGGCTGCGGGGTACGCGGACGTGCAGTTGATGGGCTGGCGGTGCGCGCGTTCGTTACCCGGCTCAGTTGTTGCGTCGAAGCCGAAGGGGCTGGTTCTTGCGCGACCGTCGCCAAGGCGGCCGATTTTGGTGCCGGTGGGCGTTGCCCCAAGCGCACCTTGGATGCGGCTACCGCGAATTCGTTGCCGTCAGCAAAACGGGTATAGGCATCTTTGCGCAGCGCAATACCAATCAATTCGCGCGCCGGGGCACTGACTTGCGTCGACAAGGCTTCTGGTGCTTGGTTGATGTGCGCCAGTGCTACCGAAACGGAAGAATCTCCGTGGAATGGGCGCTTTCCGGCTAACATCTCGTAGCCCACAACCCCCAGGGAATACACATCTGATGCTGGGGTCACGGAGTGGCCTTGCGCCTGTTCGGGGGAAACATACTGCGCGGTACCCACCACCATGCCGGTGCGGGTCAACGGGACGGCCTCGGCGGCTTTCGCGATACCAAAATCGGCGATTTTCACTCGACCGTTTTGTGTAATGAGTAGGTTGCCCGGCTTGATATCGCGGTGCACCAAACCCATGCGATGGATAATGGACAGGCCGTGTGCGGCTTGTTCCAGCACGTCGAGCGCGAGTGATTCATCCAGGTTGCCTTCGCGTTGCAAAAGATCGGCTAGCGATTCACCGCGAACGTATTCCATGACGATGAAGCAGAACGTGTGGCCATTATCTTCTGTGACTTCACCATAGTCGTAGGTGGCGACCACATTGTCGGATTCAATGCAACGCGCGGCATCGGCCTCGTTGCGGAAGCGATCCAAAAACTCGTTGTTGTCGGAAAACTCTGGGCGCAGAATCTTGATCGCCACTTCGCGGTCGTTCGCGTGGTCGTCGGCAAGCCATACCGTGGACATGCCGCCGTGGCCTATGACCCATTGCAGCTCATAGGCATCGCCGACCAGAGTCTGAATGCTTTCGCGGTTGTTCACATCAGCCATAAATTATTGCCCCCTGCCAAAGTCGAGCAGAGCCCGGCCCAGCGGTGCGGCAACAGAGCCACCGGTAGCACCTTCGCCTTGGCCGCCACCGTTCTTGACGACGACAGCCACCGCCAAGTCTGCATCCGGCAGGTATGCCACGTACCAGGTGTGCGGGGCGGAGCCTTCTGCGTGTTCTGCGGTACCCGTCTTGGACGCCACATCGGGAGCGGAGGCGCCGAGGGTGTGTTGCTCCGAAGCCAGCATCATTTGTTCGATGGTTGCTGCGGTTTCTTCCGGGATCGCGCGGTTTAGTGAGTGCGGTTTTGTCGTAGTGATATCACGCAGGTTGGAACTGGTGATCTTGTCGACGACGTAAGGCTTCATCCGCTCACCGTTGTTCGCGATAGTTGCTGCCATCACGGCTGCCTGTAATGCGGACATGGTGACATCGCGCTGACCAATCGAGGACTGTCCTAGCGCAGCCGGGTCTGGTAGGTCGCCGAGTGCGCCCGGTGAGGTGGGAATTCCGAGATCGTAGTTTTCGCCCACGCCGAAGGCTTGCGCGGTGTTGCGCAGTGCTTCGTCGCCGATGTCGATACCCATTTCAACGAAGGCTGTGTTGCAGGAGTACTGGAATGCAGTCAGCAAACTCACCGCATCCGAACCGGCACACGCTTGGCCGGCGTAGTTCGTCAGCTCTGTGGTTGTATTCGGCAATGTGATTGACGGTGCGCCGGTCAGTGTTGATTCTGGACCGTAACCAGCTTCGATACCCGCAGCGGTGGTGATGATCTTGAAGATGGAACCCGGTGGCAGCGTTTCTTGGGTGGCGTGGTTCAACAGCGGGTTTCCGTCCGTGCTGGTCAACTCTGCCCAGGAATTTTCTGCGCCGTCACCGAGTAACGCGTTTTGGTCGAAGCTTGGGGTGGAAGCCATGGCTTTTACCGCGCCTGTCGACGGCTGAATAGCGACGGAGGCACCTTGGTAGCCCAGTTCGGCTAGCTGCTGGTAAGCAAATTGCTGCATTTCTGGGTTGATGGTCAACTCCAGGTTGGCGCCGTTTGGTTGCTTGCCGGTGATCACATCGCGCCAATTGGTGCTCAGCAAAGAAGGGTCAGTGCCGTTGAGGATCTCATTGTGGGACTGTTCCAACTGCGAAGCGCCGAATTGATCCGACAGATAGCCGACGATATTGCTGAATGCCGGTGGGTTGGTTGGATAGTTACGGGAGTAAGTTTCATCTGCGTTCGGCAACGACTCGGCCAAGACTTGCCCGCCGGCAGAGATTTGGCCACGTGCGATGGTTTGGGAGTCGTAGAAGCCACGCTGGTTCGCTGGGTGGTTGGCGTACTTGTCTTCCTGGAAGGCCTGCACGATGGTCAGGTTGACCAGCAGGATGATTGTCAGAATGATCGCAAATACGGCGACTAGGCGAATGGAACGGTTCATCGTTTCGCCTCCTGGGAACGCTGGGAACGCTGTGAACTTTGGGAACGCTGCCAACGGCGTGGACGTTGTGAATTCTGTGGATGTTGTGGCTGTGCAGAATATTGAGCGTATTGAGCTTGCTGCATATCGAAGACGCCGGTGTGCTCCATACCAGGCGCCGCATTTGCTGCTGGTTGTGCGTGCCCGCCGTTGGCGTTTGCATTATTTCCGGAGGCTTCGTCTGCTGGACGACGCGCAGAATTAGAGATGCGCAGCAGCAGTGCCAACAGCACGTAGTTAGCCATCAGGGAAGAGCCACCTGCAGACATGAATGGGGTAGTCAGCCCCGTCATCGGTAACAGGGCAGTGATGCCACCGACGACAACAAAGATTTGGATAGCCATCGTCAGCGAAAGCCCAGCGGCCAGCAATTTACCGTAGGAGTCACGGACCTTCAGGGAAGTGTTAAACCCGCGCGAGACGAGCAGGGCAAACAGGATAAGTACGCCTGTGAGACCGATCAGGCCGAGTTCTTCACCAATGGCGGCGAGGATGAAGTCTGTCCATACAACGGGAATGATATCCGGGTGTCCTTCGCCCAACCCGGTACCGGTGACTCCGCCCCAGGACATGCCGAACAAGGACTGGGAGAGCTGGAATCCGGTGCCGTCGACGTCGTCCAGCGGGTTTCGGAATGCAGAAAAACGGTCCTGGATCTTTGCCGAAAGGGAGTACACAAAAGCACCGCCCAGGGCGGTGAGGCCCAAACCAATGATCAGCCAAGACCAGCGTCCGGTAGCCATGAACAACATGCCCAGCACGGTGCTGAATAACAGGAGAACTGGGCCGAAATCGTTGGAAACCGCCATGATCAAAATCGCGATGGCCCAGACCAGCAAGATTGGGGCGAGGTCGCGTAGACGCGGGAAGGAGATGCCGAAGAAACGGTAACCCGCGACGGTAAACAGGGCCCGTTTTTGCACCAAAAGCTGCGCGAAAAACATCAGCAGCAAAATTTTGGAGAATTCGCCTGGTTGCAGGGTGAAGCTACCGATCTGAATCCAGATGCGGGCATCCGCGTTGATCGAGGTGGGCCATACCAAAGGCAGTGCCAGCAGAACCAAACCTAGTGCCCCCAGCAAATAGGAATAGCGGGTGAGCACTTTGTGGTCGCGCACGATGATCAGCACGGCAATCAACAGCGCTACGCCGATAACCGACCACATGACCTGCCTGTTTGCCAAGCCCAGATCTTTGGCGGTGTCGATGCGATAAACCATAATCAGACCCAGACCATTGAGCAGGCTGACCACCGGCAACATGATCTGATCTGCGTAGGGCGCCCAGATCGTGAGTGCGATGTGTGCGACGGTAAACACGCCGATGAATGCTCCTACCAGATACAGGAACGTCACCGACAGCGTTGATCCTTGGGACAGCTCAAAGCTCGCCAAGGTCGCGGCGAAGGCAATCGCTGCGACGATGAGCAAACCCAGTTCTGTGCTACGAATGAAAATCCGGGACATTTAGGACACCTCCCTGCAGTTCACGCCGGGGGTGGACAGGCCACCGTCATCGGCAGATTCCGCATTTGCGGCGTCTTTGTTTGTGTCTTTGTCTGTGTCTTTATTCGCGCCGCTGTTGTCGTCGTTGTTCTTGCCCTCGTTGTTCTTGCCGTTGTTGTCGGTTTCGGCACGGTTTACGCATACAGGCAAAGCTTTATCGGATAGACGCTGTAGCTGGTCGGTGACCTCCGAATAGGAACCTGAATCCAGGTGCGTGATGGATCCACGCACGGAACCTGGCAGGTCAGTCAGCGAAAATGGGTGGCAATCATTGCTGGGTTTTTCACCCAGGTCGGTCGTGCGAACCTCATCATCTTTGGTGAGACACACCCGCTGGTATGGCTCGTGCAGGTCCTTACCGAACAGCGAATAATCCACCCCGCGTTCGATGATTAGCTCATCGGAATCATTTGTGGCGATGTAATACTTGTCCTGCGAAGATGCATACACCCACCAGCCGCCACCGATCAGGCCGGCGAGCAAGACGAGCACGACGATGGCCAATGTCCAATTGCGTCCGCGTTTGCTGGCATTATCGTGTGCGCTGTTCTCAGCGGCCCCAGCGCTACTGCCAGCCCAAGCTCCGGAACCAGCTCCAGCCACATTCCCAGGTCCAGAACCGTTACCTGCGTTGGCGCCAGTTCCATGGTTGTGCGCACCGGCGGCCTGCGCCTTCGGCTCCACCACCTGTGGGCGGCGGTTCAACGCTGCTGCGCGCCCGGCCGCGGTATTCGGGTGGGCGCGTTCTGCTTCGGGCAATGCCAAAGCGCCGGCGCTCACTGGAGCCGCCGGAATGGTGGTGGATTCGTCGTCACCAGCTAAAACATCAGCTACTACGACGGTGACATTGTCTGGGCCACCAGAACGCAGCGCCAGGTCAATCAGTTTGCTGGCAGCCTGTTCCGGGGTGCCCTCTTTGAGGGTTTGTTCGATGGTATCGGCAGTGACGGGGTCGGAAAGCCCATCCGAGCACAACAGCAGCCGGTCACCAGGTTGGGCGTCGATCATGCGCAGCGTCGGATCTACCGGACGGCCGGTATAAGCCTTCAGAATCAACGATTTTTGCGGGTGTGTGGATACATCCTCAGGTTTCAAACTGCCGGAATCCACTAGCGACTGCACGTAAGTGTCGTCGATAGTGATTTGTTCCAGCTTGCCCCCACGCAGGCGGTAGCCACGCGAATCACCCACATGGCACATGCCAAACGTGGTGCCATTGAACATCAGGGCGGTGCACGTGGTACCCATGCCCTGAGTTTCGGGCCGCTGTCGCACGGTATCGGCGATGGCGGTATTAGCGTCGTCGGCAGCCGTGCCCAGCAAAGCCAGCATGTCGTTTTCGCCTGGGTCACGATCCAGACGCTGCATCGTGGTGACCAGCAGCTGGGAAGCAACCTCACCGGCGGCGTGGCCACCCATGCCGTCGGCAAGCACCAAAAGATTCCGGCCAGCGAAAGCGGAATCTTCGTTGTTAGTACGAACAAGACCGCGGTCCGAGGCCGCGGTGTAGTTAAGTTTCAGTGAATTCTGCGATGGAGACATCTATGGCACCAGCCTCAATAGTGAACGCCCCAGTTTAATCTCAGTTCCCACGGCGATGCGTTCTGGCTGGTCAATACGGGCGCCAGAGACAAAGGTGCCGTTTCGGGAGTCCAAATCCTCGATGAACCATTCGCTGCCACGACGGAAGAGCCGGGCATGACGCGAAGAAGCGTAATCATCACCGACGACGAAATCACAATCTGGTGCCCGGCCGACGGTGAATTCTTCCAGGGAAGAAATCTGCATGTGTGAGCCACGCAGTGGGCCTTCGACTACCGTGATTTGGGCGGCTGGCTTGCGCGAACGTGGAACCGGTGCCGCGAAACCAGTGTTGCTTGCGGTTTTCGGGGCGGTGCCTGCGGAAGCAAACTTGGCGTCGCGGCGCATGGCGTTAAGCGCCACCAGAATGAATAGCCACAACAGCACTAACAGGCCGATGCGTAGCCCAAACACGAGGACTGAATCCATGGTGGCCCTTCCTTCGCTAGGAGTCGAGGTTAAGAATTGGGGTAAGTAATGCGGACTTCAATATGAGAGTGTCCCACAGTGATGACGTCTCCGTCAGCTAGAAGCCAATTTTCGATTGGTGTGTCATTCACAGTTGTGCCATTGGTCGACTGTAGATCCACCAGGATTGCGTCGTGGCCATCCCAGCTAATTTCTGCGTGCTGGCGTGACACGCCAGTATCTGGAATGCGCAGGTCGGCATCATTGCTGCGGCCGATGATATTGGAGCCTTCTTCCACCAAGTAGCTGCGCGAAGAACCATCCTGCAGCAACAAAGAAACGCGGGTGGTTTCTTCTTCTGGCTGCCGATCCTGCTGCGCCCGGTTTTGCTTGTCGACGTCTTCACTACGGAACATCGTTGTCGTGGCGTCGTGGCCGGCTGGTTGTCCTGATCCAGCGGAATACGGGGAACTAGTCATGGCAGGGGATTCCTCCTGTCGGCTGCTGGTTTGTTCGCCAGCGCCGTCGTTTTCGGGATTATCGTCATGGGTGATGATGGCGTCGAAGCCGGAATGCTCCACCGGCTGCGCATCAGAGAAAGATGAGACCCGAAGTTGACCTGTGCGTAAGCCGGATTCTTCGGCGATGCGCACGATCACGGGGCCAAAGGTTTCCATTCCTTCGTTGCGTAGGAAACGCGCCAGTTGGTCGGCCAGACTGATGGGCAGCTGCCGATCCCGTGAGAGATTCTCCAGGTCCTTTGATGAGACACCCACTGTATACACATTGGGAACAAAGCCGCGGGCGGTGGCGGAAAGGTTGTCTTGTGCTTCTTGTTTGAGAAGCTCTTCAATCTCTGCCGGGACGACTTTGCCACCGAAGATCAGGGCAATGCCGTTATCGAGGCCGCGCTGCATGGCGCTGTCGAGCTTGGCAAACCGTGACATAAGTGCCATTGCGCGAGCCCTCCTTTCTGAATCTAGCTACTGGGCCTGGGCGTTTTCTCCCAGTCAATCTTGCGGTTGTGCGTGATTGTTGGAAGATATCTGAAAACCAAGTGTGTCCCAGTATAAAGTGTTCTAGGTCAAAAACCGTAAGCCAGTACGGTGTGGTTGGTGGTTTTTTCGAAATTTTGCTGTGCAGAAAAACCGCTCATGAACAGCTAATTTGCTAATTAATGCAAATATCGTGTTATCTTCATTAAGTCGCCAAATCAAGCACTGTGCATCTAGTACTAAGTGTTTGGCCTCATGGACACCCAGCCCGGGTGGCGGAATTGGCAGACGCGCTGGCTTCAGGTGCCAGTGTCCTTATAGGACGTGCGGGTTCAAGTCCCGCCCCGGGCACGATTTCATCCCAGATTATCGAGTTGCACAATGCACGCGATGGTCTGGGTTTTTGCGTTGCGGGGGTGTGTTCGCCGTGGAGCTTGCGGCGGGGTTCGCCGTGGAGTCCGTCGTTAAGTCCTTTGTGTAGTCCGGGGTTGAACCGGGGTTATCCGACTGATCATACTTTTGGTCGAAATCTTGCAATTAGGAGTGCAAATCCTTGTCTAAGCCGTGCGGGCGTGGTTAGGATAGGGCTATCTTAATAAGGTGAGACTCAGACCGCGACGGGCTGGTCGGGGTCTGATGAGAAAGGGACACACCACAATGACTACTGCAACCACTGCGCTTTTTGAACACACCGAACAGCAGCCACTGTCCAAGCAGCTGCGTGAGCACACGATGGCAGCCCATGAAGATGCAGAAACCTCCGACTTCATGGACCGCCTATTGAAAGGCAAACTTAGCCGCGAGGCAGTTGCTGAATACCATGCACAAATGTGGTTTATTTACGATGCCCTCGAGCACGCGGTCCGCACCGTCGCCTCTAGCCCAATTGGTGCCTGCTATGCCGATCCACGCCTGGAGCGCCGTATGGCATTGGATTCCGATTTGGTCAGCATGGTGGGCCCGCACTGGGGTGAGCATGTTCGCGTGATGCCGGCTACCGCCGCCTACGTAGAGCGCATCGAAAAGATGGATCTGCCCGGCAACGAAGTCCGCGTTCTGGCGCACCATTATGTGCGTTATTTGGGCGATGTCTCTGGTGGCCAGGTTATTTCGCGTATGCTGCAGCGCCACTATGGTATGGGGGAGCAGGAGCTCAGCTTCTATGATTTCTCTGCCGTCGGTAAGATCAAGCCTTATCGCGATGCCTACCGTGCCACCCTGGATTCTTTGCAGTTGACGGATCAACAGCGTACAGATCTTTTGGAAGAAGCGGTCGCCGCATTCCGCTGTAACTTTGAATTGTTTGCGGCGCTGTCGCGTCGCTTCCCAGCAGAAAGCTAATATGCCCTGGATAAAGCCCCAAAAGCGAGGTTGGATCTTAGCCCCCACCTGCACTGTTTTGTTAGCAGTGACTGGGTTGGGGGTTTCGGCATGTGCATCGTGGGATGAGCCTTCGGCGCATCAGAACTTGAAAAAAGACGTCGTTGAGCATGGTGCTGATGCCGATCCGCGCGACTTCCGGGGCGGAAATATTGTTTCTGACCTGGAAGAAGTGGTTCCCGTAACCAACTCACCCGAGCCGCAGCTTCCTGTGAGCCTGACCGATGCGGACGGTTACGATGTCGTCGTGGAGGATGTATCTCGCATTTTGGCGCTCGATTTCTACGGTACTTTCACCAAAACTGTGCGTGGTTTGGGGTTGGCAGATAATCTCGTCGGCCGGACTGTGGCTTCGCAAGAAGAATCGCTGCAGGATTTGCCGGTGGTTACCCATGGTGCGCACGCGTTGAACGCCGAGGCAATCTTGGAGTTGCGCCCGAGCGTCCTGGTGATTAATCACTCCATTGGCCCCAGTGAGGTGATTGACCAGGTGCGGGAAGCCGGGGTTACCACTGTGGTGGTAGAAGATGACCACAGTTTGGAAAAAATGGGTGCGCAGATCCGAAGGCTGGGCGAAGTCTTGGGACTTGCCGACGAAGGTGTCGCGCTCGCCCAGCGTAGTGAGGAAGAACTGGCGGATGCGAAAGCCGCTATCGCGCAGATCGCCCCGGATGAGCCGTTGCGCATCGCCTTTTTATATGCCCGTGGCGCTAATGGCGTGTTTTATATTTTGGGGCGTGATTCCGGTACCAATGATTTGATCGAAGGAATCGGTGGCATCGATGTGGCTACGGCGAATGATATTGGTGCACCGTCGCCGGCCAGCCCAGAGGCACTCGCGGAATTAAACCCGGAGGTCTACATCATGATGTCCGGTAGCCTCGATTCTGTCGGCGACATTGAGGGGCTGTTGGAACGGCCCGGCGTGGCGCAAACTATCGCGGGACAAAAACAACGTGTGATTGCGCTTCCCGACGGGCAAGCGTTAGCTTTTGGCCCACAATCGGGCCAGTTGCTCTTGGAGGCTGCGCGAGCGATCTATCATAACGAATAGTTATGGACAGACAACGCACCCAACAGGTTCTCCGCGCCCGAAACCGCAACCGGGTGCTGTTGTTTATTGTGCTCGTTTTCGCCTTGGTTTCCGGAACTATTGCTTCATTGGTCATCGGACAGTACACAATCCCTATCGGCGAACTGCCACGAATCCTGGCTGTTGGCCCGCTAGGGGTGAGTGCCATGGACGAGTCTGTGATTTGGCAGATCCGGTTGCCGCGCCTGGTACTTGGGCTTTTGGTGGGCGCTGCGCTCGGTGTCGGTGGCGCGTTGATGCAGGCGGTGTTCGCCAACCCCTTGGCAGAACCGTCCGTCATCGGTGTAACAGCAGGAGCTGGGGTAGGGGCTTCGCTCGCGATTGTGCTGGGCATTAGCTGGTTTGGGGCTACGACGGTTCCCGTATTCGCATTCTTGAGCGGGCTGTTAACCACGTGGCTGGTGTATCAACTTGCGCGTTTTGCCGGGCGCATCCGGGTGATCAACCTGGTTTTGGTTGGGATTGCGGTCAACGCGGTCGCAGGCGCTCTCATTTCATTTTTTATATTCATTGCCCCGACCAGCTCCCGCGAGCAGGTGGTGTTTTGGCAGATGGGTTCGCTCTCCGGTGCCAAGTGGGCACATATTTCTGTGGTGGCGGTGCTGATTGGTGCGGGTATCGCGGTTGCGCTGCTTCTCGTCGGCAAGCTGGATGTGTTGGCGCTGGGTGATCGTGCAGCTGGTCACGTGGGTATTGATGTCGCGCGGTTGCGGGTGCTGGCGTTGCTCTTAGCCACGCTTCTGACGGCTGGGGCGGTATCGTATGCCGGCCTGATTGGTTTTGTGGGTTTGGTGGTTCCACATATCATTCGCACGGTGGCTGGCCCGTCGAATGTGGTGTTACTGCCAGCTTCTGCCCTCGGTGGAGCGGCGCTGATTGTGTTGGCAGATACCGCCGCGCGCAGCATCATCGATTTTGCCGACCTGCCGATTGGTATTTTCACCGCGCTGGTGGGCGGGCCAACATTTTTCATTCTGTTGCGCGCGATGATGCGCCGGGGCGCGGTATAACGCCGCGCTAAGCAGTACGTGGTGCTCCGACGAATTTCGTGACCAGCGACGAATAAGCGCGCACGGTCAGTTCCAAGTCCTCCACAGCCAAGCATTCGTCGTGCGAATGCAGCTGCCGGTTTGCCTCAAACATCGTGCGTTCGCGCGCGTGCAGCGCAAAGCCATAACCGACCCCACCCAACCGGCGGGCAAAACGCAGGTCAGAGCCTCCGGTGGCTAATACCGGAATGACGGGAACATCCGGGAAGAACTCGCCGATGGTCTGCACAATGGCCTCCCACAGCGGGCCCTCGGCTGGTGATTCCGAGGCCGGTTCGACGATCAAGTGTTCGATGGTGACGTCGTCGGCCAGATCGCCCAAACCTTCGCGGAGTAACTCGTCGATGTCATCCTGGGTTTGCCCAGGTAATGGGCGAATATCCATCTCTAAGTAAGCATCGGAAGGCAGCACATTGATGGCACCGCCTGCGCGCAGCACCGTCTGCGAAATAGTGGTGTGGGAAAACGCGTGCGCATAGCCGGCGAGATCGCCGAAAGCTTCGTAGGCTTCTGCTGAAGCGCCTGTGAGCAGTGCTTTCTCGGTAGCCTCATCGAAGCGGAATGCGCGCACGAACCCTTGCCAGGTCTCACTATCTAGCATTGGCGGGTTGATGTTGGCGATGCGGCGAGCCACCTCAGCAATCTTGACGACGGCAAAATCCTTGCCATAGGGCGTGGACCCATGCCCGGCATCACCACTGATGCGCACGCGCCGCTGGCCGGCACCTTTTTCACCAACGTTGATGACAATGGCATCCGAGCCATCACGCACCGGTAAATGCGAACCGCCGGTTTCGGAAAGGCAGTTCTTCCAAGAAAAGGCTTCGGGCCGGTGCTCGGAAATCCACTTAGCGCCGAAACCACCGCGGGCTTCTTCGTCGGCAAGCGCCACGAAAGTCAAGGTTCCGGCAGGTTGCCCGCGCCGGGCGATGTCACGGGTGACGGCGGCCATGGTTGCGGTAATGAACAGCATGTCCATCGCGCCACGGCCATAAATAAAACCGTCGATGACTTCACCGGCAAACGGCTGGGTGGTCCATTTTGGCTCGTCGACAGGCACGACATCGATGTGGCCGAGTAAGGTCAGCGGTTCGGCGTTCGGATCGGAGCCTTCCACTGTGACCGCGAGGGAAGTGCGCGTGGGGTGCGGCTCGAATTTCTCGGTGCGGATGCCGGGGGTATCGGCGAAAAACCTTTCCAGGGTGGCAACGTTACGTTCCTCAGCGCCAGAATCAGCGGTGAGGTCATTGACGCAGCCGTTGCGGATGAGCTCCTGCAGCAGGGTGAAGGTGTCGTCGTAAAGGCTCATAAGCACCAGGGTAGTGCAGCGGCATGGGAGATGCTGCTAGTTCAGGTACCCACCGGGAACGCCAAATTTGTGCAGCTGTGCGTCGTCCCAGCCAGCTTCTTCTTTGGCTTTTGCACAGACGTGGCGTAGCTGTTCAGCCTGGCTCGGCATACGACGCATGCTGCTGAGCAGCGTGGTGAGTGTTTCCGGGGTTTCGCTAAAGGCGGCCCAAGCGATCGCGGTGGCCATGTGCTCCAGGATGTATCCGCGGGGTTTGCTGGCATGCTTCGGCCGTGCGGTGCGTTTACCTCCGCCGCGTGGGCGGGCGTGCAATTCTTGGTGGCTAATGGAGGCAACTTCGCCATCCGGGTTTTTCAACATGCAGCTATACGGCACATTGCAGTAGCCGTCTTCTTCGATGGTGTGCAGGACCCATTCGACGAGTTCGTCGGAAAGCTCCACTTCAATATTGACGCCGTTGCGGCCAGGTTTGAGGTATTGGAAAGAGGCCGAGCGGGTCCAGACCTCAAAGCCAGAGCCTAAACGGCGCTGCAACAGGGTGCCGATCATGACATCGGCCATGGAAAATAGCGTGCCGCCGAAGGCGACGCCGTGCATGTTGACGTTTTTCCAGGTGCGGTTCCAAACAATTTTGGCGTAAGAGGCGTCGGCAGTTATTTCTGTGATGCGGATGCCGGAAGCTCGCAGGGGTGGCCAGAGATTTAATATGCGGCGCAGGCTGTCCGGGCTCGACATCATGCGTTTTACTAATCGTTTCTGTAACGAAAGTGGTTTTGTGGTGCGGTTTTGTGGGCTGATGATATTTTTTAATTTCACAGTTTTCTAGCTTACGCAAGTTGGCCTGGAGTTGTTCTAGGACACAATTGGGGGTGGATTCGATGGCTGGGGTGGTGTGTTAATTGAACGGTGTTTAAGTGCTGTGATTAGGATAACGGCATGAGCATTGTTGATATCGCCCGGGAAAAAGCACTGGAACAAGGCATTGGCCTGACCCAAGACGAACTCCTGCAGGTGTTGCAGGTTGATGATGAAACTCTGAAAGAAATCGCCGATGTTGCCCACCAAACCCGCCTGAAATGGTGCGGGCCTGATGTGGAAGTCGAAGGCATTATCTCGCTGAAAACCGGTGGTTGCCCAGAAGACTGCCACTTCTGCTCTCAGTCAGGTTTGTTTGAATCCCCCGTGCGTGCGGTACTGCTGAATATTAACGAGCTCATCGAAGCAGCCAAGCGCAACCAAAAGGTCGGCGCCACAGAATTTTGCATCGTTGCGGCCGTAAAGGGCCCGGACGAAAACCTTGTGCGTCAGGTGGAGCGTGCCATCCCGCGCATTAAAGAAGAAGTAGATATCGAAATTTCTTGCTCGCTAGGCACCGTCACCCGTGAGCAAGTGGAGCGTTTCAAGGCCGCCGGCGCGACTCGCTATAACCACAACCTGGAAACCGCACGTTCCCACTTCCCGAACGTCGTCACCACCCACACGTGGGAAGAACGCCGCGAAACCCTGCAAAACGTGCGCGATGCTGGGCTAGAGGTCTGCTCGGGCGGCATCATCGGCATGGGGGAAAGCCTGGAACAGCGTGCCGAATTCGCCGCGCAGCTGGCCGAAATCGAACCACGTGAAGTCCCGATGAACTTCCTGGACCCACGCCCAGGCACCCCGTTTGCGGATTATCCACTGGTTCCGCTCGGCGAAGCCCTGCGCGCTGTCGCCATGTTCCGCCTGGCCATGCCACGCACCGTCATCCGCTTCGCCGGCGGCCGTGAACTGTCCTTGGGCACCGAAGGCTTCGAAAAGGGCCTGCTCGGCGGCATTAATGCGATCATCGCCGGTAATTACTTGACGACGCTCGGTGAGCGCATCGAAACCGACCTGGAAACCCTGAACCGCATCGACCTACCAATCAAGGCGCTGTAGGCCGAAAATAGAGTTGTAGGCACAAACACCATGGCACGAGCAAAAGATCCCGCGCTGCAGACGAAAAACTCCCCGCTCGCGGTGGCAATGTGCAGCGACGACGAGCCAGTCTTTCACCCGAACACTGGCACGGAGATCGCTAGCGGCGAGGAAATCCGACTCAGTCCTTCCCAACAAGCAGGCTACGATGCTCCCCGGTTCTGCCAGTTGTGCGGACGGCGGATGAAAGTCCAGATCCGCCCCGACGGCTGGCACGCGGAATGCTCCCGGCACGGGCTGGTCGATTCCGAGTGGATCTTCGAAGCCCAACTACGCCGCAGGTTGGGCGCTGGTTAACGGCGGCTGATCTCAGCCCTAGATAAATTAGCCGTTAATTATGTGCAGGTGCTCCAGCCCCCAGCACTAGCCCCTAGACTGGCGGGCGTGAGTTCACTGTCGCAGGATTTCCGCCCACAACCAGCCTTCGTTTCCGAAGCCATCAACCGCGCCCACCGGGGCGCGGTCCGCTCCATGCAGCGGGTGGTGGAAGAAACCGGCACCCCACACCCCTACCCGGACGTCGTCGACAAGATCGTCGACCAGCTTCACCTAGGCCCAGCCATGGTGCTGACCGGGGCAGGGGTGTCCACTGATTCTGGGATCCCGGATTATCGCGGGCCCAAAGGCAAGATGAACACACACCGGCCGATGACTTACCAGGAATTTTGCCACGATCGGGCCGCCTCGCACAGGTATTGGGCGCGCAGTTTCATCGGCTGGCGACAGCTGGACCGGGCCGTACCCAACCGCACGCATTATGCGTTGGTGGAACTTGAACGTGCCGGGTTTGTCCGCGGGGTGCTGACGCAAAACGTGGACGGGCTGCATGCCGAGGCCGGGCAGCATAACGTGGTCGCGCTGCATGGGAATTTGGATACGGTTTCGTGTTTGGATTGCGGGTTGCGTGAACACCGCGACGGGTTGGATGCGCGCTTGGAAGCGGCGAACCCGGGATATTTGGAAACGTTATTATCGCAGGTCACACAGGTGAATCCGGATGGTGATGTGGATTTGCCGCAGTCTGCGGTGCAGCAGTTTCAGATGGTGGGTTGCCTGCGGTGTGATTCGGCGCGTTTGAAACCGGATGTGGTGTATTTCGGTGAGGCTGTACCGGAGGCGCGCAAGCAGCAGGCGCGAGCGATGGCGGCGGAATCGGCGTCGTTAATCGTGGCGGGTTCGTCACTGGCGGTGATGAGCGGTTACCGGTTTGTGCTGGACATGCTGGCTTCGGGCCGCCCGGTGGCGGTGATCAATGGTGGGCCGGGCCGTGCCGACGCCCGCGTGGATGTGCTATGGCGCACACAGGTGGGCCCGGCGTTTGATGATTTGTTGGATGCGCTTGGGCTTTAGGCACCGCGCTCTAGACTCCGTGCTCTAGGCGTCGGGTTTTAGGCTCCGTGTTTTGGGTTTTGCGCTTTAGATTTTGTGTTTTAGGTTTTCCTCGCTGGCGCCCTTTTTTAGCCCGGTGCGGATGATCGCCCGGACGTGTTTGTTCATGGGCAGGTCCTGGTGTTGCACATTGGCGCGCGGGATGATGTCTTGCACCCAGACGTTGCGTACTTGGTGTGCTGGACCGTTGAGAAAGCAGGTTTCTGGTGGCTGGACGACGGTGTCTTGCCGGCTGGCGATGCAGGTGTAGTCGACGCCGTCTTCTAGCTCGCCGCTGCTGCCGTGTGTGTTGGTGCCACTGCTGTCATCGCTGTTGCCGTCGCGGTCGTCGGCACCGTTGTTGAAGACCGCAAAGATTTCTGATCCGGTGATCTGCTGAAACCCAACTGGCCCGAACCAGTGCTGGATGAGCGAGTGCATGATGTTTTCTGTCAGATTGTTGGTCACCAGTGGGCTTAAGATTCCGCCCATGGTGGTGCCGTGGTTCGGTGCGCCGAGACTGACCAGGTGTTTGACGTAGCGGGCTTGGCCACTGGTGCGCATCCAGTAGCGGGCCAGCAGCCCGCCTTGGGAATGTCCGATGAGGATGACTTGTTCGGCTCCGGTGATGGTGCGTACCGCCTCGATATAGGCCCCGAGCTGAACCGCGGATTCTTCCATGGCGGCGGTGCCGCGCTTGCCGTAGTCCGGGGCGAACACGCACCAGCCGTCGGCACGCAGCTCGGTGCCGAGTTCTTGCCACACGCCTTTCGTATCGACGGTGCCGTGGATCAGGATGACCGGCCATGGTTTGTCTGCGCTGGGGCGGGCGGACCAGTCGTCTTCGAAGACGCCGCGTGGCTTAAAGCGTGCGCCGAGCGGCAGGTGGCGGGAGCTATCGAAGTTGTAATCGGATTTTTCCGCGGTTTGCGGGCCGTCCTCTGGTTCTGGAGCGTTTTCTGATTCTTGGTCGGTGGCGGCGTGATGGTGGTCGTGTTTGCCACGCAGGTTCAGCGATTCTGCGATTTCGGCAACGACGCTTTCTGGGATTGTGCTGGCGCTGACTTCCGTGGCGTGATGCGCTAGTGGTTCGGGGAGTTTGGAGGCGGGCACACTGAACGACGGTGAGGTCAGTTCCGTCCACTGTTGGCTTAGGTGCCTGCGCAGCGAGTTTTTCAGCCGGGTGAGTGAGTTGCTGACGGATTCGGTGAACGATTCCGTGCTCTGTCCAGTGTTCTGTTCCGTGCTCTGTCCAGTGTTCTGTTCCGTGCCGTGTTTCCTGCTGCGTTTCGCGCCGCGCTTCCTGTCTGTCATGGCGAATGTCCAACTTCCTCGGATTGAAGATGAGCCCCATTGTAGAGCGTAGGTTGTTTTGTTCGGGATGCGTTCCGGAAGATTGGAAACAGTAGACGTGATGTTGCAGCCCGCTGAACAGCGACGATGTGCTGGTATCAATCTTTTGTACAGGGTCGATGAATAAAAAGAATGAAAGATTTACCACTAGGGTTGACAACCCTAACTTTGACGCCTAAAGTGAGGGTTACCTCAAGGGGTGATGGAGGAGCAAGCTCCGGCTCAACCATCTAAAATAATCAGTCATGGGAATAGGAACAACCGTCGGCGAGAGTCGGCGGTTGTTCCTTTTTGTCTATTAACCCCCGTATAACCCTCTTTATTTGTGATTCTCGGGATATGTGAGGGATATGCGACAAAGCGGGGGTGTGCGACAAGCTGGGGTTAAGTAGCAAAAGTGTGTCTGGTCGGGGCGTCGACCGGCGTATTGTGCCTTTTTTGCAAATAGTGGACGAAAAAGGCCGCTTTTAACAGGCCTATTTGCAAAAAAGACACAAGATTCAGGTAAATAGCAGCGTTAAGTAGCACGACCAGTGATTGCCGAACCTTCAAGATAGCCAATCCTGGGCTTTTGTGGCACGCGTCGGCAGTCTGTAATACTTCTTTCGTAACCCAAAAGCCTAGTAAGCAAATACTTATATATCTACTTCGAGGAGGTTTTCTTGTGGCTTCCACAGCGAAAGTGCCACTAACTTTCGCCGAACTCGCCCCGGAGGAATCGCCAGACCTGGTGTATTTCTCCAGTGTTTCTGAAAACACGCACCGGTTCGTTCAAAAACTAGGCCGTCCTGCAGTACGCATCCCCGTGCACCCACGAAAAGAGGGCATGATCCGGGTTTCGCGCCCGTTTGTCCTGGTCACCCCGACCTATGGCGGCGGCGATCGTCGTCGTGCCGTACCCAAGCAGGTTATTGCGTTTCTTAACGACGAAATTAACCGTGGTTTCATCCGCGGTGTCATTACGTCGGGAAACACCAATTTCGGCTCCGATTTTTGTATTGCCGGAGCAATCATCTCATCTAAATGCCAGGTTCCCGAGCTCTATCACTATGAGCTGTTGGGCACAGACCGCGACGCTGCAGTTGTGCGCGAAGGCCTGGATAAATTCTGGAAGGAGCAGTAATTAATGACCATCTATGACTATTCCGCCACTCCAACGGCGTTTCGCGACGACCCCAAGGTGCGCCTACGGCCGGTGAACTGGAACCGGACCCAGGACGAGAAGGACTTGGAGGTGTGGAACCGTCTGACCTCGAATTTCTGGTTGCCGGAAAAGGTGCCGCTGTCTAATGATCATTCTGATTGGCGTAATCTCAGTGAGATTGAGCGCGAGCTGACAATGAAGGTGTTCACCGGTTTGACCATGCTGGATACCGTGCAGGCGTCGGTTGGCGAGGTGAGCCAGATTCAGGATGCGCGCACCGAACACGAAGAAGCTGTCTATACCAATATTGCTTTCATGCAGGCGGTGCATGCGAAGTCTTATTCTTCCGTGTTTTCCACGCTCTCGAACACCACAGAAATCGATGCGGCCTATAAGTGGGCCGTGGATAACGACGTGTTGCAGGCCCGGTCGAAAGCCGTGCTCAAGCACTACTACGGTGATAGCACTCTCAAGCGCAAGGCGGCTGCCACGCTGCTGTCGTCGTTCTCCCTGTATGCCGGGTTCTACCTGCCGCTGTATTTCGCAGCCCGCGGCAAGCTGACCAATACTGCTGATATGGTTCGGCTCATTTTGCGCGATAAGGCTGTGCACGGCTACTACTCGGGCTATAAATTCCAGCGTGGTTTAGAAACCTACGACGAGGTGTCGCAGACGGAAATCAAAGATTTCGTCTATGTGCTTCTCGACGAACTCTATGAACTGGAGCTGAGCTATTCGGAGGAGCTTTACCGTCCTTTGGGTCTTTACGACGAGGTTGTGAAGTTCATCCGCTACAACGCTAATAAGGCGCTGATGAATCTGGGTCTGCCCCAGCGGTTCAGTGCCGAAGAGGCCACGGTGAAACCAGAGATCCTGGCCGCGCTCACTCCGGGCTCGGATGAAAACCACGATTTCTTTTCTGGTTCTGGGTCTTCGTATGTCATTGGTAAAGCCGAAGAAACCGAAGACGACGACTGGGATTTCTAAGACGTAGTTGCGGGTGAGATTCTCTGTCTGGGGAATCTCGATGAGTTTTGCGCTGCCACAAGCACCTGGCCCCATTTTTAGGGGTATCCGGGGGTATACCTGCAAGCTAATCCTTACTTATTTTTAATCTCTAGGTTAACCTTTCCTCGGTTATGTAAGTGCAAGCTATTGTATTTCGAGGAGATGATTGTGGCAGCTAAAAAATCCCGCCGGATTAGCTCGGTGGGTATCGCGCTGGGACTGTTCAGTTTGGTACCTGCTTTAACCCCGATTGCCGGGGCGCAGACAGGGCAACCGGCAATCGGTGCCGAACAAGCACAGAATGTTGCTACCGAAAACGGCGCTACTGAAAACATGGTCCCGGAAAACGGTAAAGGTAGCTTGAACTGGGCATTGCGCGATTCGTTCCTGCGCTATTCCTTGGGCGCAACCAACGTTGGTGACGGTGCCACCAAGATCTACTCCAACGGCACCACGACGCCATCGTCGGAAAGCGACACCGTTGAGCAGTACTACAAGTTTAACTTGAAAAACGCGAGCTTCGAGGACGCGACTCACATCACTCGAGCGGAATTTGAAGGCAGCATCGAATACTTCAAGTACTGCGAGGGTAAGCCAGCGCAGCGTGGCAACTGCTCGTTGGAGCTGACCATCAAAGATCCCACCATCGTGTTGAGCCCAGAAGGCTCCTACGTGGAAGCAGATGTGCGTTCTAAGCAGTACCCAAGTGGCGAAATCTTCGAAAAAGAAGACGCTAAAATTGCGAATGCTTGGACCAAGACCGCCAAGTTCGAAGAAAAAGATGGCAAGGTCTCTTGGGAAGGCATCAACACCTCGCTGACTGAAGATGGCGTGCGCACGTTCTCGAACTTCTATGATTTGGGTGGCCCGCTGGCTCCGTTGAGCTTCGAATATGAGGGTAAGGGCGCCCGTCCGGGTAATGACTCGGCACCACTGACCATTGGCGACAAATTTGTCTCTGCACACGAAGCTAACGAAGACACCATGATTGGGCTGCAAGATTATGTGGTGCTTGCGACGCGGAAAGGCGCCAACCACTCAACGCTGGAGCTCATTGATCCTGCAACGATGCAGTCGTTGGGGGAATTGCAACGACCGCTTCCATATAATGAATCGCAGCTTTATACCAAGGGGGCTGGCAATCGGATTTACTGGGTCGAAGGGCAGACCCTGAAGGCCGCAACCGCGTCTGCAGAGGGCTGGTCTGATCCGATGGCCGTTGCTGAAGGCGTTGGTGTCGAGCCTGCCGGTATTGCTTACGATGCTGCCAACGATCGAGTAGGAATTATCGCACGCGGCACCAACGATAATGACTCCACGTTGACCTGGGTCACGGCTTCTGGTGAAAAAACGACTGCGACACTGACCGCACCTCAAGATGTGGTGAAAGCCCATGATGAAGAACTCTTCTTGTACGGCAATGGCTACAACCGCGACCTTTATGGTGAAATCGGCAATATTTCGCTTCCTACCCAGATGAACGTTATGCCGGATGGCAATATCCTTTATTTGCCTGCCAGTGCAGTCAATTTGAAAAATGGAAGCTATCGTGTGCCACCGCTGCTGATTCATCCGGACGGTACGGCGAAGCTTGCGGACGGCGGCACAGAGATGGGAACGCCGGGAAATGGTGCGAATTACGCCACCGAGATGGCAACTGATGGCAATAACGTAGCTTTTTATAGCCAAGACCACCACAATTCTGGGATGCAGTTCTTCCGGTATGAAGATGGTGTGTTAAAACCGCAGTCTGAGCGTGGTGTGGTTGGTGACCTGAAGAAAGTGTCTGAGGTTGCGTTCGTGGGTGACAAAGCGCTGGTTACTAATGAGGCAACTTCGCAGTTGAGCTGGGTTAATCCAGAAACCCGGGAAATCATTGAGAATATCTCACTGCCGAACCAAAAAGATACCGCGAAAAAGCACCGCAACCTGTTGCAGTGGAAAGATAAGGTATTCGCTTATTCCATCGAGACGAACAACGAGACCTATCTTGAAAACGCCGTCATCCTGCGTCTGGATTCCACTGATCCACAGGTCGGCGACCACACTGAACAGGTAGAGCCACCAGCGCCTACAGAGCCGGAAAAGCCGGAAACCCCAGAAAATCCACAAAAGCCAGGAGCTGAAGCGGAAGGACAAGCTGGGGCTGACGAGAAGAAACCAGCTGAAGACGAGAAACCCGCTGACAAGAAACCTGCTGACGACAATAAACCTGCCGAGCCGAGCAAGCCTTCTGAGGAAGCCAAGCCAGCAGGCGAGCAGGCCACGGAAGCTAAGCCTGGTGAAGATTCCGCTGCAGAATCCACCACCGAGCCTGAGCAGAAAGAAAAGCCTGCTGATTCCAAGAAATCTAAGGACGACAAGAAGTCGCAGTCTATTTGGGAGCGTATTTCTGGACTGTTCTCGAATGGCCTTGAGAAGATCGCCAGGTTCTTCAACTGGCTATTCTCGCTGCCACGCGTTTGGTTTTCCTCTTAACGCATAAGTTAAATGTATGTGGCGTTTTAGGTGCGCGCATGCAGGCTAGTTTTGCGCCACCTTTGGGTAGGTAGTAATTCTGGCCGGGGCGTCGAAAAGCATCGGCGCCCTTTTTCTTTTCGCCTCCCGACATTTTGCTTATAGGCAGCCTAAATAATAATGTGTATTGGTTAGTATTGTTAGGCGTAGCTTAAAATACTATGATTAATTTGTGCGCTTTGCGCATTCCTCTATCAAAATCCTTTCAGAAAGGAACTACTTTGCGAGCCAATTTCCGGGCAGGACGGATCGTTCTTTCTGCCTTGACAGCCTCATCCATCATGTTGGGTGCAGGCGCTGCTGCTACAGCCGCACCAGCCGAAACCCCAGATGCGGTAGCCCCACAGTCAGCACAGCCAGCTTCCGTGCCGGACGTAAACCACGGATGTAAAGTTCCAGAAACATTGGACCAGCGGAAATCCAATGTGCAACTGGACGTCACCTACTCGCCAGAGCCAATTGACCCTACACAGGAAACGAAATTCCAATTCAAGGGCAAAGGCTACGATGCAAATACCGAACCCGCGTCACGGCACGGTGTTTATCTCATCATCATTGATAACGCGAAGTGGAAGCTGAACAAGTGCTTGGGCATCTCGGGCCAGGGCGATGGCTTGGTCGAGCGTTGGATTACCCGTGCAGAGATGAAAGACGGGGAATGGGAAAAAGAAATTGTAGTTCCACCAGAGACTTTCCAGCCTGGTAAGACATACACCGTCGGCGTTGCAGCCGCACACGGCCCAGTGTTGACTGAACGTTACTTTGACCGCGGCATCAATATTAAAATTCCGGATGCTCCGAAGATCGACAAGATCGCTGCTCCCACGAACTTGAAGGCAGAGGTCGACGCACGGAATAACGTCAAGCTGAATTGGGAGTTTGAGCACAATCTGCCGAATATGCGCTGGCGCACGACATTGCAGTGTATCACCAGTTGTGATCGTATTTTCAAAAAAACTCGGCAGTATGACGTCAACTCTGGCGTAGCCCGGGAATACACTTTCGCGGATTCTGACCCAGGTGTATATATCGCTGAGGTTGAAGCCAACCGTCAGAGTGGTGGCAAATGGGAACCCCTCGGCAAGACTGTCTCGGAGCCATTCGCTGTCGGTGCAGGAATCAGCGTTCCCGAATATGTCACCAATGCAGAAGCTGCAAAGGCCAAGTTGGCGGAGCTGGAGGCAACCGCGGCTGAGACGCAGCAAAAGTCTGCTGAGCTGGCAGCTCAGGTTGAAAGCCAGGCTGAATTGATTGGAAAGCTGCAGAGCGAGTACGTCAAAGCCAAAGAATCTGGTGAAGCGCAGGAATCTAAGGTTGCTGAAGTAACCGCTGAGCTGGAGAAAGAACAGGCCGCAAAGCAGGAGCTCGAGCAGAAGCTTGCCGACGCGGAGCAGGCAAAGCAGGCTGCGCAGACTGAGCTTGCAGCCACCAAACAAGAGGTGGAGAAGGTCTCGCAGAAGCTGGCTGAGGTAGAGAAATCGGTCGCAGAAGCCAATAAGAAGACGCAAACAGGTTCGAGTACTGGTGATGCTGGCGTCCAGACTCCTTCTGCACAGCAGAATGACTCCGGCTCCAGCAATGGTGAGGGATCCTTCTTTGATACCGTCGCGAAGTATTTTGAAAACGGTGGATTCTTCGGTGCCTTGGGTGGAACCGTATTCAAGATCTTGCAACACATCTTCGGTTCACTGCGTTCTTTGCTGCAGTTCTAAAGTATGACTAAAGCACTGCAAGGTTGTTGTGAACTACTTGATGTCGTGATCTGCTAGTTAGACGGCAGTGTCGCTTATCCGGGGTCTGTATTCAGGCCCCGGATTTGTCATTTTGTGTAAACATGCAAAAGGCGGGTAAACCCTGTTAAAGGGCTTACCCGCCGAGTGCGTACCGTTCAGGATTGCTTATTTATGCTGAGCCAGGAGGTTTCAGCAGTTTTAGATCTTGAATGGCAAGTTATTCATGAAGTGCTGAAACTGTGGGCCGAATACCTTGTGGAACAGGTTGCCGATCATCGTGGCCATGCCAGCGAAAGTTGCTAGACCAAGAGCAACGTTGAAGAACTGCTGTAGCTTGCTCAGGCCCTTGTTATCAGCAGGGTTGCTGCTGAAGTCTGCACCCAGCGAGGAACCAGGAGCCTCTGGCTTTGCTTCTTCTTTGCCTGGAGTGGTGTTCTCGCCAGGTTTCTTATCCGCAGGAGGTTGCTTCTTATCCTGCTGCTTGTCTCCAGGTTTTGCGCCTTCTTCCTGCTTATCGTTTGGTTGCTTCTCGCTCGGCTGTTTGTCGTTGGGCTTTTCTGGTTTTACAGGAGGCTGAGCAGGGGCCTGTGCAGGAGGGTTAGCGCCTTCTTGCGGCTGGTTACCCTCGGGAGCGGTGTTGTCTTCAACCTTGTCCAAGCAGGTGTTTTTGACGTTCAGCTCAACATTAACGTCATCGATTTCTGGGTTGTAGTTGTCGTTGTAGATTCCCATGAAGATGACGTCAACGCCTTCAATAGCCCCAGTGTCTGAGTTAGTACCTGGTTGGGTTTTGTAGCGCATGTTGGTGCCAGACAAGGTCAGCTTATTGTTGCCGTTAGTCCAACCGGCGGTGGTGCCAGCAGCGAACTCGCCTGTTCCGGTCTTCTTGTTTTCTTCAGTGCGATCTTCTGGCGTGTATTCGGTCATCCCTTTACCCGGTACGTGATAACCAACGTAGCCAGTGCCAGCTTGAACATTTTGTCCTTCTGTTTTGATGTATGGGGACTGCATTTGGGTGTAGAGCGCACCCTTGTGACCTTCAAAAATGAGTGTTGAGTCTTGGGTTTGAATATTTGAGCTAAGAACATTGCCTTCTTTGTCCAGCTCAATCGCGGACTTCGAAGGGTCCACATCGAAGTGGAACTTAAAGTCTGCTGCGCGTTGTTTTTGCTTATCCTCAGAATCCTGGGTTACTGCACCTTGGATATTCCAATTGCCCTTTGCGATCGGCCCGTTGATGTATTTACGGAAGGATTCTTTAATGCCCCAGTGAATTTTGCCGTCGACGATTTCGACGCCTGGGTTCTGGCAGGTATTAGCGGCGTTACCCTGGGCATCCTGGGCATAGGCTGCTGGCGTCAGAGCACCGCCGATGACTGCCAGACCAACACAGAGGGAAGCTCCCAGGGAAAATTTATTCTTCATGTAATCTCCTCGAAGAAATGACCGGTTTAGACAAGGAAAAGTTTAGAATATTTAGGGCAGGTTCACAATAGAGTGATTAGGTAAGGTGTCACTTGTGGGGGTAATCAATTTAGGGTGTCCGTACCTAAAGATTTCGGCCCCCATTAATAACGACGATAAGCGCTGGCTTCAGCGCCGCACCTACCGTCGGTAAGCGTTTAACGGGCACCCAATAACCGCACCAAATCGTCCTGCTCAGGGGTAGGGTACTGGCGTGCTGGGCTCACCAAGTATTGCCCATTATGCGAGGTCACCTCGATAGGCCACTGGTAGACAGAAGATAAAATCTCATCGGTATATACCTCAGAAACCTCCCCCATGGCGGCGATGGAGCCGTCGGCAAGACAAATAATCCGATCGCAATAAGCCGCGGCCGCATTCAAATCATGCATGACCACAAACACCGCAATATTGGCCTCACGTGCCAAATTCTTCACCAACGCCAACACCTGCTCCTGGTGACTGATGTCCAGCGCGGCCGTCGGTTCATCCAAAAACACGATTGGTGTCTGCTGCGCCAACACCCGCGCCAATGCCACCCGGGCCCGCTCGCCACCAGAAAGCGTCGCAATATCGCGCCCAGCAAGATGCACTGTGTCTGTGGCTGCAAGCGCGGCATCGATGATCTGCTCGTCGACGTGCGGCTCCACCTTTTTCGCCCATGGACGACGGCCCATAGCCACCACATCGCGTACTAAGAACTCAAAAGAAACCGAAACATCCTGCAGCATCACCGCGCGGATCAGCGCCAGCTCTTTCGGGGATGCCTGCGCTGGGTTCACGCCAGCCAAACTGATGGTGCCAGTCGAAGCCTCGAGATCGCCACACATCGCAGCCAATAACGTGGACTTGCCCGCACCATTCGGCCCAATCAGCCCGGTGACCTGCCCGGCTTCTGCGTGGACACTGATATCGCGCAGTAGGGTCTTCTGACCAACCTCTACGCTTAGCTGAGAAATTTCGACGATACTCACTAGACAGATCCTTTCCGCATCATCCTACGCAAGAGGATGAAGAAGGTTGGCCCGCCAACCAGTGCGGTGAAAATACCGATCGGCAGATCCGCAAACGGGATCAGGGTCCGGGCGGCGACGTCGGCAAGCGCAATCAACAACGCACCGGCCAGCGCCGAAGCTGGCAGCAGAATCTTATTTTCCGGGCCGACAATGGTGCGCAACACGTGCGGCACGATCAAACCGACGAAACCAATCAGGCCGGCGAAAGACACCGCCGCAGCCGTCAGCACCGCCGAAGCGACGATAGCGACCATGCGCAATGCTGCGACGTTGATGCCCGTGTGCCCGGCAGCTTTTTCACCCAAAGCCAACACATCAAGCTGGGCGCCCAAACGCGAGGCGATGGCAAAACCGACGACGACGATCGGCAAAACCACCCAGACATGCTTCCACTGGGAACCGTTGAGCGAACCCATCTGCCAGAAAATGATCTGCTCGCGGCTGGTCGTCGGCGCCAGATACACCATGAAAGAAATCAAGGCGCCACACACCGCATTGACGGCAATGCCGGTCAAAATCAAGTTGACGACGGCCACTTTGCCACGGTTATGCGCCAGGCGATAAATGATTGCAGTGACGATCAGTGAGGTGAGAAAAGCTGCGGCAGGCACGGTGAACGTACCTAAAAAACTGACCTCAAACACGATGACCAGGGCCGCACCGACACCGGCACCTGAGGTTACGCCGACGATGCTGGGCTCTGCCAGTGGGTTAGCGAACACCGCCTGCATTAAACAGCCAGCTACACCTAAAGCGGCGCCGACCAAAAAGCCTAGGAAGATTCGCGGCAGGCGAATGTCCCACACCACGCTGGCGGCAATATCAGTTTCTGCACGTGGCCCGGAGGTCAAAATGCTGAGCAGATCCGGCAAGGACAGGTAGTACTGGCCCAGCGCCGTCGACAAGAGCACAGAACCCACCAGCAGCACGATCAGTGCGACGAAGGTGCCCACACGCAAACGGTGGCGTTGAGCGAAGACATCGTGGTGTTGCTGGGGTGCCCGGGGGTTTTCTCGGCGGTGGCGCGCCGTCGTGGCCGCGCGCGCAGCCGACGGGGCAGTGGTGGTCTTATTGCTGTTCTGGGTCATAAATCGCCTGTGCTAGACGCAAGAGGGTTTGTCCGGTCATCGGGCCGAAGGCCAGGGATTGGCCGTCGGGAAGTGTAACAATACGTTGTTTCTGTCCGGCGATGGTTTGTGCGATACCCGGCCGTTCCATGAGGCCTTCGATGCCGCCGGTGGATTCGAGCCCCTTGGTCATCATGATGATGAGTTCCGGGTTGATCTTCGCGAGCGATTCCGCATTCGCTGGTTCCACATAGGACAGGTTGTGCTCGGTTGCTAGGTCGATACCGCCGACGCCTTCGATGAGGTCTTTCGCGCCGGTGCCTTCACCCATGATGAAGAACACGCCAGCTGTGCCGCGGGCGTACAAAAACGCGATGCGCATCGGATCTTCTGGGACGAGCTCTTGAATGGCCGCGAGATCCTTTTCCAGCTCGTCGACGCTGCGTTGGGCGAGTTGCTCTGCCTCATCCGGCAAACCGACAACTCCGCCCAGGGTGGTGATGTCTTCTGCAATGGAATCAATGGTGCGGGTTGGCTCCATGACCACGGTGGTCACACCCGCATTGCGGATCTGATCGATAGCATCCCGTGGGCCAATGGAGTGATCCACGATCACGATCGACGGCTGTAGCTCCAGGACAGCCTCGACGTTGATGTTGTGGCCACCTTCGGTGACGACGGGCTTATCCGCCATGATGTCTTCCGTGGAAGAGACCGTGCGGCCGACGATATTGTCCGCTAGGCCCAGGCCAGTCAGGGTTTTGGTGTACGTGCCGTACAAGTCCAGCGCTAGGATGCGGGAGACATCCTCGACGACGACGTCGTAGCCGTCAGCGTCGGTCAACTCCACCGGTAGTTGTGGTTCGGGGTTGTCCACGACCGGAACGACGTCCTCGAAATCGTCGACGTGGGTGACACCGGTGAATGAGCGTGGATCGTTGAGATCTCCTGCTGCGGGTAGTTGCTCGCGGAGCTGGGAATCGCCGGTGTGGGCGTATTCTCCCTGGATGCCGCAGGCGGTGAGTACGAGCGAGGCAGCCAGTATGATCGCCGTGAGCATGCTTCGGGCGCTGGTTTTCGGCAGCACAGGAGTGGTGGTCAGCACGGGCTTATCCTTTCGGGGTGCGGTATGGGAGCTTGGGGAGTCATTGGGAGTTGTTGCGCAGTCGTGCGATAGTCACAGGACAGGCGTGGGATAGACGCGGGGAGGGGCTTAGGCCGGGTTGCGCATGACCAGGTGGCTCATGGAACCACCAGCGACGATCAAGCCGGCTAAGAACAACAGAATGTAGGTGCTTGGGTTTTCGCCCAGGCCAGAGTTGTTGGCGCCAGCGGATTTAATTTTGAAGTTTCCGGAACCGTTTTCGTAGCCGGTGGTCTGGCCTTCCCCAGACAGCGGATTATCAGCACCGCCTGCGACGTCACCGGTGCCACCGCCACCAGCGACCTTGCCGGTGCCCCCAGCACCGCCGGAACCAGCGGCACCGCCCGCGGTGCCAGAACCAGAAGCGCCTCCGGCTGCAGAGCAGTCGCCCGCACCGCCGAGCTGGGCATCAAAGTTCAGCGGATCCAATTCCAGGCCGGGCTCGTAGAAACCGGCGAAGGCCTTTGCACCGGTATCGGTCAGGAACACTCGAGCTTTACCACTGGCCTTGTTGGCATCCACATTGAGCGAGTCGAACTGCAGATCTGCGACCGCTACGCGGCCGAAGTTGAGTTTTTCGCCTTCCATGGTGGACGAGCGGACGTCGGCAAGCAGTTTGCCGGAGTTGCCGTTGAACGTGATCTCTGGGTTCGAGACATTCAAATCCAGCACGCCGTGGTGGCCATCGAATTGCACCGCGCCGTTGTGCCGGATGCTGCCAGTTTTCGCGCCAGTATCTACGTTGCCGGTGTTACCGCTGAAGCGGTACTGGCCGTCGACGTAGTCGCTACCCTGCAGCGTCCAGGATCCCTTGGCAATAGAACCGGTGATGTACGAGCGGAAAGACTTCTTCAAACCCCAACCCAGTGTGGAAGAGGTGACCCCGGTGGCATGGCATTGTTCGCCCGCACCGCCTGTGCCTGCTTCGCCCGTGTTGCCACCTGCGACGTTGCCGGTTCCTCCACCAGCGCCAGCTGCATTGCTGGCACCACCACCAGAGGTAGTTCCGCCACCCGTACCACCGGTGCCACTGTTGCCACCAGCGCCACCGGATTGAGACTGAGCGGAATTCGAGTTACCGCCGCCCGATCTGCTGCCACCGGAAGTCGTGCCGCCACTGTTGTTCCCCGTGCCGCTGGTGCCGGAGCCGCCGCCGAAGCGTTTCTGATAAGACTCGTATTCATCCAAGAACGCCTGGCTGTTGCCCATGAACGTGGTGAAGGCGTTCAGGGTGTCGTTGGATTCTTGCAGCATGGACATGATTTCTTTGTTGAAACCAGTGAAATTGCCCTTGATGGTGTTTAGCGTGCGCTTGTTACCACCGGAACCTGAGCCACCAGAATTGCCACCGGAATCGCAGCTACCATCGGTTTTAATGGCACCGGAGGTCGGATCCATTTCTTGGCCCGCGTCATAAGCCAAGAACAGCTTTTGACCTTCGGCGGTCAGGTTGGTGGTGCCGGCCAGGTTGACCTCACTGGCGCCGGATTCGACCGGGGTGTTCAGGTTGATGGTGGCGATGGCGACGTCGTCGCCGGTGATTTGCGGGCCGCGTTTGCTGGTGTCGACCATGTCGGATTCATAGGAAACGTAGTCGACGATGATGTCTGCCCGGTTGCCTTCGGCGCGAACCTTCCAGTCTGAAAGCGTCATATCCAGCAGGTCGATATTAGTTTTGCCGTGGTGTCCGTGGCCATTGAACTTTAGTGTGCCGTTGAAGTTGAAGGTGACACTGTTGCCGTTGGCCTCGGTCTTTTTCGGGGAGAATACGAAGGCACCGTCCGGGCCGGTCTCGCTGCCGCTAAAACCGATGCCGTCTGCTCCCCAGCCGCCTTTCGCTACTGGGCCCTGGATGTAGTTGCGGTAGGACTGCTTGATGCCCCAGTTGAAACTGCATTGTTCTGCCGCATGAGCGGTGGGGGTGAATGCTACAGCCAGCGCACTGAGCGAGCCTAAAGATAAGGCAAAGCTACTGGCTATAGCGCGGCGGGAAAGCGTGCGTAGTCGAGACGTCGACTGCTGAGACACTGTGGACTCCTAAACTCATGCAGGTGTCTTTCAGGTACCGCGCGGTTCCGGGCAGGATTTCCGCGCAGGCAGTGGTGAATAGACGCGGCGGTAAAACTGTGTGAAATGTGGGGTTGTCCTGCAGATATTCTTCTAGCAGAGCTTCCCGAATTTTGTGCATCTGTAGAATACCTGGAAAACCTAAGAAATAATAGGCTAGGCTAAAACCAATTGGCCATGTCTTTGTATTTTATTCAGGAGAAAACCCGTGAATGCCCCCACTGCCAGCTCTTTTCGCAGTCTTTATCCGGATGTGAATCCTACTAATGGTTTACCCCTCACTGGTGTGGAAAGATTAACCTTAGTTGTTGCCTGCATGGTGTTGATCTATGGCTGCGTCAACGGGGAGTTGCTCATCGCTGGCGTTGGCTTGGCTCTGCTGCTGTTTGCTGTCGTGGCGCTATCGCAAAAGACGGCCCGTCGTATTCGTTCCGAAGCCAGAAATCGCTTCCCGGCTGAAGATTGGAGTGAATACCGCACGGCCAGTCGCCTGAATCTAAACCTCTATATTCCATTGATTTGGCTGGTGATCATCGCGATGACGATGGCCGGATTCTGGTGGATCCCACACGATTATTCTGTGCTCGGCGGGGCGCTGATTGCCGCGATCTCCGGGGTGCTGATCTGGTTTATGCCTGGTGCCAACCCGGTGTGGAACCGCCGTCTGCGCAGCGAACAAGGCGTGCAGTGGGCGCCGGTGAATCAGCGCTCGCAGAACCCAGGACCGGACACCATGCACTAGCCAACCCCACGGCGCGTGGATTCTTCCCGCTCTATACTGGGCGGGTATGGCACAGATGAAACTGCTGGTGGACTTGCCAGGCGCGCTGGTGCGTACCCCGCGTGACGCGCGCGACCGAGCATTGCTGCAGGCTGCAGGTATCTATGACGTGGCCTCGGAGCAAGCGCAGAAATTCTGGCAGGTATTCGCCGGTCTCCGCCCAGCCTATTTCAGCGGTGACCTGGGCGATCAGCGGTTTTGGCAGCAAATGATCGCCCGCGTAGGCCTGGACGATTGCGATATTGCCGAGGCCATTGCCGCCGATACCAACCCGTCTAACCATCTGGATACCGAGGTGTGGGGCTGCATCGATAGCCTGCTGGACGCCGGCATGTCCGTTGGTGGCACCGCTAATTGTTCATTGAGCGAGGCGCAGAACTTGCGCAGCCAGCACCCGCAGTTCGCAGAGCTCGATGCCCTGGTGCTTTCCTGCGATATCGGGGTGGCGCTTCCCGACGAACGCATGCTGGAAGTTGCTGCCGACGCGATCGGGGGCAGCGTGCGCGAGACGATGTTTATCAGCACGAACGAGGGCCATCTGGCTGCTGCGGCGGAGCTTGGGATGTGCGCCCGGCTGTATTTGGGCGTCGGGCAACTGTGTGAATTGGTGGACCAAGTTTCACGTTAAACATGCCGTCGGCAAGCACTATCGCATTAGCATGGTGGCATGGCTTTGATCCTTCCTTTTAATGGCAAAACTCCGCGCGTGCACGAATCGGCTTTCATCGCCCCGAATGCCACCTTGATCGGCGATGTCGAAATTGGTCCGCAGGCTTCTGTGTTTTATGGCTGTGTGTTGCGCGCAGATTCCAACCGCATCAAAGTTGGTGCTCGCACTAATATCCAGGACAATTCGGTGTTGCACGTCGACGCCGATGCCGATTGCGTGCTTGGCGACGACGTCACCATCGGCCACATGGCGCTCGTGCACGGAGCGCACGTGGGCAATGGAACGCTGATCGGCATGAAATCCGCGTTGCTTTCGCGCTCAGTGATTGGTGCCGGCGCGCTGATTGCTGCTGGGGCGGTGGTGCTGGAAGGCGCGGAAATCGGGGATAAAGTCTTGGCCGCTGGGGTGCCAGCAAAGGTGCGCCGCGAGCTTTCCGACGAAGAGTCTCAGGCGTTCATCCCGCACGCAGCAAAATACGTGGAAACCGCTGCCGCGCACAAAGAACTCAACGGCTAGCCCACTGAACCAGCTGAACCAACTGAGCCCACGTAGCCCGGCGAGCTCGTTTATCCCACGCAGCCCGTTGAGCCGACGTAGCCTGGCGATCCCGCGTACGGCTAATCGTCGCTGGGCACCAGCTTCAGCGGCTCACGCAACATCTGATCCAGTGCCGCCGCACGTGTAATGGAGCGCACGACTTCCTCGTGAGTAGGCACCATGCGCATCTTCGGGGCTTTCTCCTTAGTCATGATCTCGCGGACGGTAGCGGCAAAGATCTTCGGAGCGAGTGGATCATCCACGAAGGCCGAGCCCGCCACTACCACCGTGGAAATCTTGTGCTCTTTCACCAGATCCACCGTGAGTTTCGCTAGTGCGCTGGCGCGGGCATCCAGGATTTTACGCACTGCGGTGTCCGAGTCCGCGATGGCGACGGCGTCGGCAAGAGTCTGTGGGGAGTACTCGGCTGGCGCAGAAGAAGCACTTTCCGTGGCCGGGGAAAGGGCTGCAATCTGTTGCAGAATATAGTGGGTGATCAGGGTTTTTTCCGGGGCTTTGGCAGAAATATCCAGCTCTGTGTTGCTGATCGGCGGTAACACGTCGATGGGGTGTACGCCGGAAGGGTTGGTATAGGCTGCGCCGATGGAGTCGTCGGCGAACAGCACCAACGTGCGCTCGGAATCATCGGAAACCAGCAAATCACCAGCCTGCATCTCGGAACCAAGGATCGCCGGTACTGCCGAGGACACCGAAACCGGCACAGAGAACTGATAACGCAAGGAAGCAGCAACGTCGACTTGCTCCCAGCCCAAGTTTGGCGCGCTAACCACGCCGTCGCGGCTGACCTGGCCAGAGGTGGTCACACCCACCGATAACAACGTGTGCTCCAAACCGGTAACCAAACGGTGCAACCCGGCCATGATGTGCTGGATGAAGTCGCTCTCGGTCAGCTCGGCGACGGGAGTGTCAATGGTGGACTCGCGGATGGTACGGCCGCGAATGTCGAACACTGACAGGAAAGTTTCTTTCGTGCCCACCGCAATACCGGCGAGCATCCACAACGGCTTCGCGAGCTCCACCGGTGTCGTTGGGCGACCGCGGCCATGCGAACGGGCGAGATCATCACGAGCAACCACATACCCTTCATTGAGCAACGTGGTGATCGCGCGTGTGATCGTCGGCTGAGACAAACCGGTGGCGGTAATCAGGTCTGCCCGGCTAATCACAGACTTCTGGCGGATTACATACAGGCATTTCGCAGCAGGGGTGGTGGGCTGGCCGAATGCCTGGGGGTGCTGGAAAGACTCTGGCGGTGTGCCGTTGCTGTGGGCAGCTGCTTTTCCAGTCGCTGTTCCTGGTTCCTCCATGGCTATTAAGAATACTATGAACCCCTGGCGGTACCGGCGACTGACCTGCATAAAAACCCGCGTGTGTGGCAGCCGGGCAAACGTCGGCAAGCAGGCACTACTGTGACTACTGTGACTGCTGGGGCAGTTGTAAAAACCAACGGTATACGGTGGGACGACTAACACCGGGCTGGGTGGAAACTTACCGGCAAATGGGTTTAGACTCACCTGCTATGAGTAGCGAATCGACCGCAGACGTGCGCGAAAACCGCGCCGGGCAGCAGTGGACCCAGGACCGCACCGAGCCGCGTCCGCCGTCCTTGCTGGATGCTTCCTGCGAGAATTTTGTCTATGACTTAGCAGAACTTTCCCCCACCGACGCCACCGCGTGGGGCATTGCGGGCTACGACGACAAGCTGGAGGATTTCTCCCCGGAGTATTACGAGGCCGTAGCTGATCGCACCCGCGAGATGATCGAGGACGTCAACGCACTCGACGAAGCCACCGATGAGTCGGATGACGACGACGATTTCGACGAAGTCGATTACGTCACCGCGAACGTGCTGCGCGACCGGCTGCTGTTGGAATTGGACCTGCACCATGCTGGTGAGACCGAGGCGGCGCTGAACAATATCGCTTCGCCAGTACAGACCATTCGTGACATCTTGGTGTTCATGCCCAATGAGTCCACCGAGGACCTGGATAATCTGCGCTCGCGGTTGAGCTTGGTGCGCAACAGCTTGGATGGTTACCGCGAATCGCTGAAGGACGCCTGCGCGCATGGGCACTCGCCGAAGTATCGCCAGGTGGATGCCGTGGTGAACCAGTGTGAGGATCTGGCACAGCCAGGCTCGCTGTTGGAGGGGCTGGGCCTGGACCCGCATAGCCAGGAAGTGGTTGACGCTAAGGCTGCTTTTGGTGAGTTTGCGGATTGGTTGACGCTGGAAGTGGTGCCGCAGTCCAGTTCCCGTGATGGGGTGGGACGTGACCGCTACGAGCGTTTTTCGCGGCTTTTCGTTGGCGACAGCGTGGATTTGGATGAGGCCTACCAGTGGGGCCTGGAGCAGCTGCGGGAAATCAGCGAGGCACAGCGCAAGACTGCGGCGCAGATTTACGACGACGAGACGGATTGTCGTGAGGTTTTCCGTCGGCTGAATCAGGATCCGAAGTACCTTTTGCGTGGCACCGATGCGCTGGTGCAGTGGATGCAGGAGAAGGCCGACGCCGCGATTACCGCGTTGCACGGCACGGAGTTTGATATTCCGGAGCCGGTGCGCACCATCGAGTGCAAGATTGATCCGGCTGGTACTGGTGGTATTTTCTACACCCCACCGTCGGATGATTTCGCGCGCCCAGGCCGCATGTGGTGGTCGGTGCCGAAGGAGACCACCACTTTCCACACCTGGCAGGAATTGACGACGGTGTACCACGAGGGCGTGCCGGGCCACCACCTGCAGTTGGGGCAGACGCTGATGGAACGGGACAACTTGAACCTGTGGCGTCGTGTGGCCTGCTGGAACTCCGGCCATGGTGAGGGCTGGGCGTTGTATGCCGAACAGCTGATGGCGAAGTTGGGCTTTTTGGATGATCCGGGCTTCCGCCTGGGCATGTTGGATGCGCAGCGTCTGCGTGCGGCCCGTGTGGTGCTGGATATAGGCGTGCACCTGGGCAAGAAGGTGCCGGATGGTCCGGGCCACTGGGATGTGTGTTACGCCAAGAACTTCTTGCGTGATAATTGCGCGTTGGATGAGGCCACGTTGTCGTTTGAGCTGGATCGCTACCTGGGTTGGCCGGGGCAGGCGCCGTCGTATGCGCTGGGGCAGCGCATGTGGTCGGATTTGCGCGATGCTGCCGTGGCGCAGGGCATGAGCGTGCCGCAGTTCCACGCGGAGGCGTTGAGTTATGGCTCGATCCCGATGTCGATTCTGCGGGAGCAGATCCTGGACTAGGTTCGAGAAATCTGCATCAAAATGCTGCAGGCGGGAACTTAATGTCGATTGCTGACGGCGCGTCCGTTTTTGTTAAGGCTGCTTATAGGAACGTCGCTGTCGTCGGGCATTGCTCCAACCGGTTCGGCGGGGTCCGGGCTTTCGGGTTTTGGGCCGCATAAACAGGGTGAGGCCATCGAAATCCGTGGGCTCCCAATCATGTCGGTGAGTACGGAATTCCATTCCTTGTTCATTCTTGGCTGCTTGTACTAGTAGAGCACGCCCGTCTTTGCAAAGTTCCACTGTTCTTGTCCACAACAGTTCACGGATTCGTGCTGATGGGGTGCCGACAAATACCCCTGGGCTGACCTCTGTCAGCCATTTTGTTAGGTCACCGCGTAACCCAGCTGGGCATGCGGTGACGATGAGAACGATCATTGCGATTGTGCCTCTTCGTATTCAGACCAGTTCATGCCTGCAGAAACGACTTCCAACTCACTCCACAGGTAAAGTTCGGCGTCGCTGAACGGCTCTTCGTCGGGCACGCTCATGACGGATTTGAGGTCGTGGACCATGCGTTGCATAAGACGCTTGTCGACGACTGCATCGCGGAGAAGACGTCGCACAAGTGGAATTGGATTATCTGGTGCGGCTGCCACTGCGGAAAAGCGGCGGGAATAGCAATCTCAGCTTTGTAAAGATCTGCGATGTCGTAGACGAAAGCCCGATCAGTTCCACTGTGCACAATTCCCAATGCTGGAATGAATCCGAGCCCGACCACCACGGCATGTGCGATGCCGTACAGAGCCGCACTCGCCGTAGTCAATGCTTGATTGATTGGTGTTGCAGCTTCAAAGTCATTGGGATCGTATTCCCTTCGATTCCAGGCAATTCCGGTTCGCTTTGCTTCTGCAGCATAGACTCTTTTCATACGTGCACCTTCTCGGCCACGTAATTGTGCCATGGTTAGTGCAGATACGTCTTCACCTGGAAAACGTAAGCTGTACATTTTTCGTGCACAGTCCAATCGTTTTCTTTGGTTGGTGACTATTTCTGCATGAATTTCTGCCATGCGTGACGATTTAGCAGGAGGCCTTCCATGCGCGTAATAACGAACCCCACGTTGCCCGGCCCAGACGGTTGCTGCACCTGCATCACCGAGTAGAGCCATGGCTGCATAAGTGATTCTGGTACCAGGGCCGAGGATAAGCACAGCCAGTTTTGTAGCTGGCACATGAGCAACGCCGCGCTGATCAGTTATGGTCAGCGCGTTGCCATCCCGGTTTACAACTGCACGTTCTACGTACAGAAATGAGACGCGGTCGCTCATTTGTGACAGTGCTTGTCGAGTGATGGGAACTTCACTAGGTGTGGACATTGTGGTTACCGCGCGGGTGCAAGAGTAAGTAGTCCGCAGCCGTAGCCACGAGCTCGACCGATTCCTTGTGTGAGAGCAGTACGCAGTTTGGTCGCGTCGGTTACTCGTAAGGTACCGCTAAAACGAGCTTTCGCAATGCGGACTGGTCGGTTGTTGTTCCCCGTTTGTTTTGAGCGCTGGAAGTGATCAGTCCACCGCTCAGTGACCACGCCAGTCTCAACTTCGAAACCAGATTGAGCAGCCTTTTTGTGCAGCCAATTAAGTTGGTGTTCGGCTGAGACGTGTGCTCGTATTTTACCGCGTTTTCCCTTTGCGAATTCTGAATATGTTGGGTTTGCAACTAATTCAAAATGCCAATGCTGTCCGGCCATTAATGTGTCGAGGAAGCGTTGATAATCAGCAGATTCTGCTGGGCGGGTATCCCACCCTGCTTGTTCCACTAGGTGGTTGCCGGTGGGTTTTTCTGGACCAACAATATAGAGCACGTGGTCATGTTGCCTTTTATCGGCACGCCACAAGACACGCGCATTGGATTCGTCTAAGTCTGGGGGAAACGAGGACCGTACAGCAGCATGCATGGCTTGTGGGTCAGTGAGGAGCTTGCGACCTCCTCGGCGTGCTGGGTTGATTTGTACTCGGGTCAGTGTGGTCATGCGCGTAGCACCGCCTCAAAAAATCGGTCTGGATCAGAACTTGCTTCTGAACCCGCAGGGTTATCAAGCACTACATCTTCGCATTGGAGGACACCTCTCCATCCGTACTGGCGGTGTTGTGGATCGAAGGAAATAGGTATGTCTTGGCGTGCTTCTGCACCTTCTTCAGTGATCTCCGCATCTCGGTAGATTGCGAGATACACAGTCTTTGGGGATTGCTCCTGGTGGTTTTTTGTGGCATGCCAGGTTTTATGTTTACGAAGCGATGTCTCTGCATCGTGCTCTGTGACCCCAATGACTAATCCTGGATGCACTGGGCAAGACCTTCGTCCCATGAATAATGGAAATCTTGGGTTGCGTAGCGCTTCTGCCATACCTTCGAGTAGCTCTTTGTCGCTAGATTCGATTGCGACAACAAATGCTGCATCGGAGAGGAAATATCGAGTTGATAATTTCGCAGATGCGGTGGGTTTAGACTGCCAGGGATGTGCGGTTTGATAGTCACGTAGCAGCCTGCCAGATTGATCGACTCGCACAGCGAATTTCAATGCGGTTAAGTCCTCGACGGGGTCTGTTCTCCGGCGTCCTTCGGCAGCAGCGAGCAAACCGATAATCCCAGATTTAGTTGGGCGCTCAGCGGTGGCTCGGCTGCTGTACCGTGAGGCATCGCCCCAAGATTGGAGCGGTCCTTTCAACAGAAGTAAGAGTGAATGCGTCATTTTACTCTCCAGCTGCGCGGCGAAGCTCGTCGGAAATTTTGTTCTTGAGGTCTGGGAGCGTGATAGTTTCCGCGAGGTTTTGGAATGGTTTGGTTAGTTCTCCGATTCCGAGGACAAACGCAGCGCGCGGTGTGAAACCATAGATGCTTTCAATATTGTGGGCTTCTTCAGCCAGTTTCTGTGCACCAACTTCGCGGCGAGATGCTGATTCGGTTGCTTCGACTGGCGATTCAAAAGCATTTACCAGCGAAATCGGCCGGGAATCACGCACAGTGATGTAGACGAGGTCTGGCAAAGTTTGGTTGGCGAAGGTGTTAATTTTGCCGGTTGGCATCGACTTGATGAAAGCATCGATGAATTGTTCCGTCGCCTGGAACGCGTTTTCGCGGGAATCCAGATTCTCTGCAAGTGAATCGACATTAACGGTAGCGTAGCGGTATAGCGTCGACGACATCATTTGCACAGTACCGAGCATGCCAGCGCCGGTTTCTTCGCCTTCTTCTGCTAAATCGTCGACCGCGGTAAAGAAATCAAATTCTGGTGCACTCGCGTGAATTCCCAGGGCATGGGCAACCTGTACTGATGCATCCACGTTGTATGCGGCATCATCAGCGACCATTCGACCGAACATGCTCATATCCACGGAATGGCCGGTGTCCAGGATTTCTTGCGCCTCGTTTTTCTTCAAATTTTCGCCGTCACGTTCCAGAAGCTCTGAAACTGCGCGATCAATTTGGTGTTGGCTCAAGAACAACAGGTACCCAGTTTCGGGGTAGGGGTTTGCCTCTACTCCGTTTTCAATGTCTTTTTTGGATAGCTTTTGCACAGAGGTTTTGATTTTAGCTGCTTTGAACAGCTGTTCTGTACGGCTGATTGCTTCAGCTTGTTCCAGACCAGCGTCTTCAAGTTTGCGTGCGATTTTTTCCGGTAAACGCTTAGAACGGTCACCGATCTGCTCTGGATCAAAATTGTCCTCGAAGAATTTGCGGATGGCGCGCTTCCACGATTGCGAAGAAACTCGTTGACGTGGGGTTCCACCGAATACAGCGGATTTTGGTGCCCCGGTGTCATCACGGTTGATCAGTGATGGAGGAATAGTTTGCAGAGCGTGGGTATCAACGATGAGAGACATAGGAATTGTCCTTTCTGGTCAGAAGATTAGGAAGTAGGTTCGGTTTTGGTTTGAGCTGATGGACGCATAGCTCCGACTGCGAAATCTCTGCCCCAACGGAGCAAAACCCCGGTACGACGTTCTGGGTGGGTCAGGTTCCGTAGATCGACGGCGAACTGACCGTAATGGAAGCCCAGTTGTTGAGATCGCAGCAGCGTGATCAGTGAGCGAAGATGGATGATCCGTGTCTCTTCACTACCGGCAGCCTGCATCGCGTCGAAACGAAGCTTGATTGATTTGCTGTCCGCCCCGCGGTACAGCTGTCCACATGCATTCGCAAAGGACATGGTAGGAATGTGCACTGGCGCTGACGCACTTTGCATGTGTAGGCCAAATAGTGCGAGGGCATGGAATGCTGCCTTTTCAGACGGTGACATCGCGTCAGAGTGTCCAAGTTCGGCATCGCTCAGTGGCGGATTCATGGTCATCAGCACCCGTTGCAGACTCAGCGGGTCGTGTTCAACGCTGCGAGATACGCTTTTCCGAAGTTCTGCGAGAGCACCCCGCGCCTGCGCACCGTCAGGTGTATGTCCGCGCTCCAGATAATCACGTTGTAGCTGTGACACCGTGGAGCTGACACTATGCTTAAGATTTGTTTCAGTCATTTGATTTTCCTTTATGCTCAGTAGCTTTTTGATCTTTTAGTAGTGGTAGATCCTTTCTCAGTCGGTAACGCAATGCCCTGTACAGCGATCCAGCGTTAATAATTCGCGCATTTGCTTCCTCATCTCCTTCAAGGGTTCTTCCGATCATGGCTTTTTGTCCGGCGCCGCGAACAAGCTCTTCGGCGATGAGCAGAAGCTCTTGTTCGATTTGGCCCTGCCATGACACAGCCTTCTGTTCGATATCCTCTGGGCTAAGGTTGCGCAGCCAGGAAACGAAATGTGGTTCAAGGATTGTGTATAAACGGTCGGCTACGTCAGCATCGAAGGCATAGTCCCCACCTGCTGCAACCGTCAGTTGTCCTGAGAACCAGCCCAAGGAAATTGCAGCGTTTTTGGTTGCTTCCGCAGCATCTCGGACGATTTGGCGGTGTGCCTTCGACAGCCTGTCGTTGCGCAGCAGATGTAGTGGTAAGCCGATACTCGCAGACACGATTGTTGCTACTGAAGATGCCTGTGCTCCATATTCCATCGATACAATGGCGACGTCGAGTGTCTCGGAGTTCCCAGTCACCTTGGAAATTCGTGCGAGATTGTCCAGGTTTGCGGGCCTGATGGGGGCGCGATCTTTCCCTTTGAATCCAGGATCTCCATCGACGACAATCAGCGGATCGAGTGAGCGCCACATGGTTCGCTTAGTGTCATAAGGACGTGCGTAGTAGGCGTCTAGCCCTTTTTTCGATTTATTTGGGCTAAAGCGATAAGGGGTCATCGGATCTTCGAGCACATTTTTTCCGGCATCGGGGATTCGATCCCCATTGCTTACCAAAACCCGTGTCACCAAGACATTGTCCGCGTCAACGAATAACCTCACACGACGTGACTGCCAAGTGGCAAGGTCAGCCGCTCCTTGTGGCTGGGGCTCCTTGGAGCGCTGAGCCGCGGTATCCTGCTTTCGTTCCCAGGCCGGTTCATCTTTGGCGCTATCAATGACCGCCGATTCCGGGGTATTCAGAATGAGCGTTTCTAGCAGGTTGTTGCCGATGACATAGGTGCCGCCAGTCATCCCTGTCCAGCCCTGACCAATCGGAGATCCTTTACCTTCTTTGACCCGTTCGTCACCGACTGCCCCTGATTTAATTCCGGAGTAGTCATAGGCGTGCGTGTGAATCAACCACCGTGCTGCTTCGGGGTAGGATAAACTTTGTCGGCCCGCGGCGGTACGCATGGTGAAGTAATCTTTTTCTGCGTCAGGAATAATACGTGATACTTCTTGTTGAGTATTCGATGACGTGTGTAGATCTGCCACCTGCATGAATGGATTTTCTGCATCGAGTAAATCGAAACGGTGATGAACCGTTGCAAGATAATCTAAAACTGTGTCATCAACACCGGTGGCGTTTAATTGTGTGCGGGTGTCAGTCCACCATTCGTCCCATTCGAATTGCGCGAGGGCGCGCCGGTCCGTTAGTTCTTCTGCGAGCTTGTGGTGATGTGCGCGCCAGAAAATAGCGAGGAGCACGCGTAACACTGCGTAATCTTGGGTAGGAGAATCACCTACGATGGCTAAAGCTTCGCCGGAACCATCGAAAATTTCACGAATGCTCAGTGTACGAGCACCATTGACAGTCCGGCATGGAATCCAAGGCTCATCGATGAGATTAAAGGTATTGGTAGCTGGTGTGTCTCTGTGTTGGGTTGCGGTCATTGTGATCACCTCTAATTTTGTACGGGGCTGCTTTGTTACTAGTAATTAAACGTAATTGCTGGCGGTAACACGAATGTTGGAAGTATCGCTCAAACATTCGATTCCGAGCCGGTTGGAATAACACACCTGGAACCGTCCTAGTTGACATGAACCCTCTGCATTTAGCTGAAGTGCAAGCTGTCCTTTAAGTAGAAAGTGTTGCGACCAGTTCTCGGGCGTATTTCTTTCCAGCGTGGTGATAACCTCGTCAAAATCACGGTCATACCTGGTCATTCGTGTCGGAAGACGTACGGTGCTTGTCGCTAGGTAGTGGGCGTCTGAATAATTCAATTCTGAACTTTTCAGAATTTCTGTTTTTTTGCCCCACGGCGTGTAACCATAATCTGTTCCGATGATGGGGATTACTTCTACGGCGGGTTCGGCGTCTCGTACCTGGGCAGCGCCGGTCTCTTCATTGTTGTTGATGACATCTTGATGCTTTCTTTCGAATAGTCTCTCCAAGCTTTTAGCTGCGAACGGTGAACATGTGCGGTAGGTTTTAGAACGCGCATGCGCTCGCTCGATCCGCGCACAGCTTTCTTCCTCGGCTGTTTGCCAAACCTCATGCCAGGCGGCGGGAATATTTTGTTCACCTTCATAGACTGCCCGCACGAGTGGTTCGATGTCATCGGGCCTGCGGAAGGTATCCGGCAGGTGCAGCAGCGTAGCGAGGATAATTTTGGGGTCGTAGATCGTCATCGCGCCGCTATCGATCTCCGGAATTGGTGTGAGGGCATGAACGCCGCGGATGTACATGGCGGGGTTACACAGCTGATCAGGCCTATCGCTGGCCGGGCGTTGGTGGCGGTGCACCCGGCCAAGTCGTTGTATTAGCAGGTCAATTGGAGCGATGTCGGTGAGTAAAACATCGGCGTCGATATCCAGGCTTTGTTCGGCAACTTGGGTTGCAACGACGATTTTCCGGAATGGGCGCGTTGTTGAACGGTTTGCATCAGGCCCTAGCTGAGCGCGGAGCATATCTTCTTTTGCAGTGCGATCCCGCGCGGTAAAACCTGCGTGATGGAGTTCAGTTTCACCGGGGAATGTTTCTTCGACAGCAGCTAATGTTTCTTGTGCGCGAGCGATTGTATTGCAGATGATCAAGGCGCAGCCACCGTCGACAAGCAAATCCTGCAGTAGAGTCGTGAGTGCAGTGAGCTCATCGCCGATGATATGAACCTGTGCGGTGAGGTTTGTCGGTGTTGGCTCCGGTGTCACGTACTGTGTTTCAGTTTCGTTGGCTACTGTAATTAGTGGATATGCTTTTGGCGCTAGAGCAGATGACGCCCCGGTATAAGCCTGAATTAGTGCTTGCCGACGTTGTGGTGGGAGGGTCGCAGACATCATGATGACGGATGCGCCATAAAATGCGAGCCATTCGAGAGTGGTTTCCAGGTAGTCGGAAGTATAGGCGTCGTATGCGTGTACCTCGTCGAAAATGATGATCTTTCCAGCTAACGCCGTGTGACGGAGCATGGAGTAACGCTGCTGCAAAGCGAGCATCAGAACTTGGTCGACGGTACCGACGACAATGTTTGCTAGTAATCCGCGTCGTCGACCACTCATCCATGAACTGGCAACGACATCGCCACTGGTTTTATGTGAATTGTTGGGATTTAGTCGATCTTCTCCGATCTCCCGGAAGCGGAGCTCTTGATAGGGCCGCGATAATTGGTTTTTGGAATGTGCTAGATAGAGGGATGCTACTGACGATGCTTCAGTGGTTTGTTGGGCCCAATTGATGGTGCGTTCGAGAAGGCCATTCGCAGTGGCCATTGTGGGAGCGGCGAAATAAATTCCTTGAGATTGCTGCGCGTGCCCCAAAACGTGGGCTGCTGCCTGGGCACCTTCGGTTTTGCCAACTCCGGTTTCGCCTTCGAGAATAAAAAGGCTGGGCTGTTTTATGTTTAGGGCGATTTCTACCATGGATTTTTGGACAGGTCGCGCTGTGAACGTATCTGGCCAGCCGAAAGATTTTGTAAAAAAGTGGTCAATATTTTGAAGTGGCAGTTCTGTTGTCCATGGACCAGTAAGGTCTGTTGCGGCCATTCCGTTGGTTATTCGCTCGGTTTGGCTACCTGTAACCTGCATCGGGAAAGCTTCTGCGTTTGATGCAATCCAGTCGGCCATGACAACTAGTCCTGTAAGCAGTTGGGCATCGCCAGCGTGGAAGCTTCGAGTTTTGTTGAGTGCGGCAATGATCTTGTAAAAATTTGTGGATTCTGCCATTGAGTCGAGCAATTCGCTGTGAACATTGCGCCAAGACGTGGGGTATTCATCCATGACGCGGGAGATGTTTTCTTGTTCTGAGCTTGAAGAAGCGATTCCGTGGTGTGCGTCGACGGTTGATGAAAGCCAGATTGCTAATTTTGGTTTTGCATCATGTTGACTGAGCCAGGACTGTAAGATAACACCAGATACAATTCCATGAGGCATCTTTTGTCGACCCAGCTCGAGAGTGCTTTTTGTGGTGTCGAGCCCGGAATCCGAAACATTTGCTGCTAGGTGGGCGTAGTCTGGGAGTTGGTCGAGTTGGGTTTGGAAAGTTTTGCAAGCTTTCCCTATATCATGCACTCCGGCTAGGAAAGTGTAGAGAGCGCGAAGCTGGGCTACCGAAATTCCAAGATGGTGGCCGAGGTTTTGCTTGATGGAATCGCTTACCCAGATATCGAATACGGCGGCAGCTGTGCAGGCACTGTCGACAAGATGTTGTGGAAGATTGAGGTAGCCAGATTCGTCGCCAGATTTTGCCCACAATGATTTCGCTTGGTGGCTTTTGTTCGTCACCCACGATTCCATGTTGTTTGCAAAATCAATTGTAGATTTTGGCAAAAATGATGTGGTGTCCATTTGGCTCTTTCGTTAATGCTAATTACGTGCTCTACTTTTCAGTAGTAGCAAGTTCTGGAAATTGCTGCAACTTATATCCCCTTGGAACCTTATCAAGTAAGTTGTGAAAAAACACCGAATCGTATTCTGGGCGTCTGTTGAGCTGCGGCTTTTGGAATATTAAATTGAAGGATAGCCCCGCAGTGGCGGGGGTGAGCCTTTACTTGATAATGGTTCTAATTTTTCCCTGCGCTGGCGGGGCTTTATATCAGTAATCGTGCGTGATAAGTTATATCTAATTGGCTCGAATGCTCTGTGTTGATCCAGGTCAGCGAGTGTTTTCCCCGCGCATGCGGGGATGAGCCTTTTGCGGATTCCCAACCGACTTTGAACTAACAGTTTTCCCCGCGCATGCGGGGATGAGCCCCCTTGCCGTGGTAGCCAGGGTCACCCTGGCGGTTTTCCCCGCGCATGCGGGGATGAGCCCATTGTTGCCTTTCTGTTTTGTTGGGTGAAGGGGTTTTCCCCGCGCATGCGGGGATGAGCCGTCTTTGATCAGGAATTCTTGATACCCGTTTAGGTTTTCCCCGCGCATGCGGGGATGAGCCTTTGATTCACGCGTCCCACATGCAGCAGATAGCAGTTTTCCCCGCGCATGCGGGGATGAGCCCCTTTACGACGAAGTCTGGGGCAGCCCTTGCTCGTTTTCCCCGCGCATGCGGGGATGAGCCTGCACGGAATTATCTTCAACGCGCAAATCGAACGTTTTCCCCGCGCATGCGGGGATGAGCCCGCGCGCAGGTTATTACTCATTGGTGGCCTCCTGTTTTCCCCGCGCATGCGGGGATGAGCCGTACTCTATGGACGGCGACGTTGAGATCCTGCTGTTTTCCCCGCGCATGCGGGGATGAGCCCGCGCGCAGGTTATTACTCATTGGTGGCCTCCTGTTTTCCCCGCGCATGCGGGGATGAGCCGTACTCTATGGACGGCGACGTTGAGATCCTGCTGTTTTCCCCGCGCATGCGGGGATGAGCCTTGCATTGTGTAGGGCTTGCCATCACCACATTAGTTTTCCCCGCGCATGCGGGGATGAGCCTAGGTCATCGACAACTTGGGTTGCTCCATCTGAGTTTTCCCCGCGCATGCGGGGATGAGCCCCCCACCGGGGCGAGCCAATCCGACTGTGCATCGTTTTCCCCGCGCATGCGGGGATGAGCCGTAGGCGTTTCGACGCACTTCGGCGTGGATTAAGTTTTCCCCGCGCATGCGGGGATGAGCCTCCCTGTGGGTGGTGATTCAAACCTCGCACTACGTTTTCCCCGCGCATGCGGGGATGAGCCGGCCATCATTGTGCGCGATTCGATTAGCACTTTGTTTTCCCCGCGCATGCGGGGATGAGCCCGATGGGGATAAAAACGCCGGCGAAAATGACGAGTTTTCCCCGCGCATGCGGGGATGAGCCCTCGAATACGGCGACGAGACGGTATACCGAATGGTTTTCCCCGCGCATGCGGGGATGAGCCCCGTTGTCCTTCGCGTGCTCTTCGTATTGCTGGGTTTTCCCCGCGCATGCGGGGATGAGCCTCATGTCGGCCGGAATGCTTGGCCGGGTTTCAAGTTTTCCCCGCGCATGCGGGGATGAGCCCGAGGACTTTAGGGCCTCGGTTGACCGGACTGTGTTTTCCCCGCGCATGCGGGGATGAGCCCTCGAATACGGCGACGAGACGGTATACCGAATGGTTTTCCCCGCGCATGCGGGGATGAGCCTAATTGTGTGGGGTTTCCGCTTCGCCCGCGATAGTTTTCCCCGCGCATGCGGGGATGAGCCCTACTGCATGCGCGAAGCCCACGACATTGCTTCGTTTTCCCCGCGCATGCGGGGATGAGCCCCCGCCCTCACAGTGCATTTCAACGATGTTGTTGTTTTCCCCGCGCATGCGGGGATGAGCCCAATGATTATGGCGGCGGTGGCTAGTGCTGCGACGTTTTCCCCGCGCATGCGGGGATGAGCCCTGTAGCCGTTTTGGAGAGGGCACACTATGACTGTTTTCCCCGCGCATGCGGGGATGAGCCCCCGGGAGGTTGACTGAATGCCAAACGCCGACGGTTTTCCCCGCGCATGCGGGGATGAGCCCCGGGCGCTTCGTAAACCGGTTTTTATCGCGCCCCATACAGCCGGTAGCAGTGATGGCGACATTGACGAAAGGCCACAGGTACAGGTGTGGCGAGACAATCGAAAGGAAGAAAAATAATTATGGAATCTAGTGAATTTCGCGTACTCCGCATTGCGCTGGGGCTATCGGCCCAGGATGTGGCTAATGCGTGTTATGTGAATGTGAGGACTGCGCAGCGGTGGGAGACAGTGAATAAGCCCCCGGCTGATGCTGCTGAGTGGATTTCGGGCAAGTGGGAAAAAATGGTTGAGCGCGCGGATGATCTTATCGCCGAGGTGGAGCGCAGTGGTCTGCTGCCTTATTTTTATGATAATGCGCGGTGCCGTGAGCGTACGGGCATGAGGGCGTTTGAATACCAGACGTTGCTTGGTCATGTGAAGATGGAGCTTACACGGCGGGGTGTGGTTTTTGAGTTCGTCGCGGCGTGAATTTAATTCTTCTCCCCAATTTGCAATGCCGTAGGTTTTCCCCGCGCATGCGGGGATGAGTGGTTCGCAGGAGCAGTTTTAGATTTTGGGATTAAAATAAGGAAGTTTGAATACTTGATATTCCCCGTTGTACTACTTTTCTGTACGACGATATTTTCCCTATTTCTAACATTTGCAACCTTTGTGAAAAAATATTTCAGCTGTTTTCAAATGGTATAGATAGGTTAAGTCCCACACTGTATATATTGTCATCTATTCTTTACGCATTGACGATATATGTAATGGTGAAGTCGTATATACCGTACGGTGTTTTCCTCTTTTTGGGGCTTTTGATATTTTCCTCAGGGTATACGCGTCAAAACTATGGAACTTCGGACTGAAATACTTTGGTATGCCCAGTAATAATTCTTAGGGCACTTCACTGTATGCGGCTTCCTCGCGTGCACGTGATGCGCTGGTGATCACCACCCACGGTGAGGCGAGTGCGCTGCTGCCGGATGATTCGCGGGCTGCGGAACATATTGCGGGGTAGGGCAGAATCTGTGCGCGGCTGTCCCCACGATCGGTTAGGCGTCGTTACGAGCGCGCTGCGCGAGCTTATTGCCCAACGCCTGGATCACCTGCACCACGATGATCAAGATGATGACGGTCAGGATGATCGCCACAGAATCGAACTGCTGGTAACCATAGGATACTGCCAGGTCACCAACGCCACCACCACCGATGGTGCCGGCCATAGCCGTGGCCGAAATCAGGGTGATTGTCGACGTGGTCAGCGCCAAAATGATCGAGCTTTTGGCTTCAGGAAGCAAAAAGTACCGGATCGTCTGCCACAGCGACGCCCCCATGGACTCGGCCGCTTCCAAAATACCTTCGTTGACCTCAAGCACAGATTGTTCGATGAGACGTGCCATGAACGGCGCGATAAAGATCGTCAGCGGCACGAGCGCGGCAGTCATGCCAATCGAAGTGCCCACCAATGCGCGGGTGAACGGGATGATCGCCACCATCAAAATCACGAAAGGCAGCGAACGTACTGTATTCACTAGGAAGTTAGTGGTCTGGAAAAGAACGCGCTGCGGGTACAAACCGTGTGGGCGGGTCAGCACCAAAATGATGCCCAATGGGATACCACCCAGCGTGCCCAACAACAGGGAAAACCCCACCATGTATAAGGTTTGCCAGCCCGCCTCGGCATATTGTTCCAGGGTGACCTTGGTATCCAGGATCTGCGTAATATCCATTAGCCGACTACCTCCACATCAATATCGGCTTGCTCATTCATCCACCGCACCGCCTCGTCGAGCAGGCTGGAGGCCTGTGCATCGTTGCCCGTGGTCTTGTGCGCAGCATTGTGGACCGTGAGACCCAGCACCAGAGTCCCGACAGTTCCCGAGCGCAGCAGGGTATCGGAGGCGTGAATGATATCGGTAGAAATGCCTTTGTTAACCAGGTGATTAACCAGGTCTTTCGCAGCACCGTGCCTGTGAACCAAGCGAACGACTGCCCCGTAACCGGCATTGTCGGTCACTTCTTGTACAGCGTCGGGAAGCGAATGCGGCAGAACATTTTCCACGAACCGGCGCGTGAGTGACTGCTGTGGGTGTGCAAAAACCTCCGTCACCGAGCCTTTTTCGATGATCCGGCCGTTTTCCATAACCGCCACGGTGTCGGCGATCCGGGCAATCACGCCGATCTCGTGGGTAATGATAATGACGGTGATCCCAAGCTTTTCGTTGACCCGCATGATCAGATCGAGGATCTGGCCGGTGGTCAACGGGTCCAGTGCAGACGTGGGTTCGTCGCACAGCAAGATCTTCGGATTGGTCACTAGCGCACGGGCAATGCCGACGCGTTGCCTTTGCCCGCCAGATAACTGTTTGGGCAGGTGATCGGCGCGTTCCGCTAGCCCCACCATCTCCAGAACTTCGGTGACGCGCTGCTCAATTTCACGCTTCTTCGCTTTCGCGAGCACCAGTGGCATGGCGACGTTTTGCGCCACCGTTTGGGTCTCTAGCAGGTTGAAATGCTGGAAGACCATGGAGACCTCGCTGCGTAGACCACGCAACTGCTTTTTTGATAGTGCGCCGAGGTCCTGGTCGAGTACGCGCACCGTACCGCTGGTTGGTTTTTCCAGGCCGTTGATGGCGCGCAGCAGCGTGGACTTGCCAGCGCCACTGGTGCCGACGACCCCAAAGATCGAACCAGACGGTATTTCCAGGTTGATGTCTTGCAGCGCGTTGATTTCACCAGATTTACTGGTAAACGTCTTATGTAAATCGCGAAATAATACTTCAGGCATGGCAGATGTGCAGATCAGGGTGCGGCCGGACTAGTTGGTTAGGGACTCTGGGATGAACCAGTAGTCGTCCTCATTCTGTCCCTCCAGGAAGTCAAGGAACTCTTCTGACCTGTACGCATCGATGACAGCCTGTGCCCACTTGGCATCCTTCTTATCTTCGGTGGTTACTGCCTGCAAGATCAGGTCGTCGCTAAGATCCTCACTTTCCAGGGCAAGCGCAGGGTCCACACCGGAAGAATAGGAAATGGAACCTGGGATGATGCCCCAATCAACGTCGTCCAGGGCGCGTGGGATCGTGGCCGAATCCATCGGTTGGATTTTCAGGTCGTGTGGGTTTTCCATGATGTCATTAACGGTGAGGAGCTTCTCGTCGGCATCATCATTCATGGTCAGCCAGCCGAGCTTGACCAAGATGCGGAATGCGCGGGTTTGGTTAGAAGCATCTTGTGGGATGGCCACGGTTTGGCCCTTGTCGACGCCGTCGAGAGAGCCAATGGACTTTGAGTAGATCTTGGTCTTTACCGTCGGAACATCGGTGAGGTTGATCAGGTCAGCGCCGGTTTCATTGTTGTAGACGTCCATGTACGCAATGTGCTGGTCGACGTTGAGGTCAACTCGGTCTTCCGTGAGGGCAACGTTGGCCTGTCGCAACTCGGAGAAGTCCGTGTAATCAATGGTGTAACCTTCATCGCTCAAGATTGGCGCAATACCGTCTTTAAATAATTCCGAGTAGGGGCCGGGGGAAGTGCCGACTTTAATTGTGTTCTCGTCGTCGGCATCACCACCGGCGCACGCGCTGAGGGTAAAGGCGGTAGCAGTAGCTGCCACTGTTGCGGTGATCTTGGAAAATGTTTGTTTCATTTGTAGGTCCTTGTCCGTGGTTGTTTTTCGAATGGGTTTGGTTTCGTTCTGATTTCTTGGCAGGAAATCGTACGTCTACACACAGTAGACCAAATAGTTCAAAAAGTATAGACAGAGCGGTACGGAATGGCGGAATTGTCTTACTTAATGGCGCTTATTCGCTTAATTGTTCGATGTGGGTGTGGTGTATGTGCACTGTTCTCGTAGGCTTAATGGTGGGAAATGAAACCAACGATAAGGAGTCGCAATATGACATTCAATGCACCATTCACTCACCACACCAAAACTGCTGAGAAGCTGCAAAAACTAGCCAGCTACGCTACTGGCGCCGGCGTGATTGCCGGGGTGCTCGCATTCTTTATTGCTTTAGACGACACTGGAAGCGCTATTGCTGGCGTTCTCATTTCCGCCACTGTGATTGTTAGCGCAATACTTGCGGGCGGGGTAGCTTACGCGATATTTGTCATTATGGAAATCGTTGCGAAAGTGGTGAACGAAGACGCGGCACGTGCGTATCGGGAGTGACAAATGGGTAGTGGAGGTGATGAGTGAATTTTCAACTTCTCACATAACATAACACCCTGTGTTAAGTAGTGTTATGTTGCGCCGGGTGAGCTAAAGCTACTGGTCAAAGGGCTGGCATGTCGCCAAAAATGAGTGTAGTGAGCGAACATAACACCTTAACTTCCCACATAACATAACACCGGTGTTATGTTGAGTGTTATGTTCAGGTTGGGCCTGAATCCGGCTTCTTTCTCTTTCTTTTTGTTAAACCTTGGATGATTTCAGCTACAGCACTGACAGCGGTTATTGCTAGAAAAGCGGCAAAGAAGAACCAAGGAGACTCAGGGGAGGGAAGCGTGACCCACACTATAAGGATCGCAATTCCGCCAATGGCTATTCCAAGTAGTCCATTGAGTAACGCCTTATAGATAATTAGCCGCTCCTTACTTTATATGTCTTGAGTGAACGATAGCAGCTTCCACGAGACTTCAGCGCTTATTATTTTTGTTAGGTCTGGCCTCAGTTCGAACCGCGCCCACCGGCCGAACCGCACCTACCGCCGCAGTTTCCGCACCCCATGCAGCACCTGCGGCAACCAGCTAGCCAGCAATAACACGGCCAATAAACGGATGATTTGGATCGCCACCACCTCGGCGCCTGCGCTACCTTCCGCGGACAACGCCAACACCGTCTCCAGCGCACCAGGGCTGGTGGCCAGGTAGGCCTCGAAATACGAGATATCCAGCCACCCCGTCAGTGGCCACGCACTCAGCGCACACACCGCCATCAGTGCACCCAAGAAAGCGAAAGTCGCAGGCAACTGCTTCGCGAAAAACGCCAGCGTATCGCGCTGCAAAGAACCACCGCAGACCCAGCCGATGGACAAAAACGCGACAATCGCCAAATACGCCGGCGGTGCCACTTCGACGTCGTCGGGAAGCAGCGCGGCCGCCAACACCGTCGCCAACAGCGGCCCTAACGCCGTCGCCGCGGGCACACGCAACTTCCGCGCCACCGGCTCGGCGCCCAGGGCGATCGCGGCGAAAACCAGCAGCATCCACCAGGGGCTATCGTTGCTTAAACCCTCCTCGTGCAGCTGCCCACTCATAAACAGATGCACGATCACCGGCAGCGTCAGCGACAGCACCAGCACCCGCAAATACTGCGTGAGCATGACGTAGCGGAAATTCGCCCCGAAATCGATCGCCAACGTGGACACCACCGACGCCCCACCCGGCAACATAGACAGCACACCCGTTTCCGGGCTGATGTGCCGCGGCTGCGCACGCGATAACAGCACGCCACCAGCCACCCCCACGGTCACGGTAAACGCGGTCACAAACAACCCGGGAAGCAGGAAATGCAGCAGGTCAGCAGCCGGAATCTGCGTCAACGGCACCGCCGCCAGCGTCATGATGATCCCGCGCCCAAACCGATAAAACAGCGGGTGCACATTCAGCTGCTCGCCCGTCGACAAGCTCCACGTGCCCGCCACCACAATCGCGCCGATGATCCAGGCCGCGGGCAACCCCACCGCATCCAGCGCCCACCCGAGCGCCACGGACGCCGGTGCGAGCAGGAACCATCGCCAGGAATGCGGTCTCATCGCTATCCACTGTAGTCCGCCCGTCCACTACCATGTGGGCCATGACTACTCAGCAGAAAACCGCCCTGGTTACCGGCGCGTCCTCTGGTATCGGAGCCGCCACCGCGAAAGCTCTTGCCGACGACGGCTGGCGCGTGGTCATCGCTGCCCGCCGAATGGATCGGCTGGAGAAACTCGCAGAACGAATCGGTGCCACCGCGCACCAGCTGGATGTGACCAGCCAGGAAAGCGTCGACAAGCTGGCGGCTGCCGTTGGGCGCATCGACCTGCTGGTGAACAACGCCGGTGGTGCGATTGGCTTGGAATCGATCGCGGAATCCTCGCTGGAAGATTGGGACCGCATGTATGAGGTCAACGTCGCGGGTACGGTGCGCGTGACCAAAGCGTTTTTGCCGTCGCTGTTGGCGGTGGACGGTAACGCCGGCCTGGTGGTCAATATTGGTTCGGTCGCTGGTTGGACTCCTTATGCCGGTGGTGCGGGCTATAACGCCGCCAAGCACGGGGTGCGCGCGTTCAACCGGGTGCTGCGCTTGGAACACCCGGGTACGCTGCGGGTGACAGAGATCGATCCCGGCCGGGTGGCCACCGAGGAGTTTTCGCTGAATCGCTTCCGCGGCGATGCTGAAAAAGCCGCCGAGGTCTATGCCGACAAGCTGAATCTGAGCGCTGAGGATATCGCCGAGGCCGTGCGCTGGGTTGTGGCGTTGCCTGCGCACATGAACATCGACACCATGCAGATCACCCCGCGCGACCAGGTGTAAGGAATACCGCCGCGGTTCGGTAACCTGGCCGCTATGACGACTGCGGATAATTACCCCTCGATCCACATCAGTGGTGCGTCGATCAAGCTGGGCCAATTCATCAAACTGGCCAGCCTGGTCGCCACCGGTGGGGAGGCGAAAGAGCTGATTGCTGCCGGTGCGGTGACTGTCAACGGCGCGCCCGTCGACAAGCGTGGCGCCGCGCTGCATCCTGGCGATGTGGTGTGCATTGACGACGAATGCGTGCTGGTGGCTGCGGCAGATGATCTTGGCGATGATCTCGCTGATGACGATTACTTTGACGAAGCCACCGCCGATGACGATTTTGATCCCGAGAAGTGGAGGAACCTGTAATGCCCGCATTTATTGCCGAAGTTGGCATGCCTTATTGGACGGATCTGACCACCTCGAACCCGCAGGCCGCGGCCGAGTTTTATTCCGAGCTGTTGGGCTGGGAGATCAGCGGTGATGATTACCGCATCGCGCGCCTGCAGGGTTTGCCGGTTGCCGGGGTGATTCCGCAGCCGGAAGGCACGAATGCGCCGGATACCTGGGTGACGTATTTCTTGAGCGCCGATATCGCCGGTGACATCGCGAAGGTGCAGAAGCTCGGCGGCAGTGTGTTGGCGGACCCGCGCGAGGTGGAGCTGGGCACTATGACCGTGCTTGCCGACGCCGCCGGTGGCCTGTTTGGCCTGTTGCAGCCGAAGGGTGAGGATAAGTTCATCGCTGCTGGTGAGCCGTCGACCCCGGTGTGGCATGAGTTGACCTGCAATGCCGGTTTTGAGGATGCGGTGGAGTTTTATCACGAGCTATTCGACTGGGGCATCCGCACGCTGACCGACGACGAAGCCGATGCCGACGGCGTGTATCCGAATGGTACGTATGCCGCGGCGATGGCCGACGGCGCACCTTTCGCGGGCCTGTGGAAGGCCGAAGGGCAGTTCCCGCCGCAGGTCAAGGGCTTTTGGCAGACGTATCTGGGAGTCTCCGATGCTGACGAAGCCGCGCGTCGTTGTGCCGAGCTGGGTGGGGAAGTGATCCGCGAGCCGTGGGATTCGCCGTTCGGGCGACTGTGCTTGATCGCGGATCCGACCGGCGCCACCGTCACTTTGTGCGAGGTAGAAGAAGCACCGGAGGAAGGCCGCGAAGAAGATCCCCTGGACGGCATCGACCTGCCGTAGGCTTGCGTCGTAGTTTCGTGCCATAGATCTGGGTGGAGAAATGCCGCACCTTCTGGTGGAGAAATCCGGTAGGCAGGGTTGGAGAAATCCAGTAGTCAGAAGTGGAGAAATGCCGCAGGCTGCTAGGCTGAGGGTGTGCATGATTATCAAAAACGCCATCTTGACCAGTCAATTTCTGCGGCGTTTTCGTCGTCCCGCTGACAGTGCTTGGGGAATAACTGCGGTCAGTAATTTTTGCCGAAAGTGAAGTGTCCAGTCATCTGTTGTGCTTCCTGCTCTGGCCCCAACGGGATGCCTTTGCGCTCGCGCAGCAGGAAGGTGCAGACGAACCCGACAGTGGACATGCCGACTAGGTAAACAGAGATTGCAAACGTGGTGCCGGTAGCTTCCAGCAGAGCGGCGGCAATCATTGGGGCGAAGGCACCACCAAAGATGGACCCGATGGCATAGGTGATGGATACGCCGGAAGCACGAATTGAGGCCGGGAATAGCTCCGCGTACAGCGCGGACTGTGGACCGTAGGTTAGGCCCAAACCGACGGTTAGACCGATGAGTGCCAGGTAGAGCATGCCCAATGAGCCTGTGTTCACCAGCGGGAATAGTGCGGCTGCGCCGATGCCCTGCAGCACGAAGCCGATCAGGTACGTCATTCGTCGTCCGATATGGTCGGAGACCCACCCAGCAAATAGCGTCGAGAAGAGCCAGGTCACAGCAGATAAGGTGACAGCGTTTAGGACATCGCCACGAGCCAGACCAATGGGGCCTTCTGGATTGGTGGTGTAGTTCTGGATGTACCCACCAGTGGTCATGTAACCCACGGCTCCGTTACCCGCGAAGACCAGCGCTGCGGTGAATACGAGTGGCAAATAGCGCTTGAATAGGATGCCAATGGGATTGGGTGCTTCGGCGTCTTTGCGTTCAGAAATCTCGCGGAAAACCGGGGATTCGTCGACGCCCATGCGCACGGCATAGCCAATGACCACCAGAACGATGCTGAACAGGAACGGGATACGCCAACCCCACTCCAGGAATGCGTCACCTGGTGCGATGGTGTTCATGATCGACAGAACACCAGAGGACATGAGTAGACCCATAGGCACACCGACCTGCGGGCCAGCGCCGTATACGCCACGTTTGTTGTTTGGAGCGTGCTCTACGGCCAGCAGTACAGCTGAGCCCCATTCACCACCAGCGGAAATTCCCTGAATGATGCGCAGTGTGATCAGCAGAATTGGAGCCCAGATTCCCCAGGTGTCGTACGTTGGCAGCAAACCAATCAGGGTGGTGGCACCACCCATGGCAAACAGCGTGACCATCAAGACGGTGCGTCGGCCTAGTTTGTCACCGAAGTGACCAGCAAGGATCGCGCCGAGCGGGCGGAATAGGAATGAAAGGCCGACCGAGGCGAAGGAGATGATCGTCGCTAAGCCGCCTTCTAGGGGGCCGAACATAAGCTGGTTGAAGACCAGGCCAGCGACGGCAGCGTAAAGGAAGTAGTCGTACCATTCGATTGCTGTGCCGATGGTGGTTGCCGCGATTACGCGGCGACGTTCTTTCGCTGAGATCGTCGGTGCCGTGGTTATCGTCATAGACGTCCTTTCGGGAGGGGCGGGGCTTGCTTGTATATGAGTCTTGTGTATGAGTTAGGGTCGTGCATTGAGTAATCGTGAACTGTGGCTAATGTGTTGCACGTTCTTCTTGATTCTGCCTCGTCGCTAGCCTCGGGCCTGCGTATCGTACTTCGTGAGCTTTGCTTCCAGCTGCTTGTGATGCACCGGCGCTAGGCAACCGATCTTGACGACGTGCCGGGCTAAGTCCATATCGCCCATTTTCGCGCGGAAGGCCATACCCATGGTCACGTCGTGGTCTGGCTTGCCGACGAGCTCCATGCCGTCACCTGCGGTGATGGTTCCTGGTGTGATGATGCGCAGGTACGCACCGCAGTCGCCGTGGTTGGTGAAGGATTTCAGAAAACCTTTTTCGTTGATCCAGCCGGCGAACGTGGCGCAGGGGCTGCGTGGAATAGAGACTTCTAAGAGTGCGTCGCCGATGGAGATTTGTTGGTTAATCAGAAGGTTTGCCAGGCTGATTCCGCTGGTGGTGAGGTTTTCGCCGAAGAATCCATTGCGAAAGTCACGGTGTAGTTCGGTTTCCCAGTAGTCGAGTTCTTCGCGGGCGAAGGCGTAGATGGCCTTGTCGGCGCCTCCGTGGTGTTCGTGGTCGCCGATGGAATCACCGATGATCCCGGACCCGTCGCCATAGTGTGGGCCGGGAGTGGATAATTCAATGGCTGGTTGTGGCTGTTTGTCGATGCCGGTGTATGTATGCCTTCTACTCGGATCAGCCCGGCGGACGGCGACGTTGGTGGAGATGACCTTCATGGTTTCATTCTGGCAGAGTCTGATGGCCTGAATGCGTGGTGTTCTGAATCGAGAAGTACTGGCACGATTGTGCTTGGCAACATGTGCAATCAGAGTCATCAGAGCTGCCGTTGATGACCCTATGTGCGGGGCTAAGCCATACTCAGGATGTGATTATTGATGTGGTGAGTTTCGCTGAACGGTTTAAGTATACGTATTTGGCGAATTTGCCCGCTGGAAGAATGCTACGAAGCGGGAGATGGATTTTTTGGCTGTGATGGCGGAGCACGAAACTCCTTATGTTAAACGAGCGGCGATCGCTGACTCAATGGGCGTGAACACGACGAATAATGATTGAAATAACACCTCAAAGTTTAAAACGGTGGTGGATCGTCAGACTTCTGCCGGGCGGCTGCCACCCAGGGGTCGCCTGCAACCTTGGGTTGAGTGATTGTGCACTCGTCTGTGCGATCCCGGGATTCAGCCACTGGGTCGAGGTTTCGTATCGCAGTGATTGCTTGTTGGATTTTGTTGATGTGTTTCCGGCAGGCGGCAATTTTGATCGTGCGGAAACTGTCGTGATTCAGCATGCTTTGTAGTTTTAAAATGTCGCTGTACCAGAGCTGTTGCTCTTCCGTCATTGTTTCCGATGTTCTGGATGATCTCGAAGTTCCGGATGCTTTCGGGGTTTGCGACGAGTTCGACATGCCCGGTGTATCTGTTTGGTTGTTCTCTGCGGCCAGGCGCTGCATTTTTTGTGCTTCCTCGCGCTGGGAATTGCGGTAGCACGACATTTTCTGTGCCACGGTTTGTACCCACCGGCGGTTTGGCTTAGCTAGTGGGCCTTCTGCTTCGGTGGATTGCCAGGTGCCGTCGGCGAATAACCACACGATGGTTCCGGTGGCTGGTTCGAAGATGGGGCGGGTGCGTTTGTCGGTTTTGATGTTGTGGTGGTGCTGGCACAGTGAAATGAGGTTGGCTGGGGTTGTGGGCCCGCCGTCGTTGTATTCGATGACGTGGTCCATTTGGCATATGGTTGCGGGTTCCTCACAGCCTGGGTAGCGGCAGTGTCCATCGCGGCCGGTTACGGCAGCGCGCATGGCTGGTGTGGTGGCATAGCCTGTGACCTCGTGGTTCGCAGCGGCATCCATGTCGTGGTGCTTGCAAGCTTGGTCGGCTAGGTTGTCGGCAGCGGTGCCAAACAGCGTGGTTATACCGGCACCGGTATCCGTGGAGACGAACAGTGGGGCGTCGGCAACGTCGTTGGCACGGTAGCAATTTAGGGTCACGGATGTTTGTGTTTTGCCCAAGAGCAGATCGATAGTGGCGTCGCGAAGCGAAAGTCCGGCTTGTTTCGCATGCTCACGGATGTGCGCATCGATTGTGACTGCAGTGGCGGCGTCAGTATCGAAGCGAATTTCATGCGTATCGGTATCGTTTCGCTCAAAATCGGGAATATCGTTAACATCGTAGGTTTTCCTGGGTGATTCCTTCTTCTTGTCTTTGTGCACCGAGGAATCAAGGGCATCAATTTCGCGAATGATCCGGTTTCTTATGACTCTTCTCGACGCCATCTGCTGGTTAGGTTTGGTAGGAGTGAGGAGATCTACGAGCAGCTCATCGATGGCGGCAAACAGGCTGGCATTGACGGCACCTGCTTTATTCAGAGCACGATCAATGGTGATCCAATGTTCGAGATCTAATTGCCACATCGAGGTTGCTAGCTCGCGCAGCTGCGGAAGGTCTGACATGCGGTAAAACGCGCTGGCGATGTCACCGGCCTTGTGGCTGCCAACACCGCTGGCTGCAGTGATATACCGCAACATGAGGTCGTAATCATCGCTGGCAAGATCAGTGATTCGTTTCCACGCAAAATAAGCGTGACGACGCAGCTCCAGCATCGTCATGGCGTCTTTATCGTGTGGATTGCAGTGGGTGAAATATACCTCTGGGAACCCAGAAGAATGCTGGACGCCTTGCTGGCTCTTGCGGCGATGGTTGTTCTTTGCCACGACGTCCCTCCCCGAACGTGATTGCTAACTAGAATGATTTTAGTCTAGCGATGAAAAGGCTAAAAAGCAATGGTGTTCGAATTAAAGTATGCCCCATAAATTTGGGACACAATGCTATGGAACCCTGGCGAACTTGGGTGTTGTGTGTGAATATGCATGTAAAACTGCTGATAATGGCAAGGTTTTGGGGTTGTTTCTCGAGAATCCACGAGATCATGGCTATTTTGTTAAACTAGAAGGCATGTTCGTATTTGTCGCATCGGTCTGCTAGTGTGCTGAATATGAAAGGTTATTTATGTTCGAACCGTTGCGGGCTGGTTTTTGGCAGGCGTTTGGCTAAAAATCCGTCGGCGTGAGGAGGGATAAAACACATATGGGGCGCACCACAAATGCCCTGATTTTGAAAATCAAACCGACTGAGTGCGAGACAATGGAAGTGCGGGCATAACTGTAAACAACTAAATAGAGTTACAAGCAGTCAAAGCAGCCACAGGCAACTACAAGCAGCTACAAGAAAATGAAAGGGAGCATGGGCGTGATTATTGTTCACATTGCTATCGTGCTCGGCGCCATCTTCCTCGGCGCACGAATTGGTTCCATCGGCATCGGTATGGCCGGCGGTTTAGGCGTCGTTCTGCTGGGCCTTTCTGGAATTCCCGTAACCCGGGAAGATATTCCTTTCGACGTCATCGCCATCATCATGACGGTCATCGCGGCGATCGCAGCGATGCAACGTGCTGGCGGCATGGACTACCTCGTGCACATTGCCGAGCGTTTCCTGCGCAAACACCCCAAGCGCATTACCTTCTACGCACCCATCGTTACCTGGCTGATGACGGTCCTCGCAGGTACTGGTCACACGGCTTTTTCGACGCTTCCGGTCATCGTGGAAGTTGCAAAAGAAGGCAAGGTGCGCCCATCACGCCCCCTGTCGGTAGCTGTTGTTGCCTCGCAAATGGCCATCTGTGCCTCACCGATCTCCGCCGCCGTCGTTTTGCTGGCTGGCCTGCTGGAACCGATGGGCGTTGGCTACCTGCAGGTGCTCGCGGTTGTCATCCCAGCAACTTTTATTTCAATCTTCCCGGCCGCCTGGTTAGCCAATAAATTCGGCAAAGAACTTGTCGACGACCCCGTCTACCTGGAGCGCAAAGCACAAGGCTTGGTGGCAGAACCACTCGGGGCAAAAAACTACCAGCCGCAAGCTGGTGCCAAAGCCTCTGTTTTGATTTTCCTCGCCGCTATCGTCATCGTCATGGCCTGGGCAACCATCACCTCCGATCAGGTCGGCCTCATCGCCGAGCCAACCTTGCCGCGAAATGAAGCCATCATGACGGTCATGCTGACGGCGGCGACGATCATCGTCATGCTCACCAAAGTCCCCGCTGGCGACGTTCTCAATACCCCGGTTTTCAAATCAGGCATGTCTGCCTGCGTGTGCGTATTGGGTGTGGCTTGGCTCGGAACCACGCTGATCAACCACTACCTGGACGACATTCAAAACCTCGCCGGTGGTGTTCTGGAATCTTCGCCATGGTTGCTTGCGGTGGTCCTCTTCTTCGGCGCGGCACTGCTGTACTCGCAAGCAGCGACGACCAAAGCGCTCATGCCAGCGGCCCTCGCCCTGGGCGTCAACCCGGTCACAGCCGTCGCAGCCTTCCCGGCAGTATCCGCACTCTTTATCTTGCCGACGTACCCAACGCTGCTGGCGGCCGTCGAAATGGACGACACCGGAACCACGCGCATCGGCAAAGCAGTGTTCAACCACCCATTCCTGATCCCGGGCGTGGTCAGCATCGCCAGCTCTGTGCTGCTGGGCTACCTCTTTGGTTCTGTGATTCTCTAATACTCGGTGACCGCTGCTAGCTCATCATGCCTAGCAGCATGAGCCAGGCGGTGCCGACAACGCCAAAGATGACGATGTTGATCACCGAAGCGATAAATGAGACACGGAACCACTCGGCGGTTTTCACGAAGCCGGAACCGTAAATCAGCCCAGCTGGGCCGGAAGCATAGTGCGTCAACGCGCCAATCAAGTTGCTGGCAAAACCCAACATGAGCGCGGCAAACAGTGGCGGCGCACCCGCTGCGACAGCCGCACCCAAAAATACGGAATACAGTGCAATGATCTGCGCGGTATTCGAAGCAAACAGGTAGTGCACGTAAAAATACACCAGCGCCAAGATCGCAAAGGCCGCAATCCAGTGCATTCCGCCGATCACACCAGCGACACCTGCACCAATCCAGTCGACGACCCCCAACTCGTTGAGCTGGCTAGCCATGCCCACCAGCACGGAGAAGAAAATTAACGTCGACCAGGCGCCATTATTCGCAGCCATCGTCTTCCAGGTCAACACCTTCGTCACCAACAAAATAGCGATCCCCAAAAACGCCGCCGAGGTAGCCGAAACACCTAACTGTGAACCAAACATCCACAGCCCCAGCAACAGCGCGAACGTCGCCAGCATGATCCACTCGGCGGTGGTCATCGGTCCCAGGTCGCGCAGTTCAGCACGGGCGTGGCCCGGCGCATTCGGGGTCTTCTTCAACGTCGGCGGGTACACCTTCGACATGGCCCACGGCATCACGGCCAAAGCCACCAGGCCCGGAACCACACCAGCCAATGCCCATGTGCCCCAGCTGATGTCGATGCCCTGGTCAGCAGCGAGATTCACCGCCACCGGGTTACCCGCCATAGCGGTAATAAACATCGCGGAAGTAATCGTGTTGACCTGCAGCGCAGTCAACGAGAGATAAGATCCCAGCCGCCTACGCGATTCATCCGTATCCGGCCGGGAATTATTCACGTGCGCCAGCGACTTAATAATCGGGTAGACCACACCACCAGCACGCGCGGTATTCGACGGCGTCGCCGGAGCCAACACCAAATCCGTCAGCGCCATGCCATAAGACAGCCCGAGCGAACTCCGCCCCAACGCCGACACAAACAACAACGCGATGCGCCGACCAAAACCGGTGATCAAGAAACCATCAGCAATGAAAAACGCGGCGACGATCAGCCAAATCGTGGAGTTGCCGAAGCCTTGCAGCGCCTCTTCCTTGGCATCCATCGTGCCGGTAATCATGGCCACAGCCAGGCCAATCAACGCAACAGAAGCCGTCGGCAAGGGTTGTAAAATCAAGCCCAAAATCGTGCCGACAAAAATCCCCGCCATGTGCATGCCGCGCGGGTCGACGCCCTCGGGTGCGGGTAGGAAGTAAATGATCGCGGTGACCGCGACGATCAGCGCAACGTGGATGGCGGTTTTCGCGGACCGTTTGGGTGCTTGTTCCTGGTCAGACTGCTTCGCGCTTGTCGACATCTTAGCCCTCCGGGTGTCGCGGGTTTAGCAGATCCGAGCCCTCCGGTGCATGTGCGGGATCGGCGCCGGCCTCCAGCTGCTTATTGTGCTCGTCGACGAAGATCACGCGAGAACGGTAGTCGCGTAGTTCCTCGTTGCTGTACTGCGCATACGCGATGATGATCACCAGGTCTCCCGGATTAATCAGCCGCGCGGCTGCACCATTGATTCCAATGATGCCCGACCCGCGCTCACCGGTGATCGCATAAGTGGTCAGGCGGTTGCCGTTGTTGATGTCGACGATGTCGATCTGCTCGCCTTCGAGAATATCCGCGGCCTCCATCAGCGCGGCGTCGATGGTGCAGGAACCGACATAATGCAGGTCAGCCTGGGTGACCGTGGCTCGGTGGATCTTGGATTTCAGCATGGTACGCAACACGGCACATACCTTAGTCGTCGTGGTGGTGTGGTGATAAATGGTCGGATAAAGGCGTGATAAACGGCGTGCTAATGGGGTGATAAACGGTCGGGTAGAAAAGCGATAAATAGACTAGTAGGAATAAAACCCGCAGCTCACGCTACGCTTCGCGCCGCGCACCCGCCCCCGGAAGCGCCACCGCAAACTCGGGTTCGGCAAAACCGGCCTCGGCAAAAGCCCGCGCGATGGCCTCCGCGGCCAGCTCCACCTTCTCAGCAGGCAACAAAGCAATTGATGAGCCACCAAAACCGCCGCCGGTCATGCGCGCCCCCAGCGCACCATGTTGCATCGCGACGTCTACCGAAACATCCAACTGCGCCACGCTGACCTCATAGTCATCGCGTAGTGACGCGTGGCTGGCCTGCATAGATTCGCCAAAGCCTGCCAGATCACCAGCCCGTAGTTGCTCGATCGCTTCCGCCGTCCGGGAGATTTCACTGACGATATGCCGCACCCGTTTGCCGACGACCTCCTGCCACGAAGCAGCATCGACATCTTCGGGGGTGTTGGCCTCCGCCCAGCGCGCAGATGCGGCCTCGGCATCGTCGGCATACCGCAGGCTATCCACGCCCAGATCAGCGGTCACGCCATCGACGACGGCACGACGTGAGGCGTACTGGCCGTCGGCAAGTGAATGCGGTGCGTTTGTATTAGTGATCAGCACGGCCAAGCCACGGTCGGCGATCTGGAACGGCACCTGGTGGGTGGAATCGGTGGCGAAGTCAATCGCGAGTGCGTGGCCCGGCTCGGCGAATAACGCAATGCGCTGGTCCAAACCACCAGTGGAGGCCCCGACGACCTCGTTTTCCGCGCGGATGGCAGCGTGCATCAAAGCGGTGCGGTCAGTACTGGTTTCGGTTAGATCCGACGCCGGATCTGCTGCCAGGCCTGCGGCCAAATCTGCTGCCGCCAACGCCACCGAACACTCCAGCGCTGCGGAACTCGACAACCCGGCGCCCACCGGCACGTCCGAGACAATCGCGATATCTAGGCCCGGCACCTCGAGGCCCGCGGCCCAGACCGTGCCGACGACATAGCCCACCCAATTATCCGGATAACCAGGGCAAACCTGGTCCATGGCGATTTCTTCGTGCATGATTTCTGCCTGCGTGTTTTCAGCACCAAACTGCGAGACCACACGGTAGACGCCATCGTGGTTCAGCGCCGCAGCCACGTAGGTACGCTGTGACAACGCAAACGGTAGGCAGATACCACCGGCATAGTCGACGTGCTCACCGATCAGGTTCACCCGCCCCGGCGCAGACCACACACCAGCGGGTTCGGTGCTGGAGCGCCCCGGCCCAGTATTGTCTTGTGCGTCCTGGCCAAAGTGCTCGCGGAACAGCGCGGTGACATCGGCGATTGCCTGCTCGTTGCTGCGGGTGGAAAACCAATTAACCATCGTGATCGGCGACCTCGTTTTCTGCGACTTCTCGGAATCGTGCGGCGATGCGCTCCGGGGTGGTATCGGAAATCCAGGCACCCTGGCCGGACTCACTACCAGCCAAGAACTTCATACGGCCCGGCGAACGCATCAGCGAAAACAGCTGCAGGTGTAACCGACCATCCTCCGGTGCATTGACTGGGGCCTGATTCCACGACGCAATATACGGGGTGCGTTCGACGCCGTCGAAAAAGCGATCCATGCGCCCGAGAATATCCAGGTACATCTGGGTCAGCTCGTGTTTTTCGGCATCGTGCAGTTCCGCAAAATTCGGCACCGCGCGGTGCGGGACCAACATGATTTCGACGGGCCATTTCGCCGCGACGGGCACGAAAGCGGTGAAATACTCGCCCTGGACGACGACGCGCTGGCCGTCGGCATGCTCGCATTCCAGGATGTGGTCGAACAGATCTGGGCCGGTTTCAGCGCCACCAGTGCCAGCGCCAGCGCCAGACCCGCCTTGCGCTTCCCGAAATTCCTGCGTGCGGGCAGCGATCTGCGCGGCGCGCTCCGGAACGAACGGATAAGCATAAATCTGGCCGTGCGGGTGCTGCAGGGTGACACCGATTTCCTCGCCCCGGTTTTCAAACGGGTAGACGTACTCGATGCCAGGCAGCGCGGAAAGTTCTTTGGTTCGGTGCGCCCAGGCCTCGACGATGGTGCGGGCCCGGGTATACGGCAGGTCCCGGAAAGAAACCTGCGAATCCGGGGTAAAACACACCACTTCGCAGCGCCCATGGCCTGGTTTGCTGGGCACGAAAGCAGGCTTGGCCGTGCCTGTTGCAGGGCTAGAGCCAGCACCCAAACCAGAATCAGCACCCAAACCAGCCTGTGATTCCGACTGCGCCAGCGACGGGAATCGGTTTTGAAAAACCACGACGTCGTAGTCGTCGGCAGGAATCTCGGTGGGCAGCTGACCAGGGCGCGTCGGTGCCAGCGGGTTTTCATTCGCCGGCGGCAAAAAAGTGCGGTTCATCCGGTGCGCGGCATAGGTATACCAGGCGCCGGTCAGTGGATCCTGGCGCAGCTCCGAAGCGCTGGTGGCGGCGGGCAACTCGCGTTCGTCGACAAGCGTGCGGGTGCGCTCGCCGGAGACGAACTCTGGCGTGTCATCGAAGTAGAGCAGCTCGCGGCCGTCGGCAAGCTGGGTGCGGGTAATGCGCATCGGATGCTGCATGGAAAACTCCAGACTTAACGGGTGGTGGAATCGCCGGATTGTGGCTCAGCTGCAGCGCTAGCCTCAGTGTTGTTGCTAGCCTCAGCGCCAGCTTCAGTCTCGTCGATTTTGATCGGGTTGGCCTTCGTCCACCAGAAGAACACACCGGCGGCAACCAGCATCGCCACGCCGGTCCACAGGTTATATGAGGAATCCTTCGCTGCACCCGTCGCGGCATCCACGCCCGGGTCCAGGAAGAAGAAGCTCAGCAGCAAGATCAGGCCGTACAGGCCCAGCAGTGCGCCGATGACGTTACGGATGTCGAATGCGCCGGCGGTGTGGGAGCGCTGCGATCCTTGTGTACTCATGATTATGCGTGCTCCTTGCTAGATGAAGATGATGTTGAGGATAACGACCAACACCAGGCACAGCACACCCAACGGGACAGTGCGGCGGTACCACGGTAGGCCATCTTCGGTGGCGTCGGTCAGGTTTTCCTTCGGGGTGACGGACTTGACGAAGCCCACCAGCTCCTCGTCCGGCTTTGGCTTGGTGACCAGGGACACGACGATGGAAACCAGGATGTCCACGACGAAGGCCAGCGATGCTGCGACAAACGCGGTGCCTTGGCCCGGCAGGTTGAACAGGCCGGATTCGACAGCAGAGAAGGTAGCAATCGCCCAATAAACAATCGCAGAACCAGTACCGGCGACCAGACCAGCCCAACCAGCGGTTGGGGTCATGCGCTTCCAGAACATACCCAGGATGAAGGTGGCGAACAGCGGCGCGTTGAAGAAGCCGAACAAGGTTTGCAGGTAGTCCATGACGTTGCCGAAGTTCGACGCCAGCAGCGCGGTGAACACGGCGATGACGGTGGCGCCGATCGTCGCCAAGCGGCCGACGCGGGTGTAGTAGTCGTCTTCCCGGTCTTTGACCATGTAGGTTTGCCACAGGTCATAGGAGAACACGGTGTTGAATGCGGAAATATTCGCGGCCATACCAGCCATGAATGCAGCCAGCAGACCAGCCAAAGCGATACCCAGCAGGCCGTTTGGCAGAAGATCGCGCATCAGGTACAGCATGGCGTCGTTCGGTTCCGCGGAACCATCCATCAGCGGGGTGACGGTGGCGCCGGCGATCATGCCAGGGATGACGACGATGAACGGCACGAACATCTTCGGGAACGCACCAATGATCGGGGTTTTGCGTGCCGACGACAGCGAATCCGCTGCCATGGAGCGCTGCACCTCAACGAAGTTGGTGGTCCAGTAACCGAACGAAAGCACGAAGCCTAGGCCGAAGACCAGGCCAATCGCGGAAACGATTGGGTGGTCGAAACCAGAAATTTCCGTACCGGGCCAAGCGCTGAAGTGGCTTGGATCAGCTACTTTTTCCTTCAGACCAGACCAACCGCCGACGCTGTGCAGGCCAATCAAGGTTAGTGGTAGCAGGGCAGCGATGATGACGAAGAACTGCAGCACCTCGTTGTAGATGGCAGCAGACAGGCCGCCCAAGGTGATGTAGGAGAGCACGATGACGGCGGCGATCACCAGCGTGACCCACAGCGGCCAACCCAGCAGCGAGTTGACGACCTTGGCCAGCAGCAACAGGTTAATACCGGCGATCAGCAGCTGCGCCAAGGCAAATGACAAGGCGTTGACCAGGTGCGCACCATTACCGAAACGACGGCGCATGAACTCTGGAACCGAACGAACCTTGGAGCCGTAGTAGAACGGCATCATCACGATACCCAGGAATACCATTGCTGGGATTGCTCCGATCCAGAAGTAGTGCATCGTCTCGAAGCCGTACTGCACACCGTTTGCGGACATACCGACGATTTCGACAGCACCCAGGTTGGCGGAAATAAACGCTAGGCCCGTTACCCAGGCTGGTAGAGAGCGTCCGGACAAGAAGAAGTCGATGGAACTCGACACCTTTGACTTCGCTGCCCAGCCGATGCCCAGCACGAACAAGAAATAAATCGCCACCAGGGTGTAGTCCACCCAGGATGCATTCAAAAGCAGGGCGTCTTCCTGCATAACGGGAACCTCCCGGAAAATAGGCCTTCCCCAAAGCCGAGGAAGACCTGCATTGCTGGCCCGCTCGGTCCCTGTGTGAAGGAAAATGGATGTGCACCCAGCAGCGAAAACTACCCAAGTTAGGTAACCATCACATGAAAGATGCTTTGCGGCGCATTCATCATAACCCTAAAGGGTTGGTTTAGGGTGAGGTGGGGTCGAAGTGGCGGAAATTCCGAAACGGAACCTCATGCTGCTTGCCGACGCCAACTGCAGCAAACTTTCGCCACTGCGCAGTGCATTTGGCGGGCACGTCATCGGCTCCACGGCGACAGCCCTGCCGATGCTCGGGGCAGATTCCGGTGAAGTGTAGACCTGACACCAACTGAAATGCTCATCCGCCCACAGTATGGCGCCGTGGCCGTCGGCATTGCGCAGTTCGATCCGGTGGGCTGCGTGATCGCTGCTGGTTTGGGGTGCTTCCAGTCGAAAACAATGGTCCAATTCTATTCCCGCCATGTGTTGCTGCTTGTCGACGATTTCCGTGGCCGGGATTTCCGGCCCCGCCGGAAGCAAGCGGTCAGGGTCGAGCGGTAGATTCGTGGCTGCTGACATAGATAAGGTGCACTCATCCAGCGGTGCACCCAGCGCGCTGAGGTACGGGTGCCAGCCCAGGCCGAAGGGGCTGGACTCGGTGCCGGGGTGGGCAGATTCGGTGCCGGTATTGGTGACAGTGAGTTCTGCGGACAGGCCATCGCCGGCAAGCGCCCAGGTGATGGAATAGTGCAGCGGCCAGGCCCATTCGGTGCGCGCCGGGCCCTGCCACTGCAAAGTGACGCAACCGGGCGAGCGGTCGGTGATTTCCCACGCAGCTTCGGCGGCAAAGCCATGCAAAGCGTTGTTGCGGTCGGCCTCGTTGCAGGCTAGACGGTGGATGCTGCCGTGGTGGGAAAAGATGCCGTCGCCGGTACGGTTGGGCCACGGTGCGAGGAGTGCTCCGGCGGTCATCGGACGGGTGCGCGTATAGCCCGCTACCAGGGGTTTTCCGTCGTAAAGCAAGGTTGCCAGGCCAGCACCATGCGGGTCGATCGTGGCGGTGTAGGTGCCAGCGGAGATCTGTACTGCAGCGTGAGAGGTCATGCCCAGCAGTTTAAGTCGTGTGGTGGAAAGCATCGCGGTGGTGTGTCTCATGCCTATTTTGCTGGGAAGTTTCAACCGGTTGACTTGAAAAGATCATCAACCCGAAACTTTAAAAATTGCTTGGGAACTTTTCCCACTCGGGGTGCGACTACTTTGTGTAGTTCGCGGCTGCAGACGAGAACTTCACTTAACAAGTTTTAGTCCCCGAACCCGAAGGCTTTTGTCCATGACTCTACGCCAAGATCGCCCAGCGCAAGCATCTACCACGATGCCTGCTGGCGCCGTCGACGAGACCTCTGCGCGCAATAAACGTGGCGCACGCAAACCCAATGCACTGGTTGCGCTGCTCCGACGCCTGCATTTCTATGCTGGCATGTTCATCGGACCGTTCCTGCTCATCGCCGCCATCAGCGGTGCACTGTATGCAGTCGCACCCACCGCAGAAAAGCTGGTGTACCAGGACGTACTGACCGTCACCCCGCCACCCGGAGCAGAAGGCGTTACCAACACCATCTCGTTGGAAAAGCAAGTAAATAACGCCCACGAAGCCTTCCCGGATTTGGATATTGCCCAGGTGTGGCCGTCCTCGGAACCTGGTGAGACCACCCGCGTGCTGCTTATCGACGAAACCATTGACGAGGCAGAACTGCGCAGTGTGTTCGTCAACCCGTACACCGGAGCCGTCGTTGGTGACGAGCCATCTTATTCCGGTCTGGGCGAGTTGCCTCTGCGCCGGTGGATTTCACACCTGCATGAGAGCATGCACCTGGGGCCAGTAGGCGAGCTGTACTCGGAGCTGGCTGCCAGCTGGTTGTGGTTTTTCGCCTTGGGTGGCCTGGTGTTGTGGGCTTCCCGCAATAAAAAGGTGCAGCAGCTATTCGGGTTCGGTAACGCGCGTACCGGCAAAGAAGTGAAAAATGGTGGCGCCCAAGAGGGCAAGGATGCCAAGGACACCAAAAACAAAGGCAGCGGACGTCGTCGCCTGGTCAACCTGCACGGCGTGACGGGAACCTGGATGCTCATCGGCATGCTGGCGCTGTCGGTCACCGGAATTACGTGGTCCACTTACGCTGGCGGAAACGTAAACCGCACCGTGGAAGCGTTGCAGTGGCGGGCGGATCCGATCACCACGGAACTCAGCGGTGAATCAGCAGAAGCCGCAGACCCGCACGCAGAACACGCTGGCCACGGCGGTGGCGGTGGCGCGGAAGCAGAGGCAGAAGCTCGCACCTGGACCCCGGAGGAAATTGCCGAACAGGCCGATCAGGTCTTGGCGACGGCTCGTGAAGAGGGCCTGACTGGTTCATTGCGCATGTACCCAGGCGAAAGCGTGGAGCACGGCTGGCAGGCCAGCGAGCGCTGGACCGAATGGCGCACCACCTCGGATGCCATTTCCGTCGATGGTGAGACCGGCGAAGTCATCGACCGCCTGCCATTTTCCGAGCTGCCACTGTTTTCCAAGCTGACTTCTTGGGGCATTTACCTGCACATGGGCATCATGTTCGGCCTGCCACTGCAGATCCTGCTGTTGGTCACCGCGCTGGCCATCGCGGGCCTGGTGGTGCTGGGCTACATGATCTGGTGGAAGCGCCGCCCAACCCCAGGCGCAACCGCAGGCATCCCGGGGCCACGCACGAAGCTGAGCACCAAGCAGTGGATCATCGTCGCAGTACTCCTGGTTGCCGTGGGCGGTTTCTTGCCGCTATTCGGAATTAGCTTGGCAGCGATGCTGTTTGCCGACGTCTTGCTGAGCAAGCGCGCCGGGCACACTGGGCACGTTGGGCATGAAACCAGGCGTGCAGCTGTCGACGGCGCACGTGCTTAATTAGCATCGGTTTTCATTACTCCCAGGAGCTAGGCGCCTCGACGTGGTCGCGGCGTTCTTCTCCTTCGGCGTACAACGGCATGTCCTGACCGGCACGGTAGAACGGCGCGTTGTTTGCTGGCAGTGGGTTCTTGCCCTTGATCAGGTCTGCTGCCTTCTCCGCGACCATCATCGTCGGCGCGTAAATATTGCCGTTGGTGATTGATGGGAAGACCGAAGCGTCGACGACGTACAAGCCTTCGGTGCCCCACACCTGCATGGTGTCTGGGTCCACCACTGCCATTGGGTCGTCCTCAGCGCCCATCTTTGCAGTACAGGAAGGGTGCAAAGCGGTTTCGCCGTCGTTGCGGACCCACTCCAGGATCTCCTCGTCGGTTTGCACGGCCGGGCCAGGGGAGAATTCGCGGGTGCCGTGCTCGGCCATCGCGTCGGTGGCCATCAGCTCACGTGCCTTGTGCACAGCCTCGACCCATTCGCGGCGGTCTTGCTCGGTACGCAGGTAGTTGAACAGCATCTTGGGCTTGACGTGTGGGTCTGCCGATTGGATGCGCACCCAGCCCTTGGTATCGGAGAACATTGGGCCGACGTGCCACTGGAAACCATGCTTGACCTTGGCTGGGGTGCCGTCGTAACGCACTGCCATAGGCAGGAAGTGGAACATCAGGTTCGGGTATTCTTCGTCGTCGTTGGAGCGCACGAAGCCACCGGCCTCAAAGTGGGAAGTTGCCACAGGGCCCTTGTGGGTCAGCAACCACTGCAGGCCCATGAAAGGCCAGCGCCACTTGCGCAGGTAAGGCTGCGAGGAATGCGGCGTATCTACCTCATACTGGATATAGACTTCCAGGTGATCCTGCAGGTTTTCACCCACGCCTGGCAGTTCCTTGACGACGTCAATGCCGTGCTCTTCCAGCAATTCGCGTGGGCCCACGCCGGAAAGCTGCAGCAGCTGTGGCGTGTTGATAGCGCCGGAAGCCAGGATGACCTTGTCCGCGTAGATTCGGCGGGTAGCGCCCCGCCATTCGTATTCCACGCCCTTGGCGGTGGTGCCGTCGAAAATCACGCGACGAGTGAAAGCCTGGGTGCGTACTTCCAGATTTTCCCGCTGCAAGATTGGGTGCAGGTAGGCGCGTGCCGACGAATGGCGGCGGCCTTTTTTAATATTGCGGTCGAAAGGCGCGAAGCCTTCCTGCCGGTAGCCGTTGACGTCGTTGGTCAGCTCGTAGCCGGATTCCTGCACGGATTTGAACAGTGCCTGGAACAGCGGGCTGGTGGCCGGGCCGCGGGACAGGTACAGCGGGCCGTTGTGGCCACGGCGCGGATCGTTGGCGTCGGCGCCTTTCGCGGTTTCCATTTTGTTGAAATAAGGCAGGCAGTGTGCGTAGTCCCAGTGCTCTAGACCTGGGTTTTCTGCCCACTTTTCATAATCCAGCGGGTTGCCGCGCTGGAAAATCATGCCGTTGATGGAACCGGAACCACCCAAGACTTTGCCGCGGGCGTGGGGTACGCGGCGGCCATTCATCTCTGGCTCTGGCTCGGTTTCGTAGAGCCAGTCGTAGTCTTTATCGCCGATGGGGAAGGAGAAGCCCGAAGGCATGTGGATGAAAAGGTCCCAGATGCTGTCTGGGCGTCCGGCTTCCAGGACGACGACGCGGGTATCAGGGTCTTCGGTCAAGCGGTTAGCAACCACCGATCCTGCAGATCCACCGCCGACGACTACGACATCGCTGACCTCGTCGGTAACTGGCGCCGAGTTTTTCGACGCTTTTTTGGCCGAGGTCGCGGCATTCATGGAATTAAACAGTCGCGAAAAAATGCTCACGCTGTGTCCTTTCTACTGCTAGAGCCCACGGCGGTAGCCGTGTGCGGAACAATATTCCAGCCTAGCGGTGAAAAATAGCCCTAGCCAATGACTGTGTGATGGTATACAGTCAAAAAGCTTGAAAACTGAGAATTGGTTCAAAATGGAATCAAAAAATCCGCACAACGCATCCGCACAACGCAGCGGCATATGCGTAACAGTAAAATAAGGAGATGGTGGTGGCTGAACAAGCTGAGCCGCAATCGACAAATACTAGAGCTTCGCGGTTTATCCCGCGGGCGCTGGTGGGAACCTTCCGTGTAGAAACCGGCTATGATCACGGCGATGACGTCCCAGTGGCGAAGCCGAACTGGATGGTGTTTGGTTTTTCCAGTGCGATCATCTTGGCAATCGCGCTCTACACCTTCATTGCTACGGAATCTGCGGAAAACAACCTGAACGCGATCACCAGCTGGATCGCCGGTAATTTTGGCTGGTTTTATATTTTAACTGCCACCGCGGTGGTCATCTTCGTGTTGGTCGTAGCATTTTCTCGCACCGGCAGTATCCGGCTGGGGCCGGACCACTCCCGTCCGAAGTACAGCCTGTACACCTGGGCATCGATGTTGTTCGCTGCCGGTATCGGCGTCGACCTGATGTTCTTCGGTGTCGCTGAGCCTCTTACACAATACTTTGAGCCGCCAACAACGGACCCAGAAACCTACGCTGCGGCAAAAGAAGCCGTGGCCTGGGCTATGTTCCACTACGGAATCGTCGGTTGGGCCATGTACGCGTTGATGGGCATGGCTTTTGGTTACTTCGCCTACCGCTTGAACATGCCGTTGGCGATCCGCTCGGCGCTGTATCCCATCATCGGCAAGCGTATTCACGGTGCTGCTGGGCATTCCGTGGAAGTTGCCGCGATGCTGGGTACCGTTTTCGGTATCGCGGCGTCGCTGGGCATCGGTGTGGTCCAGCTCAGCTACGGTTTGCACATTATCTTCGGCTTTGAGGTGACCATGGGCTTGCAGGCTACCTTGGTTGCCGTCGGCGTGATCGTGGCGACGATTTCCGCTATTTCCGGCGTCGACAAGGGTATTCGCCGTCTTTCGGAGCTCAACGTGGCCGTCGCCATTTTCTTGGGCTTGTACGTGCTTATCGCCGGTAAGACCGCCTGGTTGCTGAACTCGCTGATCGATAACGTCGGCACGATGCTGGCGAGTTTCCCGGCTTGGGTGATGGACACCTACGCCTACGCGGATGATCAGGAAGCCGTCAGCGCGTGGATGGAAGCCTGGACGCTGTTCTTCTGGGCCTGGTGGATTGCTTGGGCGACCTTCGTCGGCCTGTTCCTGGCACGCATTTCCCGCGGCCGCACCCTGCGCCAATTCGTCATCGGTACTTTGATGTTCCCATTCCTATTCATCGTGCTGTGGATGTCGTTTTTTGGTAACTCGGCACTGGATTTGGTCATGGGTGGCAACAATGAAGAATTTGCCGAAACCGCCATGGCACAGCCGGAGTCCGGTTTCTATGAACTGCTGGGTACTTACCCGGGTGCGTCCGCACTGATTTTGCTGGCTACCTTGTGTGGTCTGTTGTTGTACATCACCTCGGCGGACTCCGGTGCGCTGGTGATGGCGAACTTCACCTCGCACATCATTGACCATCGTCAGGATGGCGCGCCGTGGTTGCGCGTGTTCTGGTCGCTGACCGTCGGCGTATTGACGCTGGGCATGCTGGGGATTGGTGGTGTGGCCGCGGTGCAGGCGGCCACGGTGATCATGGGCTTGCCGTTCGCTTTCGTGATGTGGATGGTGATGTTCTCGCTGTGGAAGTCCCTGCGGCAAGAAAATATCCAACGCGATTCCCGCGCGGTGGCGCTGCACTCCGCGATTGCCGGTCGTGTTGCCGGTGCCCGGTGGAAATCCCGGATTGGTCGTGCCAACCGCTGGCCAAACGGCGAGGAAATTACCGCGTACTTCGAGAACACCGCCACTCCTGCGCTGGAGAAACTCTGCACCGAGTTGCGCAACGAAGGCCTGGATGCCCGTTTGCTCACCAGCTTGGTACCAGAGTGTCAGTTGCCGCAGCTGGACCTGGAAATTCAGCTGGGTGACGAGCGCGAGTTCCGTTATCAGCTGTACCCAATCCAGACTGAAAGCCCGGATTTCGTGGACGGAAATAGTGATTATTATCGCTTGGAGGTCTTCGATAACAACGGATCCATGGGCTTTGACGTCTATGGCTACGACGAAGATCAGCTGATCAATAACGTACTTGACCTCTACGATCGCCACTTGGAGTACCTGCACATGCAGGCGCCGCTGCGTGGTTCTTCGGACCTGTCGGATAATTCGGATCCGGTTCGCAGCTGGAAGGAAGACTTCTCCGAATAAAGCCGGTGTTATTGACCCTGGCTAGTAACCGCGGTGCGATTAGCGCGTCAGCAGTACAGCTATAGCGAAGCCCCCAGATCACCTTGTAGGCAACAGTCCGCTGTGATTCCGGGGGTTTCTTGCTGTTCGGATGAAGCTATTGTGTGGCTTTTATTGTCCAAAAAGAAGTAACAGCAGCAGCTGTCAGGAAAGTTGGAACCAAAAGCCACAGTCCGCCGGTGGAGTCAACAAAAATCATCAACAGTATAGGGATGATCAATGCTGCCCATGCGGCAATGATGCACGACTGTGCCAGTTTTGAATAGCTCATGAGGACTCCTTAGCAAAAAGCAGCAGCTCCGGTGTTAGCAGTGTGTAAATTATCGCATTCATTAAATAACTTGCGACCCACATTCAGCTCAGTACAAGACTTCTCCGAATAAAGTATTGTAATGCGCATGAATACAAAAAAGATTGTGCTGTCCTTAGCTGCTGCCGCAACGATGGCAGCAAGCATCATTACCGCTCCAGCCGCTCACGCCGTACAGGGCGGAACTCCAGTTTCCGATGACGATGCAAACGCGAAAAACGTCGTCATCGTCTCTGGATGCACCGGCACCGCCATCAGCCCACACTGGGTGCTGGCAGCACGGCATTGCTTCGGTGACGGCACCACCGCAAAGCTGGTACGCACCGGAATTGAAAAGACCGGCACTAAAGGCTCCGAAGAGGTCTATCACGCACCGAGTGGCGATATTTCCTTGGTGCGCATGTCCACGCACTCCTCATTTGATTTTGACAGCTACCCAGAGCTGGCCACGGAGGAACCGAAGCCAGGCCAGGTAGGAACCTTCTACGGTTGGGATAACACCTCGCATAAGCGGCTGCCACACTCCCAGGCTGAGGTGCAAGGTATGTACCAGGACGGTAGCTACGACAATGGCAAGATGTATACCGTGCACCACAAAGACGGTGCGTACTCGCAGCCAGGTGATTCCGGTGGGCCGTTCTTCATCAACGGCAAGCTCTCTGGTGTGGCTTCCGCAATTTCCGGTGACGGCGTGCCACTGAATTTGGCCGATATTTCTGCGCAGCTGGACTGGATCAAACAGACCATGGCGAAAAACGGTGACGAGCCAAACCTGGGCAATGGCGCGGTTAATGGCATGGACAAAATTTTGCAGGAGAAGGGGCTGAAGAAGCCGGGGGCAGAAAAAGATAAAGAGAACGGGCAGCAAACTCAGGAGCAGGCACCAAATCCAGAGCAACCACAGCCGCAACCTGCGCAGCCAGAGAAGCAGGAACCAAAACCTGCCCAGCCAAAGCCTGGAAAGCAGCAGCCAGCGAAACCTGCACGGCCTAACCAGGGCAGTCCGCTGCTGTCGTCGTCCAGCCTGTAAATTTCTGTCCGGGAATTTCTTTTTTTTGGACCACGCTGAAATGAACCGCAGAGGAATCGTCTGATGCGGTTTACACAGGGGGTATGCGGGGCTTAACGGATTGTTAAATTACTCTCATATGGTTTTTAGTCGAAATGGAGACTTTTCCAAATGAAGTATTATGTCCCGCATGAACATAAATAAGATTGCGCTATCTTTAGCTGCTGCCGTAACAATGGCAGCAAGCATCATTGCCGCCCCGTCCGCTCATGCCGTGCAGGGCGGCACTCCGGTCTCGGATGACGATGCACTGGCGAAAAACGTCGTCATCGTTGGCGGATGTACCGGAACTGCCATCAGCCCGCACTGGGTTTTGGCAGCAAAACACTGCTTCGGCAACGGCACCACGGCGCACCTGTTGCACACCGGTGTCGAAAAGACTGGAGTGGATGGCACTGAAGAGGCCTACCACGCACCAACCGGCGATATTGCCCTGGTGCGTATGTCCACGCATTCCGCATTCACATTCGACAGCTACCCAGAGCTAGCTACTGAAGCGCCCAAGCCAGGACAAGTGGGTACCTTCTACGGCTGGGATAGCACCGCGCACAAGCGGCTGCCGTACTCCCAGGCAGAAGTGAAAAACTTATATCAAAACGGCAGCTATAACAACGGCAAAATGTACACCGTTCACCACAAAGACGGAGCGTATGCACAGCCTGGTGATTCCGGCGGACCATTGTTCATTGACGGAAAGCTATCCGGCGTAGCCTCCGCGATTTCTGGCAACGGAACGCCGATGAACTTGGCCGATATCTCAGCTGAGATCAACTGGATCAAGCAGACTATGGCGCGCAATGGAGATGAACCAAATCTAGGCAATGGAGCGGTCAATGGGATGGATAAACTGTTGCGGTTGAAAGGTTTCTTGCCACGGGCGTGAGCAAACTTGCACAGCGCGGGGCCACCTTTCGCAGTAAAATTGGGATATTCAGACATGAAAAATCCAAGCGAAAGGTGTCATTTTGACCAACGCGAATAACCGCAGCACGCTGTTTGACCCCACCACCACGGACTTGCTTGCCGACGTCTACCGCGCCGGAAACGACGCCCCAGCCAGCTTGTTCATTGGTGGGCAGTGGCGCCAGGCGCAAAAAGGCGGCACTCGCACCATTAACTGCCCTGCTGATGGCACCACGGTGGGCATGGTCTCGGAAGCCACGGATGACGACACCATCGCGGCTATCAAGGTAGCCCGTGAAACTTTTGACTCCGGCGTGTGGTCGTCGGTGCCAGCCCGGGACCGTGGCCGTTTGGTCATCGGTATTGCAGATAAAATCCGGGAAAATAAAGAACTCTTCGCCGCCGCAGAATCCGCAGACACCGGTAAGCGCTTCGAAGATTCTCTGGTGGATATGGACGATATCGCCGCAGCCTTCGAACATTTCGGCACCTTGATCGGCCACCAGGCCGGCCGCGTGATCGACCCGGGCATGGATAATGTGCGCTCGCGCATTGATCACGAACCAGTCGGCGTCGTCGGCATGGTTACCCCATGGAACTACCCGCTGCTGCAGGTCGCCTATAAGGTCGCACCGGCCATCGCTGCTGGTAATACCTTCGTGCTCAAGCAGGCAGAACTGACCCCGCACACCGCAATGCTGTTGATGGCCGTCACCAAGGAACTCGGCCTGCCTGACGGTGTGGCTAACCTGATCACCGGTGCAGGCGCAAACTGCGGTAACCCATTGTCTACGCACCCTGACGTGGACATGGTCTCGTTCACCGGTGGCCTGCAAACCGGTAAGCTCATCGCCCGCAACGCGGCAGAAACCGTCAAGCGCGTGGCCCTGGAGCTGGGCGGCAAGAACCCGAACATCATCTTCGCGGATGCAGACTTCGACGTTGCCGTCGACAACGCGTTGAACGGCGCGTTCTTCCACTCCGGCCAGGTTTGCTCGGCGGGTTCGCGCATTCTGGTGGAGGAATCGCTGCACGATAAATTCGTCGAAGAATTTGCCAAGCGCGCCAACAACATCAAGTTGGGTGGCCCAACCGACGACAAGGCAGAAACCGGCCCGCTGATTTCCGCCGAGCACCGCGAGAAAGTCGCCGGTTATGTAGAAGAAGCCCGCGAACACGGCGCGAAGATCCTCTCTGGCGGTCGCGTTGCCACCAGCGAGGACACCAACGGCCAGCACGGCACCGGGCAGTCGGATCTGGGCGCAGGTTTTTATTACTTGCCGACGGTCATCGACGGCGTCGACCGCAATGCCGACATGGATTTCGTTTACGACGAAGCCTTCGGCCCAGTCGTCACCATCGAGACTTTCCGCGATGAAGACGAAGCCCTGGAGATCGCCAACGACACCATCTACGGCCTGACCGGCGCAGTATTTACCACCGATGCCGGCAAAGCCGAGCGCATCGTGCGCGGGCTGCGGCACTGCACCATCTGGATCAACGACTACCACCCATACCTGCCGCAGGCAGAGTGGGGCGGTTACAAGCAATCCGGTAACGGCCGCGAACTAGGTGAGGTCGGCTTGGCGGAATACCAGGAGCACAAGCACGTGTACCACAACCTGACGCCTACCGTGCACGGTCAGTTTGGCCAGCAGTAACTAGTGAGTCGGTTGCTTATTCGGTAACTGGCTGACCGCCGTATACAACTCGTCGTGGGGTTTGGCCGCTTTGTAGGCGGCCACCCAGGCGTAGATAAACGACACATACAGCACGATTCCGGTGACGATCTTGCTGCCGATGAGCAGCACGAGGTCGTCACCAAGAATATTCCAGCCGAAGTGGCAGGCGAACGCCACGGCAAACCAACCCAGCGCGTGCGTGAGCCGCCACCCCAGGCTCCGGTCAGCGGCAAACAATGCCCAACCGATGCCCCAACCGGCCAGACCGGTGAACGCGATATGTAAAAACGGGCCGAGGAACACTCGCGCACCCCAAATCTGCAGAACCCCCATGATGTCTGAGGATGGGTGGATCGGCGACATCACGATGCCGTAAAGCAGATTTTCAAAAGATTCAAAACCTAAGCCAACCAGCATGCCGATGACAAAACCATGCCACGGGCGGTTGAGCTGCTTAAACGCCAATAAAATAAAAACTACGCCGGTGGCTTTCGCGATTTCTTCTGGGTACGCCCCGCCCCAGGACGCGGCTGTTGTCGTGGCGCCGGTATGTGCGGCAAGGTCAATAATCGACGGTGCGCTCACCGACACCAGCGCGTAGCTGGTGCCCGCACCCCACAGCACCGCCAACAACGCGGGTGCCCAGCCCTGGTATGGCCACAGGCGGGTCTTGCGAACCACTGCGATGAGAATACCCAGATACAACACAGTGAACACTGTGCTGATTACCGCTGGCACGGGGAGGGCGAGAGCATGCGTCAGCACCGGCAGAGCCATGAATGGCAAGCCCAGCAGGATGAACAAAAATAGCGAATAGCGGAATAATTTACTCATGATTATGCGACCCGCCTGACGGTGTGTGCTTGTGTGTTGCTGTGTGTTTGTGCGCTCGGATGTGGTGCTGCGTTATGCACGGGTTGTGGTTCTGGGGCTCGCAGCGGATTGTCCGCCGCATCGCTGCCCGTTCCGGTATAGCTTTGTAGCAGCTCGCGGACGATTTCTGGCAGTTCCTCGCCGGAAATTTCCCGCCAGGAGCCGGTGACAATATCTAAGTTTTCGTTGATGCGCCCACGGAACACGATGACCTGGGAAGCGCCGAGTTGGCTCGTCGACATGGCGATACCGTGGCCGTTGGGCTCGATAAGCAAACGCTGTTCGCCTGCGCGCAGAATATCGCCTTCGGGCAGGTCGGTGCCCGCCACAAAACGAAACATGCGGCGCAGCGTCAGGTCCGGATCACCGGCGTGCGGGGTGGTCAGCGATTCAATATGTAGACCAGGGCAGTTCCAGCCCTGTCCGGTCAGCGCCATGGCATCAACGGGGCATTCCCGGTCCGCTAGGCGTATCTCTGCACCGGCCACAGGGTCTTTCACCACCAGGGGAGTGGTGGCCTGCTGCGCCGACGGGGTGACCTTGTTGAGCACCACCGGAGCGAGCATGGCGGCGACGACCACCAGGACAAGCACCACCCACAGCAACGTGGTGCGTTGCGGCTGGCTACGGTACAAGCGCAGTTGGGTGGGGTGCAGATTGGGCAGAGAAACTGGAGCGGGCATGCTAGCCAGCCTAGTAAACTAGGCAAACATGAATGACCTATATAGCTATGTCAACGGCCCGTGGTTGGAAAACCATGTGATCCCGGACGATCGCGCCGTGGATGGCACCTTTCACAAATTACGTGATCAGGCCGAAGAAGATGTTCGCGAGATCGTGAACGAGGACAACGGCCGCGCCGGTAACCTGTTTGCCTCTTTCATGGATACCGAAGGCGTCAATGCTGCTGGGTTGGAACCGCTTGCCGACGACTTCGCCAAGCTTTCTGTCGCTGATATTGGTGAGTTCGTAGAAAACCTGGGTGCACTGGAACGCGTCGGCGTCGGCAGCCCGCTGACGTTCTGGGTAGAAAAGGATTCTGGCAGTGAAGATTCGGTGGCCTACCTGGTGCAATCCGGGCTTGGTCTCCCGGATGAGGCCTACTATCGCAGCGAAACCCATGCGGAAACCTTGGCTGCCTACCGCGAGCACGTCGCAAAGATGCTGGGCTTTGTGGATCCCGCGAAGCTGTTCGGGTTGGATGCCGACGTGGCCGCAGAGCGCATCGTGGCCCTGGAAACCGAAATCGCCTCTGGGCATTGGGATGTGGTTGCTAGCCGCGATGCCCTGAAAACCTACAACCCGACGGATTTCGACGAGCTGCCAGAGTTGATCCAGCGCTTGCTACGTGGTGGCAACTTGCCGGAGCACCGCCTGGTGAACATGATGCCGAGTTATGTGGAACATCTGGTTGGGCTGCTTACCGACGACCGGTTAGCGGACTGGCAGCTGTGGGCCACCTGGCACATTCTGCTCTCCCGCGCGGGCATTCTGCCGGAAGAAGTGACCGAGGCGAACTTCAATTTCTACGGCCGCCAGCTCACTGGTTCCACCGAGCAGCGCGATCGTTGGAAGCGTGCTGTCGGAATCGTGGAATCTGTGGTGGGGCAGGAGATCGGCAAACTCTTCGTCGACAAGCATTTCCCGGCCTCGTCTAAGGAAGACATGCTGGAGCTGGTGGATTACCTGATTCGCGCCTACCGCCAGCGCATCTCTGAGCTGGAGTGGATGACGCAAGCTACTCGTGAACGTGCGTTGGAGAAACTGGAACAGTTTAAGGCGAAAATCGGGTACCCGGATACCTGGCGGGACTATTCCGGCTTGGAGTTCTCCCCGAAAGGTGCCGATCTGGTGGCAAACGTGCGCGCCGGGGCTGCGTTTAGCCATGACTATGAGCTGGGCAAGGTTGGCAAACCGGCGCGTCGTGACGAGTGGGTGGCGAACCCGCAGACTGTCAACGCGTTTTATAACCCAGTGGTCAACGACATCACCTTCCCGGCCGCGATTTTGCGCGCGCCGTTTTATAACCCAGAGGCGGATGCCGCGGAGAACTTCGGTGCGATTGGTTCCGTCATCGGGCACGAGATTGGTCATGGTTTTGACGACCAGGGCTCGAATTACGACGGCCAGGGCAACCTGAACCAGTGGTGGTCGGATGAAGACCGCGCGGCTTTTGACGAGCTGACCGAGAAACTAGTGCAGCAATTCGATGGTTTGGTGCCATCAGTACTGCAGGCCGCGGGAAGCGGTACAGACGGTTCTGCCGACAACGCTGAGAGCACCGACAGCGTTGAGAAGCCGGGCGTGAACGGTGAGTTCACCTTGGGTGAAAACATTGGCGACCTGGGAGGATTGGGTATCGCCGTGGTGGCGTACCGGTTGTATCTGCAGGATCGCGGCATGAGCTACGACGACACCGCCGTGGAAGCCTTTGCGGTTGAAGGCGCGCAGCCTGAGCTTTATGAGCGGAAGTTCAACGGCCTACAGCGGTTGTTCCTGGCCTGGGGGCGGGTCTGGCGCACTGCGATTCGCCCAGAAATGGCGAAGCAGTACTTGGCCATTGACCCACACTCACCAGCGGAATTCCGCTGTAACCAGATCGCAGCAAACATCGATGAATTCTACGAGGCCTTCGAAGAAGTCGACACGGATTCGCCGATGTATTTGCCGCCGGAGCAGCGCGTCAGTATTTGGTAACTACTGCGCAAGTAGCTCGTAGCATGCAGCACGCAGCTGCCTGCGTTATTTCACCGTGAGGCTGGCGAGGACATACTCTTCGCCATTGTCGCGGTGCACGCCCAGCAAGCCATAGGTGTCTTTTTCATCTTGCTCGCTGGGCGTTAATTCTGTGCGGAAGTGCAGCTCAAAGTTTTTCACTTCACCGTCGACGTTGACGGTGCCTTCCGCGAAATCAACGGTGCCCTTGTCTAGGTGTACTGCGCTGATGTGGGCATCGGGGGATTTTCCGGTGCCGCGGATGGCGAAAATCGGGATGATGCCGTTGGAAAACGCCGCACCCCGCTGCCCAGTCATCATGGCGCGTACCCACTGTTCGACGGCGACGGAATCGCATAGTCCGTAGGCTACGGAGCGTTGCCCCAGTACAGAATGTTGCATGGACACGATCGGGTTATCTGCCGCGCGTGGGTCCAGGTTGTCTGCGGCGCGGTAGCTGAGTGATAGTTGGCGGAGCTGTTCGGAATCGTCGGTGCCCACATAGACCTCGATGCCGACTTCCCCGGCCGGGTCCACCAGGCGGTAAAAGCCCTGCAAATCGGTGATATTGCCGTATTGTGCGGCGATTTCTTCTTTGCCTGGCTGTAACTTCGCATTAAAAATTTCTGCGACTGCGGTCATCAGGGACTCCTTTCACATGGATCACTGTTGGGCCCCATAGTACCGAGCCAGGCCTGCCCGACGTCTGGATTAGACGGCTGGACCCGACGCCTGGATTAGACGGCTGGACCCGACGCCTGGATTAGAAGTTTGGACTAGCCGGCTGGACTAGTCAGCTGGACTAGCCACGTAAACTACAACCCATGACGGAAAATAGTGCGATCAATAAAAACGTCAGCAAGCAGCGCCCAGAAGGTTTAAGTGCGGAAGAAGCACGCATGTACGACGATTTTCAGATCGGGGGCCACGAGCGCGAGATGCCGGAAAGCGAACGCTTGGAGCAGCTGGCGTCGTTTATTGATGCTCACTACGATAAACCCGCTGGTTGGGAGGCAGAGGCCGGGAAAAATGCCTCTGAGTATGCTGCATCTGCACAGGCCGACGCAGCCCAGTCGGGAACTGACCGCCCCAGTAACCAGCTTGCCGACGCGCGCGCAGAAATCGAAAATTATCTGGCCCGCCTGCCGGACCGCATCACCCACGCTGCGATGATCATGCTGGGAAGCGCAGTGGATCATTCGTTGCCAGTTACGGCCTATGCCCAAGGAATCGAGACACGGGACGATGAGTTTGGCCGGTGGTACCTGCCAGAAAACCCACGTGGGGTGGCCGTCGCGGTGGTTGGTGGCTGGTGGTATGCCGGTGCTGCCCGCGAAATGTCGTGGGAGCCGGAGATCGCCGCATTGGCTGGTTATTCGCAGCGGGCAATTTTCAGCGTGCATTTTCCTTTGCTGCCGGAGGCTTCTGTTGCAGAAGCTAGTGCATTTGTACGCCGTGCGGTGGAGGCAGTGCGTGCTTCCGCGGAAACCACTGCAGAAAGCAACGAATTGCTCGCGTGGGGCAAGTGGGCTGGGGCCGATTTGTTGCTGGAGCACGCTGACCTGGTTGACGCACTGGTGCTCACTTTCGGGAGTGCAGATTCTTCTGCGGTTGCGGGCGTCGGCAAGCGGGTGGTGCGGCAGCAACTTACCGCACACCGCCACGTTGCCACGCCTACCACGGCGCGTGCGGCAGTCCGGGAAATTGCGGAGTTGTGGGGAATTCGCTGATGCCAATTGAGCCAAACGAGCCGAATGCGCCAAATGAGCCAAGTGCTCCGCGGCTGCAGACCGATCTCAGCGTGATCATGTCGGTTTATCACAGGGACCAGCCCGATGCCTTGCGTGCGTGCCTGGATTCTTTACTGCACCAGACGCGCCCGGCGGAAGAAATCCTCGTTACCGTCGATGGCCCCGTTGGGCAGGAGCTGGACGCGGTGTTGGCGGAATATGCCGATCGCATCACGCTGTTTCGTTTGCCAGCAAACTGTGGGGCTGCCATTGCGCGCCAACGTAGCTTGGATGAGGTCACAACCACCTACACCGCAGTGATGGACGCCGATGATGTGTGCTTGCCGCACCGCTTCGAGTTCCAATTGGCCGCGCTTGCCTACGATAACCTGGACCTAGTAGGTGCGGCCATGTATGAATTCGATGGGGATGGTGACGGTGAGCCGGAAGAACTTATCGTGGCGCGTCGTCCGGGAACGCCCACCGAGGAAATTGCCAAGAAAGTAAAAACGGTGACGCCGTTCAACCATCCGACGGTCATCATGCGAACAGAACTCGCACGCGCAGTTGGTGGCTATCGTCCGGTGGCGCTGTTGGAAGACTATGACTTTCTTGCACGCATGCTGGCACACGGGGCAAAGGCCGCGAACTTAGTGGAACCTTTATTGTACTTTCGGGTGAACGATGCAATGTTTCAACGCCGCTTGCACAAAAAGGCGTTTGTTTCCGAATGGCGGCTGCAGCGTAACTTGGTCAGCTATGGTTTGATCTCGTGGCCCCGGGCCGTGTTTAATTTTTTCGCGCGTAATACTTTCCGGGTACTTCCGCCGCCACTGCTGCGATTTGCGTATCGGGTGTTGTTCCGGTCAGAAGCCGGGGCAGGAAACAGCTAAAGGAGCAAATTCGTGCGTTGGATGACTGTGGCGATGGTGTTTGCTGCCGCCAGCGGATATGTGGTCATGGTGTTGGCCGCTGCCGTGCTGGGCACTGATGGGGCTGACCGTTGGTTGGTGTTTTGGTCGTCGTTCTTTGCGGTCGCGGCTGTGGCCAACGGCATGCTGCAAGAAACCACTCGGGCGGTGGGGGAGGCGCAAAACCAGGAAGAACAAAAAACACAAGAAGCTCAGGAACCGCAGGAAGGGCAGAAAGCGCAAGACGCACAACCAGTAGCCGCACCTGCCGCTACCACGGCTGCGCGCCCGAACAAGCCAGCAAATCCACTGCGCACAGGCGGGATCACCGGTATTGGCCTGGGCGCATTAGCGGCATTGACGGCCCTGTGGTGGGCGCCGTCGGTGGCGCCAGAACATTCGTGGTGGGCGGGCATCCTCATGGCCGTCGGCATCGCGAGTATCTTCGTGCAACAAACCGTCGCAGGCTTGTTATCAGGCACAAACCGGTGGAACCGCTACGCCGCCTTATTGGGGATGGATGCTGCGCTCCGCTTGGCGATCGCCGGGTTATTATCCCTGGATTATTTGACCGTGCAGATGATCCCACCAGCGGGCTACCAAATTGGCTTCATGATTGCGACGGTTTGCGGCGCGATCTCGTGGATCATCGTCATCGCCGCCTCCCGCGACCGGCGGAGCATCGTGCACGCCGAGGTCGATGTCACGGGTCGGCAGCTGTGGCGCAACAGCCTGGCTGCCATGGCCGCTACCGTCGCCACCGCGCTGATGGTCACTGGATTTCCGGCCCTCGTGGATCTCAGCCTGTCGATCTCACCGACGACCACCGCGGTACCTATCGCTGCCTTGCTGTATTGTGTGATGCTTACCCGCGCCCCACTTCTGGTACCACTGACAGCATTCCAATCCGCCGTCGTCATGTTCTTTTTGCGCCGCCGCGAACAACCACTCGGGGCTTTGCGTGCCCCGGTGGCAGGTCTGGTTGGGCTCGGTATTGTCGGGGCAGGTTTAGCCTGGGCAATTGGGCCGTGGTTGTTTGGCCTCTTTTTGGATGATGATTTCATTTTGCCCGGCTCAGTGCTCGCGGTATTGACAGCGGCATCGGTGGGAACTGCACTGTTGATGCTGACCGGTTCGGCGGTGCTCGCGCACCAGCGGCACCGCTCGTATACCCTCGGCTGGTGGGCAGCAGCGATTGCTTATATATTGCTGCTATTGGTGCCGTTGGATCTGGTGACCCGTTCCGCGTTGGCCCTCGCGGTTGGCCCCTTGGCTGGGGTGGCCTGGCATGTCGCCACACTCGCCCGGCTTCGTCCAAAATATGCGTCTGATTAGGATATAGTAACGCTTGATGAAATATTCCGATGTCTGGCTGGTGATCCCGTGCTTCAATGAAGCGACGGTGATCCGTGACGTAATCGCAAACGCGCGAAAGACCTTTCCAAATATCGTCGCGGTTGATGATGGCTCCAAGGACGGCTCACCAGAACAAATCCTGGCTGGCGGCGCGCACCTGGTGCAACACCCAGTGAACTTGGGGCAGGGGGCGGCGATCCAAACCGGCGTGGAATACGCGCGTGCACAACCCGGTGCACGCATTTTTGTGACCTTCGACGCCGACGGGCAACACCAGGTCCACGACGTGGAGAATATGATTGCCCGGTTGCGCCAAGATGACCTAGACATCGTTGTTGGTACGCGTTTTGGCGCTTACGAACGCGAATCTTCCCAGGTTCCGCTGCTGAAGCGCATCGTGTTGCGCATCGTGGTGGCACTGTCGCCGAAGTTAAAACGCCTGGGCTTAAGCGACGCCCACAATGGCTTGCGCGTGATGGGGCATCGCTTCGGCAATGCACTGCAACTACGCATGAACGGAATGAGCCACGCCAGTGAATTCGTGGACATTATGGGCAGCGGCGATTGGGCTGTGGGCGAAGAACCCGTCGACGTGCTGTACACCGAATATTCCATGTCGAAGGGCCAGTCACTGTTCAATGGTGTCAATATTCTTGCCGACGGGCTACTGGGAAAGAGGCTGGATTAAATGTTGTTGATTCAAATTCTGCTGGTCATCGCGGTTGCCGCGTTGACGCTGTATTTCCTGAGCAACCGCCGCAAGGCACGCGCGAAAGCCGGCGTGAAAATCGGCTTCGTGACATTTCTGATCCTTGCTATTTTCGCGGTGCTGTTCCCCGACGCGACGACGTGGGTGGCGCAACTGGTGGGCGTGCAGCGGGGAACCGATTTGATGCTTTATGCGCTGATCGTAGCCTTCGTGTTTGTCACGGTCAGCTCGTATCTGCGCTTCCGCGAACAAGAACTACGCTTTGCCCGGCTGGCGCGTGCGGTGGCATTGAGCAATGCCCAGGCTCCGGATGATTTGAATGACGCGGATGATTTGAATGATGCGGATAATGCGGAGCCAACTGGTGCCAGAGAAAACCGGGCCTAATAATGATTAGGCCCAGCGGTGACCGGGCTTAGTAGCTACCAGTCCTAGCTGCGACTGGTCCTAGCTGCGGAAGTATTCCACGGTTTTCGCCACACCTTCTGCGATATCTACCTGCGGGCGCCAACCTAACAACTGCTCAGCTTTGGCTGGGTTCAGGCAGCTGCGTGGCACATCGCCCAGCCGCGCCGGGGCAAATTCTGGGGTATCCGGGGCCCCAGCGGCCGCGGCAACCAAGGTGTGCAGCTGTCGGTCTGAAGTTTCCACACCCGTACCGATATTGAAGCGCTCGCCACCACCTGCGGTGCCAGAAGCCGCCAGGTAGGCCGCGACCACGTCGTCGACGAAAATATAATCCCGGGTATTGCTGCCGGTGCCGAAGACTTTCGTGGGCTCACCGGACAACAACCGCTGCGCGAAGATCGCTACTACGCCGGCTTCCCCGTGCGGGTCTTGCCGCGGGCCGTAGACATTCGCCGGTGCAATATGCGAACACTCCAGGCCGTAGAGGTGCCGGTAGGTATTCAAATAAATCTCGCCAGCTGCCTTGCTGGCCGCATACGGCGAGTGCGGATCAATTGCTGTGGATTCATCAACTGGGTAGTCGTCCGGAACCCCATAAATAGAACCACCGGATGGTGTACCAACAATTTTGCGGACCCCCGTTTTCCGTGCGGCTTCGGCCAGACGAATCGTGCCAATAATATTGGCTTGCGCATCGTGCAATGGATCCGTCACGGAGTGGCGCACGTCGATCTGCGCGGCCAGGTGGAAAATTACCTCTGGCTCATGTTCTGCACAGATGCTTTCGAGATCGCCGGTGATGATGTCGGCTTCCACGAAACTGAAACCGTCATGGTCGCGCGCCAGTTCTAAGTTGGCACGGTTACCCCGACTGAGGTTGTCTAGGGCGACAACCTCGTCGCCCCGTGCCAAAAGTTGATCGACCAATGTAGAACCGATGAATCCGGCGCCGCCGGTAACCAAAGCCTTCATGCCCCTAAGGTTACGCCTTCCGCCCTATGGTGTCTGCGGCGGGTATGGGCTATTCTCCAGGATCTTTTCCAATTCTGCGGCACTAAACATTTCGTCGACGGCGTAGATGGTGACTTCGCGGTGGCGGTACACTTCGGTGAGTCCAGGCGCGGTATCTCGCAAGTTCAGCAAGACGTCATTGGGTGGTTGCTTTTCTGGACCCCAAAAATTCGGTGGACTGATGAACACATAGTTTATGTTCATGCGTTTGAGGATGGCGTCGACTTCCTGGCCGTCGTTAGTACCCGAACCCGCCTGGTCCAGGGTGTGGAAAAGCGCGGTCAGCTCCGGTTCTACGGCACCGGTATAGAAATAATGCCGTGCGGTGCTAGGAAGCCGGTTATAGGCATACATCCAGCCGCTTCCTTCATCCGGGTTCACAAAAATGTGCCCGTCATAGGCTTTCGGCTGTTCAGCCAACCAATCATAGGCGCGCAGGTCGCGCTCGCTCACCAGGCGGCCAGAGCGCGAATCTTGGGATAGTGCCCGGGCCGGTTCTTGTAACGTGATTAGGGAAGTACCCGCCACGATAGCGATAACGACGCTGGTGGCCCCGACTGTGACGGGTAGTTTACGGATGCGGTCTTTGTTCATCGCCGCGGCTACTTTGTGGATGATCCACCCCAGCAGTAGAGCAGCTGTGGCCGCCACCAGAATGGATACCCACACGTTGATGCGCCGGGCATCCGAATAAAACGGGCTCACAATCTCTTGTAGGAAATCTCCCACCGGGGTTTCAAAATACTTCATGGCGTGCGCAGACAAGGCCACGCCAAAAGCCCACAGCAAAATAGGCCAGACGGTTTTGCGAGCCAGCAAAACCAGCGCACCAATGCCACCGATGATCAGCAAATGCCAGGTAGGGCCAAATTCATTCGTGTGCCTCGTGAGCAATCCCGCAGCTAAGCGCCAGCTTTCGGCTCGGTCAATCCCCTGGACCTCGAAGGTACGGGCGAAATCACCGAAATCTTCTGCATCCTCGTTGCCAAACAGGAACACAGCAGCCGGAATGGCGGTAGCCACTGCACCGAGGCCCACCGCGGCCAAAGTTAAGAAATCACCCAAGCGTGAGCGCGTCGGTGCGAACAGCGCATGGAAAAGCCAGTAGAACACCACCAGGAACACCGCCACCAACAAACCCTGGGGCTGGCTGCTCAGTGCACCAAACAACGCGAAGATGGCAAACGGGATGGCTCGGCGATCGCGCAGGCAATGGATCGTCAACATCGCCGCCATGACCCCCAGCATCATTGAGGTAGCAGCGGGGATTGCTGCCACACGAATCTCGATCCATGGCAGTGCCGGGAAAAACGCGGTGCCGGCTCCAGCGATGCCGGCCACTGCACGCCCACCCAGCAGGCCAGCCAATGCAGCCACTGCCCAAGGAGTCACCAAAGCCAGCATGATGCCGGACCCGAGGTTGTACTCGGCCATCGTGGTGAGATCCACCCAGCGCGCAGGAATGGAAACGACCGAATGCCACGCGGTGGGGTAGTACATCGGGGCGCCAGTGAACTGGTGATGCAACGCGCCCATCTCGCCCGGAGCCGCAATACCTTCCTCACTGATAAACGCCAGCACATTCGCGTGCCAGTGCGCGTCCCAGCCTTGGAAGACATTGTTGATGCCATGTGGCATATCCGCCAAGTAATTCCAGTACATTCCGCCGATGCTCAGTGCACCCGCGCCCACACCGGCAACCGGAAGCCAATCTTTTGCTTCCCAACGACGACGCGTCGGCGCTAGCGTCGACGCTACCGGTACGGGCACCAGACGCCCCCACAATTCCGCCAGCACAACGGCAACCAGCAAGGTGATCGCGGCCGTCGGCAAGCGCCAGCCAGCCCCAAACACGTTGCTTATTTGTACACCAGCAGCGACGATGCCAAACGTAATCGCCGGTGCCGCCAGCAGAGCAACTGGCACTGACAGGCGAGCCCGCCAGCCAACCAGCAACCCGGGCAAGATCACCACGGCGATGAGACTGGCGACGAAAATCGCTGCGTCCATTGCTTAACTCCGTTCTTTACGGATTTTCATATCCGAGCTGTGCCACAGACCGCTGCGGGTGTGCTCGCTGTAGTCGATCGTAGCTTCATCCGGGGCATTGCCTGCAGAATCGCGTCGCAGCTCGTATTTGTGCACCGCACCCCAGTCGCGGTTCCAGTCGCCATCCAAATAGCCGGGGATTTCATAGGACCAGTTCACAGCTTCTGCCGTGGCCATCGCACCACCACCGTAGTAGTCCTGGAAACCACCCAGCTGGGATTGCGCATCCGAATCCGGCAACACACGGAATTCTGGGATCTCTGTGACGCCTGCGTAGTGGTCAAACGGGCGCTGGCACGGGAACTGGAAGGCCGTCGACCAGTCCAGCAGTGCCGGGGTATCGCCGTCGAAACGTTGGCTCACCGGCTCCAACTCCGGGTTGCGTGGCGGGGTCAGCGCGATCCAGTCTTCCGGGTCCAGCGAATAGTCCTCGGCCACCAAGCGCACCACGTCGGCGTCTTCGGGGATTTCCTCCAGTGGGAAGCGCAGGTTGCGCCAGTCCGGGCGCTGGCCGACGTCCATCATCTCCACCTTCTTGGTGTTTTTGACCTTGCCATCCGCACCGCGGGTGCCGTATTCCAGCAACAGCTCTTCGCCTTCTTGCTCGATGCCGTTGATGTCGTGGTGGGCGATGCGACCAGCGGCAGAGACCACCAGCAGCGGGGCCGACTCGCGGCGTTCCGGCAGTTCATACCAGCCCGTGCTCAGCTCTGCGGCTGCCTGTGGCTCGGATTTATCCACCCACGAACCCAACACTGGCACCCGGTTATAGTCCAGGTTGAATGGCAGACGGATGGTGGATTCGTTTACGCCGGCATCGGCACGGGTACCGTCCTCGGTTTCCTCAGTCGATTCCGAACCCTGGCCCGCGCTGGTTGGCGAATCGGCATCACCGATCACACCGACAGCAGCTGAATCGCCACCATCCGGCTCGATCTCAGAAGGCACACCATTTGGGGTGAAACCGCGCGAGTCACCAGCCTCGAGCGATTCGCCGAGTTCCCCATTAACCGGACGCAAGAACGAATCATTGGTATTGGTTTCTAACAAGGCGTCGTCGGCAAGCGCGCAATGGTCCCCCGTCAACGCCTGCAGATTTCCTTTGCCGATGGAATACGACGGGTATTGATCTACAAAAGCTTTCGCGAATGACGCCATCGACAGCGCAACCGCTAGCGCAGAAACCACCGCGATTGGTGCCGCCATTACACCAGCCCAACGCGTATTGCGTTCTGGTTTCGGTGAGCGGAAAGAATAAACGACGCCGACCAGCAACACGATCAGAGCCAACAGCAACACAACGTTGGTGGCTTCGACACCGCGCAACTGGATCGTGCGATCCCACCAAGGGATACCAAACGACGACACATACCACCAGGCATTCCAACCGGCCAGAGTGAACGCCAGCAGGAACAACACGCCTGCGATCGACAGCACACGAGCGCGCCGGGAGCGCACCGCTACCTGCGAAAGCACCACTGCACCCAGTGCGGCGATTGCGGCGGCAATACCGGCATAAATACCGAAGTGGTGGGTCCACTTCGTTGGGGTGAACATGAGGAAGAACAGCGAGACGAAGACGATCAACACCAGGCGCAACGCCGGGCCATTCGCCATCTTCCGGTCCCGCACAAATGCGTACAGAATCAGGGCGATGCAGGCGAACATCACCACCGGGCCGAAGCGGCGGGTAAACGAGCCATCCACGGTTTGTTCAAACAAGGTCTGGTAGCGGACGAACTCGAAGAACCACTCCAACGACGGACCGACCTCGCCGCGCACGCGGGTAGATTCCATGACCGTCGCGATGGTTTGGTTGTTGAAGATCATCACCATGATCATGGTTCCGGCAGCCAAAAACGGTGCGATCATCGCCGCGGCCGTCAGCTTGCCACCTTCCAACAACTGCAGGCGGTAGAACAGAATCCGCAGCAAATAAGGCAGCGCGATCAGGAACGAACCGACCGCAAACAGTCCCGTCGGTCCCGCGGCCAAGGTGACCGTTGCGATGAAGGTGCCAATCGCCGCAGGCAGCAGACGCTGAGCCACAATCGCCCGCTCAAAAGATACCCAGGTGAGCACCACTCCCAGGGCGACGAATGGCTCCGGGCGGATACCGTTGTTGAAAGGCAACCAGAAGGCCAAAAACACTAGCGCGGCGGTCCAATGTGCCACGCGTCGTTCGTTCACCATCTCGCCCAGGCGCGGCAGAATCTCGCGGGAAAGTACCCACCAGATCGCCAGACCACACAGCAGCGCAGGCAGGCGCATCCACAGCGAGTTCGTGGATACCGAAGCAAAAAGCGCCAGCAGATCGTAGTACGGGGTACCAAACGGTGATTCCGGCACGCCATACCAGCGGTAATAATTCGCCATATAATCGGCGTGTTCAGTCACCCGCGCCATCGTCAGGATATAGCCGTCGTCCGAGGTGTTTGCACCAAAAACGTGCCAGAACGCCAGCACCGCCACCACTAGGCCATCCAGCGGGCGCAACTTAAACCAATGCGGCGGCAGCACCCGCAGGTCCTTTCGGCCATCCAGCAGATCCATCCGCGCCAAAGCGATCAGCGAAAGCACCATGAAGAACACACCCAGCCCCATCGCCAGCGATTTCGCGAGCGTTGGGGTGGAGGTAAACCGCGAGTTGATCTCCACGTCCACATCCAGGCCTGCTGCGGTCAGCGTGGCCACATTTTCCGGAGTGTCCTCGATCTCGGTGTAAATGCCGGTGACCTGCGGGCGCAGATCATCTTCCGTCTCCGCGGAATGCTTGCCGACGGCTACCTCAGCACCGTCTGCAGTAACCGCAATATCGATCAGTGCGTCGTCGGCAAGCGCAGCGACCTGCGATTCCTGCAGGCTCAGTAGCACCTCGTCGAGCGCAAAAACGTCCAAGCCACCATCGGTAGAACGCACGAATAGCCCGCGGTTGGAGGCCTCAGTGGAATCCTCCGGGACCGTGCCTAACACCAGGGTTTGTTCGTCGCGCAGCTGATCCAGCGCAGAAACCGGAATCGTGGCATGGAAAGATTCCGGGGCCACGGAAATCAGTGGTGCGTTGACGGAATTCAGTGAGTCATTTTGCGGCCAAGCAAACGAGGATTGCGTTTGGGTGACCGGCAGCAGCGGAGTGGCAATAAACAGCAAAAAGCCCACGACGCCGGTGATGATCGCCGTGAGTTGGAGCTTTTTTGCATGTGCGGCTGCGGTGGGGTTCGAGGCGCTGTGGGCACTGGCTGCTCGCTGTGCTGATTCCTCGGTTCCGACTGACTGGGGGTTGAGAGGTTGAGGTGACACAACGTGTCAGTTTAGCCCAGCCGCAGCCGAAAATTGGTCTTGACTGGGCCCTTGTTCTGGCCCATGTGACCAGCGCACTATTGGGTGTGCTTACTTGGTGCGATTAATCACCACATAAGGCCCGATCTGTTCGACATCCCACAAACTTTGGTCTGCGAAAACCTCGGCGTTGAAAAATACCCCTTGATAGGCCACATTCGGGTTATTCGGGTACAGATCCACCGCGATGTGCGTCTTGTATTCCTCGTCGTTTTTATCGCCGCGGAAGACGAAAACATCCGGGCCCTTCCACTGCTCATCCTCCAGAGCGGCGGCGAAATCCTGGGGGTCGGAAAGCTCTTCGAATGACGCTTCCGCCCAATGCTTGATGGTGTCGTTGCGCTCTGTGAATTGCCCCATCGGGTTGGCATAGTGCGAGGTGAAACCATTGAACCCATAGAACGGGTAATAAGACAGCAGCAGGTTTTCGTCGGTTAGCACAACCGTTTGCTGTGGGGAGTGGCCTGCAGCACCGAGCGTCGCGACGATCTTCTGGAAGTATTTCGCCGAACCTGGGGCGAATTGGTCGGCGCGTTCGCCGTAGCCGTCAGTGTCGGTATAGGCGTGGTCAATTTCATCTTCGTTGGTTACGGAAATCTGCTGCGCATAGCCAATGCTGATTGCCACCAGTAGCACTGTGAAAGCGCCGGAGAGCTGGCGGGCGGACAACGTGAGCTTCCGAGACTCGAAAAAGCGCACCACCGCGGTGCGGTCGGCATCGGCGAAGGCGAAAAAGCCTGCGGTTGACAAGATCAGTGCGATCGGTAGTTCGATGCGGAAGCCCAGCAGCGTGGAGCCCAACAGCGTCATCAACATTGAGGCCAGCACCCAGCCGTAGAGCACGATGGTGGCGATTAACAACGGACGGCGCTTGCTGCGCAGCACCAAGTAGAGCAAGCCGAGCAAGCTGAAGAAGCCGAGCGCGGAAAACTCGAAAAATGGCAGCGGAACCTGCGTTCCTTCGGACGGCAGGAAGTGCTGAGCGACTGACGACGGTTTGTAGTCTGCCGTGGCTACCAAATACAGGTATGGGCCCCATGAGATGGCAGCGATAGCCATAGAGCCCAGCCCCATGACCGCCAGGCGGATAAACGGTCCGAGGTTGCGCCGACCCGGTTGGCTGGTCCAGAAATAGTGGATGGTCAGCACAATGGTGATCAGTGCAGTCACGCCGACGAACAGCGTGTACATTGTGGCGGAAACTCCCAGGTAGACCGCCACACCAGCGACAGCCAACCAGGAGCCACGCACTGCGCGGGCAGCCATCACTACCGCCGGAGCGATACCCATGCCGACGATGGCAGCATAAGGTTCATCTGCCGCCATAGAAAGCGTCACCGCAGTATTCGCGAGCGCCAAAGTCGTCGCCAGGGGCAACGATCCGGTTAAGGCTTGCCACACGGGAACGAGCAGCGCGGCGGCCGTCGCCAAGGACACTAGCGCCCACGGCTGATAAACCTCCCAACCGGGCATATCCAGCAGGTTCGCCAAACGCCCGCCACCCCAGAACCAGCCCAGTGGGTAGTAAGTGGGCATATCCAGGTAATTCATGTCCTGGTAGCCCAAGTTGGTGGCGGTGCGGGTGAGGAACTGTGTGCGGAACAGCTGGTCTACTTGCAGGCCGTCAAGCCACAGGCGAGTGGCAGAAAGCGGAATACCCAGCGTAGCGATGGTCAGCCCGGCAGGCGAGAGATAGCTGACTAGGTAAGTCAGCGCGGTACGCCATTGGGGCTGTGCGCGGTTGTCAGTTTTGCGCCACTGCCACAACAACACGGCCACCAGCACGAGCAAGCCGACCGCGAATGCGGTGGCCAGCGCGCGGGTGACCATAGAGGTATTAAAAGCCGGTAGATTCGTTCGATCCAGGATGATCCAGGCGACGAGTGCGACGACAAAACTGCCCAGCCCCGTGCAGGCTAGGGCCGTGAAAATCTGGGGCCGGGTGAGTTGGTCTGGTTTGTTCATTCAGGGTTTCTTGTCGGGCAGGCAGGAAGCTTAGAACGGCAGGCGACGGAAAATCGCCTGTGGGATGAACTGGAACGCCAGCGAGACGTAGCGGAACAGCGGGTGGACGAAGATATTGTCCTTGCCGTCTTTGATCGCCTCGACGGTGGCCTTGGCGACGTCGTCGACGTTGACGGTCAGAGGGGCCTCGCCGGCTTCCGCTGACATCTTGGTGCGTACCTGGCCTGGGCGCACGACCAGCACGTTCACGCCGGAATCGCGTAGGGCTTCACCCAAGTTGACGTAGAACCCGTCCATGCCTGCCTTGGCGGCACCGTAGACGAAGTTGGAACGACGCACACGCATACCCGCCACCGACGACAACGCGACGATGGTGCCGTGGCCCTGCTGGCGCATTTTCTGGCCGAGTGCCACGCCCACCGACACTGGGCCGGTGTAATTCACCTGGGCCGAAGCCACCGCGGCTTCGTGGGATTGCCACAATTCTTCCTGGTCGCCCAAGGTGCCGAAGGCAACCACCGCGACATCCACATCGCCGGCAGCAAAGGCTTCGTCCAACACGCCAGGGTGGGAATCGTAATCGGTGGCGTCGAAATCAATGACGTTGACCTCGCTGGCACCGGCATTTTCCAGGGTGCGCTTAGAATCAGCCACGCGCGGCGAATCCTTACGCGCAGCCAGAGTGACCTTGGCTGGGCCGGCCGCCAGCAATTCGCGGGCGATGCCGACGCCAATTTCACTGGTTCCGCCGAGCAACAAAATGTGCTGGGCTTGACCTACAGCATTCAACATAAAAATAGGGTCCTTAAAAAATTTTTGGGGATTAATGCAGCTTGTGGGCTTAGCGTAGCTTGTGGGTTTAGTGCAGTTCCAGACGACGAGACATATCCGAAGCGAATACGCCGGTCGGGTCAATCTGATTACGGGTATCCAACCACGACTGCATCTGTGGGTACATCTGGTGGAATTTCTCCGCCGAGGTACGCGATTCCTTTGCCAAGTACAAGCGGCCGCCGAAATCCAGCACGCGCTTGTCCAACTCGTCCAAGAAGTGCCCCAGGCCCGGTTTGATGGGGAAGTCCACACAAATATTCCAGCCCGGCATCGGGAAGGACAACGGAGCGCGGTTGCCTTCGCCGAAGAGCTTGAAGACGTTCAGTGCACTGTAGTGGCCCGAGGCCTGGATGGAACGGACGATGGACTTCAATTCACTCGTGGCTTCGCGTGGTACCACGAACTGGTACTGCAAAAAGCCGCGCGAACCATAGCCGCGGTTCCACTCGCCGATCAAATCCAGCGGCTGATAAAACTGCGTCAGGTTCTGCACCTGGCCGCGGTATTCACCGGATTTCAGCCACCAGGCCTGGCCGACGGCTTTCATCGTCAGTTTATTCATGGTGAAGTTTGGGAAAATATCTGGCACGGTCACAAGCTGCGGTGCGCTGAACTTCAACGGGTCCTTCGCCAGCTTCGGGGAAAGCTCTTTCAGTTGATCCAACGTCGCCAAGCTGCCACGGGAAATCGCGGCGCGGCCTAGTTTCGGTTCCGGGCTGATGGCGTCGAACCAGGCCGAGGAATAGGTGTAGTTGTGCTCGGAGCCGTCGGCATGAAACTCGATGGTCTCATCAAAGTTGCTGGTCAAATCGCCATCGGCAATGAAAAACGCGGTTTCGGTTTTGGTCATGCGGATCGTTGCATGCACGATGATGCCGGTCAATCCCATGCCGCCAACCGTCGCCCAGAACAGCTCGCCGTCTGGATCATCCTCGGAGCCTTCCGGCTTCAGCGTCAGGATATCGCCACTGGCTACCAGCAGATCCATGGATACGACGTGGTCACCAAAAGAACCAGCCGAGTGGTGGTTTTTGCCGTGAATATCCGGCCCGATCGCACCACCGATGGTCACCTGGCGCGTACCAGGCAGCACGGGAACCCACAGGCCATACGGCAGGGCGGCCTTCATCAACTGATCCAGGGTCACGCCACCATCGACGACCACCAAGGCGGTGTCCGGGTCGATGGAATGGATCTTGTTGAAGCGCTGCATATCGATGACCAAACCACCCGCGTTTTGGGCCGGGTCGCCGTAGGAGCGGCCCATGCCGCGGGCGATGACGCCGCGCTTGAGGTGGTCGGGCTTGTCAGCGTTGTCGTCGGCAACCTGCTTGACGGCCGCGACGATGGTGTCGAGGTCTTCCGTGCTCAGAACTTGCGCGCGGGTCGGGGCCGTGCGGCCCCAGCCGTGCAGGGTGGCTTCGCTGGTGTGTAATTCCATAATTACTACTATAAGTCCATCAAATGGCGGATGGGGGCAGGCAACTCGTCCTGTGAGGTGATCGTGTCTCCGTCGTATTCGCGCAACAGGCGATAGACCTCGCGCCGGGAGGTGCTATCCAACATGGGAAGCTCCTCGGCGAACAGCCGCGTCATGAACTCATTGAGCGGCAGGTTGGTTTCCTGCGATGCAATATAAGAGCCGTTCAGACGGTCATTTTCGGCGTCATAGGAGTCTTTTTTCCGTTTTCCGAACATGCTTTAAGCCTACGTGTTCTGGCCTGCTCGTCTACCCTGGGGCGTATGCGCAGGCACAGCAACGTCGTGTATTTGCGGGAGCGGACTGTCATCGTGCGTGCCTCCCTGGTGCGTGACGATTATGAAATTCACCGCCATATCGGGGTCTCCGAATCACTGGATTTGGCGGAGCTTGCCGACGTGTTGGCCACTTGTTTTGATCTGCGTGATGAGCAAACCCCCTGGCACTTCACGACGACGGGTCGCTTGCCGACGAGCTTGCGTGTAGAAACCTCCCGGCTCGACCCACAGCACCTGGTTGGTGAATACCTGGGCAGAGAGCACGCCGGTTTGAATTTTCACTGGGGCCTGTGGGTCTTTCAGTTACAGACCGTGGAGACGTACCCGCGCGATAAGGAAACCCCGGTGGCGTTGTGCGTTGGTGGCTCGGGTTCGTTTTTGGGCAGTAAATTTGATCTCACCGCGATTAACGCGCAGTTGACGGGGCCGGATGCCATTGATCAGGTGTTGGCGGAGGTAAACCCGGAAGTTGGGGCGTTGATTCGCCGCTCCGGCGTGACGGATCTGGTGCCGTTGTTGCAGGCGATTGACGTGCGCCGAGAGTGCACGGTCGATGCACAGGTGCGCGCGCGGTTGGAACAGTTGCCGCTGGAAACCGAGCCGCGGCGCAGGGAAGCGTTTTGGGCTTGTGTGCTGGGGCTTTCGTGCATGGGTGGGTCGGAAATGACCGACGAGATCGCTGGGGTGCTGTTTGCTGCGCTGGGGCATTCTGGGCAATCAGGCCAGACAGGCCAGAGCGCTAAGCCACGCCAGTTATGCGCAGATTCGCTTTCCGTGTTGGCACAGTGTGTGGCGGCGGTGGCACCGGTGGACCGGTTGGATGTGTATCGCGTGGTGTTGCGCGGTGCCGATGCTGCCGGTTAGGTAGGATCTGTGCAGTTGTTGTTTGCCGTTGCTGGCAGATTGTTTGCCGAGAAAGTCGAGTGAGTTTCATGCCTAAGTTTTCCGCGGTGCAGGCGTTGCGTTCGTCGTCGGTGGATGATTCGAAGAAGCTGCAGACACAGTCGCTGAAATTCTTGCTCACGGGCATCGTCGCCGCGATCGTGGACTTTTCGTTGACGTGGATTCTGCAGATCGGCCTGGAAGCGTTGGCTCCGTTTTGGGCTCGTACCGTTGGTTTTATTTTTGGCACGCTGACGGCGTATTTGCTGAACCGCGCGTGGACGTTCCGGGCGCAGAAATCTTTCCGACGCTTCGCGGCGGTGGCGTTGCTGTACACGATGACTTATCTGATTAACGTCGGTGGTTCGCGCCTGCTTTTCGAGTTGTTTTCGGAAGTTTTCGGCTGGGCAGATTCGATTGCTCTGGCGGTTTCGTTCGTGATCGCGCAGGGTACTGCCACGGTCATCAACTTCTTCGTGCAGCGCCTGTTTATTTTTAAAAACGCTGAGCCGATTTAACGCGCAACCCCCAACGTCAGATTGTGAGGTTCCTTGATGGAGTCGATGGAATCAATGAAAAATACTGTGCAGCCTGCTCCACCTGACAAGATTTTTCTTGCTTATGTCAACCGAAAGCCGCTGGATAATATGGATATGAGGTGGGGTAAGCAGGTCCTTGCTGGCGCCAGTTTTAGTGAAAATGAGGTGTTGGATTGGATAGAAAGAGGTAAGCAAGTTAAGCATGATATTTGGTATGAAGAATTAATCCTGGAAAATCCTCACGAAGTCCCCGGCACACCAAAAGAAGTTTTTGTGTATTTCAGTGGTATTACTTGCGAGGGCTGGGAGGAAGACTTTGAGTGGATGGATCCGGTGGGGCGTAGAGCCACTATTCCAATGAATTATGTGGGTGTGCCACGGCCTTGGCCAGCGCAAGCTGAAACCGGAGATGAATATGGTGGCATAGTGTGGAATCGGCAGGATCTTCATCTCTGGAGGGTTCCGTGTCCTTGGATGAGTGCTTATCTTCTTGCCCCGTTTCCTCATGCCAGCAGCCCAGATATAAACTACGGCAAACCTTGGACAGTTTAAATTAATCGATGTTCCCGACCCGGGCAGCCGACAGCGGTGTCATAGCGCTACCTGCAAAGCCCAGGTAACAGTTTTCTTAACCCTGAGGTCGACGGAAATCTTCCGTGCGTCCCCGATTATGCAGGCGCAACCAGTTTTTAAAACCAGCGAAATCACGGCGCTGCACCAAGAAGAACCACCCAAAGCGGGCGAACTCCTGCGGCAACAGCTTCTTCATTCCACGCTGCCACAAGATATAACCGCGGTTGCGGTAGGTGAAAAATCGCTTGCCTGGATTATCGGGAAATTGCGTGTGCATCTTGCCACCGAGAATCGGCTTGAACTCGTCGGCACCATCCGGGTGTAAATACGCCGCGGTCAGGCACGTGCCAAAACGTAAACCGGAATTGACCAGGCGGCGGTGGTATTCCACCTCATCTCCACGGATAAACAGACGATAATCCGGCACACCGATCTGTTCCATGGCGGCAGCCGAAATCAGCGCGCCGTTAAACAGCGAGGCGATGCCCGGCAAAAACTCGCCGTCCAACTCGTCCACGCGCCGACGCCAAACCAGGCCCTGCCGCAGCGGAAAGGCCAGGCGCTGCGGATCGTTGATATTGCACACGACTGGGCTGACCTGGTGCAGCCCGTGGGATTCGGCCACGGAATACAGCTTGTCCAGCACGTGCTTATCGGCGGGGCGGCCGTCGTCGTCGGCACACCAAATGGCATCCGCGCCCAGCGCGAGGGCCGTGAGAAAACCATAAGCGAAACCGCCGGCACCACCTAGGTTCGTGTGGCTCGGCAAATAGTGGCCACGCGCGCCAGCTAATTCGTCGACAAGCGTTTCCACCGCAGCTTCCGCGCCATTGTCGACGACGATGATCCAGTCAACCGGGTGCGTTTGCGCAACCACCTGCTCAAGCGAGGCGCGCAATAATTCGGCACGCCGGTGGGTCACGATCACCGCGGCGGTCGTGCCTGTACGGTGCAGCGACGACGTAGAGGTCGGCTCTGGCGAAGCAGAAGAAGCTGTCATGGAATCCATCCTATTGCTGAGGTTGGGGGTAACTCTGGAAGCGTTTAGCTCTGGAAACGCTTAGTTCTGGAAGCGTCGTACCAGATCACGCACGTAATTACCGGCATCGACGCCTTCGTAATCCTCGACGACGTCCTCCACGCGGCCCACGGAACGGATCTCGCCCTTGTCCACCCATAACGCCGTGTTGCACAACTGCGCCAAGAAATCGTTGGAGTGCGAAGCAAACACCAAAATACCGGCGCGTTTGACCAGCTCTTGCAGGCGCACGCGGGCTTTGGCCATGAAGGCGGCATCCACGGCGCCGATACCTTCGTCGAGAAGCAAAATTTCCGGCTCAATGGACGTGACCACACCCAGCGCCAAGCGCACCCGCATACCCGTGGAATAGGTACGCAGCGGCATGCGCAGGTAGTCGCCGAGCTCGGAGAACTCCGCGATCTCGTCCATTTTCTTTTCCATCTGCTTGCGCGACTGGCCCAAAAACAACCCGCGGATGATGATGTTGTCGTAACCCGAAATCTCCGGGTCCATGCCCACGCCCAAGTCAAAAACAGGCGCGACGCGGCCACGAACATCGGCGCTGCCACGGGTGGGCTCGTAGATGCCGGACAGCAGGCGCAGCAAGGTAGATTTACCTGCGCCGTTGTGGCCGACGAGCCCGACGCGGTCGCCTTCGCGCAGGTGCAAGTTGACGTCACGCAGCGCTTCGACGACGACGGTGTTGCTGGCGTTTTTGCCCAACGCGCCGCCGGCGGTGGACAGCATTGCTTTTTTCAGTGAGCGCGACTTGGCATCGAAGATCGGGAAATCGACGCAGGCGTTGTAGGTATCGATTGAGACCATGGTGGAAACTCCTTAAACAATCCCGCAGGATGAAACCCAGCTAAATTAAACCCAGTAGCTAACGCGGAAACGCCAGCGCTTCATCGCCAGCAACGCCAGACCAAATCCGGCGACGGTGCAGCCCAGCACAACCCACCAGTGGTAGGCGTCGACAGGCTGGCCGATCAGCGGGCCGCGGACGATTTCGAGGTAGTGGAATAGTGGATTCAGCTCCACCAGGCGGGCTGGGCCTTCGATGCCGTCGCCGCCTTGTTCTTCCAGCGTGCGCACCGTCCACACGATGGGGGTGACATAAAACAGCAGCTGGGTCAGGGCTTCCAGCAGTGGGGCGACGTCACGGAAACGGGTGGCGACGATGCCGAAGAACATCGATACCCACGCGCCATTGAGCACTAACAACACCAGCCCGGGAATCGCCAGCAGCAGCTCCCAGCCCAGGTGGCGCGGGAAGATGATGATCAGCGCGACCCAGATGATCATGTTGTGCGCCAGGAACAACAGCTGGCGCCACACCAGCCGGTAGACGTGCACAGAAATCGCGGCGGGGAGCTGTTTGATCAGCCCCTCATTGTCAATGAAGATCAACGCGCCTTCTTTCAGGCAGCCCGAAATGAACGTCCACATGATCAAGCCCACAGTCACGTGTGGCAAGAATTCCGCGGTGGGGATATCAAACAGCATGGAATACAAAAAACCCAGCGCAGTAGCCATAGCGCCGGTAGCAATGGTGATCCAGAACGGCCCTAATACCGAGCGTCGGTAGCGCTGCTTCATATCCTGCAAACCCAGCAGCAGCCACAATTCGTGCTGCTTCAGGCCATGTGACAGATCGCGCCAGGCAGCCCCGAAGGTCATGGACTTAGACTGGGGTGCATCGCCGTCGGCGCCAGAGGTCATCCGGGCAATATCTTGGTCAAGCTGCGTATTGTTGTCCTGCACAAGGGCAAACCTTAGCAGTTGCATGCTGGCTGGCGAGGCTACAACGCGCACCAGCCTGCCGTTATTCTTTGCGTGAGCTGGGAATTTCTTGGGTGACAGGCTTCGGCCAGGAGGATTGAATGCGCCGCAATTTTCGGTATACAGTATTAGCGGGCAAGGCAGAAGGGAGCTGAGACAGGCATGGCTTATGACGTCTACAGCGTGCGTGGTTTGTACACCACGCTATCTGAGGGCTGGACGTATCTGAATGCGCATGCCACTCCGCAGGTCCCGGAACGCGTGGCGGTGGGTGTTGCCCGCGCTTTCCGTAATGCCACCTCTGTGAGTACCGGCCCGACCGGGAGCCATTCGCAGCGCCAGCATGCCGGGCGGTTAGAAGGCGATGTGTACATCGAGAATGCCCGTGGAGCCGTGGCGGATTTGCTGGGGGTGCGCGCCGATCGCGTCGTCCTGGGTTCGAGCCTGCCGGTGCTGTATCAGTCTTTAGCGCGGGCGATGGAGCCGATGCTCGCGCGCCGTGGCACCTCGGTGGTGTTGTCGGGTTTGGATGCCCCGGAGGTTTCTGCCCCGTTTTCTGGGCTTGTCGACGACACCCGCTGGGCCTTGCCGGATTTAGCCACGGGCGAGTTGCCGGCGTTTCAGTATAAAGATCTGGTCGACGGCCACACGCGCTTTGTCGCACTGTCCGCCGCGCATGATTTGCTGGGCACCGTCGCGCCGGTCAGTGAGATCGTGGAGCACGTGCGTTCGCGTTCGCGGGCCTGGACGCTTGTCGACGTCTCCAGCATCGCGATGTACCGGCCGATCGTGGCTGATGACTGGGACTGCAATATCTTGGCTATCGACCTGGCGCAGATTGGTGGCCCGCAGCTAGCGGCGCTGGTCTTCCGCGATACCGCGATGTTTAAACGCATTGCGCCGATTGCACCGACACAAGACTGTGATACCTACGCGAAGCTGGAATCTCCGTTTTCTGCTGGTCTGGCCGGTGGCGTCAGCCCGGCGGTGGATCACGTGGCGCGGCTGGGTTCTGCGGCTGCTGGATCACGGCGCAAGCGTGTGCAGCAGTCCATGGCGGAGTTGGATGCGTACATGGCGCGGCTGACCAACCAGATGTATACGTTTTTGGGCACGTTGCCCGCCGCACACATCGTTGGTGTGACTGGTGAGGCCGCAGCTGGGTCGACGGCGGACCGGCTGCCGCGTTTGTCGTTTGCCGTGCACGGAGTACCGGCGGCGACGGTGCATCAACGCCTATTCGATAACGGACTGGTGACGACCATCGCGCCGAATACCCCGCTGCTGGAAAACATGGGGGTCGGTGAGATCGGTGGCGCGGTGACGATTTCCGCCGCACCATTTAATACTGAGGCCGATATTGCGCACCTCACGCGCGTGGTGGCTTCGCTGGCTTAACTGTTCTGCGTGAGCACCAGCGTGCCGGTGACTTCGCCAGAATCGAGTGCTTGGTGCGCGGTAGCGGCGTCGGCAAGCGGGTAGCTGGCGTGCCGGTGGTGGGTGATGGAGCCGTCGGCAAGCCAAGGCCAGACGTTGGCAACAGTTTCGCGCACGATCTCGGCTTTTGCCTCGGTGTCGCGGGAACGCAGTGTGGTGCCGAAAATACTTAGGCGATTAGCCAGCACCGCGCCCAGGTTGATTTCTTCTTTCGTGCCACCTTGCATGCCGATGATCACCAGCTTGCCGTCTTTGGCCAGCGATTTCAGGTTTTGCTTCAGGTATTTCGCGCCGATGATGTCCAAGATGACGTCGCAGGAGCCTTGCAGCTTGTCGACGAAATCCTCTTCTTTGTAGTTGATTAAGATATCCGCGCCGTATTTCTTGCAGGTTTCCAGCTTTTCCGCCGAGCCTGCAGTGACGGCGACTTTCGCGCCCAGTTTTTTCGCGACCTGAATGGCGAAGGTGCCGATGCCGCCACCGCCGCCGTGAATCAGAATGGTTTGGCCAGAGCGCAGGCCAGCCGTCATCACCAGGTTGGACCAGACAGTGCAGGCTACCTCCACGACAGAAGCAGTATCTTCCAGGGAATAGCCCTCTGGGATTGGCGTGAGTTGACCTTCGGGCACAGCGACGTATTCCGCATAACCGCCACCGGCGAGCAACGCGCCGACTTCTTCGCCTACTAAGCGGCCGGTATCACCTGCGTCGACGATGGTGCCGGCGGCTTCCAGGCCGATGAGTTCGGATGCCCCCGGTGGTGGTGGGTATGCGCCCTTGGCCTGGAGTAAGTCCGCACGGTTCACGCCAGATGCTGCCACCTTGACCAGTACCTCGCCCGCGCGCAGGGTTGGCACGTCCACTTGGGTGAGTTCTAGCGACTGTGGGTCGTCGGCATCGGTTTGCACGATGGCGTGCATGGCGGCCGGGATAGTCGCGTCTGTGGTGGCTTTTGCAGTGTTGGTGGTTACATTTTTCTGGGACTTTTTCGGAGTCATAGAATTCCATGGTAGGTTAATGTCGCTGGAGGCGTGGCAGAGCGGCCGAATGCACTGGTCTTGAAAACCAGCGTGGGGAAACTCACCGCGGGTTCAAATCCCGCCGCCTCCGCCAGTGGACATGCCGGTGGCGCCTATTTTTATTTTAGGTGCCACCGGTTGTTTCTATCTCAGGTGCTACCGATTGTTTTTATGTGCAATACCCTGAGCAAGAATTCGCCTGACTTGGCTTGGATTCCAGGCAAAGAAAAATCCCCGGGCATAACACCAAGGGACAGAGCGCTAGGATCTTGATTTTTTAGTGGCGATAAAGAACCAAATTGCTCCTACGAGCAGTGCCACGACTGTGAATCCGATACCGATTTCTTTTGATTTTTCCGCCGCGACATCGGCATAATTTTGTGCAGAAAAAGCTGGTGCTAGGACTAGGCAGTAGATCCAGCTACCGGCGATGACCGCAGCGAATGATCGAATGATTCTCTTGGGCTCAGTGAAGTTAGACATTGATGTTCTCCTTTCGGTCCTCCGCAAACCTTGGTGAAGTCAATATTGTCCGCAAACTGTGATGAAGTCAATGCTGATTTGACTTCATTGCCCTGTTGCGTTGTTTGTGCTAACGCTAAGATGTAGCGGCTTTACCAGGGCAGAACGGGGTTTGACTAGCGGTTTCATCTGCGCAGCGTCGTCACTTTATCCCCGGGCGCGTACCGGGTTGGTGATCATCGCAACGATGCTGCGCGCGAAAGCGAAAATGCCGGCGCCAAAGGCGGCGGACCAGAAACCGTCGATGGTGAAAGTGATACCCCAAATGTTGATGGCGTTGGTAATCACCGAAGCCAGCCACAGGATCGCGATATTGACGACGAAAGAAAACAAACCGAGCGTCAGGCAGTTAATCGGTGCGCCCACTGTGCGCACGATCGGGCCGACGGTGGAGTTGACCAGCATGAACGCGATAGCGACGATACCCAGCGCGATAGCAGGATCGAAGGATTCGTCGACAAGCAGTTTATTCGGGCCCGTGTAATTCACGCCCGGTACCAGCCAAACAGTCACGGCGAGGGCCGCGGCAATGGTGATGATATTGAGTAGCAGCGCGAGCGCACGCATTATGCACGCACCTTCTTCCACGCGGTAAGCAAGGCGTCGGTCTCTTCTGCAGTGGTGGCGGTGATGCGCAGACCTTCGTCGAAAGCACGCACCAGAACCCCAGATTCAGCCAACTGTGCAGCCACTTCTTGTGGGCTGTCGTGTAAAGATTCGGCCGGAACCCACACGAAATTAGCGAAAGATTGCGTGAGCGCCAGCTCGTCGGCAAGCCGGTCGCGCTGCTGATTAGTTTCGGTGATGCGTTCGTTGAGCTCGTCGGCAGCCTCCAAAGAAGCTATTGCTGCAGCTTGCGCTACTGCGGACACGCTGAAGGGAATTGCCACTTTGCCCAGCGTAGCGATGATTTCTGGGTTGCCGAAGGCATAGCCGACGCGCAAACCCGCCAACCCGTAGGCCTTCGAAAACGTGCGCAGGCCGATCACGTTCGGGTACTGCTGCACGGCTTCGGTGGCCAGCGGGGTGTTATCGGCGGTGTTGTATTCCACATAAGCCTCGTCTAGCGCGACGACGACGTCGGCGGGCACCCGGTCCATGAACTCGCGGAATTCCTCGGTGCTGATGGTGGTGCCGGTGGGATTGTTCGGGTTGCACACGAAAATCAGGCGAGTGCGTTCGCTGATGGCGTCGGCCATGGCGGGGAGGTCATTACGCAGCTCGCGCAAGGGGACCGGCACGGCAGTGGCACCGGTGACCTGCGTGAAAATCGGATAGGCCTCGAAGCTGCGCCACGGGAAGATGACTTCATCACCCGGCTGGCAGGTGATGGTCACTAGCTGCTGACACAATGCGGAAGAACCCGTGCCGACGGTGACGCTGGTTTCGTCGGCAAGCCCCAGATGTGCGGCGAGCTTCTTGCGCAGCTCCACGGCTCCCATATCCGGGTAACGGTGGGATTGCGCAGCGGATTCGGCGATGGCCTGGGTGGTGCTCGGCAGTGGTGAGTGGGCAGATTCGTTAGAAGAAAGCTTGACTGCATCCGGCATGCGTTTACCGGGGACGTAGGCGGGCAGTGATTCCAGATCTTCTCGCAACATGCGTGTAAGTGTAGTCTCATCTAGCGGGCGCACGGGATTAATTGCGCGAGGGCATGCTAACAGTTATGCTAGATCGCGTTGGAGATGTGCCAGAGTGGCCGAATGGGACTCACTGCTAATGAGTTGCCTGCTTAACAGCGGGCCGGAGGTTCGAATCCTCTCATCTCCGCAGCTTGGCCCCGGTAGGATTTTTCTTACCGGGGCTTTTGGTATCGCGTAATTTTCGGTTGCATGGCTCACGCTGGCTTGATCTATGCTTAGCGCATGAAAGCAGCTTTTCGCTTTGACGGCATTGATTTAGCCCGCGGCCTCGCCATCGTCGGCATGGTGTTTGCGCACCTGGGCCCCACCGGTTTTGATGGCGGGGTTGTTGCGGACTACACGAGCACCGCTTTTGCCGGCTACCCCTCGGCACTGTTCGCGGTGCTGGCGGGCGTTTCTTTGGGCCTTTTCCACGAGCGCGGGGCCGATGACCCTGTGCGCACGCGCCTGGCGACGCTGGTGCGGGGTGTGATTCTTTTGGTCGCGGGCACGTTGATGTCGATGGTGCAGTCCACCATCGCGATCGTGCTCAGCACCATTGCCGTGATTTACCTGCTGTTGTTCTGGTTGCCTCGTTGTAAAACCTGGGTGATTTCCGTGGTTATCGCGGTGCTGGCGACGGTTTCTTCGGTGGGGTTTGTGCTGGTGGATCTCGTGCCATTCGGTTTTGAGCTGTTCATGCCGCCGTACCCGGTGCTGGCGTGGCTGACCTACGGTGCCGTGGGCGTTCTGGTGCACCGCTTCCTGGTGGGCAACACGAAGGCCCAGGCCATTGCGGTGGTTCCTGCGTTGCTGCTTGCGGCCGTGGGGTTTGTTATTCGTGTGAACAATGCCGCGGTGTTTCCGTATGACCCGCTTGCCGACTACACTGAGCCGCAGTTTGATAAAGAACCGCTTGTGCAATTGCTGTTGACGCAGAGCTTCGAGCCGCACACGGGATTGTTCGGTGATCTGTTGGCGAGCATCACCTGCGCCATCGCGGTGATCTGCCTGTGCTGCCTGTTGTGCCAGGTGCGCTGGGCGAATATTCTTGCCTATCCGTTGCGCGCGGTGGGTGCGATGGCCTTGACGACGTACGTCGCACACGTGTTTATCGCGGGCTTTTTCATGCTCGGTGGCATTCCGTTGGATGCGGGCAAGACTTTCGATATCAGCGGTACTGGCCCGGTGCAGTATTCGCGGGTTGAGCCCGCTGAGGGCAGCGTGCATGAAAGTACGGAATCCGAAAGTGTAGCCGAAACTGACAAACCTGAGAAACCTGACGAAATTAACAAGCCTGCCAAACCCGACGAACCTGACCCGAGCTTTCAGCGTTACCAAAAAATTATTCAAGAAGCGGATACCTGGCAGGAATATGACGAGCTGACCGCGGAATTCTGGGATGGCAAGTCCAAAGGCTGGGTTCTGGGTGACGACGAGTTCGATCCCGATGAGCTGGATGTGAAAGACACTGGTCAGATCCATAATTGGGCTACCGCCGCGTGGAATGCCCTGGGGCTGATTGTGTTCGCGGCGGTGTGGAAGGTGTTTTTCCGACGTGGTCCGCTGGAATGGGTTGTGGCGCGGCTTATTAACAAAGCAGTGTTGCGTAAAGAGGTCAGCATGCAATAGGGTAGCCATACCTTAAAGATGGAGGTTGTATGCTCACGCCGGAAATATGTGCGCAAAGCCTAACCAGACGCATTCTGGGTGGCGCTGGCACGCTTTCACTGGTCCCGCTGGATGTAGATGCCACCGTGTCTATCGCGGTAGCCGCCCACGGCTTTGACCACCATGGCCAGATGGTGATCGCCTGCCATGTCGACGATGTTGCCTGTCTTGGCGACGGGCGTGTGCGCCTGGACGGCATTAAGAAGGCCTTGGAGTTCAGTACCGACATCACTATCGCCAGCCTGCACGCCGTGGCAGAAGTGGAATGGCAAGCCGGCTGGTATGCGGCGCAAGACCTGGTGGAAGAACCCACCCCGTTTCTGCGCTTCGGAATCGTGACTTTGGACCACGCGCACTTGCACTGGCCCTGCGGCGCAAGCTTGGTGCGGATGGCGGAGCTACAAGACGGCGATGCACAGCGGGCCGCCGGGCAAGAGCGACTCGACGAGTTTGCCGCGCGTGAGGTACTCGATGTCGTCGGCAAGCGCCGCCTAGCCACCCTGCACGAAGAGGTGATGGCGGGGGTGACCGACGGATTGGTGCTTAGTGATCGGACCCAGCCCATGTGCCCGCACTGGAATGGGCAAGTCTGGGTTGCCGACGTGAACGAATGTGGATTCATGCTGATCGCGACGGGCGATGACCGTATGAGCGTGACCATGGTGGGTTTTGCCAGCCCGGCACAGGGACTGGTGAATTTTGAAACCGCAGTAAAAGCTGTGGCGGGCTAGCGGTAGCGTTGTACCAGCACCCCGGCAGGATTTTTGATAACCGCCCAACCGGTATATTCTAGCCGGAGCTTACTGGGTATACCGCATGCCCAGGGGTTTAGTCCGGCCTATAGAGGCGCTCAATAATCCTGTAAGGGAGGTGCGTTATGCACGATGCAGCAGTAGAAGCAATTGACGAACTAGAAGGTCTGCTGAGGAGTCATGACGACGTACCTCCGCGGGAGGCGCTGCGATTACGCAAGCTGCTGGACGAACCTCAGATCAAAGACATTGTTGCGCTGGTAGAACGCTCGAACGCCACCCGTGCGGCGGTAGTGCTGCGTCTGCTATCGCGGGATCGTTCCATCGCGGTTTTCGATGCTTTGGACGCTGCTCATCAGGCCGACGTGATTGGCGCGCTGGGCAATAAAGACGTCTATTCCTTCTTCGATGAGCTGGACCCGGATGACAGGGTTTCGCTGATCGACGAGCTGCCAGCGGAAATCGCCGACCGGCTGCTGAAGAACCTGGATAAAACCGAACGCGATGTCACCGGCGTCATCTTGGGCTACCCCAAGGGATCGATTGGCCGCCGCATGTCGCCAGAGGTGCCGGAAATCCATGAGGATATGACGGTAAATGAGGCCATGACGCTGCTGCGCAAAGAGGCTGATGACCTGGAAACGCTGTATTCCATTCCGGTGACGCGCCGGGATCGCCGCCTGGTGGGCGTGACTTCCTTGCGTGAGCTGTTCTTGGCGCATGGGGATCGCAAGGTGAAGTCTGTGATGGCGGATCCGATTTTTGCCCATGCGAACGACGACGCCGAGGAAACCGCGCGTTGGTTCTTGCCATTGGACTTGCTGGCGATGCCGATTGTCGATCACACTGACCGCCTGGTGGGCATTCTGACCTTCGACGATGCGCAGGACATCGTGGAGGAAGAAGACAGCGAGGACTCCGCCCGTGCCGGTGGTGCTGAGCCACTGCAGCAGCCGTACATGTCGACGCCACTGGTGAAGATCATGCGTTCGCGTATCGTCTGGCTGCTGGTGCTGGCTGTGTCTGCACTGCTGACAGTGCAGGTATTGGATGCTTTTGAAGGCACGTTGGAAAAAGCCGTGGTGCTGTCGCTGTTTATTCCGCTGCTGACCGGTACCGGCGGTAACACGGGTAACCAGGCTGCGACGACGGTCACCCGCGCGTTGGCGCTGGGCGATGTGCGAAAACGCGATATCGCCCAGGTTATGTGGCGTGAGCTGCGTGTGGGCCTGATGCTTGGCATCACCTTGGGCACGCTGGGGTTGGTCTTGGCGACGCTGGTCTATGGCTCGGATATTGGATTCGTGATCGGCCTGACGCTGTTGAGTGTGTGCGCGATGTCTGCAACCGTCGGTGGCGCGATGCCGATCGTCGCCAAGACCGTCGGCGCGGACCCTGCGGTATTTTCTAACCCGTTCATTTCGACGTTCTGCGATGCGACGGGCCTGATTATCTATTTCTTGATTGCGAAAACCATTTTGGGGATTTAGGCGTTGCTCATGGGTTAGGATTTAGGCACCCTAGCCCGTATGTCATAGATCAAGAAATGGACTCGTATGAGTACTCCTCACATACACGAGAGCACCTCGAAGGCCGAAGGCCAGGACTCCGAGGTTCGTGAGCGTCGCGAAACCACCCGCCAGTACACCGGCTTGCTCGTTGGTATTGCGCTGTCGGTTCTGGTGTATTTGATTTTTCCGTCGAATGCGGTGGAAACGCTGAGCCAATCCGCTGGTGCGGACCCGGAAGTTGATTACAATCTGCAGTCGTTGCGGTTGGTAGCCGCGGTAACGGTGCTGATGGGCAGCTGGTGGATGACAGAGGCCATTCCGTTGGCCGCGACCGCGATGGTTCCGCTAGTGGTGTTCCCACTGTTCCAGGTTGGCGAGTTTTCTGACGTCGCCACGCCTTATGCTTCGGCGACTATCTTCCTGTTCTTGGGTGGCTTCTTGATCGCACTCGGCCTGCAACGTTGGAACGTGCACCGTCGCATCGCGCTCATGGTGGTGTTGTTGGTAGGCACCTCGCCGAAGAAGCTGATTTTGGGCTTCATGTTGGCTACCGGCTTTTTGTCCATGTGGGTGTCCAATACCGCCACGGCCGTCGTCATGTTGCCCATTGGTATGTCGGTGCTGCAACTGACCGCAGACGTGGTTGGTGGCATGCGCAAGCAGGCGAAATTTGCTACCGGCTTGATGCTGGCCATTGCGTATTCGGCGTCGATTGGTTCGCTGGGCACCTTGATTGGTACTCCGCCGAACGCGCTGCTGGCTGGTTATATGAGCGAGGCGCACGGCTACACCATCGGGTTTGCACAGTGGATGATGGTCGGTATGCCGATCGCGGTGGTTTTCGTGTTCATCGCCTGGGCGGTGCTGGTGACGGTATTCAAACCAGAGATGACGGAAATCCCCGGTGGCCGTGAGCTGATTAAAAAAGAGCTGCACGAGATGGGCAAGTGGACCGGCCCGCAGATCGGCGTCAGCATCATCTTTGTGTTGGCTGCGGTGTCGTGGATTCTAGTGCCGCTGATTCTAGATCAGTGGCTAGAAATTGAAACCGGCTACGAGGACGCCATCGTCGGTATCGCTGCAGGCCTGCTGATGTTTGCTCTCCCGGCAGATAAAAAGGGCACCCGCCTGATGGATTGGAAAACCGCGAACGAGCTGCCGTGGGATGTGCTGCTGCTGTTCGGTGGTGGTCTGGCGTTGTCGTCCATGTTTACGAAGACGGGGCTGTCGCTGTGGATCGGTGAGATCGCCAAAGGGCTGGGCTCGTTGCCGCTGTTCCTGCTGATTTTCGCCGTCGCTGGTCTGGTGCTGATCTTGACGGAATTTACTTCTAACACGGCAACCGCGGCGACGTTCCTGCCGATCATGGGTGGTGTTGCCGTCGGCATTGGCCTGACTGCAAATGCCGAGCACAACGTGTTAGTACTGGCCATCCCGGTTGCGCTGGCGGCAACTTGTGCGTTCATGCTGCCGGTGGCTACCCCGCCAAACGCGATTGCTTTCGGTTCTGGCTACGTGCGCATCGGCGACATGATCAAGGGTGGCGTGTGGCTGAACGTCGTGGCCGTGATCTTGACGACGCTGGTGGTCTACTTCGTTGCCATCCCAGTTTTCGATATCGTGCTGTAGTTGCATGGTAGTTGCCCGTAACCGGGCTTTAGCTGTGCAGTAATTGTTCGTTTTGGGCCTTTATGCTGGCGATTTGGTAAAAGCTGGAATGGTTAGTAGAGTATATTCTCGTTGCACAGGAGAGTGATCGAAAGGTTTTCTCAAAGTGTAGCGGGAAGCGCCCGTAGCTCAACGGATAGAGCATCTGACTACGGATCAGAAGGTTGGGGGTTCGAATCCCTCCGGGCGCACACA
>NZ_KI515715.1:0-466431 GCF_000477935.1 Corynebacterium sp. KPL1995 | reverse complement strand
CTCAAAGTGTAGCGGGAAGCGCCCGTAGCTCAACGGATAGAGCATCTGACTACGGATCAGAAGGTTGGGGGTTCGAATCCCTCCGGGCGCACACATGTGAAGTCTCGAGACATCGTTCCTATTTCGGTGTCTCGAGATTTTCTTCGTTTTGGGGGTTCGTTTTCTAGATTTCACCGAGTTGGTTGCGGTGGTATTTTTTGGTTTTGTCTAAGTGGTATCGGCCCCAGATTTCGCCTGTGTGGGGGTTAATGGCGGTGATGTCGTTGTTGATGCAGATGAGCATGATTTCTTTGGTGCGGTGTTTTCTTCCGACGTAGAGTTTGCGCATGTTGCCGGCCCAGCGAAGGGTTACTTTTCCGTCGTTGTCGACTTTGTCTCGCCGTAGGCGATTGTCGGTGCCAATGGGGATGTCGAGTGGTGGGGCTTTGGGTAGTCGGTTGTAGGCCTGTGGTGGTGTTTGTCTGTTGAGTGCTCGGTGGGGTCGGTGGTTGTTGTAGTAGTCGATGATGTCATCGAGTTGTTGGTTTAGCTCGCCGATGTTGTGGGCGAATGGCCTTGCGTGCAGGGCTTTTTGGAGTGTTTGGTGGAAGCGCTCGACTTTTCCTTGGGTTTGGGGATGGTATGGAGTTCCATTCTTTTGTTGGATGCCCATTTGGAGGAGTAGCTGTTCGAAGCCGTTGCGAGTGTCGGCTTTTCTGTAGAGCTTTGTGGTGAACACGCTGCCGTTGTCGGTGAGGGTGGATTTGGGGAATCCATGTTTGTTACCTGCGGATATGAAGGTGTCGATGACGTTGGTGCCGGTTTCGTGTTCGAAGGCTTTGCAAGCGATGACAAAGCGTGAGTGGTCGTCGATGATGGTCAGGATGGCTACGCGTTGGTTGTTGTTGAGGTAGCAGTGGCTGTAGTCGAGTTGCCAGGTTTCGTTTGGTTGGTCTGCTTCGAATCGTTTCCAGGAACTGCGTGGCCTTTTGTGAGGTTGTTCGATGACGTAGCCGTGGCGTTTGAGTATGCGGTGGATAGTCGATGCTGCTGGTAGTGGGGTTATTTTTTGTTGTTGAAGATGCCATCGGATGGTGTGGGCGCCGTTGTCTTGGCCGGTGTTTTCAAGGTGTTGTCGGATTTCGAGGATGGTTTTGACTGTGCTCTCTGGTACCTGTCTGGGGTTGGAGTGCGGGGCCCGGGAGCGTGGTTGTAGTGCTTGGTAGCCACCTTCTCGATAGCGGTGGAGTAGTTCGCGGATCCAGCGGGTGCTGACGTTAAAGAGTGCGGCGGCATCTTTATGACTCATGCCGGTCGCGAGGATGGTTTCGACGATGACTTTGTTGGAAGTGTGTTTCTTGCCCATGCTCTATTTTGGGCGGAAGTATGTCTCGCTACATCCTAAGGTGGTGCGTGTGTCCTCATTGTCCCTGTTGGGGTGGTTGTGTGAGAACAGCGGAACGATGTTGTGGCACATCAGAGCCTTGAGGGGCGGAAGGATGTCGTGAGACAGAGCGGAACGATGTCATGGAATCAGACACCTCCGGGCGCACACAGAAGAGCTCGGATTATCACTATGACGCGGTGATGATCCGGGCTTTTGTATGTCTCTTTTAAGGGCTGTAATTTCGGATTCTCGGTTAAATGTTGAAGCGAGAACCTGCAATAAAAGTGCGGGTTTTGCTGTGAGTTATTTATTCATATTTTGTTGACTATTCCGAAAGCCTAAGATAATTTGCTTTGTGTCAGGTTAATCTAAGAAACCTGTGATCAACTCATGATAATTTGCCCGAACTCGCAGTGAGGGTTCAGGAGGAGACCGATTAATGACTAAGACGACTGCGAAATTAGCGAAAACTATCGCTACTGTCTGTGCCGCCGGATTGGTAGTGGCAGGGTGCAGCAGCGCTGATGAGACAAACACTGCTGGTGAGTCCAATACGAGCGCTGATTCAGCTGCTTCTGCAGAAGGCAAATTTACCGTCACCGATAACAACGGTGAGATAGAGCTGGACGCCATGCCAGAAAATATTGTTGTTTTGGACTACTCCGTCCTGGACGTGATTGATTCTCTGGGCAAGGGCGATTCTGTCGTGCTTACTCCAACCAGCAACAATCCACCAGCGTTTGCAGAAGAATATGCTGATACTGCAGAGGCCGGCGGAATGAGCGAGCCGGACTTGGAAGCTATCGCCTCTGCTGAGCCAGATGTCATTTTGATGGGTGCGCGTACTGCTCGCGAACCATCCCTGGTGGAAGAGTTGGGCAAGATTGCTCCTGCTTTGGACTACTCCACCGACTACACCGAGGGCAGCTTGGACCTGAACCTGGAGACCGCCCATAACTTGGCTGGTCTGTTCGGTGAGGACGTGCAGAAACAAGCGGACGAAAAGATCGAGGCTATCCAGAAGCGTGCCGACGAACTGAAGGAGAAAGTTGAGGCTGAAGACCTGAACGCTCTGATCCTGATGACGAACGGTGGCGAGACCCACGCTTTCGCTCCGGGTTCCCGTTTCGGCGCGATTCACAATGCATTCGGCTTCAAAGAAGCTGCAGAAGTAAAGATGGATGGTCGCTACGGTGAGGTCGTCTCCTTCGAATACATTGCGGACGCTGACCCGGACTACATCTTCGTCATTGACCGTGACGCAGCCCGTGGTTCTGATGAAGCTACCGCCGAGGCAACCCTGGATAACCCACTGGTTCAGGGCACCAAGGCAGCAGAGAACGACAATATCGTCTACCTGTCGCCTGAACTGTGGTACTTGATGGGCGGTGGCATCAACAACGTTGACGCCATGATCGACGAAGTCGAAGCAGCGCTCTAGTATTTCCTGATGAAACTTTTGCACCGTTGGTGGGCTATGCCCCTGGCCATAGGCATTCTCATTGCCTTGGCAGGGGCTAGTATCATGATTGGCGCCGCTGACTTTGACTGGGAGCTACTACGCCAATCACGCTTGCCGCGCACAGCCGCAGTCCTGCTGGCTGGGTCTGCGCTAGCGATGGCTGGTTTGCTGATGCAACTGCTGACACAAAACCGCTTTGTGGAACCATCGACTGTCGGCACTACAGAATCAGCCGCGCTTGGTTTGCTGTTGATCACTATCTTTGCGCCAGCCTCGCCTATTTTTGTCAAAATGGCGGTCGCTTGTGTGGCTGCTATCGCCGGTACAGCGTTGTTCATTTTCACAATCGGTCGCCTGCGCCACCGCAAGGGCTTCATCGTGCCGTTGGTCGGCATCATGATCGGTACCGTTATCGGTGCGATCTCGACGTTTATTGCCCTGGACGTGGATCTCATTCAGTCTCTTAATGCCTGGCAATTAGGCTCTTTCGCCGGCACAATCGTCGGACGCTGGGAGCTGCTGATGTTGGTCGCGGTGATGCTGGTGATCTCTTATTTCGTCGCCGATCGGTTCACCTTGTTGGGGCTGGGTAAAAGCTACGCCATTAACGCTGGCATTAACTTCAAACGCACAGAAACCCTCGGGCTGGTTATTGTGGCGATTACCGCGGCGATCGTTGTTACGGTAATTGGTTCTTTGCCATTTTTGGGTTTGGTGGTGCCCAACATAGTCTCACTGTATTTCGGGGATAATGCGCGACGCTCCCTGCCATGGGTGATGATCCTTGGCGCCGGTTTTACTTTGGTCTGTGATCTAGCCGGACGCCTGCTGCGCTATCCATTTGAAATTCCGGTGGGTACGGTCGTCGGCGTCGTCGGTGGTGCGATCTTCTTGGTCATTTTGCTCCGGAGGCATCAGCATGCACGCTAACCACAAACGAACACTGACGTTGTCTATCCTGCTCGTTCTGGCGCTGGTGAGTTTGGGGCTGTTCCTGGCTTGGGATTTGCCGAAAGCTTGGCAGTGGGCCCTAGAACGCCGCGCCTACATCGCTGGTGGGCTCATTGTCGTCGCTACATCCATCGGCTTGTCGACGGTGTTGTTTCAGACTATTACCGCCAACCGAATTTTAACCCCGTCACTGATGGGCTTTGATGCCCTTTATATCCTGCTGCAAACCGCGTTGGTGTATTTCTTTGGGCTCAGCGCGCTTTCGCCGTGGGAAGCACGGGGGCTATTCGCGGTGGAAGTTGGCATCATGGTTGGCTTTGCCATCCTGCTGTATGCACTGATGTTCCGCGGCGGTCGTACCAGCTTGGATCTATTGTTACTAGTGGGCATTGTCTTCGGAGTCTTTTTCCGTAGCGTGTCCTCGCTGCTGCAGCGGCTGATTGATCCGGGTTTGCATGCTGCGCTGCAAGATAGATTTTTCGCGAATTTTAGCTACGTCGACAAGAATTTGTTGTGGGTGACCACCGCGCTCACCATTGGTTGCGCGGCTGTGATGTGGCGCAAACGCCGCATTTACGACACGCTGTTGCTGGGCCGAGATATTTCGCTCAACCTGGGAATCAATTACCGACGCGAAGTCATTATCACTTTGGTGTTGATCGCGGTGCTGGTGTCTAGTTCAACGGCGCTCGTCGGCCCGGTACTGTTCTTTGGTTTGCTGGTCGCGCACTTGTCGTACCAGCTGATGCGTACTGATCGCCATGCGTGGACACTTCCTGGCGCTGTGCTGATTGGTATTACCGCGTTACTAGCCGGCCAGTTTATCTTGGGCCAAGTCTTTGCGTTTAATACTGCGCTGTCGATTATCATCGAACTCTTCGGTGGCCTGGCCTTCTTGTACTTGTTGCTCCGGAAAGGTGGAATCAACAAATGATCCGCATCGAAGACGTCACCAAACGCTACGACGAGCACACCGTCGTCGATAATATTTCCACCACGATCCCGCGTGGTAAATTCACCTCGGTAATTGGGCCGAATGGTGCGGGTAAGTCCACTTTGCTGCAGATGATCGCTCGCCTGGAACCAATTACCGAAGGTGCGGTGCTAATTGATGATCTGGATGTATCCACCACTCCAGGCCCAGAGCTGGCACGCACTATGTCGATCCTGCGGCAGGAAAACCACCTGGTGGTACGCCTGACGGTACGCGAGCTGGTGGAATTCGGGCGTTTCCCTCACACGCAAGGTCGACTGACCGCAGACGATAAAAAATACGTTGATGACGCCATTGAACAGATGGGCCTGGAGCACATGGCCGATCATGCGTTGGATGAGTTATCCGGTGGACAGCGACAACGGGCTTTCGTCGCCATGGTGTTAGCGCAGGATACTGACTATATTCTGCTGGATGAGCCGCTGAATAACTTGGATATGCGTTACGCAGTGTCCATGATGAAAATGCTGCGTAAAGCGTGCGATGAGCAGGGGAAAACCATCGTGGTGGTGATCCATGACATTAATTTCGCGGCGGCGTATTCGGATCACATTATTGCGCTGAAGCATGGTCAACTTGTGCATGCGGGATCGCCGGGTGAGATCATGAATAAAGAAGTCATGCGCTCTATTTACGACATGGATATGCAAATCGAACTGTTTAACCAGAACCCGGTGGCTATCTATTTCCGCTAAACTTGAGGCAGGTTCACGAGTAAAACCAGCTGTGAGGAGCACATATGTTATCCAAGCAAGATGCAGGCATCATCATCGATGAAAAGCGCCAAGAAAAGGGCTTGAGCTGGTCAGAGCTTGCCGAGCGCGCCGAGTGCCCGAATGTCTGGCTAGTTTCTGCTGTGTTGGGTATGCACCCAGTGCCAGAAGAGGTTGCGGAGTTTTTACGCAAAGAACTCGAGCTTGACGACGAGCTGGTCAAGGCTTTGCGCAGGCAGCCAACCCGCGTTCCGGAGCGTGAAATCGCCACGGACCCGACCATTTATCGTTTCCATGAACTCATCGACGTCTACGGCCCGGCCTTGAAGGCGTTGATTCATGATGAATTCGGCGACGGAATTATGAGCGCGATCAATTGCAGCCTTGATTTCAAGCGCGTGGAACACCCTGGTGGCGACCGCGTACACATCACCATCGACGGCAAGTACCTGCCCTATGACTGGGTACAGTCCGATAAGCAGTAGGTGTTAGTTTCTGCTGCGGGCTGGAGTCTTTAGCAAGCCCGCCCGCGGTCCTGGCGCAACGGTAAAATTTTCCTAGAGGTACCCGTGCGAAAGGACTCCGCAATGCACACTGACAGCACACATTCTGATAGTAACGTTCCCGGCCACCACAATTCTGCGCACCACGCGCCGTCGGCTGCCGCGATGGAGGATCGTTATGCCAGCAATGAGCGTGTCTGGTCCGGGGATCCGAATGCGGCGCTGCTGAACGCGGTTGCAGGCATGGGGCTGGATGGTGCGAGCCCGCGCACCGCGTTGGATATCGGCTGCGGAGAGGGAGCAGACGCCGTGTGGTTGGCGCAGCAGGGTTGGCAGGTCACGGCCATTGATCATGCCCCGACCGCCGTGCGCCGCGCTCAGGAATTGGCGGCTGAAAACGGCGTGCAGATCGACGCACGAGCGGTGAGCTTCCAGGATTTTGAACGAGCCATGTTTGATTTGGTCATCTGCTTTTTCGGGCAGCTTAGCGACGACGATGTGCCCAAGCTGGAATCGTTGGTTGCGCCGGGTGGCTGGTTGATTTTTGTGCACCACGATATGGAATCCGAGAAGTACCTGATGCCAGCGCGCTTGAAAGAACAGCTGACGGAGTTGGAGCTTGTCGACGACTACGTGTTTGAAAAGAACCTCGAACGTGGCGGCGGGGCGCACCATCACTGCGATCTGGTGTTGCGCGCGCGACGGCGCTAAAACGTGAAGCAGGATACACTGCAGAGCATGCGAGTATTTTCCCAACCTGAACGGCTCCTGTTTGCTGCTAGCTCGACGATTGCCACCGCTGCCGCGGCTACCGAGCGGCACCGGTTGTTGCGGGTGTTTAAACCGCTAATCGGGGTATCGCTGGCGGGTACCGTGGTGCGCGGCTGGAGGCGTCGGCAAGCAATGGACAATGTGCTTTTGCTGGGCGCTGTGGCGGGGTCTACCTGCGGTGACGTAATTCTGCAGACTCCTCAGGCCTTGGGCCAGGATGCGAAAGCTTCCGGGAATAGTCTGAATTCCGCGGCTTTGGCTTTCGGTGTGGCACATGTGTGTTATCAGGTGCGTGCGTGGCGGCAGGGGGCACGTGTGCATCCGGGGGTGCTGGCTATTCATGGCGCAGGGCTGGTGGGTTTGGCCAGCCAGGCGGCCCGGCATGATCCACGTGTGCTGCCTGCGGCTGCCGGGTACGGGGGCTTGGTGGCGATGACCTCGGTGTTGGGCACGTCAGGCTTAGTGGGGGCGAAGGTTAAAAACGCTCGCTTTGCCGCTGGTTCCGTGCTGTTTTTAGTCAGTGATGCGCTGATTCTGCTGCGGCGGATGTACCTGCAACGCCGTTTCCCTCGTGCGGTCGCGGAGATTGGCGTGATGTCGACTTACACGCTTGCCCAGCGCTTGCTTGTCGACGGCCTCGATTCGAGCCAATAAATCCCGGTTGACACAAGGAAACTGTACCGGGGTTTTCAGAGCTGCTGGTAGTAAAAACCGGTGGCGGATTAGGTTCTGGGAAAGTTAATCCCGCACAAGCCGCCACCGCAGCCTAACCCAGTGCTTTGCTGTATTCCAGGGCCTGCGGGAATAGCTGGTTGTTCTCCTTGTGCACGTGTAGGTGCAGGTCACTGCGGAATTTCGCCAGGCGTTCATTCATCATCTGGTACGACGGGCAGGCATCGTTGGGTGAGGTGAAATCGTCGGTGAGTTCTGCGATGGTGCGCATGAGCGTGCCGGCGGCGTCATGTTCGGACATAAGTGCGCGTAGTTCGTGGTCCAGGTTGGTTGCCGCGGTGCCGGTGCGTTCCATGGCGGAAATTGCGGGGAAGACGAAGCGTTCTTCGCGGCTGAGGTGCTCGGACATTTCCTCGACGACGGTGTCGAAGAATTCTTTTACTTTCGTCAATTCTGGGTGCGCGTCGCCGTGCACGCGGGCGACTTTGTGCACGAGTTCCTGCAATTCCGGCATCTCGAGCCAGCAATAGGAGTGGTGGATGTCGACGATGTCGTGCGCTTGTGCAGAGAGTACCCGGGCGTTGGCATGCGGTGTAGCCTCATCGCTGTGCTTGTCGACGCTTGCTGCCGCTGCTGCCTCCGGGGTGGCGTCGGCATGAGCCTGCTGGTTGGTTGGTAGCTGGGCATCCTGCAGCGTGCCGATGAGGTGCTCGACGGGGATTTCTGCATCCTGGGCTGCCTGGTGTAGCGTGCGGTGGCCGTTGCAGCAGAAATCGATGCGAAATTTCTCGAAAATCTGCGAGTAGCCATAGTCGGTGTTGACGATCTCGCGCAGGGTGGTCTCGGGGTGAAATTCCAGCGTGTTCATGGTTTCAATTTTACTCTGGTGGCCCCGGGTCGTCGCTGTGATTTTATGCGGCTAGCGGCTGTGGCTACGTGGTTGCTGTCGGGGCTGACCACTGCCGTAGTTTCCGGCCGGCGTTGATAATTGTGGTTTCTCTGGGAATTCTCGAGGTGACGAGTTCTTGCATCCAGGCGGCGGCTGCTTCGTCGCTCGGACGGTCAATTTTGATTCCGAGCATCGATAGATAAAACAATCCAAGATGCAAGGCTGTGCGCTTGTTGCCGTCACCAAAGTGGTGTCCTTGTGCGATATTCACGATTAATGCGGCCGCGCGCTCAAATGGTGAGTCGTAAGCAGCTTGGCCGAAGAATATCTGCAAGGGGGCATAAATTGCGGACCGAAGGCCTTCGAGGTGGACCGAAAAACCTGAGTATTCTTGGAGGCCATTACGACTGTGAGATGCTCGCATCCCGCAACGTTTATTGAGCGCGCAAGCTACCTCCACCAGTTTTTCAGCGAGCGCTTCCTCTGCTGATTGGTCACGGCAATCGGTCATATCGATTTTCTGCTGCACAGACTAGCGGGTAGCGAGTAAATCAAACACCGGGTCCCATTCTTTTTCTAGTGCAATAGCCTGAGAGATCATGTCGTCAGTAGTTGTATCCGGGGATATCTGGTTTATTGCGGGAGCAGAGGGGCGTGAGGTCTGAGCATGTAACAGCTCGCTGAATTCGTCGCGAATATTCGTCAGACTAAGCACGTTTGTTCCTGGGTTATCTGGTCCTAACCCGGAACGAGTCGCCTGCCACGCTGCGCCATGGCTCAACTCTGACAGGTCGGTGGATTTCTGTTTACCGTAAAATTCCACGGTGCGTGCGACGACGGCAGCTTCGTATGCAGAAAGGCGCGCCGATTCCCCGCCCGGAACCTCAGCTACCGTGTAACCCTTGGCTGCTGCCTCGGTGTGGTGGCGCAGCTGTGGGGAGACAGGGCCGTGGCGCCAGCCTTCGAATTCATCGGCAAACAAGGGCTTGCCAGTCCATGCCAAATGCCAGCCTTGGGAGAAATAGCACAGCTTGTACAGCTTCATCTTGTCGACGCCAGGAAGCAGTTCGGTGATGTATTGACCTACATCGAGGATTGTCGCCATCGTCGCCTCCTTGTCTGCCGTTACTGCGGCTTCTGCGCCTTCTGAACCCTCTAGGGTTGTTGGTTTGTGCCCTCGCGTGTCGTTTCGACGCGGGTGTTGCGGAACCATTACTAACCATTGCTTAGGCCAAACGCTAGCAAAGATCCAGAATATGAGAGCTTGAATTTGCTTAGAATCGAAAATATATTCGTTTTATTTTTCGCAGTCATCTAATGACCATTACAAAACAATACGGAAAATAAGTAGCGTAGAACGGGTAAAATAAGTAGCGTAAGTCGCGGAAAATTCGACCGATAGACTACGTAAAATAAGTAGCGTTTCTTTAAAAAATCCCCGCCAACTGCAAAAAGCAGTGGAGGGGAATGGTCGTGAAATGTTTTAGGTCTGGGGGACCGAGATTTTCACTAGCGGCTAGAAACACTCACTGAATGTGATCTGGTTTGTGTTTCGGATGGCGAATTGGTGTGTGGATGCGCACCTGATTCGAAGTTTGCGTCAGAGTCGGGCTCCGAGTTGGATCCAGGGTTGGAGGCGGCATCATCCAGCGAGTCGTCATCCTGAGCATCGTCATTCAGCAGGTCGTTGACACCGCTTTCGGCAGCATCCCATACATCCATGTCTTGGATACCGGCGCGCTTGGCGACGACCGTCGCAGCCAGGATCTGACCGGTGACGTTCAGCGCGGTACGGCCCATGTCGACGATGGGTTCGACGGCTAGCAGCAAGCCCACACCAGCCAGTGGTAGGCCTAGCGTCGACAAGGTTAGCGTCAGCATGACGGTGGCGCCGGTGGTGCCTGCGGTGGCTGCGGAACCAATGACGGAAACGAAGATGATCAGCAGGTACTGGGTGAAGTCCAGGTCAATGCCGTAGAACTGGGCAACGAAGATCGCGGCGACGGCAGGGTAGACCGAAGCGCAGCCGTCCATCTTGGTGGTTGCACCCAGCGGGATGGCGAAGGAAGCGTACTCGCGGGGAACACCTATGGCGCGTTCGCTGAAGCGTTGCGTTGCTGGCATGACGCCCATCGAGGAACGGGTGACAAAGCCCAGGGAAATAACTGGCCAGATGCGCTTGTAAAAACCAAAAACCGGGATATTGTGTGCCTTCATGACGGCCGGGTAGACCACCAGGAAGACTAAGGCCAGGCCGATGTAGACTGCGAGCACGAATTTGCCTAGTGAGCCCATTGCGTCCCAGCCGTAGGTGGCTACGGCTTTACCAATTAACGCAGCGGTGCCGATTGGTGCCAGGCGGATGATCCACCACAGCACTACCTGGATGACCTTCAAGAAGGATTCGGTAAACCGTAAAAATGGATCCGCGGCCTTACCGGCTTTCACCGCGGCGATACCAATGGCCAGGGAAATTACTAGCAGCTGCAGGGCACCGAAGCTTAAGGAGACTTCGCCGTCGCTGACCGACGCATTCAGCCCGAAGAAGTTCTGCGGCAGCAGTTGTTCGAAGAAGGCCGTCCACGAACCCATGCTGGATGGGTCTTGCGCCTGGGAAGCATCGACGCTGGTGCCGACGCCCGGCTTCAGTGCCAGAGCGACGACGATGCCGACGATAACGGAGAAAAACGCGGTGATCGCGAACCAGAGCAGCGTGGAAAACGCCAGGGACGCGGCGTTGGTGACCTTGCGCAGGTTTGCTACAGAGGTGACCACTGCAGCGAAGATCAGCGGCGGCACCATGACTTTCAGCAACTGCACATAGGCGCTGCCGACGTTGCTAAGAATGCTGGTCAGCCAGCCCGGGTTCTCCGGGTCGGTGTCCATGTTGGAGGCGACTAATCCTAAGATCACGCCGATGATCAAACCGGCGATGACTTGTGCGCCGAAGCCGGTGGCCCAGCTGGGGAGCTTGTGCTTGCTTTCTGCGTGCTCGGGCGTGCTTGTCGACGCCTGCGCGGAGGTTTTGTGTGCCATAAGTGTTCCTTATCGCGTGAGTTTGTAGGGCTAAATTTCGTTCATTATGAACAGATCGGTCTATTTTGGATGAACCATTCTGTTCAAGAATGTTCCCTTGACTGTACTCCCCCTAGTTTTCGGGGCGCAACACGACGTGAAAATATATTCTTATGGAAACGCAGAAGCCCGCGTGACCTGCTGTGATGGTGCACACAATGGATCTAGGGTGTGGTGTGCGGGAGGGGTTCGCGGGTGGATTTGATTCTGTGATGCCAAGGCTTGCCTTGCTGGATTTTTGGACTTGTGCAGAATACATTGAGTGCATGTCTCGTTTTAGCCCCCTCAACTGGCCTGTTGTGCGCCAGATTCGCGGCGGAGACCCTTTTGGTAGGGACGTCAACACGCAGTCGCAAAAGAGCAAAGACAAGCGTGGCCGCATTGAGGAGGCGGACCGCGTCGTGCAGTCCGTCTGCCCGTATTGCGCGGTGGGATGCTCACAGCGCATTTACGTGAAAGACGATCGTGTTATCCAGGTGGAAGGCGACCCAGATTCGCCGATTTCCCGTGGCCGGTTGTGCCCGAAGGGTTCGGCTTCTGAGCAGCTGATTAACTCTGCATCGCGGCTAACCAAGATCAAATACCGTGCACCCTATTCCACCGAATGGCAGGAATTGGATGAAGATACCGCGATGGACATGATCGCGGATCGTTACCTGGAAGCCCGCCGTAATGGCTGGCAGGATACCGACGACGAAGGTCGCCGACTCAACCGCACCATGGGCATCGCCGGGCTGGGCGGTGCGACGCTGGATAATGAAGAAAATTACCTGATTAAAAAGCTGTTTACCGCTACTGGCGCGATCCAGGTAGAAAACCAGGCGCGCATATGACACTCTGCCACAGTTCCTAGTTTAGGAACTTCCTTTGGCCGCGGCGGTGCTACACAACCGCTGCAGGATATGGCGAACGCTGACTGCATTGTCATCGAGGGTTCGAACATGGCGGAATGCCACCCGGTGGGTTTCCAGTGGGTAGTAGAAGCGAAAAAGCGGGGCGCTCGCATCATCCACGTCGACCCGCGCTACACGCGCACCTCGGCTTTTGCGAACCGCCACATTGGTATTCGCGGCGGCACTGACGTTGTGCTGTTGGGTGCATTGATCAAGTACATGCTGGACAATGACTTGTACTTCCACGACTACGTGGTGGCATATACCAATGCGCCGATGTTGGTCTCGGAAGGCTACCAGGATACGGAGGATCTCGACGGACTGTTTTCGGGCTTTGACCCCGAAACCGGGAAATACCTCACCGATACGTGGCAGTACGAGCAGAAAGGCGACGGCTCGTCCTGGAACGTGGAACGCGACGACACCCTGCAGCATCCGCGCAGTGTGTTCCAGATTCTGAAACGCCACTTCGCGCGCTATACCCCGGAGCTGGTGGAAGAAACCTGCGGCATCTCGCAGGAAGATTTCTATTACCTGGCTAATTCGATCGCGGATAACTCCAAGCCGGATCGCACCACGTGTTTCGCTTATGCACTGGGCTTTACCCAACACACGCTGGGCGCGCAGTTCATCCGCACCGCTGCAATTTTGCAGCTGCTGATGGGTAACGTGGGCCGCCCGGGTGCGGGCATCATGGCCTTGCGTGGGCATGCCTCGATCCAGGGTTCGACGGACATCCCGACGCTGTTCCATTCACTGCCGGGCTACTTGCCGATGCCGAGCGTCGACAAGCAAAGCTGGCAGGAATACTGTGACGAGATTCGGGAGGAGTCGCAGAAGGGCTTCTGGCAGCTTGGCGAGAGCTATGCCGTCTCGCTGATGAAGTCCTACTGGGGCGATGCGGCAACGGCCGAGAACAATTGGGGCTATGACCTGATGCCGCGGATTTCCGGTGCGCACTCTACGTATCAGACGCTGGAGGCAATGCTGGAAGGCGCTGTGGAAGGCTACTTAGTCTTTGGGCAGAACCCGGCGGTGGCGCAATCCAACGGTGGTATGCAACGCCGTGGTTTGGCTGCGCTGAAGTGGCTGGTCGTGCGCGATTTTCAGGAGATTGAGACGGCGTCGTTCTGGAAGGATGCGCCAGAGATCAAAACTGGTGAGCTGAAAACCGAGGAGATCGGCACCGAGGTCTTCTTGTTCCCGGCCGCCACGCACGCGGAAAAAGCCGGTACGTTCACGCAAACCCAGCGCATGTTGCAGTGGCGGTTTAAAGCCGCACCTTCGCCGGGTGATGCCAAGAGCGATTTGTGGTTCTTCTACCAGCTGGGCAAGAAGATCAAGCAGCGCTTGGCGGATTCGACGGACCCGCGCGATCTGCCGGTGCAGAAACTCACCTGGGATTACGTGGAAACCGAGGAGGGTGAGCCGAACCCAGAGGACGTGCTCAAAGAGATCAACGGCTACTACCTGGATGGGCCGAACAAGGGCGAGTTGCTGCCGAGCTTCGTGGAGATGAAAGCCGACGGCACCACCTCTGGCGGCTGCTGGATTTATACCGGCGTGTATAAAGACGGCATCAACCATTCGCAGAAGAAGGTCCCGGGCCGCGAACAAAACGAGGTCGCGCTGGATTGGGGCTGGGTCTGGCCGTCGAACCGCCGCATCTTGTACAACCGTGCCTCGGCGCGACCGGACGGAACCCCCTGGTCAGAGCGCAAGAAGTACGTGTGGTGGGACAAGGACGCTGGCAAGTGGGTTGGCGACGACGTGCCGGATTTCCCGGTGGACAAAGCCCCGGACTACAAGGCACCTGCCGACGCCGTGGGCCCGGATGCGCTGGACGGCACCGACGCCTTCATCATGCAGTCCGACGGGCGCGGCTGGTTGTTCGCGCCTAGTGGTCTGTCGGATGGGCCCTTGCCGACGCACTACGAACCGCACGAATCGCCGGTGGGAAATATCCTGTATACCCAGCAGCAATCGCCGACACGTATGCCAATCAAGCGTGCAGACAACCTCTCGCGTCCGGAACCGGGCAAGCCAGGATCCGAGGTATTCCCGTTCGTCTTTTCTACTTACCGGTTGACGGAGATGTATACCTCGGGTGCCATGACGCGTCGCTTGCCGTACCTCGCGGAACTACAACCGGGCTTGTTCTGTGAAGTGGATAAGGACCTGGCTGCCAAGCGCGGGCTAGAAAATGGTGAGTGGGCGACGATCATCTCACCACGTGGCGTGATCGAAGCACAGGTGCTGGTCACCGATCGCATGCAGATGCTGCAGATCAACGGCGAGGAATTTCACCAGATTGGTTTGCCGTTCCACTACGGCGAATCCGACACCACGGAAGTTGCTGGCGACGGCGCCAATGACTTGCTGGGCCTGACGCTGGAGCCGAACGTGTTCATTCAGAACTCAAAGATCGGTGCTTGCGATATCCAACCGGGCCGACGCCCCCGCGGGCAGGCGCGCCGGGATTTGCTGGTGGAATACCAGCAGCGTGCGCAGCTGACCGTGGACAGCGGCAACGAGTTGCTCACTGGCGAAGACGGCAGTGTTTCTGATGCAGCTTCGCGGCAGCAACGTCTGGATGCCGTCGGCAAGTCTGAGTATGGGCCGGAGAATCGCGCTGCTAAGGATAACTCTGACCAGCGCAGCGTCGGCAAGCACAACCCCGATGAGAGCGAAGAAGGGAAGTAAAGGACTATGCTTCTGACCGAAAACGCCTCCTCGCATGGTTATGACGACTATCAGCGCATGGCATTTTTCACCGATACCTCGGTGTGTATTGGCTGCAAGGCCTGCGAGGTTGCCTGCAAAGAGTGGAACCGCAACCCCGTGGAAGGCTACGAGGTTACGGGTGATTCTTATGACAACACCGGCGCGCTGGGGGCGAATACCTGGCGGCACGTGGCGTTTGTGGAGCAGAACAACGACCGCATTGAGCAGTCCCGCGCAGAGGGCAAAAAACTGATTTCGTTGGGCATGCCGACGATCGGTGGCCAGGACGGGAACGCTGGTCAGATGGGGTCGGCGGTTGGCGCTGGTGCTGCAACCGGTAGCCCCGCTGGCGCTGCAACAGAGAGCACCAACACCACCCCGCCGGATACGGATTCTTTCCGCTGGTTGATGTCCTCGGACGTATGCAAGCACTGCACCAACGCCGGCTGCCTGGACGTGTGCCCGACGGGCGCGCTGTTTCGCACGGAGTTCGGCACCGTCGTCGTGCAAGATGATGTGTGCAATGGTTGCGGCACGTGTGTGGCTGGGTGCCCGTTTGGTGTTATTGAGCGTCGTGACGACGGCGGGGTGACGCTGAAGCAGGACAAAACCGCCACCGTGGAGCACCACGACAACTCGCACGCCGGGGTGAATGTGCTGGCGAAGTTGAAGCAGCGTGGGCTGCAGGGCCCGAACAAAATTGACCACACCCCGGGTAAGTCCATGCCGATTAAAAATATTGGCGTCGCCCAGAAATGCACTATGTGCTATGACCGGCTGAAAGTCGGCGAGCAACCAGCGTGTTCGAAGACCTGCCCGACGGATTCTATTCAGTTCGGCACCTACGAGGACATGCTGGCCGCGGCGAAACAGCGCGTGCGCGTGCTGCATGAACAGGGGCTGACCGAGGCCCGTCTGTACGGCGCGAATAGTGACGATGGCGTGGGTGGCACGGGCTCGATTTTCTTGCTGTTGGATTCGCCTGAGGTCTATGGTTTGCCGCCAGACCCGCGCGTGCCGACGGCGGATTTGCCGCAGATGTATAAAACCGCTGTGAAGGCCATCGGTGGCATGGCATTGGCCGTGGCTGGTGCGTTTGTTATGGGAGGTCGGAAGTGAGCAACTTCGACGAATACCGCCCGCCGCAGGGTGCACGACCGAACCGTTACCGCAAGTTCGATGGCACAAAGCCGAAGAAGAAGCGCAAGCGGCCAGGTGCGGGTGCGCAGGATGGTTCCAAAGAAGAGCGGATGGCAGAAGACTTCGAGTTTTCTTCCTACTACGGCAAACCCGTCGTCAAGGCTCCGCCGTGGGAGTGGCCAATTGGCGTTTATTTGTTCCTCGGCGGTGTCAGTGGTGGCTCGGGCATGCTGGCCGCGGGCGCGCAGGCTACCGGCAACAAGCCCTTGCTGCGCACAACTCGCTTGACGACGCTATCTGCTGCTTCGCTCGGTTCCGTGTTTTTGATTCTGGATTTGGGCCGGCCGGAACGCGCGTTGAATATGTTCCGCGTGTTCAAGGTGACCTCGCCGATGTCTGTGGGCTCGTGGATTTTGATGAGCTTCGCCAGTGCTTCGGCGATCCCGGCGCTGGTGGAAGTCGATGAGCTGGCTGGTCGTCGTGGTCTGCCGTTGCCGAAATTCGCGCGCACTGCGCTGCGGAAACTCGCCGGGCCAGCTGGTGCGGCCACGGGTGTTTTGGGCGGCCCGCTGGCTGGTTATACGGCGGTGCTGTTGTCGAATACCTCGAACCCGGTGTGGAATGACATGAAAAACCACCTGCCGTATGTGTTTGTGTCCTCGGCTTCGGCGGCGGCGTCGGGTTGCGCGATGGTCACTACGCCAGTGGATAGTGCAGGCCCAGCCCGAGCGTTAGCGATGGGGGCGGCTGTGAGTGATCTGGTGGCCACGAAGGTGCTGGAAAACGGCATGGAACCGGAACCGCGCGAGGCTTTGCACCACGGCAAGTCCGGCAAGCTCATGAAGGCTTCGGAATACCTCATCGCCGCTGGTGGTGTGGGTGCTGCGGTGTCGGCGGTGACGAAATCCCGCGCGGTCTCGGTGCTTTCGGGCCTGTCGTTGTTGGCTGGTTCTGCCTGCACTCGCTTCGGGGTGTTGGACGCCGGGCTGGAGGCAGTGAAAGATCCGTCCACCACCATTGGGCCGCAGAAGCGTCGTGCGCAGCGACGCCGTGAGCAGCAGGGCTTAGCTGGCGACGTGGTGACGCCGGAGTAGCGTACCCGCGGTGCCCCCGGATTAAAGGTGGTGACGCCGGACTAAAGCAGTGCTAGAGCACCGAGATATACGCGGTGTTCTCGCCGGTGCCGCTACCACCGTTGCCTTCCACGTTGCCTTCCACAGCGCGTTCTACAGTGCGGCCAATAACCGGGTAACCAGGCACTTCGCCGATGACCAGCAAGCCGCCGGAGGTTTGGGCGTCGGCCAGGAAGATCAAGTCTTCTTCCGAAATCGCCTCCGATTCCACCGACAAGTGCGGGCGCACCCAATCCAGGTTGCGGCGCGAACCGCCGGGGATGAAGCCGTCGGCAAGCGCTTCCTTGGCGCCGTCGATGGCAGGAACCGCGGAAAAGTCGAGTTCCGCGGCGACCCCGGATGCCCGGCACATTTTGTATAAGTGGCCCAGCAAACCGAAGCCGGTGACATCGGTGGCCGCCCGCGCGCCCGCCGCCAGCGCGGCCTGCGAAGCTTCTCGGTTGAGGGCGGTCATGGAATCAACAGCCGCCTGGGATACCTCCCCGGTGGCTTTGTGTTTGTTATTCAGAATTCCGACGCCGATCGGCTTGGTCAGCGTGATGGGCAAACCGGGTTGGGCGGCGTTGTTACGCATGAGTTTTTCTGGTGTGACAATGCCGGTGGCAGCCATGCCGTACATGGGTTCGGGTGCGGTGATCGAGTGCCCACCGGTGACAGAAATGCCTGCTTGGGTGGCCACGTCCATGCCGCCGCGCAGGACTTCGCGCAGCACATTCAGGCCGAGTATGTCGTTGGGCCAACCCACCAGGTTGATCGCGGTCACCGGGGTACCACCCATGGCGTAGACATCGGAAAGCGCATTGGCGGCTGCCACCCGGCCCCAGTCATAAGGGTCGTTGAGCATGGGGGTGAAAAAGTCCGCGGTGGAGATCACCGCCAGCCCGTCCTGGATTTTTACGGCTGCGGCATCGTCGCCGTCGTCCAAACCGACCAGCACGTTGGGGTCGGCTTTGCCGATGAGGCCCTCGACGGCTGATTCCAACTCTCCGGCCGGGATCTTGCAGGCGCAGCCACCTCCGGCGGCAAACGAGGTGAGGTTGATGTTATTGTTTCCAGCTTCGTCACTCATAGGCCTATGCTACCTGTGCGCCGTCGCTGCACCGGTGTGCTCGTTATTTTGCTGCCTACTCCGCCACCCTGCACCTGTGCCCTAGTAAACTGACGTGGTGGAGGCGTATGCGTTCCTGGTGGGCGCCCCGGTCTTCAAAACCGGTGAGGCCGAGCATCTCGGTCTGGCAGGTTCGATTCCTGTCCGTCTCCGCCACTAGTTTTGCCCCAACACTAGTTTTGCCACAGCGCAGGCAAGTTTCCCGCCCCGCAAGGAGGTCGCCACGGTGCCTGAAACCACAGTGTCTGATTCTGCAACGCCTGATCCTTTAGCGCCTGACAACGATCCCCGCCGGAATATCCCGAAGATGGATCAACTGTTGCAGCTTCCCGCCGTCGAACACGCGCGGCAACGCCTGGCAGAACACACCATCCGCGCGACCATAAAAAACATTCTTGCCGACGCCCGTCGCGGCGCCATAGCCGTGGATTCCATCGAAGAGCGCATTGCTGAGAATCTACGCGCGCAGCAACCGTTTGCCCTGCACCCGGTCCTGAACGCCACCGGGGTGATCATCCACACCAACTTGGGCCGCGCCCCGCTGCCACGGGCTGCCGTGGAGGCGTTGCAGGCGGCGGCTTCGTATACGGATGTGGAAATGGATCTGGCCAGCGGCAAGCGATCGAAAAACCGCGGAGGCGGTGCCACGCAGGCGTTGCTGGATGCGTGCCCGGCGGCGGAGGACGCGCTGATTGTGAACAACGGTGCTTCCGCGTTGTTGCTGGCCACGGCGGCGCTGGCGCCGAACCAAGAAGTGATCATCTCTCGCGGCGAGTTGATCGAGATCGGCGCCGGCTTCCGCTTGCCGGAGCTCATCGAATCCACCGCGACGCGTTTGCGCGAGGTGGGTGCGACCAACCGCACGCACCTGACTGATTATGACAACGCGATCACCGCGGATACTGGCGCGATTTTAAAAGTGCACCCGTCGAATTTCCGTATGGAAGGATTCACGGCTGCGGTGGGCGTCGACAAGCTGCGCCAGCTTGCGCGCACCCACGGCAAGTATTTGATTGTGGATCTGGGTTCGGGCCTGCTCACGCATGATCCCGCGTTGCCGGAGGAGCCAGATATTCACAGCCAGCTGGCTGCCGGGGCGGATGTGGTGATTGCTAGTGGCGATAAGCTGCTTGGCGGCCCGCAGGCGGGCATTGTGCTGGGGAGTGCCGAGGCGATTGCGAAAATGAAAAAACATCCGTTGGCGCGGGCGGTGCGCATTGATAAGTTGCGCCTGAATGCCTTGCAAGCAGCGGTAACGACGCCTTCGAATGCCGTGCAGGATGCGTTGCATATTGATCCGCAGCGTTATCACGAGCGCACGCAGGCGCTTGCCGACGCCACTGGTGGCCGTGTGCTGGACCATGATGGGCGTGTCGGCGGTGGGGGAGCGCCGGAGTATCCGTTGCCTGGTGTGGCCGTGGCTCTGCCGGAGTCGCTGGCTGCGCTGTTGCGGCGGGCTAGCCCGCCGGTGCTCGCGCGGGTGCATGATGGCCAGTGTGTGGTGGATGTGCGCTGCGTGCCGGAAGAACAGGATGAGCTGTTGGTCCAGACCATTCGGGGCGTCCAAGCCCAACAGCCCAGCCAGGAGGCGAACTAAATGCACGTCGTTGCCACCGCCGGGCACGTTGACCACGGCAAATCCGCTTTGGTGCGTGCCCTGACGGATATGGACCCGGACCGCTGGGCGGAAGAAAAACGCCGCGGGCTGACCATTGATTTGGGCTTTGTGTGGACTACCTCCCCGTCAGGGACGGACCTGGCGTTTGTCGACGTGCCGGGGCACGAGAAGTTCCTGGGCAATATGCTCGCCGGTGTGGGCCCGGCGCCGGTGGTCATTTTCGTGGTTGCTGCCGATGAAGGTTGGCAGGAGCAGTCTACGGATCACCGCGATGCCCTGCGTGCGCTGGACATCCGGCATGGGCTGATCGCCCTGACTCGTGCTGATCGCGCCGATGCCACCCGTCGCGCCGAGGTCACAGCCCAGGTGCGCCATGAGTTGGCAGGTACCGCGCTTGCCGACGCACCCCTGGTTGAGGTTTCCGCCCATACCGGTGAGGGCATCGCGCAGATGCGGCAGGTGTTGGATGAGGTACTGGCCCAGGTGCCTGCCCCGGACCCGCAGGCGCGGGTGCGTGTGTGGATCGACCGCGCGTTTTCCGTGAAAGGCGCTGGCACCGTGGTCACGGGCACGTTGGCAGCCGGCACTCTGCGGGTGGGGGATACCTTACAGCTGGCCAGCCCGGACGGCACTCGCGCGGTGGAAGTTCGCGGCTTGCACAGCGAAAATACCGCCCACCAGGTGTTGGAGCCGACTTCGCGAGTGGCGGTGAATCTGCGCGGGATCAGCGCGGATGCCATCCACCGCGGCCACAGCTTGCTCAGCTCGGGTGCGTGGGAGTTGGTGGAGCAGATCGATGTGCGTCGCACCTTTGGCCAGGATTTTTATGAGTTGCCGCAGAATATCGTCGTTCACATTGGCACTGCTGGGCTGGAGGCGCACGTGCGGCCGTTGTCCGCGGATTATGCGCGCTTGAGTTTGGCGCACCCGTTGCCGCTGCAGCTGTTGGATCGCTTCGTGGTGCGCAGCCCGGGCGGGCGGCATGTGAGCGCCGGGGTGCAGGTTATTGATGTGTACCCGCCGGAGCTGAACCGCCGCGGTGCGGCGCGTCGGCGTGCAGAGGAATTGGAACTGCTTGCCGACGCCAGCCCCAGCGCCACCAGCACTCCCGCGGCCAGCCCGAGTCCGTTCACCGATCCCACCGCCTATGTGCAGCGCGTCGGTTATGTGCCCGTCGGCAAGCTGCAGCGCGCCGGGTTTGCCGTGGGTGATCCGGCCGCCCCACCGCAGGGCATTATTGCTTTTCGGCAGTGGTGGATTGCCGCCCGGGAGATCACGCGCTGGAAGAATCAGTTGCTGGTCGCGCTGGGCAAGCATACGCAGGATAATCCGCTGGCTGCAGGTATGCCACGCAAGGCTGCGATGGATGCGCTGGACTTGCAGGAGGATGCCCTGTTGGGCATCGCAGTGGCTGCCGCCAAGGTGGAACAAGTCGACGGTGTGCTGCGCCTGCCGGGGTACAAGGTGGATCTGGGGGCGGCCGAGGCGTCGGTGGCCAAGTTGGAGGCCTGGCTTGCCGACGACCCGTTTGCCGCACCGGAGGCGGATGAACTGCAGGAACTCCGGTTGGGTGCCAAGCAGCTGGCCGCAGCGGAAAATGCGGGGCGATTGTTGCGGCTTGGCCAGGGGATCGTTGTGTTGCCTGGTGCGCCGCAGGAGGCGAAAAAGCGTATCGCGCAGTTGGAGCAACCGTTTACGTTGTCGGCGGCGCGGAAGGCTTTGTCGACGACGCGCCGGGTGGCCATCCCGCTGCTGGAGTATCTCGATGAACAGGGTATTACCCGCCGCCTGGATGGTGGCTTGCGGGAGCTGCGGTAGTGCGTGGTCGATCTACTGTAAAGCTACTCTAAAGTTACTCTAACATTGTTAGAGTAGAAACTTAATAGCTCGCGATCCATACCACTCGTACGCACGCCTATTCTTCAATTGCGGCGAAGAATTCATTTTCTGTCATCACGGTCAATGCCGCGCCTTTTTCCGCGAGCGCTCGGGCTTTCACCATTTTGCTGGAGCCATCCATGCCTGGCCGCCACGTGGTTGGCGAGGGTACCCCGACTACCAGCTGGGTGGTTTTCTTCGTCACTGATTTATCAACCTTGCCGCCTAGCTTTTCGACGAGCTGCTGCACATCCGCGCGCTTCATCCGACCAAGTGTGCCGGTAAAACACACGACTTCGCCTTCTAGCGCGGTCTCATTAGTCCACTGAGTGAGGTCTGCTTCTGGTCGCGCCGGCCGGGTACCGTTATCGTTACCAGACCCCGCGTTGCCGCGGTGCCGCGGTGCTTGCGTTAGTGCGAAGGTCTTTACGAGTTGCCCCAGGGGCATCTCCAGGTGTCGCAGCATCGCGAGGAATAGCTCGCCGGTAACCCGCGCGTCCTCGGAGGCGTCGTGGTGCGCGAATGCCAGGCCGGGGCAGTAGTCGTGGATCAGGCTTTCGAGCCCGTTGGTTCCGGCAGGGCGTTGCAGCAGGTATCGGGCCATGCGCAGCGTGCAAAGCCGAGGATTTATAAAATCGGGCAGATTCCCCAGCTCTGTGTGTGCTCGCCAGACGGAATAATCAAAAGCCATGTTGTGTGCAACGATGGGGCTAGTGCCGACGAATTCCTGGATGTCGCTGGCTAGCTCCCGCATGGTTGGGGCATCTGCGACGTCGGTTTCTCTAATGCCGTGTACCGAGATGTTGATTGGCTGGAAGTGCTCGTATCCAGGGTCTGGTTTGATGGGTGAGCTGTAGCGTTCAAGTGTTTCGCCGTGGTCGTTCATTCGCACGAGGCCGATCTGGCATGCCGACGCACGCATCTCGTTGGCGGTTTCGAAATCGAGCACAGTGAACTCAGTAGGAAGCGACATAGGAATAGTATGCACAGCTTAATCTGTTTTGTCCGGGGAATTCACAGAAAGTTTTCGCCATAGTAGCACTGCCGGTAGCTAAAAACTTCGATTTCTCATTGCAGTAATTTCGTTCCATGTCGCGAAGAACTTGTTGAGTGAATTCGATGCATCACCGACGACGATGCGTCGGAACAAATAGAGAACAAAAAGATTTCAGCGAGCGCCGTGGTATGTTACCTAAAAAATGGTCGATTTGTTGCCGATTTGGTAACAAGATCGTGACGCGTGGAGGTAAGCGGCGGAATGTCGGGTGTGCTGAAAGTTGTAGTTGGCCTGCTGGTAGGAATTGTTCTGACGGTGGGCGCTCTCTTTGGTCTCAATAAGATGAGCCTGTTGGAGGAGCCGACCCGCTCCATTACTTCGACGGGCATCGGTGGCACCCTTGAGGACATTTCGGAAATGGCCGTTGAGCAGTACTCGTATTCCGCCGTTGGGCGCTTCGAGGAGGACGGTTGGAGGGCATTGGGGCTGAGGGTCCCGTTGACGGGAAAGCATTTTCTTATTGCCTACGACGGCGTGGTGAAGGCAGGGGTCAAGAATATTGAGAAGTCGGATGTGAGCATCGATGACGTCGCTCGCACCGTAACCATCAAGGTTTCTAAGGCGGAGATCCTCTCAAATGAAATTGAGCCCTCGTCCGTGACGGTATATGACCAGTCATTCAACCCTTTGAATCAGGTCAGGGTGGAAAATTATGCGGAGTTCTTGGACGGCGAAGAAAAGCGAGCTGAGGAGAAAGCTAAGCAGAATGGCTTGCTGGATCGGGCGCAGCAGCGTGTGACCGACTTGGTTAACGCCCAGGCCGAGGCATTCCTGGCTGGATCGGACAAAGACGGCTACGAGGTGCAAGTGATAATTGCTTAAGGCACAGAGGTGATGAGGCGTGTTTTGAATTTCTTCATGGTTACCAGTCTTCCTGCCGAACAGGGGCTGTCACGGAAGATACGTTCAAACCGCATGGTCTATTAATCCAGTCCAGACCATCCAGATTTACCTGGATTCGCTATGTATAAGAGTCAGTTTAGACGGTTACGACGCGGAGACCCCGGCGTTGTATATAAGTCCCATTTAAATTAGTGGCATTTATACATGACTGAACACCCTAGCGTTCGCTCGCTATTTTACCGCCGCAAGTGCTGCCTCTCATACTTTTCGGGCAGAGCCAATGAGATCTAATGCTGCGAATCGCATCCTGTGCTGGCCGATAGAAAACTCCTGTACATCAGGAAAGTCATTTGCAGGCAAACCTGAATGACCAGCTGGTAAACCCAAAGTCGCATAGACCATCACACCGTGTACCGGAGTCCCAGCAGGCTCGTTCATCGCATAAGCAGTGGCGTAGCTAGTGATCTGATAAATGTGGCCAGATTTCAAAGTTGGTTGATTATCTTGGCGAGCTGGGCGCATTGCCGAGCAATATGTCACGACACGCCCAGCTGCGGTGCCACAGCTTGGCACGCGGGGTACATCGAAAGGCTCTCTGCCAGAACGGTCTTCTACGAGATGGACCACCTAATCCTTGGCATCCTGGGCAATCTTCTTGGGCAAGTTCGAAGATTTTCCCATCTACTCAGACGGAACAAAATTTGGGGCGTTCAGCCGAACCTTGCTATTCCATTCCCGGCACTCCTTCTGGCATACGCCAAAGTTTTCTGCCGATAGGTGTGATTCTTGTTTCGGGTTTGATTTTTACGATGAAGTTTTCATCGCTTTCTGTTCGCGGCACGTAGGCGAACCCTGGCGTGTTTACCAGCCCAGGTACGTCTGGATGGCCGGGGTCACAGTCGATCACGGTGTTGAAGTTTTGTATCTTCCGCAAAACGCCTTTTACCTTCTGCATAGTGCTGTTTTGTACCGCCGAAGGGTCCAGATTCCACAACCCGATAACTCTGAGCACGGTGTATAGGTTGTTGTGCGTGTATTCTGGTTTGATTGGCCACGGAAAGTTTTCGGTAACAATCGTCCGCAATGGCTCGTGTCCAGCCTGTTTGGCCAGTTTGTGAATGTACTGTCGGGTCACCCCGTACTCGCGCGCCAGCTCTGTTTGTGTCATGCCCTGGGCAAGGCAGTACCTTACTGTTGCTGGATCTATGATGCTCATTTCTTTTCTTCTTAGTTTAGGCTGTGTGCTTAGTCGTTGATGCGTTCGCGCCAGCGCACCACAAATTGCGAGAGGTTGTGGCGGATGGTTGAGCGTTCCAGGCGTTGCGTGGTGGATGTGGCGCGAGTCATTACTCCATTATCGCAAAGCCGGTGGGGTAATGCAGATTTAGCGCAGGTTAGCTGTGCTGTGAGCTGTCAGAGCCTACTGCGTCGTAAAAATTGGTTTGTGCGTGTTCGCGGAGCAGCTGCATATCGCGCGCACTGAGCTGGTCCTGGGCTTCTTCCAGGATGGTGGCGACGTGCCGCTCCGCGCGCTTGGCAATCTCCGGGTCCTGTGCATTGACGCGAATGTGATGGGCCAGATCCACGAGAGCCTCTGCCACAATTCGGAAGCCCAGGGCATGCGGGCGCACGTGGTCAAATGGCATATCGACGATCTCCTGGATAGTCACCGGGCGCAGATACACGCGCGGCGCGCCGGCGTCGTCAAGCAACACATTCGCGTCCTCGCTCCGGCTGACCGCTGTGACAATGCCCGGGGTGATCTGTTGGAACACGGTGATCGCGGTATATGGATCATCCGTGCCACCCGCCATCGCACGCAAAGCCAACTCCACCAACTGCTGCTGCGCAAAACGCAAATCCTGCTCCGTGGTGCGGGAAGTACTGAGGTGCAAGTGATCGCGCAAGGCCTTGGCGACGGCGTCGGCACGCTGCTCCGGCCACACCTGGGCCAGCGGTGCACCTTCCACCACGTGATCGCCCGGGCGTGCCAACAGGCTGACGTTGACGTTGCAGCTTTCGGCATCACGACGCAACATGTCGTAATCGATGCGAGTCAAAAACCCACTCTGGTGCGCTGCAACCAGCCCGCCGCCTTCCGTGGGCGCTGGGAAGCACTCGACACCGTCGTCGTCTGGATCATGCCAGGTGTTTTTAATCGTGCGTTCAAAATCCTTACACGCCTGGGTGCTGATAGTTTCGATCTGCACCGAACTGGCGATGTGGTGGATAAACCAGACAAAAACAAAAACATCGATAACGCCGAAAACAATCGCGGCATTGACCGCCATGTGCGGGATGAAGGATTCGCCATCACCGTCGTCAGCGGACTTGATGGTGCGCAACACCAGCAACGTATAAACGAATGTTGCGGTGAGAACACCCAGCACAATTTGGTTATTGCGGTTTCGCATAAAATTGCGCACCAAACGCGGGCCATACGTCGTCGACGCAGTACTGATCACCGAAATGGTGATGGAAAAGGCCGTGCCCGCCACACCCAGGAACGCGGCGACGGCAGAAAGCAGCGAACGCGCACCGTCGGCACCCGTGGCGAACAACAGATCATGCAGGAAACCCGGCAGCTCATAGTCAATGTGGTCCAAGCTGACGAGCATCTGCGAAAGAACAATGGCGGCCATGACAAACAAAGCCGGGACGAACCAGAACTGTTCCGGGATCGTGCGTACAAATGCCAGTATTTTACCCACTCGTCAAGGCCTTTTCTTTGGTTGTTATCTGGTCTGTTTTCCCGCCTGGCCGTGCATTTTCGGCGATAACGTTTGCTGCTGGGAAGACGGCACGGGCTTTCGCAGCATCCTCAGTTTCTTTTCAGCATGATACGGGATCTTCCCGTCTACTCAGATGGAACAAAACCTGGGGCGCTTCACCCCTAGAAACGACCGAAGAAAAATGAGGACCGGCCCTGGACTGCTACGAAGAGCAGCGGAACCGGTCTTGATAGTACAAGCCTATGTGATCGAGTCGTGCTTAAGCAACGTCCCCGAGAGCAAACCGAGCTTCAAGGCTTTCCCTGGGCATAGATTCAGCTCACGAAGTCTCGCGAATTACCGCAACTCGCGGGGCTGCTGGTTCAGGTGGCGTGGGCCATCTTCTTCCAGCACCACAATATCTTCCAGGCGCATGCCCCACTTGCCCTCGACATAAATGCCGGGCTCGATGGAAAATGTGAAGCCTTCCTGTACCTGCTGCTTATTGCCCTCCAGGTAGAACGGATCCTCGTGCGTCGATAAGCCAATGCCGTGGCCTAAGCGGTGGCTGAAGTTCTCGCCATAGCCGGCCTCCGTGATGATCTCCCGGGCAGCACGATCAATCGACTCCGCCGTCGCACCCGGCTTCGCGGCCTCGCGGGCAGCATGGAACGCGCGGGTAACAACCTCATAGGCATCGCGGAATTCCTGCGGGGCCTTGTCGACGGCACCATCGACCACATAGGTGCGGGTGGAATCCGAGCGGTAGCCATCGCCAAAAGCACCGCCCAGGTCGACGACCACCGGCTCGCCCGTGTGCAGCACGCGGTCCGAGAAGGAATGGTGCGGGTTCGCGCCATTCTCGCCACAACCGACGATGATGAAATCGATGCTGTGGTGCTCCTGCAAGATCAGATCATGCAGCTTATCGGCCACTTCGCGCTCGGTGACGCCGTCGCGCAGCAGCGCTGGAACCTGCTCGTGCACGCGGTCAATTGCTGCCGCTGCGGCCGCTAGCTGCGAGATTTCTTCCTCGCCCTTGGCTAACAGCAACTGGCTCATCGCATCCGAACCCAATTCGATGCTGTGGTTCGGCAACGCAGCATCCAGGCGCAACACGTGATCGGCAGTCATCGCATTAGCCACCGCTACGGCCTTGTGTTCGCTGTTTTCCTCCAACAGTTTGCGGGTGATCTCATACGGGGACTGCCCGTCGCGCCAGGCTTCGAAGCGGAAACCGAGCTCGTCCAGGTTTTCCTGCTGCAGCGTCAGCACGTCGGTCTCCGGGCACACAGCCACCGGATCTTTGCCCGCACGCAGCACCAGGAAGGTGGCACGCTCGTGGGAACTAAATGTGGAACCAGTCAGGTACTGGAACTCTGGGCCCGGGCTGACCAGGAAACCCGCCAGGTTCTGCTCGGCGACGATTTTTTCCGCTTTGGCTAAGCGAGAGCGGAAATGATCCGCGGTGACGGGGATATACGTGCTGTTAGTAGCAGAGTCAGCGGCGGCGTCAGCAGCAGATTCAGCGGCGGTGGAATGATTGTGAGACGACAAAACCTAGGCCTTTCGGTTCGTGGTGTTTTCTCGTTATCTATGAACGGGTTTTCCCGCCAGAATAACAGCGAATCGGGCCTAGGTTTCTGGTGTGTGAGGAGTATAAAACTCCCGGCAGGTGCCAGTCGAGCGTTAGTTGAGCGCTAGTCGAGTGCTAACTGAGAGCCTCGAACTTGCCGATGGCGTGCACCTTCTGCGGATCCGAACCCTTGGTTACCTGTGCGTTCCAGGTAGCTGGGGTGTCGGTGGCTGGCGCTGTAGCATTGCCAGCCTGGGCATCTGCCTGTGCGCCTGGTTGGGCACCTTCGCCGCGGAACGTGTAATACGCGATGCGGGCAGGCAGGATCACTGGCTTTTGGAATTCCACCGTGTAGCGCAGCGCGCCGGGCAGTTCGCCTTCCAAACCAGCGACCATCTTGGCCGCCGTCCACATGCCGTGGGCAATCGGGGCCGGGAAACCGAAGGCCTTCGCGCCGATCTTGGAAACGTGCAGCGGGTTCTTATCACCAGAGGCGTCCGCGTAATCGTCAATGATGTCGCGGTCCACCTTCCAATTCACCGTGGCGGTCTCGTCGGTAACGTCCAGCCGCTCCAGCAGGGAGCCGGAATCCTCGCCGCGGGTGCGCACCTCAGTCGGCGTTTGCGCGGAGAACTTCGCGCCCATGCCCAAAAATGCGGAGGTCTGACGCCACACCAGCTCGCCGTCGACAGAGATCTCACTGATGAAATCCACCAACAATCCCTTGCGGTGTGGGCGCAGGTTTTCTGCGTGCACGCGCAGGGTCAGCTCGTCGTCGATGCGCAGCGGGCGGGTCTGTTCAATCTCGTTGGTCAGATGCACCATACCGGCCGCGCGGCACGGGAAGTCCGGCGCCAGCATCACCTGCAAAAACAGCGGGAAGGACAGCACGAACGGGTAAGTAATCGGCAGTTCGCTGCTATAGCGCAGGCCAGTCGCGCGGGTATAGGCGGCCAGATGCTCGCGGTCCACAGTGAAATTCGCGACCTCAAACGCCGCCTGCGGGTCACCAGTGGCGTGGCGCTTGGTACCCAACACCGGCAGAGTGTCCTTGACGACGCCACGCAGCAGCTTCGACATCTCCGGGACTTCGGTCAGCTTGGTGTAGTTGCGGGAATTCTGTGCAGTCATAAACAAGACCCTTCCTATTCCTCTATGCCTTCCTAGGCACCCATGATGTTCTGGCCGCACACGCGCACGGTATTGCCATTGACCGCGCGGGAGCCAGAGCTAGCGAAAAACGCGACCGTTTCTGCAACATCGACTGGTAGACCGCCCTGGTTCAGCGAGCTGATACGACGGCCGATCTCCCGTGGGCCGGTAGGCATGGCGGCAGTCATCGCGGTTTCGATGAAGCCCGGGGCCACGGCGTTGACGGTGCCGCCAGCGGCTGCCATCTTTTCGGCCAAAGCGTCGACAAGCCCGATCATGCCGGCCTTGGTGGTGGCGTAGTTGGTTTGGCCACGGTTGCCGGAAATACCCGCCATCGACGAGATACCGACGATATTGGCATCTGCTGCCAGGCCGCCGTTTTCTAGCATCTGCTCGGTGATGCGTACCGGGGCCACCAGGTTGATGTTTTGCACCATCTGCCACTGGCCCTCGTTCATATTTGCTAGCAGCTTATCGCGGGTAACACCAGCGTTGTGCACGATGATGTCCACGGCCTTGCCGTAGCGCTGCTGTGCGTGCTCGGTGATGGCCTCGGCGGCGTTGTTTGCGGTGACATCCAGTGGCAGGGCAGTGCCTTTCACCTTGTTGGCAACCTCGGCCAATGCCTCGCCAGCCGGTGGGATGTCGATGCAGATGACATCAGCGCCATCGCGGCCCAGCACCTCAGCGATGGTGGCACCGATACCGCGGGCGGCGCCAGTAACCACGGCCAGCTGGCCCGCCAGCGGGCGTTCCCAGTCCACGTTCTCGTTCTCGGTGGCAGAAACGCGAATAACCTGGCCGGAAACAAAGGCAGATTTGCCAGACAGCAAGAAACGCAGCGTGGATTCCAGTGCAGTGATAGGCGCGCCGGGCTCAACATAGACCAGCTGGCCGGTAGCGCCTTTGCGCAGTTCCTTAGAAATAGAACGAGAGAAACCTTCCAGGGAGCGCGCGACGATGCGGGCATCACCTTCCAGGTCATCCGGGTTATTACCGATCACGACGACGCGCCCCGAAGCGCCGAGCTTGCGCATCTGCGGGTGGAAGAAATCGTAGAGCTCGTGCAGCTGTTCCGGGCGGGTGATGCCGGTGGCGTCGAAGACGATGGCGGCGCGCTTGGAATCCGCCTCGGCGTCGAGAAGCTGGTAGTCCACCTGCAGTAGGGAACGGATGTCGTCGGCAAGATCGCCACCACCTACCACTACGGGACCATCCAGGAAGGGCTCGCCAGGAGTGTAGCGGCGGAGCTTGGTGCCCTGGGGGATGCCGAGTTTTGCGCCAAAGTCTGAGTTAATGACGCGTTCCAACATGGATTTTTTCGCCATTATGGGCCTCCTGTAGGGGGTAGAGACGAATTGTACGAATGGTCATGCGTGATTAAGGTTACACGAAATTGTGTAAAGTGAATCCTGGCACCCTATCCTAGGGTCACGGAAAAACTGCAGCAAGCAGACTGTTTTCTGAGACAAAACAAGGGAGAAAATTATGACCCAGCGCCGAAAAGTCGCGATCTTGGGCGGCAACCGCATCCCGTTCGCCCGCTCGAACAAGGAATACTCCTCCGCATCCAACCAAGATATGCTCACCGCAGCCCTTAACGGCCTGGTAGCGCGCTATGGGCTGCAGGATGAGCGGGTTGGTCAAGTCACCGCAGGCGCCGTCCTGAAACACTCCCGGGACTTCAGCCTGACACGCGAATGTGTATTAGGCTCCCCGCTTGATTCGCAGACCCCAGGCACGGACATCCAGATGGCCTGCGGCACCGGCATCGCAGCAGCCGTACACGTGGCCGACGCCATCGCTGCCGGACGCATCGAATCCGGCATCGCCGGTGGTGTCGATACCATTTCCGACGCACCACTGGCCGTCGGTGACCGCTTGCGCCGCACCCTGCTGGAACTGTCCCGCGCCAAAACCGCCACCCAGCGCCTGAAGCTGATCGGCTCCATCCGCCCGAAAGACCTGGCGCCAGAAACCCCACGCAACTCCGAGCCACGCACCGGCCTGTCGATGGGTGAGCATGCCGCAATCACCGCCCGGAAATTCGGCATTTCCCGCCAGGCGCAAGACCAGCTGGCTGTGGAATCACACCAGAAGCTGGCCAAGGCCTACGACGAAGGCTTTTTCGATGACCTCATCACCCCATTTTTGGGTGTCACGCGCGATACCAACCTGCGCCCAGACTCCACCGTCGACAAGCTCGCCAAGCTCAAGCCAGTATTCGGCAAAAAAGATGCCGAACGCCACGGTGCCCAAGCCACGATGACGGCTGGTAACTCCACCACGCTGACCGACGGAGCCTCCGTCGCCCTGCTGTCCAGCGAAGAATGGGCACAGCAGCACAACATCCCGGTTCGCGCATACCTGGTGGACTCCGAAGTAGCCGGTGTGGACTTCGTGCATGGCGACGACGGCCTGCTGATGGCACCGACCTACGCCGTGCCACGACTACTGGAGCGCAACGGCCTGAGCCTGCAGGACTTCGATTTCTACGAAATCCACGAAGCCTTCGCCTCCCAGGTCCTGGCCACCCTGGCAGCTTGGGAAGACGAAGACTACTGCCGTGAAAAGCTCGGTTTGGACCAACCACTGGGTGCTATTGATCGCGACAAACTCAACGTCAAAGGATCCTCACTGGCAGCCGGACACCCATTCGCAGCCACCGGTGCACGCATCCTGGCAACCGTCGCCAAGACCCTGGAAGAAAACGGTGGCGGCCGCGCACTCGTATCCGTCTGCGCCGCTGGTGGACAGGGCATCACCGCGATCGTTGAACGCTAAACGCTGAATGCTGAGCGTTGAATGTTGAGCGCTAAACCAGCGTGAGAACAACCTGAGCAAGACCCTCCTGGAAGGAGAACCCCCATGAACCGCATCGCAGAATTTGCCAAGAACCTGGGCAAAGATTCGGGCAAAGATTCGGACAACGGCGTTAAAGACAGCGGTGCTAAAGGTGCTGGTGTTAAAGACGTTGACCTGGAGACCAACTCGGCCAAGGGCACCCCGGAGCCGTCCTCGCCGCGCACCCTGCCGACGGAACCAGACCACTCCGCCGCCGGAGAACTGCAGACACTTCTCGACGGTAAAGCCGCCCCCTACCGCAAAGCAGTGCGCGAGACTTTGGAAGAAAAAGACCTCAAGCTCGACCTCAATGGTGGCATCGATGCGGTACGCGACCGCATGTACGAGCACATCAAGTTCCTGGTGGAATCCGGCGAATCCCGCCACTCTTTTTCTAAGGAAAACGGTGGTTCCGGCAATGCGCTGGCTGCGGTGTCCGGAATTGAGACCATTGGTGCGGTTAACCCATCGCTGACCATCAAATCTGGTGTCCAGTGGGGCCTGTGGGGCGGAGCCGTCGACAACCTCGGTAGCGAGCGCCACCGCCACTACATCGAAAAGATCCAAAACGCGGAACTACTTGGCTGCTACGCCATGACTGAACGCGGCCACGGTTCCAACGTGCAAGAGCTGGAAACCACCGCGACCTATGACCCAGACACTCACGAGTTCATCATCAACAGCCCAACTGACTCGGCCCGCAAGGTCTACATCGGCAACGCGGGCCGCGACGGCCGCATGGCTGCTGTATTCGCGCAGCTCTACACCCCAGGCGAAGAAGAATCCCACGGCGTGCACTGCCTGATCGTGCCCATCCGCGACGAGGACGGCAACCCGCTCGACGGCGTCGAAATCGGCGACCATGGACGCAAGGGCGGCCTGCTGGGCGTGGACAACGGCACCCTGCTGTTCAACAACGTGCGCGTGCCACGCGAAAACCTACTGAACCGCTTCGGCGACGTCGAAGAAGATGGCACCTACGTCTCGCCGATTGACTCGCGCAACCGCCGTTTCTTCACCATGCTGGGCACGCTGATCCGCGGCCGCATCACCGTCGGTGGTGCCGGTCTGGCAGCCACCCGCACCGCCAGCGACATCGCCATCCGCTACGCCAACCGCCGTCGCCAGTTCGAAGGTGGCGAAAAGGGCGTCGAAAAGCGACTGATTGATTACCGTCAACACCGCCGCCGTTTGCTCATCCCGCTGGCGCGCACTTACGCGCTGACGCTGCTGCAAAACCGCATTCTGGAACGCTACGACGACATGCTGAATAAGCAGGCCAGCGGACAGTGGTCGGTCACTGACCCCACCGAGGAACAGCTGTTTGCCTCCCGCGAGATGGAATCGCTGGCTGCCGCCGTCAAGGCCGCATCCACCGAGCACGCGAACAAGACGCTGCAAGAAATGCGTGAAGCCTGCGGTGGCGCCGGATATATGTCCGAAAATCTGCTGACCACCCTGCGTGCCGACGCCGACATTTACTCCACCTTCGAAGGCGACAACACGGTGCTGATCCAGATGGTGGGCAAACATCTGCTGACCGCCTTCGGCCGCGATATGCAGGACCTTTCCCCGTGGGACATGGTCAAATACGGCGTGGAAACTGCTGCCGATACCGTCCGTCGCCGCACTGGCATCCGTTCCGGCGTGCAGTCCGTCATCGATCTGGTCTCCAACCGCGACGAGGACTCGCTGTTTGACGCCGGTTACCAGGTCAAGCTCATCGAAGACCGTGAACAGGCCGTGCTGCGCTCGCTGGTGCGACGCATCGCCCCAGCCCGCAAGGCAGACCGAGCTGAGGCCGCTGAGATCGTCGACAAGACCCAGGACCACCTGATTGCTGTGTCCTGGGCGCACGTCGACTCGCTGCTGATGCGCACCATGGTGGAAGCCGAACTGGAACTGCCAGAAGGCTCGGCCGCCCGCCAGGTATTCGAGCAGGTCCGCAGCTTGTTCTTCTTCGACCTGTTGATCAAACACGCCGGTTGGTACCAGGAGCACAACATGCTGCCATCCGGCCGTGTGAAAGCCGCCCGCGCCGCCATCAACGACCTGGTCGACTCCCTCGGCCCATGGTCGCAGGTGCTTTCTGAGGCCTTCGCGACGCCGAAGAGCGCATGGAACGTGCCAATGCTGAACGACGGTGGCGTCGACGGCGGCGACAACAAAGCCTAGAAAATCTCCATCCGGCCGCCGGTCGATTCCGTTTGCCGGAGCTGGTTCACCCAGCCCGGTGAACCCGGATGGAACCGCAACACCGGGCGCGAGGAAATCTTCACCGGCGACACCGACTCACGGCGCGCGCCAGTGCGTGCCTCCAAACGGCGCCGTGCCCGGTTACCCGCTACGGCGAGCTCACGGATCGACGGCGGATCCTGCGACAGCGTGTCGTGGGCTTCGGCTAATAACTCGATCGCTTCTTCCAGCGCCTCGCACAGCGCCACGGAGTTCGTTTCACACATCGCCTGAATCAATTCTGGGTTCGTGCCTGCCACGCGCGTGGCGTCTTTAAACGAACCCGCAGCCAGCGACTGCGCCAAAATCCCACCGTTATCGCCGGTCACCGACAACGCCAACGCCATCAAATGCGGCAAATGCGAAACCCGGGCGACGGCGTGATCATGATTGACCACCCGCGCCGGGATGGCCTCGGCACCGGTGGCGCTGGCCATGCGCACGACGTCGGTAAACAGCTCAATCCAGCCCGCATCAATGGGCTGGCCATTTTTTTGTTGCTGATCAGCGTAGTCATAGGTAATTGCCCAGGTGGCGCGCTCAAACAAACCTTTGCGTGAGGCATTCCACCCCGACTCTGAGGTTCCCGCCATCGGATGCCCACCGACATAGCGCGCTTCCATGCCACGCTTACGGATCTCCGCATACACCTCCCACTTCACACTCACGACATCGCTGATGCCGCAGCTGGGGGCGTATTCCGCGATTTGATCCAACACCGCGCCCACCGCAAACATGGGCACCGCGACGACGATCAGCGCATTGTCTTCCTCCGCCCGACGCAGCACACGCGGTAAATCGTCGGAAACGTCATAGCCTTCCGACACAGCCTTACGCGCGCCGGACGTCGAGCGGTTATAGCCGAAAGCAGTATCGCCAGCTGCGACTAAATCGCGCAGCAAAGAACCTCCGATCAGCCCGAGACCGACTAAACACACTGGACGCGAAATTCTGGAGGATAGCACGGTATCAATTTTGCCAGAATGCGACTAGTCTCACGAGGTATGAACCAGCAAGATTTTGGCCCGAGCTTCTCCGTCGTCGTCACCACCGTCGATGGCGCCTGGACTGTGCGCAGCTACGCGGATGATTTCGACGACATCGACACGTCCATCACCCAGGTGCGCAATCTGCGTTCGGAATCGGCTGCTTTCGCGATGCTCTGCGTTGACGACGACTATTTCGTGCTGGTCCGCCCCACGCCCGGCGGGGTGCGGCTGCTGCTTTCCGACGCCACGATGGCCGTCGACGACGATTTCGCCGCCTCTGTGCTGGACCGCATGGACATCGACGTTCCGGATATCGCGGTGGAAGAGCTCGACGAGATCGAAGGCTGGGCCGACGGCGACTTCGCGATACTCGCTGACCTTGGTGTTTCCGAGCAGATGCTGGAAGTCATGACCGACAACCTGGACGAATCCCCCAGCGACCAGCTGGTGCGCATCGCCGAAGAGCTCGGCTTTGACGAAGAATTCCTGGACGTCACCGGGCTGGATTAGAGGGTCCGTTTCGTGCTTAACGACGCAGCGGCGGGCGCATCGCCACGCCCAATGCGCCGGGTGCTTGGCGACGCAGGGACGCGCGTAGCGTCTGGTGTCGCAGGGGCGCGTTCAGCGGATGGCGGCACAGCGCCAACCCGGGTGCTCCCAGAGCAATCCGCGCTCACGCGCGCCCGTTCCCGCATGGACCGTGCTCTTGCAGCCGCGCGCGACACCCCGGCCGGGGACATCCCCGTCGGGGCAGTCGTGTTTGGCCCAAGCGGCACACCGATCGCGGCGGCCACCAACCGTCGGCAAGCGGACAATGACCCCACCGCACACGCCGAAGTGCTGGCGCTGCGTGCGGCGGCAGAAAAACTCGGGCGCTGGCGTTTAGAGGACTGCGAGCTCGTGGTCACCCTGGAACCCTGCGTGATGTGCGCTGGGGCCGCAGTGGCCGCGCGGATAGGCAGCATCGTGTTTGGCGCGTGGGAACCGAAAACCGGGGCGTGCGGGTCATACGTGGATGCGGTGCGCGCGCCCGGAGCCTTGTACGTGCCGGAAGTCCGCGGCGGGGTGGCAGAATACGAAAGTCAGCGGCTAATTCACAGCTTCTTTTTAGACTTGCGGCGGTGATCTCCGGTACAGTGGTTCCTGTTAGCTTCACAAACGTTTCCTAGGAGGGAAAAGATTATGGCTGATGCAGAAAGCTTCCTGGATAAGGCTAAGGCTAAGGGCAAAGAGATCGTTGGCGAGGTTTTCGACAACGACCAGATGAAGAACGAAGGCAAGGGCGAGGCTGCAGCTGCTGAGGCTAAGGGCACCGCTAACGACGCCAAGGACAAGGTCGAAGACAAGGCTGGTGACCTGAAGGACAAGGCTTCCGAGACCCTCGGCAAGCTGACCGACGACAAGTAAATTGTCTGCTTAAAACACCCGGTTAGCTGTGCTGGCCGGGGTTTCCGCCCGTTCGCGTGCGGTGCATTGTGCACCGTGTGCGGCGGGCGGTTTTTGCGTGTTTGGGGTGTGCGGTGGGGCGGGGTGGGCATGGCTTTTGGGGGCGCTGCGTCGGCGGTGCGGGCGTAGATGCGTGCCGACGGCTGCGCTGATGCCCGGGGTCCGTGCTGATGCCTGGATTTGGGGTCTGTTTTGGTGCATTTTTACAAATAGTGGTCGGTTTGGGGCCTGTTTTGACCGACTATTTGTAAAAATGCACCAAGATTCCTATTTGCCAGCCGTCAACCCGCCGCGGCAACTCGGCCGTCAACCCGGCGCGGGATTTGGACGCCCCGGATTTGGACACAGCCCGCGGTCTGTTCTATCCTTATCGGCGGTGGCGTGTCCGAGCGGCCGAAGGTGAACGCCTCGAAAGCGTTTGTTGGGTAACCCCCAACCGCGGGTTCGAATCCCGCCGCCACCGCCATTTTTCGAGCAGATCCTTAAACCAAGGGTCTGCTTTTTTAATATCGACAACAGTGCTCGCTAGCAGCATTGGCTTGATCATGACGGTGGCATGTGCACACCAACACCTGCGTACAACGCCATGTTCGAAACCGCAACGCGCTAGCAGCAGCGCACAAGATGAGGCAAGACGAGGTAAGGCGAACAACGTGGCAAAGTTTTTGTACCGGCTGGGATTATTCTCGTTTCGCCATAGCTGGAGCGTGATCATCGCCTGGGTCGTGATCCTGGCGGCCTCCGTCGGCGCGGCATTGAGCCTGTCGGGTTCGTTCACCGGCGATTTCGAAATCGATGACACCCCGACGATCGACACCACCAAGCGCGTCGTCGAGCTGTTCCCCGAAGACGGAAACCCGGCCGCCGCAGCCACGGTGAACCTGGTGTTCCAAGCCCCGGAGGGCGAAAAGCTCAGCGATCCGGACAACACTGCCGCGATTGACGACGTCATCGCCAGCCTGGAAGAAAACCTGGTCATCGAGAACGAGCTGCGCTTCGGCAACCCGGTCACGCTCTCCCCGGAGCTGGTGGAAACCGTCGAGCGCATGGGCGTCGAACAGGGCCTGCCGGAGGAAACCGCCCGCCTGGACGCGGAACATTTGCGCCTGCTTAACGACGACGAAACCATCGGCTGGACCACCTTCAAATTTGATGCACCGAACGCCTATGAGGTGCAGCCGGAACAGTACGACGCCGTCTACCAGGCCATGGATATTGGCCGCGACGCTGGCTTGACGGTGGAAGCTTCTGGTGAGGGATTCGGTGACCCGATCGAGATCGAGTTGTCCAACGAGTGGATTGGTTTGTCCATCGCGTTCTTGGTGTTGGTGGTGACCTTTGGTTCGTTGATTGCGGCGATTCTGCCGATTATCACCGCGATTGTGGCTGTGGGCATTGGTGCTTTGTGGGTCATCACGGCCACCGGTTTTGTTGAGCTGAATGACATGACCCCGGTGTTGGCGCTCATGGTTGGCCTGGCTGTCGGCATTGACTATGCGCTGTTTGTGATGTCGCGCTACCGCAGCGAGCAGCAGCGCCTGCCGAATGACAAGGCCATCGCCCTGGCTTGTGGCACCGCGGGTTCGTCGGTGGTTTTCGCGGGCCTGACCAACTTCATCGCGCTGGCCATGTTGTGGGTTGCGCAGATCGAGTTTCTTACCGCTATGGGCTTGGCCGCGGCAGCGACCGTCGCGCTGGCTACCGTTGTCCCGTTGACGCTGCTGCCAGCTATTTTGGGTTTGCTTGGCGATCGCGCCTTTGGTTTCGCACTCCCCGGTATTGCGGGTCGCCCGCGTCGCAATGGCAAGAAAAAGCAGGGCCCGACGATGGGCCGACGCTGGGTGGGGTTTGTGCAGCGTTTCCCGGCGCTGTTGTTGCTGCTGGTCGTGCTTGGTTTGGGTGCGGCTGCTACTCCGTTGACGCGCTTGGAGCTCGCGTTGCCGAACGACACCACTGGTAACCCGGAAACCACGCAGCGCAAGGCCGCGGATTTGAAGGCGGAGGGGTTTGGTCCGGGCACGAATGGTCCGTTGTTGGCGCTTGTCGACGCGCACACGGTCAACGAGGATGCTGTCGCGCTGCAGTCGCTGATCGAGTTGCAGGGGGAAGCTGAAGAACTCACCCGCGAGGATAAAGCCGCCCGCGCGAGCTACCTGTACACCGTCAATCAGATCAATACTTTGGCCGCTGTCGACCATGCTCAATTGGTTGCGCTTGCCGACGACGGCCGCGCCGCCCAAATCTTGGTCACCCCGAAAACTGGCCCGGCTGATCCCGCCACCGTCGATTTGGTGGAAAACCTCAACCGCGTCAACGCTGAGGTGGAGCGCGCCACGGGTGTTAGCGTTGGCCTGACGGGCTTGACTGCGGTGCAGGTGGATATCACCGAGCGCCTGGCTCAGGTTATGCCGGTGTATCTGGCGGTAGTCGTCGGCGTGGCTGTGCTCTTGTTGATCATGGTTTTCCGGTCCCTGTTGGTGCCGCTGGTCGCTGGGGCCGGGTTCCTGCTTTCGGTGGGCGCGGCTTTTGGCGTCACGGTGCTGTTTTGGCAGGAAGGCCTGGGCGGCTTCGTCGACGCCCCGGGGCCGTTGATCTCGTTTATGCCGATCTTCCTCATTGGCCTGACTTTCGGGTTGGCCATGGATTATCAGATCTTTTTGGTTACCCGCATGCGGGAGGCTTTCGCTGCGACGCACGGGGATGGTTTGCAGAAATTCGCCCGCCACGACCCGGATGCGCGCGATTACAACCAGATCGACTATTCCACCATTGCTGGGTTTAGCCAGGGCGCGCGCGTCGTCACGGCGGCAGCTGTCATTATGATCGCGGTGTTCGTTGGTTTCATTGGCCAGCCGTTGCCGTTTATCAGCATTTTCGGTTTTGCGTTGGGTGTGGCGGTGCTTTTCGACGCCTTCTTCATCCGCATGACGTTTGTGCCCGCCGCGATGTTCTTGATGGGGCGCGGTAACTGGTGGTGGCCGCGTTGGCTGGACAAGGTGACCCCGCACCTGGATGTGGAAGGCACTAGCCTGGAAGATGACGACGAGGTGGCGGCGCTGGATCGGGAAGAGCAGCAGAGTGAGCATGCGATGCGCAACGAGCAACCCAGCAAGCATCGCACAATAAATTAAACACGGCACGATAAATTAAGCGCAGCACGGCAAATTAGCCACCGGAGGTCGCATTAGCCGCAGCACGATAAACTAGCGGCTATGACCGATCTGAGTTTCACCGTCAACACCCACCTGGATCTAGCGGGAATGCAGGGCCGCACGGGCACGATCACCACTCCGCATGGCCCGATTAATACCCCGGCGTTTATCCCGGTGGCCACCAAGGCGACGGTGAAAACGCTGAGCCCGGAGCAGATTCGGCTCACCGGTGCGCAGGCGATCTTGTCCAACGCGTACCACCTGTACCTGCAGCCGGGGCATGACATTGTCGACGAGGCCGGTGGCGTCGCCAAGTTTGAAAGCTGGCATGGGCCCACCTACACCGATTCCGGTGGTTTTCAGGTGATGAGCCTGGGCGTGGGGCATAAAAAGACCATCAAGATGGATTATGAGCAGGAGATGGCGGAGTTCACCCCGCGGAAGGTGAATAAGGATTCGTTGGCGATTGTCGACGAAGACGGCGTGAATTTCCGCAGCGTGTTGGACGGTTCGCGGCACCGGTTTACTCCGGAGAAGTCGCTGCAGATCCAGCACGGTTTGGGCGCGGATATCATGTTTGCGTTCGACGAGTTGACCACGCTGGTCGATACCCGCGCTTACCAGGAAGAATCCGTGGCGCGCACGCATCGCTGGGCGGAGCGGTGCTTGGCAGAACACGACCGGTTGACACGGGAGCGTGCGCACCGGCCGAAGCAGTCGCTGTGGGGCGTGATCCAGGGGGCGCAGCATGAGGATCTGCGCAGGCAGGCCACCCGCGGGCTGGTGTCGTTATCACAGGAGGCCGAGGCTGCCGGTCGGCGTGGTTTCGGTGGCTATGGCATTGGTGGCGCGTTGGATAAGGGGATGCTGGGCACGATCGTCGGCTGGGTGTGCGAGGAGCTTCCCGACGATAAACCTCGCCACCTGCTGGGCATTTCCGAACCGGACGACGTGTTCTGGGCGATTGAAAACGGCGCGGATACCTTCGATTGCGTCTCGCCGACGCGCCTGGGCCGCCGCGGTGGTGTCTACACGCTGGATGGCCGAATGAACCTGAAGAACAAGCGCTTCGAGCGGGACTTTTCTGGTGTCGATGAGGAATTCGGCGGCTATGTTTCGCAGAATTACTCGCGCGCGTATATTCGGCACTTGCTCAAGGCCAAGGAATTTCTGGCCGGTACGTTGTGCACGATCCACAACCTGGAATTCATGATTCGCCTGGTTGATAACATCCGGCAATCGATCGACGGCGGTTATTACCGCGAGTACCGCGATGAATTCCTGGGCCGGTACTATGCACACACCAAATAGCGCTGCTTCGGCTGGTGTAGGGGCTAGCGCTGCTGGCACCGGGGGTGTTGGCCGTTACGCGCCGTCGCCGACTGGGGACCTGCACTTTGGCAACCTGCGCACCGCGGTGGCGGCGTGGTTGTTTGCGCGTGCCGACGGGCTGGGCTTTGTGGTGCGCGTCGATGATTTAGATTCGCAGCGGTGCCGGGAACACTTCGTCGACAGCCAGTTGGCGGATCTGCAGGCGATTGGCCTGGACTGGGATGATCGCGGTGCAGAGTTGCGACAGTCGGATCGGGAGGCGGCTTATGCCGCAGCCGTCGACAAGCTGGCAGGCCAGGGGTTGGTGTATGAGTGTTATTGCTCGCGCAAGGAGATCCAGCAGGCGGCGTCGGCGCCGCACCAGCTTCCGGGAGAGTACCCGGGTACGTGCCGGGATTTGAGCGAGGTGCAGCGCGTGAAAAAACGCGAGGAACTTGCTGGGCAGGGACGGGTTCCGGCGTTGCGGCTGCGTGCGGGGCGCAGCGAGTTCAGCATCACCGACCGGTTGCACGGCGAATACACCGGCCGGGTGGATGATTTTATTGTGCGTCGTGGTGGCAATGCGGCGCAGGCGCGTGATTATGCCTATAACCTGGCTGTTGTGGTCGATGATGCGCACCAGCAGGTCACGCAGGTGGTGCGGGGGAATGATTTGTTGTCGTCTGCGCCGCGGCAGGCCTATCTGGCGCAGCTGTTGGGTCTGACTGCGCCCGAGTATGTGCACGTCGGGTTGGTGGTCAACGCCGACGGGCAGCGGCTGGCGAAGCGCGATGGCCCGATTTCTTTGCGCACCATGCCTGCCGCTCGAGTCGTCGGCGAGATTTTCGCATCTATTGGCTGCGCTGGTGCGACGTCGTTGCACGAAGCTCTCGAGAGTTTCTGCCCGGAAGCGCTTGCCGACGACTACGTGTGGGCAGGACGCTAGCAGCGTTAGTATGCCAGCGCGCTAGCGCGACTGTGCCGGTCACCGGGCGTTACTTACCCAATTGCGCTGCGTAGACCTTCGCGAGCGTCGCCAAGCTGGCATATAGGGTGGCGTCGTCACAATCGATCAGCCACAGCTGCGCGGTACCAAACAGTGCGCCGAGGATATTTTCAGCTAACATATCCGCTGGCTGGGCCCAGGTTTTCCCGGTGGCTGCGGCGAGGTAGTCCAGGATGCTGCCGATCAGTTCGCGATAGCTGGCGTTGGATTCTTGCATGATGACCCGCAGCTGCTCATCCCGGGCGCACATTAGCGCGAGTTCTTGCTGCGCGGCTTCCTCCCACGGGTCACCGATCAAGTTATCGGCGTAGCTGGCAAAAGCGGCGTGCAGGATGCCTTCTGGGGAAACGGCCTGCTCTGCGGGGCTTGCCGCATGGTCCGGGGTTGCGGCCGAACCGGTGGCCTGCTCTGCCGGGCTTCCCGCATGTTCCGAGGTGTTGGCTTCCGGGGCGGCGAAGCGTCGAAAAGCAGCCGTCGAGCGATCAATATCGTCCCGGACGACGGCGCGGATCAGCTCGTCTTTCGAGTGGAAGGCGTAGTGCACCGAGCCATGCGGCACCCCGGCTTCCTTGGCGACGGCGCGCGTTGTCAAGCCGAATGCCCCATCGCGGGCCATGACGGTGTGGGCGACGGCGGTGAGTTCGCGGCGGCGTTGCTCGGCGGGGATACGTTTGCGGGACTGCTGGGAGCCAGAGCTGGGGCTAGAGCTGGAACTAGCGTCGGATTCGGTGTTCGGGTGTGTGCTGCTCATCGCGGTGAAATCTCCTGCGGGTGGTGGACGGATTCCTCGATGCGGCGGGAATATTCGCGGATGCCCCACCAGCCGGCGGCTGCCGCGCCCAGGGCGATGAGTGCGCCCGCACCGGTGGCGACATTCATGCCGGTCAGGTAGGCGTCGTTGGCGGCGTCGATGAGCTGGCGTGCCTGGTCGGCGGGCAGGCTAGCGGCGATCTCGTGTGCCCCGCCGAGGGTATCGCGGGCACTGACGGCCTGTGCGCCTTCCAACCCATGCTCGTCGGCATGCAGGTTCCGCGCATACACTCCTAGGCCCAGGGTGCCGAGCAGGGCGGTGCCCATTGCGCCACCGAATTCGTAGCCGGTTTCCGAAATCGCCGAGGCCGCCGAGGCGCGCGCCGGGGGAGCGGTACTGAGTACAACCTCGTTGGTCAGCGTTTCCGAGAAGCCGATGCCGAAACCGACCGCGGCCGCCGCGACCACGACCAGCAGCATCGTCGTGCCAGTATCCAGGAAGGATGCCAGCCCGAAGCCGAGCGCGGTGATCAGAGAACCAATGGTGATGACCTTCCGGATGGAGACCCGCTTGGCGACGGACGGTGAGATGAATGTGCCGGTCATCGTCGCCACGGCCAGCGGCAGCATCCACAGGCCCGCGCTCATGGAGCTATGGCCTTTGACCAGCATGAGGTACTGCGGATAGAAGAAGGTGAGCCCCAGTAGTGCGAGGGTGGCCAGCATGTTGACGGTGATCGCGGCGGCGAATCCGGGGCGCGCGAAAAGTTCCAGGTCGATCATCGGGTTGGGGATACGGCGCTGGCGGCGGATGAATAGCGCGATGAAAGCGATACCCGCAACTAACGCGACGACGGAGGCCACCGATGGTTGCTTGATCAGGGTTTTCAGCGCGTAAACGACTGGGAGCAGCCCGGCGATGGACAGCGCAGCCGAAGGGTAGTCGAATTTCTGCGGGTTCGGGTCGCGCGATTCTGGCAGCAGGTACCACGCGGCGGGTAGGAATAGCGCCATGACCGGGGCGTTAATTAGGAACACTGAGCCCCACCAGAAGTGTTCCAGCAGCAGCCCGCCGAGCACCGGGCCGAGCGCGCCACCGCCACCGAAGGCGGCTGCCCACACGGCGATGGCTAGGCGTCGTTCGTGCGCGTTGTCGAAGATGGTGCGGATTAACCCCAGTGTCGACGGCATGAGGGTGGCCGCGGAGGCACCCAGGGCGGCGCGGGCGAGAATCAGTAGCTCCGGGTTGGGTGCGAATGCCGTCGCCAAGGAGGCCAAACCGAATGCGGGGGCGCCGATCATGAGCATGCGTTTGCGGCCGAAGCGGTCGCCGAGCGAGCCCGCCAGAATGAGCAGCCCTGCCAGCAGGAAGCTGTAAATATCGATGATCCACAGCATTTGCGCGGAAGTGGGGCCGAGGCCTGCGCTGATGGCGGGCACGGCGATGCTGATAACGCTCATGTCGATACTGAGCAGCAGTACGGGACCGACGAGTGTCGCGAGCGCGAACCAACGTGCCGCGGGGGATTGCATCGCTGTCATGGGTTTTCAGTACCGCCTTGTGGGTTGAGATATGGGTTGAGATCTGTGTTGAGGTTTTACTTGAGGTGCAGGCTGCGATCTGTAGTGCGAACGCGACCTATTTGGCCGGGTGGCCAAGTCGACTTCCGCTAGTCTGCCATAAACTTGGCCGTCTGGCCAATAGTGGGGCGTGAATATGTAACGTGATTTATGCGACAGCCTGCCTTATAGTTGCTTAGCAGTTGTCTCGGAATTTGTTGAGAAATGCTGGGAGCAGCAAAACAACAAAAACGGCAAAAACAGCAAAGAGAACACACCCCAGAATTGAAGAACAGCTACAAGGAGAGCGGCGATGGCGGAAAATGATGCCGAAGGTGCGGGCACAAAAGCCAAACGCATCTTGCGGGAGGTGACGTACCCGCACAATATTCACCCCGCGATGGTGCCGGGCGTGTCCGTGGAGGATCAAAAGATCCGCTATCGCGTCGACAAGCCCATGCTCACCGTGGTGGGAGGCTTGGTTGTGGCGTTCATCCTGTGGGGCGTGCTGGCTCCGGAACAGGTTTTTGATGTCTCCTCCACGGCCCTGGATTGGATCATGACCAACCTGGGTTGGGTGTTCACCATGATCGCCGTGGTGCTGTTCTTTGTGCTACTGGTGCTCGCGTTCTCCAAATACGGACGCATCCCGCTGGGGTTGGACGATGAGAAGCCGGAGTATTCCACGTTGTCCTGGGCAGCGATGCTGTTTGCGGCTGGCATTGGCATCGGCATTATTTTCTTCGGGCCGTATGAGCCGCTCAGCCACTATTTATCCCCACGGCCGGGCGCGTATGAGGCCGCCAGCGAAGAAGCAATCAAGGGTGCAATGGTGCAGTCGACGCTGCACTGGGGCGCGAGTGCCTGGGCGATTTACGGAATCGTCGGCTTGTGCGTCGCCTATGTTTCTTTCCGACGCGGCCGCGTACCGCTGATGAGCTCGATCATGCTGCCGCTGCTGGGCAATAGGTCGACGGATTCGCTGCCAGCGCGCATTATTGATGGTTTGGCGATCATTGCCACGCTGTTCGGTACCGCCGCCACATTGGGTATTGGATCTTTGCAGATCGCCAGCGGGTTCGAAGTGGTCTCTGGCTGGTCGACGGCGGGCAATACGGTTGCACTGATCATCATCATGGTGCTGACCATTGCGACGATCGCCTCGGCAGTCTCCGGCGTGGCCAAAGGCATCCGAGTGCTGTCGAATATCAACTTGGTGCTCTCGATCGGCATCGCGGTGTTTTTCTTTGTCGTTGGCCCGACCGCGTTTTTGATGAACGCATTGCCAGCGGTGATGATCGAGTATTTCGCATCGTTCGGTGATGCGATGTCCGCGCACATGGGGGAAGGCGAAGAGATGCAGGCGTTCTTGTCTGCGTGGACCACGTTCTACTGGGCGTGGTGGATTTCCTGGGCACCATTCGTCGGGGTGTTCGTCGCCAAGATTTCGCGTGGGCGCACCATCCGCCAGTTTGTGCTGGGTGTGTTGTTTATTCCGTCGACCATCATCATGACGGCGTTTGCTGTGCTGGGTGGTACGACGATTTGGCTGCAAAACCGTGATCATTCGATCGCGCCTGATGGCACGGCAGATACGATGCCGGCCCCAGAAGAGATTTTCTTTGTGGTGCTAGACCAGTTGCCGGGCGCGCACATTATTGCGCCGATCATCATCGTGGTGTTGATTATTTTCTTCGTGACGACGGCAGATTCGGCGTCATTGGTGAACTCGCAGCTATCACAAAAAGGTAACCCTAACCCGAACCCGTGGATTACGACATTCTGGGTTTTATGTATGGCTGGTATCGCCGTAGTGATTTTGCTTTCGGGCGGACAGGACGCGCTACGCGGTATGCAGAACCTGGTGGTGGTTACGGCGTTGCCGTTCGCGTTCATTTTGATTTTGATGTCAGTGGCATTGTTCAAAGAGCTGCGGAATGACCCATTTACCGTGCGCCGGATTTATGGCGACCGCTTGGTGGCGAATTCGGTAAAACAAGGCGTGTCGAAATACGGCGACAACTTTGCGTTGTCGATTGAGGAATGCCCACCGGATAGCGATTATTCTGCTGGTGGTAACTGGGATTCGCATGCCACCGAGAATGTTGGTTGGTACACGCGCACCGACGAGCAGGGGCGCGCCATTGAATACGATTACGAGACCGGCGAGTACCTGGAAGATGTAGAACCGTACGAAGCGACTGAACGTGCTGCACGTGGGATAGCCGAGCAGGTTGCGATGGACGGCGGAGATGTCGCTGACGACGCTGGCGATACTGACGACGCTGGTGGCGCTGGCGATACTGACGACGCTAACGACATTGTTGACACTGACGACGCTGGTGATACTGGCGACGTGAAGTCTGGAAACTCTAGCGGGTCTTAACGTCCGTAGTGGTATCTGCAGGAGGCAATGCGAATTTCATCGCCGAAAATTTTATAAACTAGCCGGTGCTCATCTGTGATTCTCCGAGACCAATAGCCTAGAAATCCCGTTGAGTGCCTTCGCCATTTTCGAGCTGTTCAATTGAGGCTAGTAGTCGGCGAGCGTTAGCCGGGCTTTTGAGTAGGTATACGGTTTCCTTTAATGATTCATAATCATCAAGGGAGACGACCACTACCGGCTCGTGTCCTGCGCGTGTAATGATGACTTCTTCACGATCATTAGCCACGGTATCAAGCATCTCAGCATAGTGTGCTTGTGAATCGGAAAAAGACATGGTTTTCATAGGCGCCTCACGCTTCTTTTTATCGGTACAGAAATTTTACGCTGGTGCTTTTATGGTGGCAATCTTTGTGCTCCTACAATGAAGCAGGTGACCGAATCGCCGCACCTGCACCATGAACCGCCCGCAGCGCAGCGGGAAAGCACTGGGCAGTCAGCAACTCCGCCGACCCTGCCACCAGCCGGGCCCGCATGGGCTGCTGCGGTGATGGGCAGTGCCTCGCTCGCGCAGGTCGTAGAAATCTACTGGGGTGTCAGCGGTGCCGGGCACCCCGCCGCGGTGGCGTGGTATTTCATCGGGACGGCCATGCTGGTGTGGATCATTGCGGGGTTTGTGCGGCACCGCAACCCGCAGTTTGTGCCCGAACACCTCCCGGCGTGGGCGATGACGGCGATGGGGATTCTTGCGTTGTCGATGGCGACGTCTGTGGTGCTCGGCTGGTGGTGGTTACATACTCTCTACTGGGCAATCGGCACGGTGCTGGCTTTCGTGGTTTCGATTCGTTACCTGTTCCACCTAGTGCATTTGCCCAGGGCTGAATATTCTTCGGTGAATTTCACGTGGTCATTGCCGTTGCTCGCGCCGGTGGTGAACGCGGCGTCGGCGGGAATGCTCGCCCGGCATATCACCGATGCCGGTGGTAGCGGCACACTATCGTTTCTTGTGCACGCTATCGGCGTAGTCGGTTTGTTGCTGGTGTTGGTGACAGCTGTGCCGTTGCTGGTGGCGATTTATAGTGGGTTGGGGCGGAAGAAACTAAAAATACCGCTGAATTTCACCACTATTTATTGGATCCCGCTCGGGTTGGTCGGTCAGGCTACGGCCGCGGCGCAGTTGTTGGGGCGCAGCGAACCATGGGGCAGTATTGCCTACGGTTTTGGCGTGGTGGCCATGGTAATCGGCATTCCCGTAGTGATTATTGCGGCCTCGAAACACTGGCCACAAGTATTCCGCAATTCCATGGCGTATAACCCGACCTGGTGGTCCTGCGTGTTCCCGTTGGGAACTGTGGTCTCGGGCCTTAACCAAATGAATAACGCCAGCGGGCAAGTCATGTGGATTGGCATCGGTAATGTGCTGTTGTTGCTGCTCATTGCGCACTGGTGCTGGGCGTTTTTCGGTGGTGTGCGTTATGTTCAGCAGCGGCGCGGTTAGTTCGATCTGCCCGGGGCCCGTGGACTAATTACTTTTGCCCTATTTGCCACCGTCGCAGACCAACCCATCCCAGCCCCAACACGACCAGCACCACGAACCCGCCGGAAGCCACCGCCGCCGCGCTATAAAAATTCACAAACACTGAGGCCACAGCCAATACCCCGATCGCCCCTATGCGCCCGACGACGCCCACCAGCGAGGTCACAGCACCGATGCGTTCCACTGACGACGCCCGCCGCACCCCGAAGGCGGAATAGTTGGCAAAAACGATCAGTAAAAACGCCAGCGCCCCGTAAAACACCAGGTATACCCAGCCGTCGACAAGATACGACAGCCACGCCAACCCCGGGAACGCCACCACACCGGCAACCACGAGCGCGCGCCGCTGGAACAGCACCTCCGGGCGAATAAAAGAAGCACCAAACGCCATCCCGATAAACAGCAAATATAAAAACAGCAGGTGCGACTCTCCGAAGCCCTTTTCCAAGCCGACGGCCTGCCACAATTGAAAATGCAACTGTAAAAACGCCTGCGCGATCACCGCAAGCAGCAAAAATTGCCGCAACGCCGCCGAATTCCGCATCTCCTCCACGGTCGCACGCGCGTGTGATCTAAGCTCCTGCCACAGCCTGAGCGCACCGCCAATCCGTGCAGCATCATGCTTGTCGACGCTCGCCCCGGCTTCATTCTCGCCAACGCTTGCCACCTTGTGTTGCTCCGGGATCCGGAAGAACAACGCGATCGTGACGACGGAAATCACCGTGGCTCCAACAGAAATGAAATAAATATTCGCGCCCACCGACAAATACAGCAGTGCGCCGATGGTGCTGCCGATCATCATGCCGAGGTACGCACTTTGCCCTTCCTTGCGCACCAACCAGGAAATGCGTGATTCAACATGATCCGGCGCACCCACCGTGCCCTCTAGGCCATCCACCGTGCTTGCTGATACGCCTTGCCGGTTTTTCGCATTGTTGATCAGCGCGGCATCCAGGGTGCCGGATTCTAAGGCAGTCGCCAAGCCATAAATGACCCAGGCCAGCAGCATTAACGGAAAGCCGTGCCCGAAGATCACTACCAGGAAGAACGCGCAGAATACTAGCCGGGAAATGAAATACAGCGTGCGACGGCTGATCATGTCTGCGATGGCGCCCGAGGGGAATTCGAAGAGCAATACCGCGACGCTAAAACCGGCTTGGACCAGCAGGATCTGCGACAGGGTTAATCCCTTGTCCAGCAGCAGCGGCGTCAAAATCGCGTGCGGGACCGTCAGCGCGAGGTTCATCAGCAACTCGGCGGCAAAAAATGGCGTGGCGACGTCGGCAAGAACGCGCAGCTGCTTCCCGGACTGCATGCGCCCTTGCTGGCTGGTTTTCGGTCGCGCCACGGTGGTCCTTATTGCTGAGTTTTGCCTATCTTGATCATCTGATTGACAAAACAATAGCACTGTGACCGGGGCAAACAATAGTTGATGAAAATTGGGCCCCGACCTTACTGTGATGTAGGTCGCGTCTAGAATGGGGTGGGTGACGAAAACGCCCCACTTGCACCACGAACCGCCCGCGCCGCGACCGAAACGCGCTGCACTGAGCCTGCCGCCCGCTGGCCCCGGGTGGGCGGCGTCTGTGATGGGTACGGCGGCGCTCACACTGGGCGTCGAAGCCTACTGGGGAGCTAACGCCGTCGGTCACGCAGCGGCTGTGGCCTGGTATTTCGTTGCGACGTTCATGCTGGCTTGGGTGATTGTCGGATTTGTTCGACACCATAACCCACCGTTTGTGGCAGAACACCTCCCAGCTTGGGCGATGACCGCCATGGGGGTGCTTTCGCTGTCGATGGCTACCTCGGCGGTTCTTGGCTGGTGGTGGTTGCACACCGTCTACTGGATTTTCGGTACTGTGCTCGCTTTCGTGGTGACTGTCCGGTACCTGGTTTATTTGCCGTCTGCACAGTATTCGGCGGCCAACTTCACCTGGGCGTTACCGCTGCTTGCGCCTGCGGTGGCCGGAGCCCCGGCGGGAACACTGTCCCAGCACATCACTGATACCGGTGGTAACGGAACGTTGTCGTTTCTTGTGCATGCCATTGGCGTGGTGGGGCTGTTGATGCCAATGATTACGGCGGTCCCGGTCCTGGTAGCGGTGTATATCGGCCTGGCGCGACAGAAATTAAAAATGCCGCTGAACTTCACCACCATTTATTGGATTCCCCTTGGTGTGATTGGCCAGACCACAGCCGGGGCGCAGTTGTTGGGGCGCAGCGCACCCTGGGACCATTTTGCCTACGTATCCGGTGTGGTGATTATGGTGATCGGCATACCGGTACTGCTCATCGCGGCCTCGAAAAACTGGCCGCAAGTCTTCCGCAATACCATGGCATATAACCCCACCTGGTGGTCCTGCGTATTCCCGGTTGGAACGGTGGTTGCGGGCTTGAATCAACTGACCAACGCCAGCGGCCATAACGCGTGGATGATCGTCGGCACCCCAATGCTGCTCTTGCTTATTGCGCACTGGTGCTGGGCGTTTTTCGGCGGTGTGCTGTACGTGCAGCAGCGGCGCGGGTGATCGGGTAATTCGTAACCCCTACTTCACATCGAGCTTTTGGTTGGCGAGAAAGCCCAGCCCACACAGCACGACCAGCCAGCCAATAAGCACTGCGGCACCAGCCCAGCCGGTGTGGATGTAGTCGTAGAAAGCGAAGCCGGTGGTCAACGATTCAAAGGTGGTGTTAGGCAGCAATTGGGCGACTGGGCGTAGGAATTCGTAGATCATCGCGGCAGAGGCCAGCAGTTGCTCGACGATCAGCATCCAGACGATCGGTAGCCCGACCGCCGCGATCTGCGAACGCACCAGCGCGGCCAAACCAACCGCAGCCACGGCATACAACGGGTAACCAATGAGCACAGCCCACAGGATGCTGGTGGCTTCACTGGAATCTAGGTGCAAACCAAAAACTGGCGCGACCACGAGCGATATCCCGATAGAAACCGCCAGCAACACCAGCACAAACACCCCGGTGACCAGCATTTTTGCCGCTAACCAGTTCCAACGCTGCGGTTGGGTCAAAAATGCCTGCCCGTGCATGCCGTGCGCCAGATCGCGTGAGGTCGATGCCGCAGCATAGATAATCGCGAGCATCTGAAACAGCCCCCCGGCAATCAGCAGGTCATTCCAATAAAAATCCGTCGTAGCATCCGAGGCGAACAGCCCCATCAACACGACCGGTCCAGCAATCGAACCCACCAGCAGGATCGCGTAGACCCACGTGCTGCGCAGGCTCGTTAGTTTTGCAATTTCTGAGCGGACTACATTCATGGTTTAAGCGCCTTTCCGGGTGGAATATTCTTGGGCATCGGCGGTAGCAGTCAAGAAACGCTGCTCCAGGTTCTGCGATTCGGTGCGCAGACCAATAATTGGGATTTGGTGTTCGGCAGACAGCTTGCCGACGAGCCGGCGGATTTCAATTTCCTCCGTATTTTCCGGAACCTCCAGCGCCAACGCGCCAGCATCCCGCGTCGACACGTCCAACCCGGCTGATTGCAAACGCTGCGTGAGCTTGTCGACGTCGTCGCCACCGGTTTCCACCACCACTTTGGTGCCGCCGCGCAGAAATTCCTCCATGCTGTATTCGCCGATCATCTCACCGCGACCAATCACCACTAGGCGGTCGGCGGTCTGCTCCATCTCGGAAAGCAAGTGCGAGGAAACCAGCACCGCGCGGCCTTCGCTAGCGAGGTGGCGGATGGTGTGCCGCATCCAGCTCACACCTTCTGGGTCCAGGCCGTTGACTGGCTCGTCGAGGATCAGGTGTTTCGGATCACCCAACAACGCGCCGGCCAAACCGAGGCGTTGTTTCATGCCCAGTGAGTATCCGCCGATCTTTTTGTTCGCGGCATCAGAAAGGCCCACGATTTCCAGGCATTCGTCGACACGGGCAGCAGAGATTCCCGCGCCGTAGGCCAGCACCCGCAAGTGCGCGCGCCCGCTGCGGCCCGGGTTAAACCAGGTGGCTTCCAGCAAAGCGCCGACCTGCGCGGGTTTGTTGCGCACCCGGGAAAATTCCGTGCCATCCACGAAGGCCTGCCCGCTGCTGGGCTTATCCAACCCGAGGATGCAGCGCATAGACGTCGACTTGCCGGAACCGTTGGGGCCCAAAAAGCCCGTGACCGCCCCGTCGGGGACCTGGAACGTCAAATCTTTGATGGCGGTTTTCGCGCCATACTTTTTGGTTAGTTGTTCAACTGTGATCATGCCACCAGTATGGCAGCAGCTGCTAGCTGTGTATATAGTGCTGCGGGTGGAAATTCAGGCCTCATACCGGAGTATGAGGTTGTGTTTTGTGGGGCAGTGCGGTGCGTGCGGCCCAGCCTCCGAGGGGGCGGTCAGTCTAGCTCAGCCTAGTCCAGCCCATGATGCACGGCATAGAGCACCGCGTGCACCCGATCACGCGAGTTGGTTTTCCGCAAAATATGCGTGACGTGGGTTTTTACCGTCGGCATGGAGACAAACAGTTCCTGCGAAATTTCTTGGTTCGACAGCCCGCGGGCCATCAACTGCAAGATTTCTGTCTCGCGCGGGGTGAGCGGTTCTGTCGCGGTGTTGTCGCTTGCAGAGTTGTCGCTGGAGCGGTGCTGCTTGTCGACGCCCACGCCGCCCGAGCTTCCGGCGTTGCCAGAGCGCATGCTGCGCAACAGGCGGGCGGTGGCTTTCGGAGAGATGACCGCGGTGGATTCATCCACGGTACGCACTGCCTGCAGTAGATCTTCCGGTTCGCTGTCTTTGAGCAGGTATCCGCTGGCTCCGGCTTCGATTGCGCCGACAATATAATCGCCGTTTTCAAACGTCGTCAAGACGATGATGCGCGTATCCGGGTGAATTTTTAAAATTTCACGGGTTGCGGTGATGCCATCGGTGTCCGGCATTTGAATATCCATCAACACCACGTCCACCGGATCATTCGCTGCCTGGTTAATAGCCACCGTGCCGTTGTCGGCTTGCCAGGCCACCGTGATGTCGTCCTGCGAATCCAGCACCATGGCAAATCCGGTGCGCACCAGCAGCTGATCGTCGGCAAGCCCGACTGTGATTGGGCGCGTCGTGTCCATGTTCATCCTTTGACCGCTCATGTTGGAATCTCCACCGTGACGTTGAAACCGCCTTCATAATACTGCGAGTTGCCCCAGCGCGCGGTGCCACCATGGATACGGGCGCGCTCACGCATGCCCTGCAAACCACGACCGGTAGAATCCACGGCCTCATACACACCGGTTCCTGGAGCATTGTCGACGCTCACGCGTACCGACGAAGCCGCAGACCAGTCGACTTCCAGGCGCGCGTCGGTGGGCCCGGCATGCTTCATGATGTTGGTCAGTGCCTCCTGCACGATGCGATACACCGTCAATCCACGGGCAGGGTCTAACTGTCGACGGGTGCCGGTCTCGTGCCAATCGATATGCACGCCGCCGCGCTGGGCCTCGTGCAACAATTCTTCGATGCGTTCCAGACCCGGCGACGAGGATGTCTCGCGGGTGTCGTCGTCACGCAAAACACTGAGCAACTGGCGCATTTGCGTCAATGCGTCCCGGCCGGTGTGCGAAATGGTGGTTAAAGCCTGCAGTGCGGCCTCGGGGTTATGGCGCGCGGCGTAGCGCCCGCCGTCGGCCTGCGCGATAACCGCGGTGAGCGAGTGGGCGACAATATCGTGCATCTCGCGGGCGATGCGGGTGCGCTCGGTGACTGCGGCGAGTTCCGCGCGGGCGTGGAGTTCTTCTAATCGCAGGCGTCGACGGCGGCTACGCAGCCCCAACTGCCAACACAGCGCGATGGAAAGGAGGGTGATGAAGATGAGCGCGGAATATAAAACGAAAAACTGTTGCAGGCCAAGGGTGCTATCCAGCCCGAGAATCTGGTGTAGGAAAAAATAGCTGCGCACCGTGGACAGCACCAGCGTGCCGACGGCGCCGAGCAGCAGCAACGTCACCCAGAGTTTGCGGCGCACCGGCAGGTTGGCGGCGATGAAATATGCTTGCCAACAGACCACCGCATAGCCCAGCAACGAAAACCCATTGGTGGCAACCGCCAGTACGGTCAGTGTTGCCGCCAATAGCATCAGCGCTGGCTCCGGGCGGCGGCGTTGCCACAACAAACCCACCCAGAGCACCGCGGTGATAGCTGCGGTAAGCGCCCCCGGGGGCCGGGGAGTAAGACCGGGATCGAAATCAACGTCTGCGAGTGACAGCAGCACCAGAACAGGTGTTTGCACCAGTACTTGGCGCCACAAAGACTTATCCCGCATGAGGCTCATGCTGCCAGTCTAGAGCCGTGGCACGAACCTAGAGCCGTGGCACGTACCTAGCGCATGAGTTCGGCGAAGCGCCGCAGGTAGTCAGCGACGAAGTCGCGGGTTTTGTCGTTGTTGAACGCGCCGGCGTCGTCAAGCAAGCTCGGCGACTGTCCCAGGAAGACCTCCGGCTGGCCTGGGGTGGGCATGTCGAAGTAGGAGAGTGCCAGGCGCAGGTTCTTCTGCGAGCTGTAGCCGCCCATGCGTCCGACGGAATGGCTGATGATGCCAGCCGGGAGGTGTTTCCAGGCGACATCTGAGTTTGGTTTGGAGCCGATGTCGATGGCGTTTTTCAGGCACGCCGGGATGGTGCGGTTGTTTTCGGAGGTCACGAACAAGATGCCGTCGGAGGCTTTGATGGTTTCACGGAATTCGGTGTAGGAGTCTGGGGTCTGCACATCGGTGACTTCTGGGTCGTCGTAGTCGAAGTTGTACAACGGCAGGTGCCCAATTTCGACGATGGTGCCGGTGCAATCTTCCGGCAGTAATTCGATGGCTTGCTTGGCGATTTTGCGCGCGAATGATCCGCCGCGCAGGCTGCCGACCAGCACCGTGATCTGCTTTTTCTTGCTTGCCGACGCTTTCTGTGTGGGCGCTGCTTGGGTGGGTGTTGTTTGGGTGTTGTCAGTTGCTGGGTTGTTCATGCGCAACATCCTTTCTTTGTGCGTAGTAGGCTTGCTGACTATTAATGAATAGATATGATGAACAATTAAGTTCAGTAGCATGAAGTCTAACAAAATTTGCGTGAACTAATCTTGCCTGCAAGGAAGGAGCCTGCGATGTCGCAAGCAGTCGACAAAGAATGTGCCTGGCTGGAAGCAATTAGCGTGTTCCAACAATTACGCAAAGGTAATTACCAAGCCGGGGTGGATGCGCTCTGCCCGCCCAAGGGTGAAAGTGTCAAGGGTGCGGGCGTAGAAGGCGCAGGTGTCGAGGGTGCAAAGCTCGCTGGGCAGAGTGAGTACTCCCAAAACGAACAGCAAGAAATAGCCCACGGTCTTATGCGGATGTTGTCGATCTTGTTGCGTGGAGAAGACCAGCAAAAACTCGATGATTTCGTGGATGTTGCGCTGGGGATGGCGCCGCCACCGCGGCGTTAATCGGGTGGTCTTCACCCCGTCACGGTGCTGATAAGACATTCCATCGCCGGTGATCATGCGTTTGGTGCGTTTTTTACAAATAGGCCCGCTGAAAGTGGCCTTTTTCGTTCACTATTTGTAAAAAAGACACAATACGCTGGTCGGGCCCCGGCCGGGCACACTTTTGTCGCATATCCCGCATGTCCCCATATCCCTCGCATAACCCGTCGTTGAGGGTTAAGCGACAAAAGGGGATGCGGACGTTTTGTTAGACACTTTTAACCTCACGCTACCGCAGCCATGCGATAACGTGCGATACTCATACCTGGGGATGCCCGCAAGTGGTGGACACGTAGTTAAGCTGCTTAGTGGTTAAGCAGCGGCTTTCTTTTTGTCAGCTTGATCAGCGATCCGAGCCTCGAAATCGACAGGGCTGATCATCCCGATAGACGAATGTCGACGGCGCCGATTGTAGACAATCTCAATCCAGCGAGCCACCGCCTTCCGGGCTGCATCACGCGAAGCCCATTTCTTCCGATCGTAAAATTCGGTCTTCAATGTCGACCAAAATGATTCTGACATCGCGTTATCAAAGCACACACCAGTCCGGCCGACCGATTGCGCAATCCCTAGTTCTTGGCAGACCTGCCACAACTTCTCGCTTGTGAACTGGGTACCACGATCCGCGTGGAAGACCACACCGTCGGGTACTTCACCACGCAAGGCATGAGCCATACGCAATGCGCGTTCAACCAGATAAGAATCTTGCACACTATCCATGGGCCAGCCTAGGACTCGGCGGGAGTGCCCGTCGCGGATAACGCACAGGTACAGCCAGCCCTTATTCGTGCGTAGATAGGTAATATCCGACATCCACACCCGGTTGAGCTGACCTTGATCAAATAGCCGTTTCACCAGGTCGGCAAGCGTGGACTTGTGCTTGGATTGAATCGTAGTCACCGGAACAAACGCCCTGGGCGAGATGCCCTCAATACCCATCATCCGCATACGCTTGGCCACGGTTTTGCGATTCACATAGACCCCATCCTCAGCGAGTTCTGCGGTAATACGTGGGGCACCGTAGACTTCGTCAGAATCCTCCCAGATGTCATGAATACGCTTGTCCAACTGGTCGAGGAATCTCTGACGCTGATTTTCACCACGATCCCGTACTGCTTGAGCCTTTTCCCATTTATAGTAGCCAGAGCGAGAAACCTGCACTAGTCTGCTCATGCATTTGATGCTGTAATTCGCCTTGCTCTGGCTGTATTAGCTCAAATTTTTCCGATCGCGTTGCGACGCCACGAAGAAGGCGGTGGCTTTTGACAAGAACTCATTATCCATCTTGGCCTCAGCTAACTCACGACGCAGGCGAGCGTTTTCGGCTCGTATATCGGCATCATTGCGGCCATCAGCAAAACCTTGACGTTCTCGTTCAAGCTTGACCCATTTGCCCACAAGGCCTTCGGCTACACCGGTTTCCTTGAGCTACATGAGCGATTGGGCGCCCGGACTCAATGACCAGTCTGGCGGCCTCATGTCGGTACTCCGGGGTGTAGTTTTTCCTTGACGAACTCACAATGAACATCCTCTCCTACGGACACAAGATCCGTACTAATAGGGTGTCCACTAAACGAGGGTAACCTCAGCGCTATGACAAAGATTCGGAATCGCGCGCAAAGCATCGCGTGCGCCCTTGCTGCAGGCAAGGGGGCTTCCCGTGTCTAACGGAAATAGCAGTTTCTCTAAGAAATTTTCCTCCGGGGCTATGATTACTCTCTTGCTAGTGGTTATGGCTCCGCAATTGGGGTTAAGCGTAATCACGCCGTCGTTCGCTCGCATGGCCTCGGACTTGAACGTCAATGTGGCACAGCTCCAATGGACAACGACGATATACATGGCCGGATATGCGCTCAGTATGTTTGTGGGCGGGTTTTTGGCCGAAAAATACGACGCGGTCAAGCTTCAAGCTTTCGGATTAATTGTGTTCAGTATTGGTTCGATACTCTGTGCGTTCTCCCAGTCCATCTTCCCGCTGTCTGCAGGGCGACTCCTTCAAGCCCTGGGAGGGACATCGGCGACTGTTCTTTGCCGTCTAATTATTCGTAGACGTATTGATCCAGCGTTCAGAATTGCACCTTTAGCTAACCTGACTATGGTCATTTCGCTCACTCCTGCTCTAGCTCCCCTTCTAGGGGGAGTGGCCTCCCTCTTTTTTCCTTGGCGAGCCATTTTTGTGGTGCTAGCCGTCCTGGGGATTACCCTGTCCTTGTTGTGCCTCGGGTTTTTGGGTTCGGCGAAAGCCGACGAGCCCTCTTTACCTTCCTTGGCTTCGACCCTATCGTCCATCGGAGCTTCGCTCTCAAACCTTTCGTATTTATGGTATTCGGCAGCGCTCGCCCTGGTGTGGATGAGCTATTTTGGCTTTTTGGCTCTATCTCCAGGTTTCTTCGAAACCAACTATGGGATTACGGGAATCTCCTATGGAGTGTTGATGCTATGGCCTGCAGTAGGGTATTGGTTTGGAAGTTATTTGATAAAGCACACCGCCAACCCGACCAAATTTGCACATACGTCGATCATGGTTTCCGGTCTGGTCGCCTTGGCGGTTCTCTTGGTGGGCTTGGTCGCTCCGGTACTTCCTGCGTGGGTCGTGATTGCAATCTTGTGTACCCAATTCATTGGGGTGGGGGCGACTATCCCGTATAGCCAAAATGGGCAACTCGCTTTACCGTTTCTTTTGCCGGGAGTCTCCACGGGGCTGTTTTTCTTCATTCAGATGATGTCAGGTGCTGTGTATGCGGCGGTAGCCAATTCTTTCGAGGCTACTTCCTTCCGCTCCGTGTTGGCTTTTGTGGCTGCCCCGCAGCTGGTTCTCGGTCTGGCGTTTGTAGCCATTTCACTTATCGGAGGGGGCGGAAAATTTAGAGTTCCCACGAGAAAGTAAAGCACTATTCAAAAAACGCCGCATGATCGATTGGTGGCTATACCTCAAAACCGAACTACCTGACGACCCACTAGAGATCGCCAGGCAGTGCAACTGGGGTCAAGACCAACTCGCCAAAGTCAACGCCTTGATCCACAAAGAAAACCACACCAACCAGCTACCTGGTCAGCCAGCCTTCTACGACCAGGGTATCGATGTTGAATACACACATTCAATCGGTATCCGGAAAGGCCAGATCTAGACAATCGGCGACACGCCGTAAAAACACACTTTTTGGCGTTTAACCCCCCGTCGTTGAGGCCCGGGCTGTGGTGTGAAAAAGAAAAATCTCGAGACACCGAAATAGGAACGATGTCTCGAGACTTCACATTGGCGGAGGATGTGGGATTTGAACCCACGAGGGTTGTGAAACCCGCACGCGTTCCAGGCGTGTGACATAGGCCGCTAGTCGAATCCTCCAGCGAGAACTAAGTCTAACAGTAGATTGCTAGAACGCAAAACCGGGAAGAATTCAGGCAACTTCAGCGCTTTCACCTGCGAGTCTTCTGCGCTTTGTGAGTTTTCCTCGCCTCGCGCGTTTTCCGTGCTGAGCGGCTTCGCAGCTGCCACCACAACACCAGCAACCAGGTAGCAAACCAACCGGCATGCCACCCCCACGGCACCGGTTCTGGCCCAGCACCCGTTTCCGTGATCACACCGTCGGCGTAGACCACAGCAATGCCCAAGCTGCGCAGGCGCTCGTGATCGCCAGCCTCCCACGCCTGTTGTGCCAGGATATAGCGTCGCGATGGCTTGTCGACGAGCGCGCCGTCGACCTCCAGCTCTCCGGAATGAACCACCGGCAAGGCCTTCGTATATGGGTTGATGCTCACCCAACCCGGCGCAGAAACCACCGTCGGGGCATCCGGCAAAAACACCGTGCGGCCGTCGGCACGCTGCAATAAATTTTGATCCAGCCCGGCGGTGACCTCCCGCGGGGCCAGCACTGAGACCTCCGCGGGAGCATCGATGACCTGCAGCACAGCGCAGAACAGCGCAAGCAGCGCCCACAACCGCGGCACACCAGCGGCAGCGCAGCAATACGCGGGAATCGCCAACATCACCAGCTTCTGCGAATCCCGCAACACTCCCGGATCAACCGCAGACAACAGCTCCGGGGCCAGCCAGCCCACCAACGCACCCCCGAGACCCAGCACCGCCAACGCCAACACCGCACGCGGCACCGCGCGACGGCCCAGCCACAGCACGGCAAACAACACCACCCCGAAAATCGCAAACCCTGCCGACCTTGACGCCGGCACCGCCTGCCCATTCCATATTCCTCCCAAGCCCAGTAGTGAACCCAGCGTGCCGACGTAGGTTTCTGCCCGCGGGCCAAAGGCAAAATAACTACTCGTGGCGGCATGCGGGATATCCTGCAACGATGGCACCAGCCACGGCAGGCTGGCCAAGCCTGCAACCACCAGCGTGAGCACGCGCGAACGCCAGCCACGTACGACGAATAACGCAGTGAGCGTGGCAAACAGTGCGCCGGTGGGTGTGAGCGAGGACAGCAGCACCGCCACCAACACCCAGACCAGATGGGTGCGCAGAGCGACGATGACCGGTAGCAGCCAGGCTGCCAACACCAACGACCACTGGCCTTGCAATAAGCGCTCGACGACGAACGGGTTGGCCACCGCGATGGTCATTGCCGTCAACTGCGCGGGCAGTGAGGCAGAGCGGTTGTGTGCCAGGAGCGCCCCGGCATACGCAGCGGCTGCCGCGCCACCGATCAGCAAGACCCGGACTATCCACGAGGCCGGAAACACGACCCCGAGGATCGCCAACACGCCATCTTGTGGGGCATTGCGCGCGGGCAGATCCCCAAAACCAAAGGCCGAGGGCGACAGAGCTGGTGAATCCAGCACGAGCATATCCCGCCAGGCTAGTTCGCCAGCTGCGAAAAATGGCCAGGTGAGAGCGCCAACCAGCAGGCTGGCCCACAACCCGAGGATCAGCAGGCGTGTGTTCATGTGCTAGCCGGCGCTGGGGTCAGTGTCGGTGTGGTTGCTGGCGCTGGGATTGGTGCCGGGGTGGCCGTTGTCGGTGTGGTTGGTGTCGGGGTGGTCGGTGTCGGGGTGACCGATGCCGGAATGGTTAGCGTAGGCGCGCTTCTGGCTGTGCCGGTGCCGCCAGATCATCCACACGGCAGCTGCCAGCAGGATGATGCCGAGGGCAGTGGCCAGAAAACCAATGGCCTCCCAACGTTCCACCACGCGCACCGTCTTGCTGGCCAGGTCTTGTGCTTCCTCGCGGGAGGCGGAATCATATTTCGCGTGCGTGGACAACACAGTGCGCTCCGGGGCTGGCTGCGCCGGAGCGCCATCGGCAGCGAGAAAAACCTCGTAGTGTTCATCGCGGTTGACGATCTGCCCAGTGATCGGTTCTACCCACACCAAGCGGTCCACAGAATAATAGGGGCGCATGGTCACGGTATCCGCGGCGGAAAGATCGCCGGTGATGCGCTCGTCGGCAAGCTCATCGGCGGTATAAAAATCCGTGGCGGGGCCGGTGATCTCCATGGCGTCGAAAAGCTGTGCGGCTGGCTCGTCGAGGATTTTCGGTGACAGCGCCGAGACCGGGGTGGGTGGGCTGAGCAAATCTTGCGGCTGTGAATACGCGCGCAGCAAGGAATTTTGCAGTGGATGGGCCGTAATGGTGTGGCGGTATTCGTAAAACTCTGCGGTGACAGCACCATCTTCATCCTCGCCCTGCTCGATGGTGTCGGCGAAGTCGATGGGAAGCGGTTCTTGGGTGAACAGATCGAAGAAATTGTAGGAACGCTTCTGCGTATCCGGTTCGAAGGCATAGTAAATGCCTGGGCGGGCAAACAGGCCCGTGTCGACGACGGGGGTGTCTGCGTTGTCGTTTCTACCGTCATCATAAAACCGCACGCGCGAGGTAGGGTCAGGGATGCCGATGGCGGATTCGCGGTTGATGGTCACGTCGTTATCAGCGTGACCGACAGGGCGCGCGCTGGTGGCGTCGTCGCTTGTGGATGAGCCTGCGCCGTCGTTGGCAAGCAGCGTGTGGCGTGCTGTAATTTCCGAACGGCGTGCTGGATCGTCCGCATCCTGCGTGGTGCGCAGCAGCGTGATTTCACTGTCGACATGCGTGGTAGTGGTGCTGATATAGCACGAAAAAGTTGGTGTCGCTTCCGGGCAATCGGCGGGGCGGGGAAGCGGCTTGCCAGCTCTGGCGCTGTTGGTTGCCGCAGCAAATTCCGCCGTGTCTAGCAGCTGGGTTTCCGCGTCTTCTGTGCGCGTGTGCACCGTGGTGCCTTCTGGCCAAGAATCGTGGAAGGCCATTACCAGCGGCGGAGCGGCGGCGCCAACCACTAGTGAGGCAGCAGCAGCGGCCACCGTTAACGTGACACGACGGAACATAGTGCTAGCAGTATACCTGCGGCGTTAACTTCTGAGGGCTGAGGCCCAAGCTAAGCTGAGGCCCAAACTAATAGGTTTCCTCAGCACGCGAACTGCAAGACGTGCCTGCTAGCCTGAGCGCATGGTCGCCACCAGTGTCTCCGCATCGGTTCCGCAGCGCATTGACTGCCTAGAAGGCATTCGTGCGCTTGCAGCCGTCGGGGTGCTGATCACCCACGTGCATTTTCAGACTGCTTCTGGGCCAGTGGTGCTGGAACGTTTTGATTACTTTGTAGCCGTGTTCTTTGCGCTCTCCGCATTTTTGCTGTGGCGCAGGCCGATCGGCCCCGGTTTTTTACGCAAGCGTGCCGCGCGCGTATTACCCGCTTACCTCGTCTGCGTTGCGGTGGTGGCCTTGGCGTTGCCAGCGGCTAGTACCATGAGCTGGCAACAACTACTCGCTAACCTGACCGCCACTCAGATCTATATTCCCGATGGGCTGGCACCAGGCCTGACACATTTGTGGTCGCTGTGCGTGGAATTCGCTTTTTATTTTACGCTGCCACTGATCGCCTGGGTGCTTTTGCGCTGGCAGGCCCGCACGCGAGTACTCGCGCTGTGCGTGGTGGGGGTCATGAGTTTGGGCTGGGCTTTTTTGCCGTTTGTGGCCGGTTTCGACGGTAGCGACGGCGCTAGTTGGGCGGCGAGTGTGAACCGGCAGATTTGGCCACCGGCCTATACTCTGTGGTTCGTCGTCGGCATGCTGGCTGCCGAGGCGGAATCGGCGGGCGTCGCCAAGCGCCCAGGTGTGGTACGACGCATCCTGGGCATGAAACCGCTGTTTTGGGTGCTAGCCACTGCTTGTTTATTCTTGGCCAGTTGGGAAGCTATCAGCCCGCGTGGCCTTACGCATCCGAGCCCACTGGAATTCGCCATCCGCATCAGTCTGGGTACTGTCTTTGCGGCGTGCATCGTGGTGCCTTATGCGCTGCGGCCTACCCAATCTGGCCTGCTGCTGAGCCAACCGGTGCAAGCTGTGGGGCGCTGGTCTTATTCGCTGTTCCTGTGGCATGTGGCGGTGCTGTCCATCGCCTTCCCGCTGGCAGGAATCGAGATGTTTAGCGGCGGTTTTGTCAGCATTCTGGCTCTCACCCTGGGGCTTTCTGTAGCGGTCGCGGCTATCAGCTACACCTTGGTAGAAGAACCAGCCCGGCTTTGGCTCAGGCAGGCCACCGCACCGGCAGCCAAACACGCCACGAGCAAACTATCACCGGCATAATGCACATCCGGCCACGGTGCGCGCGCCAACCACAACCCGCAAATCCCCAGCAATGCTGGTGCTAAAACCACCGGGCGGATCGTCGTCCAGCGCGTGATTGCCCACGCCGCAGCTGCTGAGACCGCCCCTGCTGGGCCCACCACCGCACCCGAGACCGCAACGGCAGCCACCGGGAATGCCCAGGCAGGCAGTGTGGGTTCTGTGGCTAGTAAGCGTCGCGCGTGCCGACGTCGCGCTGCTGCGAATTGGGTGTTGGCCGTCGGGCGTGCGAGCGGGAACAACACCAGCGCGGCTAAGGTCACCAGCGATACCGCCGCACCCACAAATAAGGTCGTGCGGTACGCAGCCTCACCGGCAAAACTCATGCGAAACTCGCCGGATGCGCCTGCGGGCAGCACAAATGCCTGGGTAGCGGCATCAATGCTGGTAGGTTGCAACTCGGTGACAGTGCCGGAGGCGTCGACAAGCTCGCCGCGTAAACCCTCATTGAACGCGCGTCCGGTGACGAGCAGGCGGCCCTCGCCTACAGCATCGTCAGCGTCTGCAGCACCCGGCACCGTGCGGCCAGCGACAGGCTCATAACGCGCGGTCGGGGCAAAGCCAGGCTCGCGCAGGCTGACCCACGCGGCCGCAGTAGATATGGTGTGCGTGCCGGATAGTTCCACCGTTTCACCTGCGGAATATTCCGTGCCGTCGATGGTGACCGGCTGCTCATCGTCGGTTCGGATCTCCAGCTGCATTGTGCGCGGAACCTCGAAACTGCGTTGCACAACACCCGTATCCACCGCCAGGCGCTGGAAGACGAACTGCCGAGCATTCGCGGTAGCTGGGACGTGCACCAGGCGCGACAACTCATGGCCAGCCAGGTGGATATCGGAGACCCCGGTGCGGGTTTCCGGATTGAGCTGGACTTCTATGTGGCTGGCACGGAGATCATCCGGGAAAGCAACGCGGGTATCTTCGCCGGCTGCAGTTTCCACGGTGATGGTGTGGATCGGCTTGTCGCTGGGACGCGAATCAGCAAAAGCCAGTACCCGCAGGCGTGCATCCTCCGTGGTGGTCAGATGTAATTCCGGCGCGTGGAACATCCCGTCGGTGCTGCGGAGCTGCAACGCTCCCGGATCTCCCGGGGCTGGCAACCAGGCTTGGTCCGTACCATCGACCGCCGCGTTGATCGAGCGCGCCGGATCCGCGCCCCCAAAAGCGGTGGCATCTGCGGCCGAAGACGAGGCCTGCAGTTGCACATCACCGCGGGTACGCACCGGCAGCGGCGTGGCGACGCTCGGGTAATCAACACTCGGGTGCTTCGTGGTGGCCTCATCCGGGCTGGCCAGCGGGCCAGAGACAGCCCCCTGCAGGGTGCCGAAATTACGGTCGACCAGCAGTGGGGTATCGGTGACGATCTCGGCACCAGACCCTTCCGTCGCCGCCCCCGCACCCGCATGGTCCACCAATCGGCGCGGAGCCGGGCCATCGATAGCATCCAACACCGCCAGCGCCTCGCCGCCTCCGGCCACCGTGACCGGATCATGCGCGATGTGCATATCCCGCTGCGCATCCACAACAAACACCGAGACCTCCCCGAAATCATGGCGCTGCGCCCAGCGGTCCAAGGCGTCGGCAAGCTCGTCGGCACGCTCCCGCTGGACGGGAGAATCCAAATCATGGCGCACCAGCACCGCACCGATTCCCAAACGCAACAACGGATCCACCGAGCGATCCAGCGTGGCGAGCACCCCATCCAGCCCACGAATCGCCTCCGGCGGCAACAGCGGCACCGCATCACGCACCGCCCACGGCACATCCAACAACGGCTGGGCGGGCTCATCGCGGGTCCAACCCCATTCCTGCCGGGCAAACGAGGTTTCTGGAACCAGCAGGGTACGCGTGTCGACGTTGTCATTGAGGAAATCCGCAGCCTGGTGCCAATATTCCGGCACCTCGCGGTACGCACCCGTCGGCAGTAACCGGCCCGACCACACCGGAGCCACCGACAGCAGCGCGATCACCGCCACGCCCAGTCCTGCGGCCGCGCGCCGGGTCAACGGATGCTTAAGGCGCGGCATCTCCAGCACAGTGCCCAGGTGTGCCACGCCGAGCAGTAGCGGGATGCGCACCAGCGGGTCGAATTTGTGCAGGTTACGCAGCGGAGCCAGGACGTCGTCCAGCAGCTGCCCGTACGGTGCAGCCAGGATCGCGATGCCCACCAGCAGCATCACCAACCACAGCCCGTGGTAGCGCAGGCGGGTGCCAGGCGTGGAGCCCTGTGCGCCTTGAGCACTCAACGCCAAGCCCGCCAGACCACACGCTGCAATCGCTACCGTAACCAGCACAAACACCGGCTGCGAGACCAACAAATACCCGGCCTCGCGCTCAGTATCGGCAAACGGCGTCCAGTGAGTGGTGCCGCGCAGAATCTCCAGTAGGTTCAGCCAGCGTGTGGTCACATAGGACGATTCGATGAAATCCGTAAACGGTGGGGAATACTTGCCCAACACCAGCAGCGGGCCGATCCACCAGGCGCTCACAGCGACCGCGGCCGGGATCAGCAGCCAGCCTTGCCGACGCCACAGAATCACCAGGCCAGCCGGGATGCAGGCGGCTAGCGTTGCGGTGGCGTTGACGGCCCCCATCAGCGCGATGGGGATGGTGGCCGCGGCGATATCCCGGCCCGTGATTTTGTCTGTGCGCAACAGCGGCACCAGCACCCAGGGGGCGAGCATGACCGGCCAGGCCTCGGAAGAAATTGCGGTCAGTGTGGTGAGTGTGCGCGGCGACAGCGCAAACAGCAGCGCAGCGATGATCTGAAAAGCGCGGATGCTTGCCGACGCCGTGGTGGAGCGGCCAGAACCAGGAACAACACACTGGCAGAGCCGATAAAAACCGGAAAAACCAACCCCTGCGACGATGGTCCACCACAGCCGTTGCGCCACCCAGGCGGGAAGCAGCCAGTCCGGGATGGCGTCGGCAAGCAGGAAAAACAGGCCCTGCGGGAACAGGTAGCCATACGCCTGGTTTTGCAGCTGCCCCAGCGGGAAGACATCCGTCCAGGCGTGGGTGGCCGCGGCCAGAAAACCGGCGGGATCAGCCGTGAGATCGTGTTTAGTATCCGCGGCGATAAGCCCGACAGGCTGGGCAAACATCGCGGTGGCCAGCACCAGCCACACAATGGCGTGGGTGTTAAGTGGGTGAGTGGCGTGGGCGCGAATGCGCAGGCGGGCGCGCACAGCAGGCCTACTCACGTGAGCCGTATTCGGCACCACCTAACAGGGCATCATCCGGCGGGGTGGTACCAGAGATGGTGTCTTGGCCGGAAAACTGCGCGATGCCCAAAATCGCGACGACGCCCAGTGCGACGCCGACGACAGCGCTGCCCAGAGCCGGGCCCAGGCTGCGGCGGTTCAGCGACTGCCGGTTTGGCGACTGCCGGTTGAGCGAGCGAGAAGAATCAGCGGCCATAAATAATTGTCCTTAATCCTGGGGATGAATCATCCCTTAATTTAGTCGTCTCTGGTGAAGTATTCCGGATCGTCGTCCTCGTTTTCCGGTGGCACGACCAGCACCGGAACCCCGGCGTTTTTCACGATTGTTTCCGCCGTCGACTGCGACCACAGCGCGCGGAATCCGGTCAGCGCGCGGGTGCCGGTGATAATCACGTCGACGTCGAGCTCTTGGGCCGCATCCACGATGGCCGAGGCGATGGTCGTGGCCGATTCCACCAGGTGCGCCTTGCCGTACATGCCGAGCTTTTCAGCTGCAGCGATGCCCTGGCGGCACACTTGCACGGCTTCGGCGTAGGCGGGATCGTCTTCCAGATTATCGGAGGTCATCGTCGCCTGATGCATGCCGGTGCGCGAGGCAGCGCGGGCTTGCTGGCGGGCGATCGGCTCCCACGCAGTCAAGATTTGCACGGTGCCGGGTTTAAGCAACTTGGCAGCGTATTCGAGCGCACGGTCGGCGTTTTCGGAGCCGTCGTAGGCAATCAGCATGGTCTGTTCGCGGGAATCGGAACTCATAGCCTTCTATCCTAATAGCGTTGCGGGCGAGAGGTTAGCCCCAAATTCGTTTAATTAACTGGCCACTTTTTGCGGGCGACCCCAAATCTGCATGGAGCATCCATATAGTTGACCATGTAGGGGATACGAAGTTGGAGGCCAGTAGCTTGATATTCATCGCAATTGTTGTAGCCGAGGTTTTATTCTGGGTTCTGCTTGTAGCAGGACTGCTGACACGATATGCGTTGCGGGCCCCGCGCGTTGGTGCAGCACTGCTCATAGCCACTCCGATCGTCGATCTTGTCCTGCTGGCCCTCACTTATATCGACTTAAGCTCTACACATTCTTCGAATTTCGCGCATGGCCTGTCTGCTTTATATATCGGGTATTCAATTACCCTCGGGCCGACGATCATCCGAGCCATGGATATACGCTTTGCTCGCCGGTTTGGTACCGACGAGAACAGCACTACCAATGCAGACATGCGCACTACTGAATCAGCCATGACTACCTGGAAACGGGCGTGTATAGGCTCCCTGATCAGTATTGTTTTGCTCGGGGTAGGCATTGCGGTTACAGGATTACAGGGCTCGTTTTGGTTGATCTATTGGGTATTCGTCGCCGTATCTATCGTGCCGGTGTGGTGGTTTATCGGCCCGCGTCGAGAGAAAAAGAAGAAACGGGGTAACAGTGCGCATAATGGAGCAGAATCTGAAGAATCCGCCCGTAACTAGTACCAAGCTGTGTGAGCGGTTAGTCTATAAAGCGTGAATTCGGCGAAATCGAGAAGTTTCAAAGGTGTGGCGATTGTGCTCGGCGTCTTCGTCGGGCTTTTCGTCATTGCTGGCATTGCCTACGCCATTGATGTCTCCACGAATCAGGGCAAAATCCCGCGTGCGACGTCCGTGGGTGGCGTCGATATTTCCTCCCTGGAGCGCGAGGATGCTTTGGCCAAGCTTGACGACGAACTCCGCGAGGCAGAAAACGAACCCGTGCGTGTTGCTGCGGGCGAAAAAACCACGGAATTCGTGCCAGCGCAGGCAGGGCTGCGCCTGGACTTGGAAGGCACGATTGCCGCTATTCCCGATGAGTCGATGAACCCACTTGTGCGCCTGGCCAGCTTCTTCCGTACGACGAAAGAAGTGGACGTGCAAACCGCCGAGGATCCGGCCGCGCTGAACCCAGAGCTAGACCGCATGGTCGGCGAGCTGCACCGGGACCCCGAAGATGGCGCGGTATTCCTGGAAGCCGGCAACGTGGAACCGCGTGATGCCGTACCAGGCCAGGAAGTTGATCGCGCACAGCTGCAAGAAGAGGTTGCGAGCTCCTGGTTGGATCCGGAAGGCATCGCGGTAGAGCCGAATGAGATTGAGCCGGTGATTAACCAGGATCAGGTGGATGCGATCGCCGAAGGCCTTGCCGCCAAAGCTGTCTCCGGCCCGCTGAAGGTGCACGGCCGCGAGAATATTACGGGCACGATTGAACCCGCGCGCATCGGCGAGTTCGTGCATTTTGAAGCCCACGAAGGGCACTTGGAGCCACGTGTCGACGAGTCCAAGGCCCGGGACATCCTGGGCGAAGGCCTGGCGGAATCCGAACGCCCGATGAAAAATGCTCGCTTGTCCATGTCTGGTGGCCAGCGGCAGGTTACCCCGCACGTGGATGGGGAAGTCATTGACTGGGAACAGACCATGGCCGGTTTCGCCGAGCGCGTGTTGGGTGATGACCGCGAGTGGGATGCCACCTATGAAGACCAGCCAGCGACGTTTACCACCGCGGATGCTGAGGCCTCGACTTTTGACCAGGTGGTCGGTGAGTTCACCACCAGCGGTTATTCCCCAGCCTCGGGTACGAATATTTCGGTGATCTCCAATGCGCTCAACGGCACCATCGTGTCGCCGGGCGAGACCTTCTCCGTCAACCAGGCCACCGGTTCGCGCACCGCCGCGCAGGGCTATGTGGAATCCGGCGTGATTTATGAAGGCCGCGCAGACACCGCCGTCGGTGGTGGCATTTCGCAATATGCCACCACTTTGTACAACGCGGCCTATTTTGCGGCCATGGAAGATGTCGCACACACTCCGCACAGCTACTACATCTCGCGCTACCCGGCGGGGCGCGAGGCCACGCTGTACGACGGCGTGATCGACCTGAAGTTCCGCAACAATTCCAACCACCCGGTGCGAATTGAATCGAGCGTCGGCGGTGGTTCCGTGACCGTGCGCCTGATGGGCGTGAAGGAATACGAGGTGGAATCCATCAGCGGCGGTCGTTGGGCGCACACCAATCCACCGAAGCAGAAAGTCAGTGGTTCCAACTGCATACCGACCTCCGGCATTCCGGGCTTTACGACGTCCGATACCCGGGTGATCCGTACCTTGGATGGTGCGGAGGTATCGCGTAATACTCAGACCACCGTCTATGATCCGCAGCCAATCGTGACCTGCGGCTAGAGCTAATGTTTGAGCCAGTACCTGCCGGGCGTCGGCAAGCGCTGGCTAGGTAGGATAATTGCTATGTTGCTGTCTGATCGAGACATCCGTGCCGCCATTGATTCTGAACGGCTGGGCATTAGCCCCTGCGATCCAGAGCTGATTCAGCCTTCGTCCGTCGATGTGCGGCTGGACAAGTTCTTCCGGGTGTTTAATAACTCGCGCTATACCCACATTGATCCGAAATTGGAGATGGAAGACCTGACTACGCTGCGCGAAGTTGGCGACGACGAAGGTTTTGTGCTGCACCCCGGTGAATTTGTGTTGGGTGCCACTTTGGAGGAATTCCGCTTGCCCGCAGATCTGGCTGGCCGTTTGGAAGGTAAATCTTCGCTGGGGCGACTGGGCTTGCTGACACATTCGACGGCTGGTTTTATTGATCCCGGTTTTTGCGGGCACATCACTCTGGAGCTGTCGAACGTGGCGAATTTGCCGATCACGCTGTGGCCAGGCATGAAGGTGGGGCAGCTGGCGTTGTTCGCGATGACCTCGCCTGCGGAATCACCGTATGGCGCGGGAGCGTTGGGCTCAAAGTACCAGGGGCAGCGCGGGCCGACGCCGTCGAAGTCCTATTTGAACTTCCGTTAAATGGCCTGCGCTGTAGGCCGGTTCTAACTGGGGTTGTTGCGTGCGTCTTACTGTTTTTGGCCTGGGTTATTTGGGGCTCACACATGCTGCGTGCATGGCAGAGGCGGGGCACGAGGTGCTCGGCGTTGATATTACGCCCGCGCGCGTGGCGCAGTTGCAGGCTGAGCGTGTGCCGTTTTATGAACCGGGGTTAGCAGAGTTGGTTGCCCGTGGCGTGGAATCGGGGAGACTGCGGTTTAGTTGCGATTACCGGCAGGCTGCGGAGTTTGCGCAGTTGCATTTTATTGCCGTGGGCACGCCGGAACGCGCGGATAGTCCGGCGGCTGATACCAGTGCGGTGGAGACAGTCGTCGACCAGCTGGCGCCGCTGTTGCGTGGTAAACACGTGCTGGTGGGCAAGTCTACGGTGCCAGTGGGCACGGCCGCGCGGCTGCAGGAACGCGCAGCTAATATCAGCCGAGCCACCGTTGATATTTTGTGGAATCCTGAGTTTTTGCGCGAAGGGCACGCCGTGGCCGATACGCTGCGCCCGGACCGGATTGTGGTGGGAACGGGGGCAGCTGCCAGCTCCGCCGTGGAGACGCTGCGTGAGGTGTACCGGGCACCGTTGGAGCGGGGAACGCCGTTTTTGGTGATGCCGTGGGCGAGTGCAGAACTGGTGAAATCTGCAGCGAATGCCTTTTTAGCCACCAAGATTAGTTTTATTAATGCCATCGCAGAGGTCTGCGAAGCCGTTGGCGGCGATGTTGCTGCGGTAGCTGAGGCCTTGGGCTACGACGAGCGCATAGGGCATCAGTATTTGGGTGCTGGCCTGGGCTTTGGTGGTGGCTGTTTGCCGAAGGATTTGCGCGCTTTTCGGGTGCGTGCCGACGAGTGCGGCGCCGGTGATGCGCTGGCGTTTTTGGGGCAGGTGGAGTTGATCAATGCCCGTCGGCGGCAGCGCGTGGTGCAGCTGGCCAGTGAGCTGGTGGCGCAGCCTTCGAAGGTGGCAGAGCCTGCGGGGTCGGCACGGCCGGGATTGTCGGGCGCGATAATCACGGTGCTGGGGGCGGCGTTTAAGCCGAATTCTGATGATGTGCGCGATTCCCCGGCCTTGCATGTTGCTGCTGAGTTGGCGCTGCGTGGTGCGCGGGTGCGGGTGTGTGACCCGCAGGCAGTGGAGAATGCGCGTCGGGTGTATCCGGGCTTAGAATATCCGGCTTCGCTTGCCGACGGTGTGGCTGGGGCTGATCTGGTGATTCTGGCGACCGAGTGGCGGGAGTACCGGGAACTGGACCCGGTGTGGGCGGCGGAGTTGGTGGCCGAGCCGGTGTTGATTGATGCACGCAATGCGTTGGACCTCGCGCGCTGGCGGGGTGCCGGTTGGCAGGTTCATGCACTTGGCCGTGGCGACTGAAGTAGTTCCGCACTGCAGGAATTAGGAACGGCGGGACTCGCGCACCTTTGAAGAATTACCCCTGAAATGGGGTGGTTTCTGACATGATTTTCGGTGGCGCTCGGCGTTGGAAAAAGGCTAAAAATGGCGCCGAGTGAGCTATCAAACCATGCAGAGTTACTAATTTAGGTCCCCCTATTTAGGGGCTGACTAGCGGGTTTTGGGTTTCCTTTGTTAGGTATTCCTGCAGGTAGCAGGGTTGTGTGCCCTAAGGTGGATTAGTAGAACCTATTGATTTATCTAAGATTCATAGGGTTAGCATTTCGCGGCATTGTTGGTAGTCTGGGAATCACAACAAAGCACACGGAACCGGATAGACGGTTTCGGAATTGATTTTCTTAGAAAGGTGTGATCGTTCCATGAACGAGAAGCTATTCAACTTGATCAACAAGCAGGTTACTAACGAGCACGGCGCTGCTTTGATTTACACCCAGCTGGCATACGAGCTCGACGAGCTGTCCCTGCCTGGTATGCGTGATTGGATGTTCAAGCAGGCTGATGAGGAGCGTGAGCACGCACAGAAGTTCGCTGATCACCTGCTGGATCGCGACGAGAAGCCACAGATCGGCGAGATCAGCGTTGATGATCTGAAGATCGAGAAGCCAATCGATGCTTTCAAGGCTGCCCTGGAGCATGAGAAGAAGGTTTCCGGCCAGATTCGCGACATCGTTCGCTTGGCTGACGAGATCGACGACGTTGACTCCCGCACCCTGCTGAACTGGTTCTTGGATGAGCAGATCGAGGAAGAAGCATCTGTTTCCGAGATCGTCGACCAGCTTGAGCTGGTAGGCGACAACGGATCCGGCATTCTGCGCATCGACGCTCAGCTGGCAGAACGCTAAAGTTTACAAGAGCCAGTAAAGAATGGCTCTGAGAGCCCTGCTTGAAGACCTCAGGATTTTCCTGGGGTCTTTTTGCTGCTTGGGACCCGTAGTGGAATTTAAGGGCGGGGATCCGCAATGAAAAAATTTCACTTACGGTAGCCTATGCAATCATGAATGTGCTGCCGGGCGAGGAAGCAGAACTGCGTCGACAACTGGAGCAGGCCGTTGCAGCAGATTCTGCTGGTTTTACCGATTCTGTACGTGCGGCAGGTTCGGTACAACTCGATGCCGCCTGGAATCATGTGGCAGCCGGCGGCTTTCCCCGTCGCAGTCACGATGATTCGTCTTATGCATTTGCGGTGCGCCATAGCGAGTTGCAGGCTGCCACCAGCCGACGGCTTCCTACCGTGAATCAGCTCCTGAAGACCGGCCTTCACCTGCACATTAATCGGCTTACAGATAAATTAAAGTACGACCTGGGGGCTATGACGCATGTCCCAGGTACAGATATCTGGACTCATTCGGTGGCAGTATCATCCGAGTACCAGGGCAGTTATGGTTTTCAACTCACCGAGGGCCATCGCACCCCCACCATGTGTGACCCGCACGCGATCCGCACCTTGTGGTGTGAGGATGGCTTTGGGCTTTCGGAGATTTCGCAGCCGCTGCCCGTCGGCAAGCAGGAGATGCGTGCGATCCCTGGCCAACTGGGAGACGTGCGGTTTCTGTTGTATTTACCAGCTACTAATATCCCTACCGGTGTTGCCGATGCTGGCGACGCTGCTGCCGGTGCCGACTCTGCTGACACTGGCGGGGGCGGCGATGAGCTGGTCCAAAAAGTTGGTCTACTCACGCTTTTTGACGGGGAAAACTGGCAGAAAGCCAACCTGGCCGCCCATATTGCCGCGGTGAATGAAAACTCGGAACGCCGGATGGCGGTGCTGTCGATTGTGAATGATTCCAATGCGCAACGCGTGCGTCGCCTCGGGCTGGAAGAAGAGTTTTTGGGATTCGTGTGCACACAGCTGACTGCATACGTCGCGACGCTGGCTGCCGAGCATTGCGTGGAATTGAGCCCAGAACACCGCATCCTGGCTGGGCAATCGCTGGGTGGCTTGGCGGCATTGCGTATCGCGCAACTGTATCCCGATGCCTATGACACGGTATTGGTCCAATCGCCGTCGTTATGGTGGCGGCCCGAGCGTAAGGCAGTCCCGACGGATAATAATCTGCAGAATTACAGCTGGATTACTGAGGAGTTTTTATCGCAGCAGGTTATGCCACGAATTCATATTGATGTAGGTGTGCGCGAAGATGTCGGTGTCGCCAAAGCGTTCTTGTTAGCGCGCAAGCTGGAAAGCTGCAGTTGGCCGCATAGTCTCACGGTGTACGAGGGTGGTCATGATTTTGTGTCCTGGCGTGCGCAGCTTCTTAAGCATGTTTTGGGTCGGGTGTATATTCACGAAAGTTGAATGTAAATAAGGCTATCCATTCTTTAACCCTAATCATTTAGGTAATTTCAAGGATGGGCTAACTAAACACCTAGGAAGATTTTAATTTGAAGGGCAGATAAATGACAACCCGACGCCGAATTGTGCACAGGCATGCGTATTTTGCCGTTTCTACCGTAACCGCATTCAGCCTGTTGTTGGTCAGCTGCAGCCAAGCTGACGAATCCGCCAATGGATCGGATGCCGCAAGCACGAGTGCGCACGCCACGAGTTCGGAAACTGCTGGAGAAACTGCTGGCAGTGAAGATGATGCCACCTCGTGGCCGCGGACTGTGGATTCACTTGTTGTGAACAACGGTGAGGTCACTGGTGATACTGAAGAAGTTGAAATCACTGAGCAGCCGAAGAATATTGTGTCAACTTCGGTGACTTTGACTGGTTCCTTGCTGGCAATGGATGCACCGATCAAGGCAACTGGTGGTGCGGCAGCCGGTGGTTTGGCCGACGAACAGGGATTTTTCTTGCAATGGGCCGATGAAGCCGCAGAACAAGGCGTCGAAAGCCTGTATAACCTTGAGGTCGATGTAGAGGCTATCGCGGCGCAGGATCCGGACATGATTGTCGTGAGTGCCAGTGGTCAGGATTCGGCGGTGGCTGAGTATGACAAGCTTAGTGCGATCGGCGTGCCAGTCGTGGTGGTTGATTATTCTGACCAGGGCTGGGATGAGATCATGAGCCTGCTTGCAGAGGCCACTGGGCATGAAAAAGATGCTGCCGAGGCGATTCAACAGTATGAGGACCGCCTGGAAGAGGTCACTAAGGCCATTGAGTTGCCAGAGCAGCCGACGAACTTTGTCATGCCGCTGCCTGGTGATCGCGGTTTGAACTTCTGGAGCGCGGAGTCAGCGCAGGGGCAGCTGCTGGAAGATATTGGTTTTGAGGTCGCGGTGCCGGACGACGAGATCGTTGATACCGCTGGTCCGCGTGGTGCGCGGAAAGACGTCAAGACCGTGGTCCCAGAAAACGCCCCGAAGGCCATCACCGGTGAAACCGTGCTGACCATGAGCACCACCGGTGGCGACCCAGTGGAGGCGTTGAAGAACAACCCACTGTTGGCCAACAACCCGGCCATCGCGAACGACGCCATCTACTTGCTGAGCCCAGAGCTGTTCCGCCTAGACTTCTACAGTGCGATGATGATGCTGGACGAGCTGGAGAAGCATTTCGCGAAGTAGCGTGTACTGGGTGGGAGACTGGCGTCGGATGGCTCGTGTGGGTTTGAATCCTTAGGGCCTGCCAATTGGATGGTTTCATACCCCGTCATCACCCGCACAGTGCCGGTATATTGGTTTGCCGCACCCGTGCTTTGCGACGGCGCAGAGAGCGCTAACTAATCGAGGAGACAGGGTTCGAGTCTATGTCGTGGTCAAAACCCCTCGTGAGTGAACATATGCTGCTTCGTGGTCTTGAGCAGCACGGCCGCCTGTTAGGAGATGAGAGACTAAACTCCTTTGAATGCATGGTACTCGAGGGCACAAAGCCCAGGAAGCGGTGATCCGGAGTGTTCGCTTTAATTCTAACAGTCGCAGCCTCTTTTGGTCTCATTATTGTCGCGGATGAAGCCGGCACTGATTCTGTGGCGTTTGTCATTACAACGGTTCTTATGGGATTCGGATTCGCCCTGTTCGTCGGTAATTCACTAGAACACCACCTCCCGAGAGTATTGTGGAATCATTTGTCTCTTTCGCGTGACGCTAGCCGAAAATGGGGCGTTCATATCTTCAACGGAGCTCTTTCGCGGATTGGCTGGAATAAGCTCATTTTTGCCATGCGGGAAGGTAGTTCAGTCGAATCGACGAAAAGTTGGGATCCGAGGCATATGAGAGCTGCCGCGGCTGGTCATGGATGGGCAATAGTCCTTCATTCCACTTCTTCGGTATGGGCCGTCGCGACCGGTGGGTGGATTTCTTCTGTAATCCTAATAGTGGTCGGGGTATTCGGCCATCTCTATCCTGTCCTGCTACAGATACGCGTGCTGACAACACTTAAGGAGGCGGAACGTCGCCTCTAAACCTTTCGGTATACGATGGTAGGCACCAATAATACTCAACTTATTATCTCAAACATGTACTGTGGCATGTGTGGCGATCCACTGTAGATAGTCTTGAAGTACAGTGACATCGACCCCATACCCAACTCGCGGTTCACTTTACTTCTTCGCCACTCCCTTTTGCTACTTAGCCCTTAGCCCCGAGTTTACCAAGGGGTAAAACAACGACCCTAAGCACAAGGCTTGGGGTCGTGGGGTATGGTGCGCCAATCTACATTGACGCTCACATGCTTGAGCATATCATTAAGCGTATGAAGGACAAAAATGAACTAGAAACCATGCTTGGCGCGGCTCGTTTCAAAACATACTACACAGCTGCAGGAAACGATACAGAAAAGGCGGTAGCACTGTACCGCTGGAATACTCGGCTAGCCGGCGCTTTACACTCTCAGTTGTCTTACTTTGAGGTTCTAACACGCAACGCGATGAACAATGCGCTTCAGGACTGGAACTATAAGGAAAAGGGCTGCAGAGATTGGTCCCTTGAATACCAATCAAACCAGTTGTTGTACGACATGTTCAAAGGGCCAATGGGACAGGCTAGAAAATGGGCCCGGAAAGAATCTCAGCGTCGAGGTAATGGACACACACGCAAGAACGCTCCGCCCAGTCACGATGATGTAATAGCCCAACTCACATTAGGTAATTGGTCGAATCTTCTCGGAGAAGCGTTGCCAGACCATCGTCCAAACGCAAAAATACTGTGGAAAGAGTGCTTACACCACGCCTTTCCCCGCGCTGGCCTTGAGGACCAATCGAGGGAAAACATTGGGAAGAAAGTCGAAAGACTGACACGTCTACGCAACCGAGTATCACACCAAGAAAACCTCTTGGAAACCAACATCCGAGGACGTCTCAACGACCTTCCGACAGTACTTAAGGCCATCGACGCTAGCTACCCCGCTTGGGCTATGACAAATTCTCAAGTGCGACGGGTAGCGCAAGAAGATCCGCGTAAAAGTTGGACCTACTTGTAGGGAAAATATTGATACTGATGGTCGTTTACCACATGGAATAGGGTCCTAGTTCATACATTTTGCCCAAAGAAAATCAGGCATAAGACCACCAGGTTACCAGTGCTCTTCGGGGTTGATACCGAAGTAGCTCTTAATCTCTCTGAGCTCTGGAACCATACTATAGAGCGTCCAGACCCCAGCCATCTCAGCATTGGATAGTCCTTGATACACATTGCAGGACGCGTGCCTCTGCTTTGGTAAGCCTTTCGTAAACTGGAGAAAGGCCGGCTCGGTGAAGTACTGATGTGAGAATTTTTCTCAGTATGTACTCAATGAGCCTGCTCAATGCCTGTGGAGAAACTGTTCTACCACCAGTCGTAGCTTCCTGGACCGCAGTGATAATCGCTTGGGGTCGCGAGCTTTTGATGATGTAGCTGGCACCACGACTTGATAACACCTTGAGTATGGTCTCGTCGCTGTCAAATGCGGTGATGGGCGGACTCAATCGACAGTTTTACTATTGGGGTATATCTGTCTGCAATGGATTTGTCCCTCCTAGTTTAATCTCAAATTTCTTGTAGTCTTCGAGCGAATTAAAATGGCGCGAATAGAGATCGCAATCTTGATCCACATAGCCGTATAGCGCGGGAGCTACATCAAGGATATGGCGCAAAGTGACTAAGGGGCTCATACCTCCTGGTTCTGATTCCTGTTCATGGGCAAGAGCCTTCACTTTCCTCTGTGCTTCATTATCGTTTTGGGCATAGACGATGTAGAAATCCTCGCGGAAAAAAGACTTCGCTTCTTGTGTAGCAGTCTCGGATTTTGAAAGTTCAAAGACTGCGATCCCTACATAAGGTTCCATGTATATTTCACCTCTTCTTTGTTGACAAAGAACTCTTAGCTAACTAAACCCTAGTAAGGTGTATAGAGAAGCAATGAGGTTTTCGTATTTTACGAAAGCGGAATCGATTTGAATTGCGCCTTTAGTGTTTGGGGCTAGCGAGAGAACCTTAAGCGGTTGCCTCGGCGTTCACGGATTCCCTTCCCGAACATGTTTGCTAAATGGAATGATTCTAGTTTAACGTGTAGAGCGTAAAAACACAACAATGTTCGAATGGGAATATGCCCTGAAAATTTGGGGCAGCAACCTGGAGGTCTCTCGACAAAGTGATGTAGAAGTGTTATTTTCCCAGTTCACTGGGTTGTATAGCATGATTTTGGCTTTGCCGCAATCGAACATTGCACAGTATAGTGTGCAAGCGCTGTCTATCGATTCAATTTTCGTATTGCACAATCGGCGGGATGGTGAGTGAGGGGTTTCTCATGTTCAACCAAATTATAAGAATTGTAAAGATTGTAAAAGTTGCAAGGACCGTAAGAATCGTAAAAGTTGTAAGCAGTAGTAAGGAGTTATAAAACCGGGATGCGGGCGTGCCCGGTAAAGCACACCCGCATCAGTAACCACGATCCATTAGCCCCGCGCGCGATTAATCGCGGCCATGATTTCCAGCTTGCGTGGCAGCGCTAAACGCCCTGGGTGCTTGCCCTTGCTGCCAGGTGCACCGCCACCCGAAAAACGGGATACCGCATCGATTCCACCACGTTTGACCCGCTCCAACACCTCGTCGACAAGCGCAGCAGACTCACCGTGCTGGGTGCTCAAACTATCCAAAATCGCCGCAATCGCGCGGGTCTGCGAACCGTCCACCAGCTGCGATACCGCCGACAAATCAATAAAACCCTTGCCGACGCGAATGCCCGCACCCTTGGCCTGCGGCGGCTTCTTCGCACGGAAACGCTTCGCCGGTAGTGGTCGGTGTGCAGGCTTCGGAAACGGCTCCTGCTTGTCGACGGCGCGCGCCAAACCAGCCGCACGCTCCGTGATGTCATACGGATGGTAGGAATCCATGTGGATTACGGTGTCTGCGACATCAATAAACGCCGCGGAACCACCCGCAACCAGCACCGTCGATACGCCAACTTCAGCCAATCCGCGCACGCGATCAACCAGGGGAGTGATCGGTTCCTTCTCCGTCGGAATCAACTCGCGCATGCGCTCATCATGGATCATGAAATTCGTCGCGGACGTGTCCTCGTCGATCAACAACGTTGACGCCCCGGCCTCTAACGCCTCCATCAGCCCCGCGGCCTGGGAAGTAGAACCGGAGGCGTTATCCGTCGAAAAGCTCGTGGTATCCGTCTGTGCTGGCAAGTTAGAAATGAACTGCGAAATATCCACTCCCGTGATCGCGCGGCCATCCTCGGCGCGCAGGGAAGCAGCGGAATCGACGGTGATCGCAAACTCGCGGCCATCACCAGCAGCGTGGTTGTATACCCCGCGTTCCAGCGCTTTCAGCAACGTGGATTTTCCGTGATAACCGCCACCAACAATCACCGTGACACCAGCAGGAACCCCCATGCCAGCGACTTCGCGTCCCGACGGTAATTGGAACGTGGTGCGCAGAGAATCCGGTGAGCGAAACCACCGCCTTTTCTGCTGGGGTGTCGCGGTGGCCAGCAGCGCGCGGCAAACACGAGCCATCGCCGATAAACGCGATCAAGCCTCGGCCCGGCAGTTGTTCGCGCAGGTAGTTCTGGTCGCGCTCTAGCAGCACCGCTTCGCGCAGTTCGTCGGCAGGAAAATCGAGCGCCTGGTCCAGGGCTGCCGGAAGCACGTCGCACAGCAAAGCCCGTGCCTTGCGCCCCAGGATCTTGCGGCCGCGGGCTGGCAGTTGCACCTCGATGCGCAGGGTAGCGGTGCTAGAACGGATGCCGGAGCCCGCCCCGGCGTCGTCGGCAAGCACGACGCTGGCCCGGTCCAACACCTGCTGGCCCGGCTGGTCAATGTGCAAGTCGCGGTCGCCGGAAAAGGCCTGGGCAATGCGGCGCGTCAGGAAATCGCGCGCGGCCACCCCCGCCAACTCCGCAGGAATCGGGTTGGGCACGTCGACCTGCATCAGTGACGGCGGTGCAAACGGATCGGATTGCACCTTATCCACGCGCAGCCGGTATTCACCCAGCTCATAGCTGCCGTGCAATTTCTTGTAGGCGCCGTAACCAGCGCCATCGATGGAAGTCAATAAACGTGCAAGGCTCATGCGCCCCAGCCTACGTATTGGGCGGGGTGTCGTGGAAAGGCACCGAAAAACTTTCGGTATACATAAGATATGACTGCCACTACCGCGGACTCCGAAACTGACTCTGCCAGCTGCTCAGACACATCCAGCAAATCCATGATTGCCAGCTGGTTCCTCTGGAGCTGGGGCAACGCCTCGGTGTCGGCGGTGATGGTCACCTTCGTCTTCGGCACCTACCTGGCCTCCGACGTCTTCGGCCCTGACGAACGTGGCACCCAGTGGCTGACCACCGCCAACGCCATCGCCGGTATCATTATTGCGGTGACCGCCCCGGTGATTGGGCAGCGCGCGGATAAAACCGGTAGGCGCAAGCTGTGGCTCATCGTGCATACCCTGCTGGTGGTGGGGCTGATGGCGGCGTGCTTCTTCGTGCAGCCAGAACCAGGATTTCTGCTGCTCGGGGTGAGCTTGTTGGCTGCCCTGACGCTTTTCGACGAATTCGCCAACCTGAACTACAACGCCATGATCGTCGACATCGCCCGCGAGGGGAATATGGGGCGGATCTCTGGCATCGGCTGGGGCTTCGGTTATCTGGGCGGTATTGGGCTGTTGATGTTGGTGTACCTGAGCCTGATCGCGGGCGAGCCGCCGCACATTTTTGGAATTGGGGAAGACGAAGCGCTGAATATTCGCGCCGTCGCCGTGGTTTCTGCCGCCTGGTTTTTAATTTTCGCGCTGCCGCTGCTCCTTCACAAAGAAAAAACCGCAGATAAAAACACCATCGAGCACGTCAGTATTGCGCAATCTTACCGACGCCTGCTCGCCGTCATCGTTCGACTGTGGCGCGACGACCGCAACACCTTCTGGTTCCTGGTGTCCTCGGCGATCTACCGCGATGGCCTTTCTGCAGTTTTCGCCTATGGCGCGATCCTGGGCACCACGCTGTACGGCATTTCGCCTGCGAACGTCATCATTTTCGGCATCGCGGGAAACGTGATCTCTGCGCTCGGGGCGTTTTTGGGTGGCTGGTTGGACGACCGGCTGGGGCCTAAATTCGTGATCAGTGCGAGTCTTTGGGCGCTTTTGGCGACGGCCGTGGTGCTGCTCATTTTTAGTGAAGAGCGTGGACCGATCACTCCGACGCTCGCATTCTGGATTTTTGGTCTTGGACTTTGTTTGTTCGTTGGGCCTGCCCAGGCGTCGTCGCGTGGATTTATTGGGCGAATTGCCCCACCAGAAAAAGCCGGGGAATTATTCGGCCTGTACGCCACGGCTGGGCGCAGCGTGTCGTTTCTCGCGCCGGTGTTGATCAGTATCTTTTTGGCGGTATTGCACAGTAATATCGCGATTATTTTCGCGATTGCGACGATCCTGGCCGTCGGCCTGGCGCTGCTGTATAAGGTGGATAACCCGCGTGAACACGCACGGGTTGTATAAGAGGTACGCGGGAGATGGATTTTCACTGTTAACCATCCCTAATTGCGAGACTACTTGTGAATAATGGGGGTAGTCAGGGGTGTTGTTTTTGGTTTTATTGATTGTTTTTGTTGAAAGGTATTGCTATCTGAATAGAAAGCTTTACTATGATCTTAATCATTAGAATAGAAGAAAGTAGTTTGAGCCATGTTAAACGTTTTTCGACGCAGAATAGTTTCGGCTGTGGCTGTCTGGGTATTGTGTTTCGGTGGTGTGGTTTCTCCCGCTGCTGTGGGGCACGTGCCTCGCGTGCTTGTGTGATTGATCGTTATAGTGGTGAGGATTTTGGTGGGGTGTCTATTCCACGGCATTATGAGTACTGGGGATGCCATAAACCATGGAAGTATATGCAATGGGACAATTGGGCGCGACATGATTATTGTATGGATACAGCAGATCTAAAAGGCACGTCTTATAAAGGGTGTCACGTTGATTTATTTTCGAATATGAATAAAGTTTGTAACGCAAATTATGATGGGGCACCAATTCGGAAATACGATTGTCAGACCGCTAGAGATGTATATTTTATTGCTGTAGATACTAAAAATTGATATATTTACTGGGAGAGGAATGTCAATTAATGACTCTCAATGCCTATGTTCATGTAAGTTGGGATGGGTATCGATTAATACTAGATCATATTGAGAACTTTAATTTACAGTTTTTCTTGATTTGGTCGGGTATATTTCTTTTGCTACCTATGTCCGTAGGAGTCGCTGTAGGATATGCACTCTTTCAAGAGTTGCCTTCAGATGAATTGAAAAACTATTCATATTGGGAAGGCTTTGCAAAAGTCTTAAAATCTGGGGTGCCAGGTTATTGTGTGGGACTTATTTTACCTTTTGCTTGGTTAAGTTGGTCTGGGTATGTAGAAAATAATACGCCCCGTATCGGCCCCCCGGGTGAATATTCGTATTGGCAAGCATTCGGGCTAGTTGGGACTGCAATAATTATCTCGGTAATACTTAATCTTAAGAACCGTCTTTTGCTCGTACCTGGGATAACTGTGCCATTGGGAATTACGATGGGAATGGCTACAGTGTTCGTTGTTATTGAATCTACTGTGCCCGACAATATTAGCGGTTTAGCAACGGCTTACACTTCTGTTGTTGGCACTCTAATTTTAATAGTGGTCAATCTCCCTCTTTCGATATGGAAGTTTCGCAAAAACAAGCCAAGAATAGAGGGTAACGCCCAGTGAAACTACTATGCTACTTGCGGGCAACGCCAATTTACGCACGTGAGTCATATTTCGCGGTGGTTAATCTTGCTCAGCGTGATAACCTTTAGCAAAGTTTGAGGACAAAATGGACTTTCACGTAGAACGATTTATCAATATCGCAGGATTTGCGGTTGTTTTGCCTACTGCAGCTGCTTTGTTGGCGTTATATCTTGCTTTCCGTTTCTCTGTAGAAAACCGAAATATCATAGACCAACTGAAATGGCCGTTTTCCGTATTTTTATTGAGCCGTTGGTTCGCTGGTTTTATTGTGGGGCCTGTGCTTGCTGCAGCCTGGTTAAGCTGGTCGGCTAGCCCAGGTTTAGAAGGAGCGGGATCTTTTCCGGGAACCTATCCGTACTGGCAGATTGCGCTGTGCATTCTGAGCGTAGGGGGAGTATCCATCATGATTAACATGTGGTGCGCGATCCCCCTATTGGGTGGTTTCCTCGCACCGCTTGCGATGTCATCGGGAATTGCTTTCGGCGAAGCGTATTTGGAATCATTCGGAGTGGCAAGCCAACAAGGTATCGGCACCGTGATGGCTTTTGTTGGCTCATTTATCGGTTTGCTGGTCCTCAATTTCCCGGTAGCGATCTGGCGGGACAAGCGAAAGAACCACGCTATTGCCGATAACTAGCCAAGAAATTACCCAAGCGCTCAATCGCATTCTCGAGCTGTGACGCCCACGGCAGCGTGACCACGCGGAAGTGGTCCGGGTGCGGCCAGTTAAAACCTGTGCCCTGCACCATCAGAATCTTTTCTTGTTTCAAAATATCCAGCATCAGCTTCGCGTCGTCATGAATTTCGTGCACATTCGGGTCCAACTTCGGGAAGCAATACAATGCACCCTTTGGCTTGACGACGGATACCCCCGGGATTTCACTGAGCTTTTCGTAAGCGATATCCCGTTGCTTCAACAACCGTCCGCCCTCGCCGGTCAACTGGTAAATCGATTGCTGCCCACCGAGTGCCACCTGGATCGCGTGTTGCGCTGGCACATTCGGGCACAAGCGGGTACCAGCCAGCATCTCCAAGCCTTCGATCAAACCAGCAGCATTCCGCTTCGGGCCAGTAATTACCATCCAGCCGGCACGGTAACCGGCCACACGGTAAGCCTTCGACAAACCGTTGAAAGTAATGCACACCAGATCCGGTGCCAAGGACGCGGTGGAAATGTGTGTGGCGTCGTCGTAAAGAATCCGGTCATAGATCTCGTCGGAAAGCAACAACAGCTGGTGCTCGCGGGCAATATCTACTAACTGCTGCAACACCTCACGCGAATAGACCGCACCGGTGGGGTTATTCGGGTTGATGATCACCAGTGCCTTGGTTTTCGGGGTGATCTTGGACTTCAGATCTTCAATATCCGGGTTCCAGCCGTCGTCCTCATTGCCCAGGTAGTGCACGGGAACGCCGCCAGCTAGGGAGGTGGCCGCAGACCACAAAGGATAATCTGGGGCCGGGATTAGTACCTCGTCGCCGTCGTTCAGCAGCGCCTGGGTGGTCATGGTGATCAGCTCAGAAACCCCGTTGCCCAAAAAGACATCGTCAATATCGAACGTTGGGAAATCCTCCAACTCGTAGCGAGTGACGATCGCCCGGCGCGCCGGAACAATGCCCTTTGAGGTGGAATAACCCTGCGCGGTGGGCAGCGCGGAAATCATATCCCGCATGATCACATCGGGGGCATCAAAACCGAACGTTGCTGGGTTACCTGTGTTTAGCTTCAGGATGCGGTGGCCGTCCGTCTCCATGCGCTCGGCTAAATCCGCGACCGGGCCGCGGATCGCGTAGGCCATATTCTTGATCTTGTCGGATTGATCAAAAATGCGCGCAGGGTGACGTGGATGACTCATTCCTCTATCTTGCCAAAAACGCTAACGGTTTTTCCATTTGTTCAACTGTTCGCGAGCCATGTTCATCGCATCCCCGCTCAACTCCGCAGCCTGGTGCCGGCGCTCCGCCCACTGCTGGCGCGTCAACTCCTTTTGCTCTGCGCGACGCGAAGCCTCCGCAGCGCGGATTTCTTTACGACGCTGCCGCTCCAACTGCGCCGGTGACGGGCGGTGCCAGGAATCCGGGCCGATCTGCATGACATACAGCGCAATCCAAATTGCCGGAACCACGAAAGCGCTCAGCATCGCTAAGCCGCCGAACAACACCGCAGTGCCGGTGCTTCCCGCCTCGAAGGCCAACGCGACGAAACCCGGAAACGCGATCATGCCTGCTAGGGATGTCAGAATCGACGTGCCTAGCCGCGGCTTCTTCGCTGCCTCCCGCGCGCGCTGTACCTGGGATTCGGAATAGTACTTTTCCACAGCGCCGCCGGTGGCTTGCTGCGTAAACGGGATATCCACGAATACCTGATCCAGGTCGCGCTGGTACTGCGCCTGGGCGACGGCCGCGCACCGGTCATCGAATTCGTCGATCTGCAAACGGCCTTCCGCCAGCGCGTGTCCCAGGGCGTTCATCGCCTGGTCGCGGTCTGCATCGGACAGGCGCATCGACGCATCACTCTGATTGAACGGGGTGCTCATACCGCCATCTTAGCCGGATACTCTAACCCTATGCCCTAGCCGGATGCTCGCCCGATTTTTGCTTCAGTAACTTCAGCGTACGTTGCCACATCCTGCAACAACGAGGGATCGTGGCAGGTCATGATCACCGCCGCTCCACCGGACAAACACTCGTGCAACAGCGCATGCAGCCGCCTGCGATCAGCCGGGGTGAGTCCCACATCCGGTTCATCGAGCAACACCACTTGCCGACGCTGCGCGATCACCGCGGCCACCTGCAGCAAGCGCAGTTGTGACGGGCTGAGATCCAACGGATGGGTATCGCCGGTGAACTCTGGGGAAGGGTGCGTGGTGGTGTCCGGGCGGGGGCTGATGATTTTCCAGAGTGTGTCGTCGTCCAGCATGGCGCTTGCCGACGCATCCAGCACCTGCGCTGCCGGATCCTGCAAAGCCAGCGAGACCGTTGCTTTGATATTGGGCGCGGCGTGGGCATCTGGGTTGGTGTCTGGGCTGGTGTGGGGGTTGGTATCTGTGCTGATGCCAGCAAGTTGGCGCAGCAAGGTGGTTTTTCCGGCGCCATTATCCCCGCGTAACCAGCACACCGTACCGGCACGAGCCTGGAGATCCACCGGCGCACTGGAAAACTCGCGTGCGGGATTAGTGGTTTTCGCAAACTGCCACCAGTGCCGCTTTGGTGTGCGACGACGGGCGCGGATTCCGGACCACTCCGCGACGATGGCGCCGGGTGCAATCCGAGCCAGGCCCAGGCTGCTGCGATCTGCGGCGTGCCGATAATCCAAGCACAACACCATCCCAGCGCCGCTTACTGCGAACTCGCGTAACGCAACCATAACCGCTCGGGCCGAATCCGGATCCAGCCCGGCGGTGGGTTCGCAGGCGATGATGATATCCGGGCGGGCCGCTAAAAAGCTGGCCACCAGCATCCGCCGGGTCTGCCCACCCGAGAGCTGCGCAGGGTGGGTGTGCGCGAACTCTTCGAGCCCGAGCTGGTGCAAAATTTCTCGACAGTGTGGTTCCATGTCTGCAGCTGCAATCCCCTGCTGCTCCATGGGCTGCGCGATTTCTTCAATGACCGTGTCGCGCTGGTGCGAGATCATCGAGCCAATCTCATAACCCAGCACCACAACACGGGGAGCCGGTGCGGGGTCGCCGCGCAGAAACTCGTAATAAGCGTGGGCGATCTGCCAGGCATCATTGTTTGCGGTGTCATTGGTCTTGGTACCGTGCTTTTCGGCGCCGCGGTCGTCGGCACTGTGGTCGTCGGCAAGCATGATGTGGCTAAATTTTTCGGTGCAGACCTGCCGGTGTAGCGCGTTTATATCCATGCGAGCACCACCAACCCGATGGCTGCGGCGGGGAAGATGAGTCGCAATAAGATCTCCCAGCGGTGTGCGCGGACCGGGTAAAGCACAGTCCGCCGGCCAGGTGCGTCGTACCCCATGCCCTGAAGAGCGATTCCACGGTCGGCACCCCGGGTTAAAAGACGGGTGATCACGGGAATGATCATGCGGGGAATCACGGTGGTGAGGGTGACTTTGCGCCCAGCCAGGCGGTTGGCGGTGGCGACTTCGCTGATTAAAGCGCTGGCTTGCGGGAGCAGCTGTAAGGAGGCGCCTAAAACATAGACGACGGAATGGTGCAGGCCGAGGTGCTGGAGAGCTTTGAGCAGATCCGGGATGTGTACATTCGCCATGGCCGCCAGCAGGGCAGTCATGAGCGCGCAGAAGCGCAGCGCGAGTTCACCTGCGGTAACCAGCCCGTCGGAAGTGAGCAACGGTGCGATCTGGTGTTCGCCGTGCGGGGCGTGCACCAGCAGCATCGACAACCCCGCGGGAATGGATAACGCGATGGACGTCGCCGGGACTGCTAAGCTGCGCGAGCCCGCAATACCCGCGAGCCAACCCAAGGCAATGATCGCGGCATGCAGCAGCGGCCAGGAAATAGACAATGCGGCCACCCACGCGGACACGCCAATAATGATGACCGTGAGCGGGTGCAAAAAATGCACTGGCTTGCCGACGGGCACCTGAGCCGTACTAGCTGTGCTCTGCTTCATCGCGGTGTTGCGGCGGAAGCAGCTGGCGCAGGGTGCGCTTCGGCAATGCCTTCCAGGCGGCCCAGACAATGAGCAGCACCAAAATCTTATCCAGCGGGTCCGAGATGAACGACTGTAACGTCACCGACGCCAACAGCGACTGGCCCATCTCGCGGAATAAGGACACCACCGCGCCGGTACCCACACCCGCGGTACCGCCGTAGACGAAGGCCGCGACGGGTGCGGCGATCGCACCAGCGATAATTCCGATGATCGCACCAGAGACAATCAGGCGCCATAGCTGGCGGAATGCCCCGAATTTGTGGATGGCCACACCGGACATCCAGCCGACTGCAGCCGAACCCGCTGCGAATGGCAGGGCAGCAGGGGTAAGCAAAGCCCAGATGAGGTTGCTGAGAGCGCCCGTCGCCAAGCCCGCATATGGCCCGGCGAGAGCCGCGATGAGCACCGTGCCGACGGCATCGAGGTACAGCGGAATACCAGAAGCGCCGATGATCTGGCCGACGAGAATATTAAGCACCAACGCCACCGGAATGATCGCGAGTGTGCGCGCCGGGATATACGGCACGGTGGAAATCAGCAGCAAAACAGTGCCGAGCAAGTATCCGCCCATGGTGAACAACGCGGCGGTGGAGCCGACAGATTCCCATTCCGTCGGGCGCGCAAAGACTAGGATCAGCCAGGTTGCGGCAATGGCGGAGATACCCAACCAGCGCAGGATCAGTGCGTTACGAGTGGGACTGACAGGGGACTGGGGAGAGGACCCGGCAGAGGAGCGGGAAGAGGGGGAAGATGAGGACGAAGATTTCGCAGGTGACATGAATACTCGTTTCTAGCGGATCAACTTTTAGCGGATCAACAATGCACAGGCTGCGGTGGGCCGATGCTTTTTACACACGCAAATCCGCCTGGTATCCCTATGTCACCTCGGGAGGGCGGACAACAAATCGTGCCGAAGGACGACTTGATCGTGCAACAGTGTAGCGGTTCCTAGCGAGAACTAGTCCAGCGGCACGCCATTATTATCAGTGCCGTAGCCACCGCTGCGGGTCAGAATGAGAATAAACTCCACGAACACCCAGAGATGCAGAGCCAAGAGCACCGGGATGCCGATCAAAATAATTGCTGTTGCATAGCCCATCACGAGCATCACCAACTGGATAATACCCTTTTGCTTATTACCCAGGTAGAAATTGTGTACGCCGAGCGTGCCTAAGAAAAAGGCCAAAAGCGCGGACAACAACATAGATTTTTGCTTGTACCCAGGGTACGGCAGCTGCGGATCACCATACTGGATATTCTGCTGCATACCTTGGCCTTGGTAGCCATAGTTGTTGTGCTGTGCAGGGCTGTACTGTCCGGCATCATGCGCGGAATAGTCCCCAGCATAGCTCCCAGCATTGTTAGTAGTATCGAAAGAATAACCGGAATTGTTCGAGTATTTCGAATAATCCTGCTTCGGCAGCCCGTCGTTATCGTAGGCGCTGTATTTGTTGTATCCGTGCTCGTTGTGGCCGTGATCCTGCGAGTTCATGCAACCAAGTGTAGAGCACGTTGTGGACTGCGGCAGCAGTGAACTTGGTGAGCTTATTTATGCTGGTCGGCAGGGTTCGGCCGGCGTGGTTCCGGGCGTCAGGGGTTGCGCCCCCCCTATAGCGAATTCCCCGTGCCGCTAGCGCAGGTAACCAGCAGTCAATCGTGCTGCACGGTTGAGCTCGGCGAAAGCAGCCGAAATATCAGCCGCGCGGATCACCCGAGCGTTGGGCTCCTGGCCCCAATGGTTTTTAAAATCTGCGACGCTGGTGCCCCGGAACAGCTCGGATTCCGCCTCGACGGCCACACGCGTTTTCGTGCTGATGGTATCTACTGCACCCACAGCGATCATGACCGTGAGCAAATCATGAATCTGTGCCTGGTAGCCTTCGCCGACGCCATCGTGAAATTCAAAATAAAACCGTGTGATTTCTTCAAGCAGTCCAGACCACGTGGTGTCGGGCATCTGATTTTGTAGCTCCCGCAGCCGTGCCGGGGTGAGCAGCATCTGCTCGGTAACGCCCAAGGAACACAGGGTGACCGGGACGGGGGCAACCTCGAATAACTTTTGTGCCGCGTGGGGGTCGACCCAGAAATTCCACTCGGCAGTTGGGGTCGTATTGCCCGGATAATTGAGAGAACCACCCATCACCGTGATGGCAGAAAACCTCGCGAACAGCTCTGGGTGCTCCTGCGCAAATATTGCGGCATTGGTGGCAGGGCCGGTAACGACCAGGTGGACGTCGTCATGCGTACGTAGCGCATGCTCCCAGACTTCCTGCCACTGTGAGCCCAAGCGCACCCCGTGGCCAGGAGTATCACTGTCCGCGGTCCCCGGCCAGGTGCTGGTGGCATAACCCAAACCAGTCAGGCCGTGGGTTTCCGGGGTGGTCTCCAGCTCGAGTTCTAGCGGGGCGGGGTGGCCCATAGCAACAGGGACTGGGGAGATTGCGGCCGCATGCATTGACGTTGCACCTGCTGGCGCACCCCGAGGCGCAGTGGGCGTGCAGTGGCCAAGCACCCACGCGGCATTACGGGCAGTGTTTTCTACCGTTGTGTTTCCGGCGGTGGTGGTCACCCCGACCAGATTGATTTCGCGTGCATGGTGCAGTGCAGACAGATAAAACAGCGCGTAGGCATCATCGATACCAGGATCGCAGTCGAGGAGAATCGTCGGCAGGCCAGAACGAGATGCACGAGTTATCGATGTACGAGTTGTCGATGCATGAGTTGTCATAGTGCCGACCTTAACTACTGAGCGGCTACTGAGTTGCTTGGCGAGTCTTGCGCGCACGAGCAACCATATCCGTGAGTGATTGTTTTACCTTGACGAAAGCAGATAACGACGACTTCGCATCCTCGTCGTCCTCACTCGAGGCAATTTCAATGTCGTCGATGGTCAGGTCACCGGCGCGCAGCCCCACCATCTCCGAGTGGTAACGCATAATCACCGCGACGGTAGCGGCAATTGGCACTGCCAAGAACGCACCAATAATGCCAGCTAGAGCAGAGCCCAAAGTGATAGACAGCAACACGATTGCGGCGTGCAGCCCCATCGAGCGCGACTGCAGTACTGGCTGCAAAATATTGCTTTCCAGCTGCTGCACCAAAATAATCAAGCCCAAAACCAGCAGAGCATTGGTCAAACCATTGGACACCAGTGCGATTATGACGGCTAAGGTACCGGCAGTAATAGCGCCGATGATGGGGATGAAGCCAGCGAAGAATGTAATTGTCGCTAATACAAATGCCAGTGGCACATTCAGGATCCACAAGCCCAAACCGATGAAGATGGCATCGACGAACGAAACCACCGCCTGGGTACGGAGGAAACCTGCGAGGGTATTCCAGACGCGGGTCAGTAACTCCGTGGCATGCCAGCCGATATCGTGGCCGGTGTATTGGCGCAGCCACGGCAGGAACTTCGAACCGTCTTTGAGGAAAAAGAACGTCAGTACAAACATGATCACGATGGTGATTACCAGCGTGCCGGCCACCGAGACGCCCGAGACCAGGCCCGAAGCGATAGTGCCAGACTGATTGCGCAAGAATTTCACAATGCTATCGGAAAATTCCGAAACCTTGCTGACGTCTACCTCAAATGGCAGCCGGTCCGTCATGGACAGCAGTTCGCGCGCGCCATTTTCCGCCTCATTGACCAGCGCAGAGCCCTGGGAACGGATGGTCGGGCCCATCGCGGCAAAAATTCCGACGACTGCACCGATAGAACCCAACAACGTGGTTAAAGCGGCTATTGCAGGCGGAAATTTCGCCGCCTTCAGCAGCTTCGCCACTGGTGCCAACAAGGACGTCACCAAAACTGCCAGAATCGCGGGAAGGATCGCCCGCCAGGCGAAGTACACGATGACCAGAGCCAGCGCCAGGGCAGCGATAGAGATAATCATTCGCCATGCCCATGCCGCCATAGTTTTCCCATCACGTGCCCAAATGACAGAGCGGTCTACATCCTCGACTATCACAGGGGTTTTCCGGTCTGGCGTAATATTGCTCAGCCCGGGCTCCGGTGCCGCGCCATCATTCGCGGTGATTTGGTTGGCCGGGCTGGCAGGGCGTGATGCCATTTCGGCTGGTTGGCCTTCGCTGCTGGCACTGGCAGAAGCGTCATCGTGGTTAGTCACAACGTTGACTATAACTTACTAGGGCAAACAAAAACGCCCCGGAGGGTACCGGGGCGTTGCGAAGTCTACGCAGCTAACTTAGCGCGTGAACTTAACGCTGGATGTGGCCGGTTGGGCGGACGATGCCGAAGCGGTGCATCGTCACAGACACAGCCTGCTCCAGCAGGTAAGGAAGCAGCTCGCGACGGCCGTCGGCAAGAACTTCCCAGTCAATGATGACCGACTCGGACTTCACGGCCGCACGGTAAGCCTCTGGCTCTACCTCACCGATAGCACGCACGCGGGTCGATGGCACACCGCCGAGCTCAGCAGCGAACTCATTGGTGTTAGCGACCTGGCATTCGAAGCCCATGTCTTGCAGCTCTTCGGCGATCTCGCGGGTTGCAGACATGTTCAGCTTCACGCCGGTGATCTCGGAAGCCAGGATCTGGCGTGCTACCTCGCGTGGCTTGTAACCCTTGCCGACGCGCACGCGCAGGCGCTCCCAGAATGGGCGGTAGCGGAAGATATTGGCCTCCGATACCAGACCGGTGTAGTCGTTGGAGCGGCCGAACTCGTTGTGCCAGTTCTTGGCATCCAGCTCGGCAGCGCGCCACAGCCAGTTGATGTCGTCGTCAGACAGCTGGGAGTCCAAGCGCTCGGACAGGTCCTTGAGCAGACGGGTGATTCGTGGGGAGATTTCCACCTTGTGGTGTTCCAGCTTGCCCTCGGACCAGGTACCGAACTGACGGACGTAGTTTGGTCCACCAGCCTTCGCGCCAGGTCCCAGCACGGAGTTCTTCCAACCACCGAAGGACTGACGCTGCACGATAGCGCCGGTGATGCCGCGGTTGACATAAGCGTTACCAACCTCGACGTTTTCCATCCAGTACTCGACTTCGTCGTCGTTCAGCGAGTGGATGCCGCCGGTCAGGCCATAGCCAGTGGAGTTCTGCCATTCGATGGCTTCTTCCAGGGTCTCGGCGTACATGATGCCCAGGACTGGACCGAAGCACTCGTTCTGGTGGTACCAGGAACCTGGCTGCACGTTGTCCCGGATACCAGGCGACCACAGGGTGCCTTCTTCGTTCAGCTTCTCTGGTTTCAGCAGCCACTTCTCACCAGGCTCCAAGTAGGTCAGGCCGCGGTAGAGCTTCTCGGTTGGCTCTTCGACCAGACCGTTCATGGTGACGGAGATGTCAGTGCCGAAGCCTGGCTTCAGAGTCTTGACGGCGTCGACCAGCTGGTTCTTAACGCGGTCGGAATCCTTCAACGAACCAACCAAGATCGCCAGCGAAGATGCCGAGCACTTCTGACCGGAGTGACCGAAGGCGGACTTGTAGAGATCTTGTACAGCCAAGTCTGGGTCGCAGGCCGGGGTGATGATCATGGCGTTCTTACCGGAAGTCTCGGCGTAGATGTTCATCTCCGGCTTCCAGGAACGGAACAGCGCACCGGTATCGGAGGCGCCGGTCAAAACGACAGCATCCGTCTTGTCGTTCGAGATCAGGTGCTTACCAGCTTCGCCCTCGTCGGCGTTGACCAGCTGCACCAGGTCAGGGTTCTGGCCAGCGGCTTCCAGGCCGGCGCGCACGGCGTCGACGGCGACCTTTGCACAGTGCACTACCTGCGGAGCAGGCTTGATGATGACCGCGGAACCAGCAGCCAGGGCAGCGGTAATACCGCCGACTGGGATCGCGATTGGGAAGTTCCATGGCGGAACGATGACGGTCAGCTTGTTCGGAGTGAATACCGACTGGGTACGATCCAGCGCGATAGCCTGCTGGCCGTAGTACGTAGCGAAGTCGATGGCCTCAGAGATTTCTGGGTCCGTCTGATCGACGGCCTTGCCAGCTTCCCACGCAGCGACGGAAATCAGCTTGCCACGGGCTTTTGCCAGCTCATCGCCGACGGAGTTCAGGACCTCGCAGCGCTCAGCGCCGGATAGGGCTGCCCAGTCGTCGGCAAGACCCACTGCGGTGTTGATGGCCTCATCAACCTCGGAGGTTTCGGTGACGGACTTGACGCCGTGCTCGCCTGGGTTGGACGCCAAAGCTTCCAAAGCCCATTCGCGGTTCGCGCGCAGAGATGGGTCGGTGTCTGGCTCGTTGATGAAACGGCCAGTGTTCGGGGTTTGGCGGCCGGTTTCATTGTTGCGGTCCTGCTGACGACGCTGGCCGGCGAAGGTCTTCCAACGATCACGCACGGAGGCATGGAAGCGTTCCTGCTGATCTTGCATTGGGGTTTTGCCCTTGTCGCTGGCTTCGTCCGGCGCGAACAGAGCATAGAGGAAGTTCTGCGATTCGGCGTTTTCTTCCAGACGACGTACCAGGTAAGACACGGCAACGTCGAAGTCTTTCATGTGCACAACTGGGGTGTACAGGATCTGGCGACCGACGACGTCGTGGACAGCCTTGGCCTGTGCTGGGGACATGCCAGCCAGCATCTCGGCATCGATCTGGCGGGATACGCCACGCTTCTCGGCTAGTTCTACGGCCAAGCCCATGGTGAATAGGTTGTGGGAAGCGACACCAATGCGGATGGCGTCGGCATATTCCTCACGCAGGATGTAGTCCAGCAGACGGATGTAGTTGGCATCGACTTCTGCCTTGGACAGGTAAGGGGCCAGTGGCCAGCCGTGTACCTCGGACTCAACGCGCTCCAGCGACAGGTTGGCGCCTTTGACGATGCGCACCTTGATCGGAGCACCACCGTTTTTCACGCGCTCAACTGCGAATTCTGCAAGTTCCTGCAAAGCTTCGAAAGCATCCGGCAAGTATGCCTGGACGACGATGCCAGCCTCCAGGTTTTTGAACTCGTCTTCGGAAAGGAGTTCCTTGAACAAGCGGATGGTCAGGTGGAGGTCGTGGTATTCCTCCATGTCCAGGTTGATGAAGACCTGCGGCTTGCGGCTAATGGCCTCGCGGTACATCGGACGCAGACGGTCCTTCAATCGCTCCACGGAACCATCGTGATCCCAGTGGTTCAGCTGGGCACACAGCGAAGAAGCCTTGACCGAAACGTAGGTAACGCGTGGGTTGCGTACCAATTCCATGGTGCGGTCAAAGCGGGACTTGGCTTCTTCTTCACCCAGTACGGCTTCGCCCAGCAGGTTCAGGTTCAGATCCTGGCCGCGCTCAGCTGCGTCGTCCAGCATCTTGTTCAGGGCGTCGGACTCTGCATCCAACACCAGGTGGCCGACCATCTGGCGCATGCGGCGACGAGCGACCGGCATAACCAGGTTAGGCAGGATTGGGCCGAAAAAGCCGCCGGCGCCGACCATGAGGGCATCGATCTTGCTCAGGAATTCTGGGGATTCTGCCAGCTCAGCCAGTGCTTCTGCGGCTACCTTATTGTCTTCTGGGCGCATGACGCGGTCGACGAAGTCCATGGTGAAGCTGACACCATCCGGGTCACGCACCATGTCTGCGAGCTGCTCAGTGGAACGCGAGGATTCGCCCTTGGTGACCTTCAGCCACTCATGCGCGCGCTCTACTGCAGCGTCGACGCAAGCCTCGACGTCTTGGCTGTCTTGTGGGGGAGTATAAGCAGTCTTGTTAGCTGTCATTATTTATCCTTCTCAGGTGTTGAGTCTCAATCGGCCCCAGAAGCGCCAAGAAATCAGGCTGACTTCGGGCGCTCGTGCGTATTTGAGAAGCGTTAATGCTCAGAAAATATGGCATTTAGATATGCCACCTATCGGCTACTCTACTCACACTTCTGACTGTGATGGGAATTTTAGAAACGTGTGATTTTTCACCCTTTTTCCTGGGTTTCGGCGCGGTTTTTGCGTCCTTGTGGTGCAGGTTTTAGCGACTTTTCTCCTGACGGGAATAAACCTTGAGTGTGGTTAGTCATGAAATATGAGTGAGGTTGACGCAAGAAAGTTGGCATGACGAAAAACCGTCTGCTACAGTCTCGCTTGTAGTTGAGTCACTGGCAATCAAGTTCAGTAATTTCAAGTAATTCGAACGCACAATTCGCACTAAGGAGAATTCAGTAATGGGACGCGCAGTAGGTATTGACCTCGGAACCACGAACTCCGTTGTTTCCGTCTTGGAAGGCGGAGAAGCGAAGGTTATCGCGAACTCGGAAGGTGCTCGCACTACCCCATCGATCGTCGCTTTCGCAAAGAACGGCGAGATCCTGGTTGGTCAGTCCGCTAAGAACCAGGCGGTTACCAACGTTGATCGCACCATCCGTTCGGTCAAGCGCCACATTGGTACTGACTGGACTACCGAAATCGACGACAAGAAGTACACCCCACAGGAAATCTCGGCTCGCACCCTGATGAAGCTGAAGCGGGATGCGGAATCCTACTTGGGTGAAGACGTCACCGACGCTGTTATTACTGTTCCTGCTTACTTCGAGGACGCACAGCGTCAGGCCACCAAAGAAGCCGGCCAGATCGCAGGCCTGAATGTCTTGCGTATCGTCAACGAGCCTACTGCCGCTGCACTGGCTTATGGCCTGGAAAAAGGCAAGGAAGAGCAGACCATCCTGGTATTCGACCTAGGTGGCGGCACCTTCGACGTCTCCCTGCTGGAAATCGGCGACGGCGTCGTTGAGGTAGTTGCTACCGCTGGTGACAACAGCCTGGGTGGCGACGACTGGGACCAGCGCATCGTCGACTGGTTGGCAGAGAAGTTCAAGCAGTCCAACGGTATTGACCTGACCAAGGACAAGATGGCCCTGCAGCGTCTGCGTGAGGCTGCTGAAAAAGCCAAGATCGAGTTGTCCTCGGCGCAGCAGGCATCGATCAACCTGCCATACATCACCGTCGACGGTGACAAGAACCCATTGTTCTTGGACGAGACCCTGACCCGCACCGAGTTCCAGAAGATCACCCAGGATCTGCTGGACCGCACCAAGAAGCCATTCAACCAGGTCATCAAGGATGCAGACTTGGGTATCGGCGACATCAACCACGTCGTTTTGGTTGGTGGCTCCACCCGTATGCCAGCGGTCGCTGAACTGGTTAAGGAAATGACCGGTAAGGAGCCAAACAAGGGCGTCAACCCGGATGAGGTCGTTGCTTCCGGTGCTGCCCTGCAGGCAGGTGTCCTGCGCGGTGACGTCAAGGACGTTCTGCTACTGGACGTCACCCCACTGTCGCTGGGTATCGAAACCAAGGGCGGTGTGATGACCAAGCTCATCGAGCGCAACACCACCATCCCAACCAAGAAGTCCGAGACCTTCACCACCGCGGAAGACAACCAGCCTTCAGTACAGATCCAGGTCTTCCAGGGCGAGCGCGAAATGGCGCAGCACAACAAGCTGCTGGGATCCTTCGAACTCGGCGGCATCGCACCAGCACCACGCGGTGTCCCACAGGTTGAGGTCACCTTCGACATCGACGCCAACGGTATCGTGTCCGTTTCCGCGAAGGACAAGGGCACCGGCAAGGAAAACACCATCAAGATCCAGGAAGGCTCCGGCTTGTCCGATGAAGAGATCGATCGGATGGTGAAAGACGCCGAGGCACACGCTGAGGAAGACAAGAAGCGTCGTGAAGAGCAGGAGACCCGCAACAACGCGGAAAACACTGCTTACCAGACCCGCAAGTTCCTGGACGAGAACGGCGAGAAGATCGATGAAGAGACCAAGAACAAGGTCACCGAAGCCGCTGATGCCGTCGACGAGGCACTGAAGGGCGACGATATCGAGGCCATCAAGTCCGCCGTCGAGAAGCTGTCCACCGAATCGCAGGCTATGGGCCAGGCTATGTACGAGGCCGAGGCCGCACAGGCACAGGCTGATGGTGAAGCCGGCCAGGCTGGCGGCAATGACGACGTCGTCGATGCTGAAGTTGTCGACGAGGACGATGCCGACAACTCCGACGAGAACGCAAAGGGTGACAAGTAAATGAGCAACCGGGACGAGATGCCGGATAACCCCGGTTCCCCGGACGCGACCGACCCGGAGGCTACCTCTGCCGCACAGGCAGAAGCCGCCGCGGATGCCGCCGAGGCAACCCAGCAAGAAACTGGGCAGCCATCCGGCGGAGCCGGTGCGGAAGGTCTGGCCGATGACGTCGCTGTGGAACCAGAGGTTGATGAAGTCGAAGAGCCAATCAGCACTGCTGAAGACGAAGCAGCAGAAGCCGAAACTCCTGAACAGGCACTGCAGCGAGAGTTGGACGAACGCACTGATGACCTCAAGCGGCTGAATGCGGAATATACCAACTACCGCCGCCGCAGCGACCGGGAGCGCCAGAGCGTTTCTGAGTCCGCGAAGGCTTCGGTACTGTCCGCACTGCTGCCAATCCTGGATGATCTGGAACTGGCCAAGCAACACGGTGACCTGGAAAAAGGATCCCCACTGGAGAAATTCGGATCTAAATTCCGCGAAACCTTGAAGGGCCAGAACCTGGTGACCTTCGGCGAACCAGGTGAGGCTTTTGACCCGGAGATCCACGAGGCTGTGCAGGATCTCTCCAGCGGTGGCGAACAAGTCGTCGGCACGGTTCTGCGTAAGGGCTACAAGGTGGGAGACCGCCTAGTGCGCAACGCCATGGTGATCATCGCTGATCCAGAAGGCGCACAGTCTAGTGCGGACGAGTCCGCGCAGGCAGACGACAATCAGTAAACAATGAGGAAGGAGGGGACGAACCATGTCCCAGAGTGAATGGGCCGATAAGGATTATTACGGGGACCTAGGCGTTTCCTCCGATGCCTCAAAAGCTGAAATCCGTAGCGCCTACCGTAAAATTGCCCGGGAAAACCACCCAGATACCAACCCGGACGACGAGCAGAAACTCGCTAAGTTCAAGGCGGCAGCATCTGCCTACGACGTGCTTGGCGACGAGAAGAAGCGCAAGGAATACGACGAGTTCAAAGCGATGCTGCGTGCCGGGGGCGGCAGGTTTGGAGGCGCCGGCTTTCCCGGCGGGTTTCGCCGCTCGTCGCAAAGCCAAGACGGCTTCTTCTCGGGAGGGGCGCCCGGGGCTGGCGGATTTGGAGGAGCATTTGAAGACGGCGGTCTGGGTGACATCTTCGGCGGCCTCTTTAACCGCGGCGGTGCTGGTGGGCACCAAGCTCGGCCGACGCGGGGCGCCGACGTCGAAACCTCCATTACGCTCGACTTTCGAGAAGCTGCGAAAGGCACGACGATCCCGCTAGAGCTGCGGGGCAACGCGCCGTGCACTACCTGCCACGGCTCCGGATCAAAATCCGGTAAGCAAGCCACCTGCGGACAGTGCAACGGCACCGGTTACACCAGTGAAAACCGGGGAGCATTCGGCTTCTCCCAGCCGTGCTCGAACTGCGACGGCACTGGTTCCAAGATCCCCGACCCCTGTGAGACCTGCTCGGGAAGCGGAACCGTGAACCGGACCCGTTCGATTACCGTGCGGATCCCGGCCGGTGTCGTCGACGGGCAAAAGGTGCGTTTGGCGGGCCAGGGCGAAGCTGGGCCGCAAGGCAAACCATCCGGCGACCTGTTTGTGTCCGTGAGCGTGCGGGAAGACAAGGTCTTTTCCCGCGAAGGCGATGACCTGCTGATCACGGTGCCAGTGTCCTTTGCGGAGCTAGCACTCGGCGATACGATCACGGTGCCGACCCTGGATGCCCCGGTTCGGGTGAAAATCCCGGCAGGTACTGCTGACGGCCGCACCCTGCGGGTTCGTGGGCGCGGCATACCGAAATCTTCGGGAAAACACGGTGATTTGCACGTGAAAGTACAGGTCACGGTGCCGACGAATTTGGATGATGCTGCAAAATCCAGCTTGCGCACCTACGCACAAGCAGAAAAAGATTCCGGTTTCGATGCCCGCGCCGGTTGGGCCGGGAACCCGAATAAATAACGACAAGCGACCACAGGAGGTGACAACACCATGGCGAACGATTCGCACGAGGAATTCCGTGAAGAATATCGCGAGGTCTTCGTTATCTCCGTGGCTGCTGAATTATCCGGCATGCACGCGCAAACTCTGCGCACGTATGACCGGATGGGGCTGGTCTCACCCGCGCGCACCCGTGGTGGTGGGCGCCGGTATTCGCAGCGTGACATCGCGATGCTGCGCAAGATCCAGCAATTATCCCAAGATGATGGCGTTAACTTGGCCGGAATTAAAGCCATCATTGAACTGACCGAACAACGTGATGCGCTCGCCGAAGAGCGTGACGCGTTGGCGGCAGAAGTGGAAGAATTGCGCGGACAGCTGCGCGCTGCCTCCGCAGCAAACCGTGCTCCCGCGAACGCAAGCAAAGGCGAGTTGGTGCACGTCCCGCGGTCTTCTGCCGTGGTGATGTGGGAACCGCGCTCGTCCCGCCGCGGGCGTGGACGCCGGAATTAGCCCAGCCAACGTGCCCCCTGATAACCCCGCAGAAACCTGGTGAATTTCCACCCTCTGGTTTCTGTGGGGATATTTTATTCTGCAAAACCTTTCTTTGTGCCCCAGATCACGCTATGATGTCGTAGTACATCGGCACGCCGTTGTGACCGCATTCATAATGTGCGGGGCAAATGTGCAATACACCGCGCATTAGCTGCAACGGCTGCACCATCTGGAAGAAAGGTGTCACCCTCATGACCGTGTACGCAAACCCGGGCGAAGAAGGCTCCATCGTCGACTTCAAAAAACGCTATGACCACTTCATCGGTGGCGAATGGGTAGCGCCCGCAGAAGGCCAATATCTGGAAAATATCTCACCGGTCAACGGCAAAGTTTTCTGTGAATTCGGCCGCGGTACCAAAGCAGACATCGAACGTGCATTGGATGCCGCGCACAAGGCAGCGCCAGCTTGGGGGAAAACCTCAGCGGCAGAGCGCTCCAATATTTTGCTACAGATTGCCCAGCGTATTGAGGACAACCTGGAAGAACTCGCGGTAGCAGAAACCTGGGAAAACGGTAAGGCTGTACGCGAAACCCTGGCGGCGGATCTCCCGCTGGCCGTAGACCACTTCCGCTACTTTGCCTCTGCTATCCGCACCCAAGAAGGCCGCCTTTCACAAATCGACGACGACACCGTCGCCTACCACTTCCACGAGCCACTCGGCGTCGTCGGCCAGATCATTCCGTGGAACTTCCCGATCCTGATGGCAGCCTGGAAACTGGCCCCGGCCCTGGCCAGCGGTAACGCCATCGTATTGAAGCCAGCAGAACAAACCCCGGTCTCTATCCTGTACTTGGTGGACAAGATCGCGGATCTGCTGCCACCTGGTGTGCTCAACATCGTCAACGGCCTCGGCGACGAAGCCGGTGTGGCGTTGACGTCGTCGGACCGCATCGCGAAGATCGCGTTTACGGGATCCACACCCGTCGGCAAGATGATCAACAAAGCTTCGGCAGAAAAAATCATCCCAGTTACCCTGGAGCTTGGCGGAAAATCGCCGTCGGTGTTCTTCCCGGACATCATGGACAAAGACGACGAATTCCTGGACAAATGCCTCGAAGGGTTTACCATGTTCGCGCTGAACCAGGGCGAGGTGTGTACCTGCCCATCGCGCGCATTGATCCACGAAGATATTGCCGATGCTTTCCTGGAACGTGCACTTGAGCGGGTCAAGCAGATCAAGATCGGTAACCCGTTGGATACCGAGACCATGATGGGCGCCCAGGCATCCCAGGAACAGATGGACAAGATTGTCTCCTACCTGAAGTCCGGACCAGAAGAAGGCGCAGAAACCCTGATCGGTGGCAACGTCAACGAGGTCATCGGCGGCGGCTTCTATATCGAACCAACCGTGTTCAAAGGCACCAACGATATGAAGATTTTCCGCGAAGAAATCTTCGGGCCGGTGCTGTCCGTGGCCACATTCAAGGACTACGACGAGGCCATCAGGATCTCCAACGACACTGACTTCGGTCTGGGCAGTGGTGTGTGGACGCGCAACGGCAATATCGCTTACCGTGCCGGACGTGATATCCAAGCCGGTCGTGTATGGGTGAACCAATATCACAACTACCCAGCGCACTCGGCATTCGGCGGCTATAAGCAGTCTGGTTTGGGCCGGGAAAACCACCTGATGATGCTCGGACACTACCAAGAAACCAAGAATGTGCTGGTCTCTTATGCCGAAAACCCCGTCGGTCTGTTCTAAAACTGGTCACTCTGGGCCTGCCAGGCCCCGGCGGCGCGCGAGTTCTGCAAAACCGTCGAGGTAGGCTTCATCATTGAAAAACCCGCTGTGATCGCGCATCCCGTTCCCCGGCCAGGGCTGGGCACCAAAGGTGGGTGCGGCTGGGTTTACCCCAAATAACCCGCCATTGGAATAAGCCATCCCGCTGACCGGATCTAGTGCGCGCCGGGCAGCATGAACCTGCGGATTATCACCCCGCAGGTTCATTTCTTCTGTGCTGGCCAGACCCGTGCCAGGCGAACCAACGAATAACACGTCGTCGGCACGCATCGGTGCTGGGCCACCAGCCGCGTTGCCGACCACCACCGATCCATAGGAATAGCCGACGACCGTGACGTGGTGGTTGGGGTAGCGCTGGTCGACGTCGGCAAGAAACTCCCGCAGCTGCGGCCCCGCGGTTTTTGCTGCGCCTGTAGACGTACCGCTGAGTAGTTGATCTGGGGCATCGTAGCCGTAGATCATACCCGTGCCGCCCATCGCTGCTGCCTGGGTGCGGGCGCGCTCGATTTGGCCGCCGATGCTTTCATTGCCGTCCGAGCCCACGCCGGGAACGAATACCACCAGGTTATCGGTCTCCTCCGGTGGCGGGCCGACCATGCCTGCCCAGTGCTTATCGGATACTTCCAACAAGCGCAGATCGGGGTGATCTACGGTTTGCGCTAAGAGTGGATCGGGCGCACGGCAGGCTTGGATGGTGTGAATATCATCAATGTCCAGGTCGACGGCACCGTCAGGTCGGGAACCGCCAAGTGCGGAGGGCAAAAAATCTCCCAAACGGTGCGGCAGGTGCTGCGAGCCGAAACAAGCGGCCTCAATAGATAAGGCACATGCGGCGTCGATGCTTTTGCCGATGAGCTGGATGGCCCGCAGCACCTGTGATATCGCCGGGCCTGCAGGAACCGCATTCATGGTTGCGGTCGCGATGCGTTCCAGGCGCTCGGCCCATTCCATGTGCCCGGCGAAGGTTTCAACGATCCCGGCGATGGTGCGCATATTGCGCGTTGCCGTGGTGATGGTGTCGATGATCTCACGGGCACGATCAATACCAGCTCTGGCTGCATCGCCGTCGAATTCTAAGCCCAACATACTGGTGATTTCACCGGAGAGTTGCTGTTGGTCGTGCTCGAGGGTGCTGGCACGGGAGCGGATTCTGGTGGCGGCAGCGAACATTTCTTGCGCGGTAGTGGTGCCGCTGGGCTGCGCAGCGCTGGATTGTGCGGTGCTGGGCTGTGCGGTGTTTAGAGCCATGATCAGTTTCCTTTCGATGCCGAAAGCGTGTGGCTGAGGTGATACGCCATGGCCTCGTCGTCTTCCGCGAGTGCGCAGAAGGTTCCGCGCATCTCTGTGAGGTGGGCCTGGAGCTGGTCATCAATGTCGACGGCGGTGTCATACCAGCTGCCTTCCGCATGACGCAGCGCAGCCAGGGTTGGGGTGGAAGCCGCAGTGCTGGTGGGGTGTGCCGCGCTGGTGGAACCGATGCCAGTCGCATCTGCGATACGCGGGGCGAATCGATGCCGGGCGTGCGTGGCGAGTAGGTCAAGAGCAGAATCGGTGAATCGCAGAAAGTTCATGGGTGCGAGTCTGCGCGGGATAGCGCATAGTGGCCAGCCGGTGCGAGCAATGCCTGTGGATAAAAAGAGTTATCCACAACACAGCGCGGTGGCGCGCGATTAGACTGGCATCATGAAGATCGCACTAGTACAGCTGACCTCTGGACCCGACGTGGAAGCGAACCTGGCACTGGCCAAAGATAAAATTACCGAGGCCGCAGACCACGATGCGCAGCTGATTGTGCTGCCAGAAGCGACGTTTCAAGCCTTCGACTCCGGGCGCCTGGACGGCAACGCCCAGGAATATGCCGAGTATTTCACGGAAGAAATCACCACGCTTGCCGACGAACTCGGCGTGACAGCCGTCGTCGGCATGTTCCGCCCCGCCGATACGGTGGAGGTCGACGGGAAAACCATCAACCGCGTATACAACTCCGCCCTCGTTACAGGCGGCGGAAGCAGCGAGTTTTATGACAAGATCCACACCTTCGATGCTTTCGCCTACCGCGAATCCGATACCGTGCACCCGGGGGATACCACCGTGGTGGTTGATGTTGCGGGACACAAAGTTGGCGTAGCGACCTGCTACGATGTGCGGTTCCCAGAGCAATTTAAAAAGATGGCCGATGATGGCGCCGAGCTTGTTGTGCTGCCTACTAGCTGGGCGGACGGCCCAGGCAAGCTGGAGCAATGGCGGGTGTTGACGAGCGCCCGGGCACTCGATGCCACGGTGTATCTCCTGGCGGCTGGTCAAGCCCGCCCCGGTGGTGCAGATAAGGGTGGGGAAAAATCCGGCCCGACCGGGCTAGGGCATTCGCGGGTGCTGAGTCCTACTGGCGAGTTATTAGCCGAAGCTGGTTACGACGACGAGATCCTGTATGTGGAGCTCGACGATATTGCTGGCGAAATAGCGAAAGCCCGGAAAGCATTACCGGTGCTGCGCGGCACGCGTGAGCTATAGCCGACTATAAAAAGCGATAGTCAGCTATAGCCGTATTTCTGCGTCACTGAATTCGGTGGATCAGCTCTGGTGGGTTTCGCTTTTCGCCGTCGGTGCGGTATCCACACCCGTGCGACCCCAGCTCTGGGTCTGCAGGGTATCCGGGTCTAATCCGGCTGCCGCGAATGCTTCCAGCATGCCGTTGACTTCAGTTTCTGGGCCCAAGACAAACACGTCGTGGTCGGACCAATCGCGGTAGTGAGCGATGGTCTCTTCAGGGTTTTCTTCCACCGATAAGCTCGCAGATGAATCAGGGTCCTTGCCGTTGTCGTCGTTGCCGTCGGCAAGCACCTGGCCGTCGGCAAGCGCTCGTTGCAGCTCGCGATGCCGGGCCCGTTGTGGCTTCAACCAATGCGGGTCAGAATCATGGCGGGCAAACGCGTGCACATCCAACCACGGGGTGAGGTTATCCAGGCTGTTAAGCGTAGCCAGCTCATAATGCTGGCCGGGGAAATCATTAATCACCAGCGCCTGCACAGGGGCATGCTCCTCGCCGTGGGCATCAAAAGCAGCGAATAATAAACAGCGCAGGGTAGCCACCGCGGTGCCAAAAGCAATGATGAGGCTTTCGCGCTGCGGATCCAGCTCCAGCTGGCCGGCCGGGTTACCCAGCGTCCACTGATCTCCGGGGCGCGTCATCATAAACCGCCGCGAATATCCCGACGCGCCAGGAAGCTGTGAGACATCGCGCACGTGAAATTCCAACGTGCCGCAGCCATCAGCGGGGCGGGCAGCGGCCAAAGTGCGCCACACACCCGGCATCAATGTGGTCGCCACAGAAAAATACTGGCCGGGCTCATAATCGACCGGCAGCCCGCATTCCAGACGCACGATGCGGGTATGGGCATCAACGCGCTCCACATCGACCACCTGCCCCATGTGTGCAGGTGGGATCCCGGCTACATCGGCCTCATGCGCGGCAGTGGACATGAACGCGACGATGTCGTCGACAAGCGCACCGGCCTGCTGTAACACGTCGTCGGCAAGATCAATCTCTGCTAAAGCCTGGCGGGTGGCAGTGGCGAAAATAGGGTAGGTATCCGGCGGGAAACCGTGCCGACGATGCGAGCGCCCCAGGTCAGCGAAGTATTCATCGAGGTCCGGGGCATCGAAGGCCGCAGCGAATGACTCAGCGAGCCCGCGGTGTGCCTGGGCAGCATCCATGGGGAAAGACTGGCGGGCGTCGGGAAGTGCTGCGAAAAAATGGCGGTGCACCGCATCCCGGAACGTCGCAGGGTGGGCGCGCAGGTGCGTGGCGAGGCTGGCGAGATCCCGGATAGTCATGTCCTCCACAATATCGCGCGGACCAGGCTGGGCAGGCTGTGCGGTGCTGGTCTGGGTGGGCCGGCTGGACTGTGGTGGTTGTGCAGTGATGGTTGGTCAGCGCTGAGCGAGTAGCGGATAGCGGTGGGTAGCACAATTACGGCATGGGTACTATGATCATCTCGTCCTCGTGCTGTGTTTTGATCGCCGTATCAGGCTCGGCTTCGTATAGATCACATGTTGTCTTGCCGGGCAGGCAAGTGTCGCAGGATCTCGTTCACCCTCACTCTGTAAAGGCAGGTGTTTCATGGAAGGCTTTTCCGCTTACGATCTCATGCTCGACGTTGGCTTTATCTCGTTGCTGATGATTATCGGTAACGTATTGCGCCACCGCATCAAATTCTTCTTCCAGGACCTGCTGTTGCCCGCACCAGTCACCGCTGGTCTGCTGGGCTTGTTGCTGGGGCCCAACGTTTTAAATATCGTCGGGTTTTCCGAAAACCTGGGCAGCTATACCTCAATCTTGATCGCCGTGGTGTTCGCGTCCATGGCTTATTCCATGGAACTAGGTGGCTCCGTGCGCAAGGGTGCGCGCAATATGTGGGCCTATTCCACCTTCATGTTCACCGCACAATGGGGCCTGTTCGTTGTGCTGGGCGTATACCTGTTCGCGCCGGTGTTTGATACTCCGGACTGGTTTGGCATGATGCTGCCGGTCGGTTTCACCGGTGGATTCGGTACCGCAGCGGCCGTCGGTGGCGCGCTGGAAGGTGTGGGTGCGGTCGAGGCTTCGTCGCTGGGCTTTACCTCCGCCACCGTGGGCACCTTGGCCGCGATTATCGGTGGTGTGATCGCTGGTAACTGGGGTATCCGTCGGAATAAAGTCTCCCAGCTTCCTGGTGAGCTACCTGAAGAACTGCGTCGCGGCTACATCAAAAACCTCAGCGAGCGCCCATCGATTGGTCGCGCTTCCACCAACCCATCGGCGATCGAACCACTCGCACTGCACCTGGGCTTTATCATGTTGACGGTGCTGACCGCCTACGGCATCAACGCCGGTATCAAGGGCCTGTGGGAGAACGTCTCCATCCCATTGTTCGCGATGTCCCTGGTGGTGGGCCTGATTTTCCGTGCGATCATGAGCGGTATTGGTGCTGGAGAATACTTGGACAAAGACACCGTGTCTTCGGTGTCTGGTGCATCGACGGACTACCTGATTGCCTTCGGTATTGCCGCAATTGTTCCTGCTGCCGTGGCTTCTTACTGGCAAGCGCTGCTGCTGCTGTTCGTTCTGGGTACGGTGTTCTGTACCTTCTTCTTGCTGTGGTTCCCGTCGGAATTCTTCGGTGCTGCATGGCTGGAGCGCGGCATCTTCGGTTGGGGCTGGGCAACCGCGACGGTGGCAACGGGTATCGCGATCCTGAAGATCGTCGATCCGAAGCTGAAGTCCGGCACCCTATCCGAATACGGCGTGGCTTATGTGGGCTTCGGTCCGTTTGAGATTGGTATGACGGTGCTGGCTCCGCTGGCGGTGATTTACGGAATGACTGCTGGACTGGGTTGGTTGGCGCTGGCGATTGCTATCGCCGTGTATCTGACCGCCAAGTTTGGTGGCTGGATGCCGGTGCGTGGCGCGATCATGGCCAAGGGCGTGGTCGATGTCAACGGCAACGGGCCGGATCCTGCGATGCAGGGCAAGGTCTAGGATTGAGTGTCTATCACTCAAGTTTCTGACAAAAAATTCCACAAAATCCTAACTTGAGTGGAATAGACTCAATTCATGGTGTGTTGTATCCATTGAAGCCCCTGAAACGGTGTCACAATAACGGTGACGAAAACAGGGAAGAACAGGGAGGATATGACACACCATGAGTTCTTTTAACCCCACGACAAAAACCCAAGAAGCCCTACAATCCGCGCTGCAAACCGCCTCGGCGGCAGGCAACCCGGACATTCGCCCAGCACACCTGCTGCAGGCGATCCTCAGCCAAGAAGAAGGCATCGCCACCCCGGTATTGAAGGCCACCGGAGTAGACCCGGATACGGTGCGCAAAGAAGCCACCGAATTAGTAGAGGGCTACCCCAAGGCCGAAGGCGCCGGCGTGGCTAAGCCGAACTTCAACCGCGATGGGCTGAACGTTCTTACCAAAGCCCAAGAGCTGGCCGGTGAGCTTGGCGACGAATACGTCTCCACCGAAGTGCTGTTAGCAGCCATCGCGGCCTCGAAAACTGATGCCGCGCAGCTGCTAACTTCCCGTGGCGCCACCTACGACGCCATTAAAGGCGCATTCCCAGTCGTGCGCGGAGCCGCGAAAGTGACCACGGAAAACCCGGAGGATTCTTTCCAAGCACTGGAGAAATACTCCACGGATCTGACCGCGCAGGCCCGCGAAGGCAAGATTGACCCCGTCATCGGGCGCGATTCGGAAATCCGCCGCGTCGTGCAGGTGCTATCCCGCCGCACGAAGAACAACCCGGTGCTCATCGGTGAGCCGGGCGTTGGCAAGACTTCCATCGTGGAAGGCCTCGCCCGCCGCATTGTCGGTGGTGACGTGCCAGAATCGCTCAAGGGTAAGCGCCTGGTCTCGCTGGATCTCGGCTCGATGGTTGCGGGTGCGAAATACCGCGGTGAATTCGAAGAGCGGCTAAAAGCCGTGTTGGAAGAAATCAAATCTTCCGATGGCGAGATCATCACGTTCATTGACGAGCTGCACACCCTGGTTGGTGCTGGCGGTACCGGCGAAGGCTCGATGGATGCCGGAAATATGATCAAACCGATGCTCGCCCGCGGTGAGCTGCGCCTGGTTGGTGCGACCACGCTGGATGAATACCGCAAGTACATCGAAAAGGATGCCGCGCTCGAGCGCCGCTTCCAGCAGACCTACGTTGGTGAGCCTTCGGTGGAAGACACCATCGGTATCTTGCGTGGCCTGAAGGAGCGCTACGAAGTTCACCACGGCGTGCGCATCCAGGATTCTGCGCTGGTGCAGGCCGCCGAGCTGTCCAACCGGTACATCACCAACCGCTTCCTGCCGGATAAGGCCATTGACCTTGTCGACGAAGCCGGCTCCCGGTTGCGCATGGAGATCGATTCCTCTCCGCAGGAAATTGATGAACTCGAGCGCGTCGTTCGCCGCATGGAGATCGAAGAACTGGCGCTGAAGAAAGAATCCGACGCTGCTTCCAAGGAGCGGTTGGTGCGTCTGCAACAAGAGCTGGCCGATCAGCGCGAATCGCTCGGTGAGCTGAAAGCCCGCTGGGCGAACGAGAAAAAGGCCATCGATGATGTCCAGGCACTGAAGGAAGAACTCGACGACCTGCGTCGACAAGCAGAAATCGCCGAGCGTGAAGGTGATTACGAGAAAGTCTCCACGCTGCGCTACGGCCGCATCAACGAACTGGAACGCGAAATCGCCGTGGCCGAGGAGAAAGCCGCGGAGCAGGCGCGCAGCAACACCATGCTCAGCGAGGAAGTCACCCCGGACACTATCGCCGAGGTAGTTTCTGCCTGGACCGGCATCCCGGCTGGCAAGATGCTGCAGGGTGAGACGGAAAAGCTGCTGGATATGGAGAATATCCTGGCTCGCCGCGTCGTCGGACAGAAAGACGCGGTGGTGGCGGTCTCGGATGCGGTGCGTCGTTCCCGCGCGGGCATCGCCGACCCGAACCGGCCGACCGGCTCCTTCCTATTCCTGGGGCCCACGGGCGTCGGCAAGACCGAGCTAGCGAAAGCGCTGGCGGAGTTCATGTTCGATGACGAATCGGCCATGGTGCGCATCGATATGTCGGAATACGGTGAGAAGCACTCGGTCTCGCGGCTGGTCGGTGCGCCTCCGGGATACGTCGGCCACGATGCTGGCGGACAGTTGACCGAAGCGGTGCGTCGTCGCCCGTACACGCTGGTGCTTTTCGACGAGGTGGAAAAAGCACACGCGGATGTCTTCGATGTGCTGCTGCAGGTGCTCGACGAAGGTCGGCTGACCGACGGACAGGGTAGGACCGTGGACTTCCGCAACACGGTGATCATCCTGACCTCGAACTTGGGTGCCGGTGGCAACCGCGAGCAGATCATGGATGCGGTGAAGGCCGCCTTCAAGCCGGAGTTCATTAACCGCCTGGATGATGTGGTGACCTTCGAGCCGCTATCCAGCGAATTGCTGGAAGGCATTGTGGATATTCAGCTGGATACGCTGCGCGAACGCCTGGCTGGCAAACGCCTGAGCCTGAGCGTGGATACGGCGGCGAAGGCCTGGTTGGCTGAGCGCGGTTACGATCCCGCCTACGGTGCGCGTCCGCTGCGCCGGTTGATCCAACAGGCCATCGGAGACAAGCTGGCGCGGCTGGTGCTGGCCGGTGAAGTTGTGGAAGGCGATGCCGTGCAGGTTTCGCTTGCCGACGGCGGCGAGGAGCTGGAGATCTCCAGTTAGCAGGCATTGTGTCTGCTAGCACACGCCGGGACGCTTTTACCCTTAAACTGGGTAACTATGAGCGTCCTGGTCAGTGCCGAAGAATTACACGAAAAAATCCACCGCGGAGACAAACTCACCCTGCTTGCCACTACTTGGGTACCCGGGCAGGGGAATAGCTTCCGCCAGTTTCGCGCCGGGCATATCCCCACAGCCCAGCACGTTAATCCAGCAATTACGCTGGCTGGGCTTCCTGGGTCTAAAGCTGGGCGCAACCCGTTACCAGATCCGGCGCGGCTGCAAGCCAACGTCAACCGCTGGGGCTTGCGGGAAGACCGCCCAGTCGTAGTTTATGACGATGGTCAGGGATTTTTTGCCGGTCGTGCCTGGTGGGTGCTGCGCTGGGCAGGAATTAAAAACGTCTCCATCTTGGATGGCGGCTTGGCGCAGTGGCACCGCGCAGGCTTCGATACGATGTGCGGCCCGGGCAATATCGCTATGGGTTCCGCGCTGACTATTCGGCCCGGCTCTATGCCCGCAGCCACTATCGACGAGGTACGTAATTTTGACGGCACACTGGTTGATACTCGCTCCTTCTGGCGTTATTCGGGGCGCCAAGAAAATTTGGACTTGAAAGCCGGACATATTCCCGGTGCGGTGAACGCTTCTATGCGGGATTTGTTGACTCCGAATCGCTTGGCCAAGTCACAAGAAGAAATCCGCGAAGTCTTCGCCCAAGCTGGTGTGACTAGGGGAGAAGGCACGGTGTTTTATTCCGGTTCAGGCAACCATTCTGGCCTGGCCCTGGCCTTGGCGGAGCATGCCGGTATTACTGGAGCCTCGCATTATGTGGGCGGTTGGTCGCAGTGGTCGGCGAATGCTGCCAATCCTGTGGAGACTTCGCGTTAAACTGACTGCATGCCGTATGTTCTACTGACTCTGGCCGTCATCGCCGGTGCCGCCGCCATATTTTTGTGGTACCTGGATTCGAAGCAGCGCCGCGCCCAGCAGACTGAGCAGCCGCCAGCTGCTGTGGAATCGCCTGGTCAGCCAGAGCAAACTGGTGCGAGCGCGGAGCTTGCCGACGCTCCGAGTACCGACATCGCTAGTGCCAACGTCCCGGGCGCCAGCATCCCTAGCGTCGACATCCCAGACGCCGAAGAATCTGTTGCCACCGATACTGAATGGTCAGCGCAAGCCACTTATGGTGATGCGCTACGCCGGGGTCGGGTGCTGGATGATGGAGAACTGGCCACCGCGGAACAATTGCCACAGCAGGATTTGGTAGAGCAGGATTTGCCACAGCAGGATGAGGAATCCGCTGCAGAATCCGCCGCTGACCCGATAGCGGAGGCGAACGCTGGGGTAAATAACGCTGAACTAGATACTGAGGAAGGTTCTGAGCTGGATGCTGCGGCAGGTGCTGAGCCACTTGTTGAGCCACGTTCTGAGCTGGATGCTGAGCCACATGTTGAGTCGGACTTAGAGAATGATGCTGAAACCGATTCGGCGCTGGTATCTGAGCGGCAGCCAGAGCCAACAGAGGCCTCAGAGAACCCAGAATCAGCAGAGGCCCTAGAAGCAACCGAAGTAACCGAAACAGCACCGAAACCGGAGCCAGGTTTAGCATCCAATGAGCTGCTTTCTGCTGAAGAAAACCGCAGTGATGCCAGTGATGCTAGTGATGCCAACGATCTAAGCGATGCAGCTGCTGTTCATGCAGATGGTGTCAACGGTGCAGATCATTTCGAAGAACGTGACGATGCAGCTGAGCAGCCGACCCCTGTCGCCCCCGTCGCCAAGCCTGCAGGACCACGCCGCGATTCCATCATCCCAGGGGCGTTGCGCAGGGAGCGTCGTCAGTGGGCGGAAAAGAATGGGTTCACTTTTAGCAAGCACGACGAATATCTCGTCGACGAATGGACCCGCGGCGCTGCAGCTGGTGGGGCAGCACCGAAAGATATCGTGCAGGGTTCGGCTTATGGGCATGAGATGGTGCTGATGGATCTCGGCGGCGTCAATGTTATGGCTATGCGCACCGGAGCCGCCACGGAAATCGTGGTGGATTTTCGCCGTGTGGACCGTGATCAGCGCAATGACCGTACAACCGGGGAAGCGGTTTTCGATGATTTGCTGGAAGTCGGACACATCGCGGATTTCACGGTCTATGCCACTGATGCCGCCGTTGCTAGCCGCATGATTGATGCGCGCGTGGTCACTGCCTGTGATAGCCTGCCGGAAATCGTCACCGCGGTGTGGATGGAATCGGATTGGGTGCTGGCGCAAACCGATAAAGGCTCGCATGCTTCAGATTGGGATGAAATGCTGGCGCCGCTCGGCCTGCTTGCCGACGTCGCCCGCGTGCTACCACCGCGTTCCATGGCGAACCAAATTTTAAAATTCGAAGGGGCGGACCCCACCCGGATGATGGGGCCGAAACAGCCCCCGGCCTTTGAGAACAACCAGTTGCTGCACGTCGTTCCCGACCCGCAGGATCATCCGCCAATCCAACGACCAAGCGAGCCCGTCGAATTACCGACCCGCAGCAAAGCCGAGGCCCGTGGGTACCTGGAACCCTACGCCCTTGGGGTAGATGAAGTGGATGCGATTGCCGATGGCGTCGATAAGTCACAAGAGGGCGGACACCGGAAGCGCCCGCACGTTAAACGCGACTTGTCTGCCGGGCCATCTATTTTTGACGACGAGTGAGGACTACAGTGGTAGCTATGACTGAGCAGCAAAGCACCCCATCCAGTACTGATCTTTCCCGCCTCGCTGAACTTGTCCGCGAACTTGCCGTGGTCCACGGTCGTGTGACTTTATCGTCCGGTAAAGAAGCGGATTACTACGTGGATTTGCGTCGCGCGACGCTGCACCATGAGGCCTCCCGCCTGATTGGCTCGTTGCTGCGGGAAAAAACCGCGGACTGGGACTACGTTGCCGCCGGTGGTCTGACTTTGGGTGCGGACCCGGTGGCCACCTCGATCATGCATGCCGACGGCCGCCCGATCGATTCTTTTGTGGTGCGCAAAGAAGCTAAAAAGCACGGCATGCAGCGCCGCATCGAAGGCGTGAATGTGGAAGGGCAAAAAGTGCTAGTTGTGGAAGATACCACCACTACTGGTAACTCCCCGCTGACTGCCGTCGCTGCCTTGCGTGCGGCCGGAGCGGAAGTTGTTGGTGTGGCCACTGTGGTGGACCGCGCTACCGGTGCTGCTGATGCCATCCGTGCCGAGGGGCTGGAATATCGCAGCCTGTTGGGCTTGGATGACCTGGGGCTGTAATGGGCGAAAGCGCAGCCGAAAATGATCCAGTGACTAAGCCGGAACGCGCCACCGCACCGGAGGACAAAGGCCCAACGGAATGGGCTGAAGGTCGGCATGGTGTGGGCCCGTGGGAAGGCCCGTTGCCGGATGATCCACGCTTGGATCCGGAGTTGCTTGCTGAAGGCGACCGCCGGAACGTCGTCGATGCTTATCGCTATTGGAAGCGTGAGGCGCTCATCGAGGACATTGATACCCGTCGGCATGAGCTGCATATCGCGATCGAGAACTTTGAAAACGATGCGAATATCGGCACGGTGGTGCGCACTGCGAATGCTTTTGCTGTAGATACAGTACATATTGTCGGTAGGCGTCGTTGGAATCGTCGTGGCGCCATGGTTACGGACCGCTACCAACACCTACAGCACCACAGCGATGTTGATGGGCTAGTGGCCTGGGCGGCGGAGAACGATCTGACCGTCGTGGCTATTGACAACACTCCCGGGTGCGTGCCATTGGAAACCGCCGAATTACCGCGGCGTTGCTTGCTGGTATTCGGCCAGGAAGGCCCTGGGGTGAGCGCGGAGACGAGCCAGGCGTCGGTGATGACGTGTTCGATTGCGCAGTTTGGTTCGACGCGCTCAATTAACGCAGGGGTGGCCGCAGGCATCGCAATGCATGCGTGGGTGCGGCAGCATGCGGATCTGCACCAAGCTTGGTAGGGGTGCTGGCTGCATCAATAATTTGTCACTTATCCCTCACCAGAGAACCGTGATGTATGCTACAAATGATTGATTTCTCCGGTTTATAGCTCTGTGAGTGATGGAATAATAGTGCAAGAAAAATGGTCCCACCGGGCGGATCTCGCAGAGACCGCCATCAACGATCGACATGCTGGCCCACTATGGTCGCTGCCACGCACCAATCTCGCCCGGGTGAGCTGGCCGGCGCTTTTTAAAGAGCGCCTGTTTATTCATTGGCACTATTGGTGGCAGGCGCACTACCTGGATTGCCAGGTTGATGCTGCGCTGCGGCAACCCACGAAAACCCGCAGCGCCCGCATTGCTAATACCATGCGTGGCATCAAACTCCGGCAGCTGCGCGGGTTGGAACGCAACAAATACTACGATGACAAAGCTTGGTTGGCACTAGCTTTCGGGCGCATAGAGAACGCGGAAAAGCTGGGTACCCCGCCACAGTTGCACGCATTGCGTTCCAATCTGCGTGCCGGGTTGGATGAGTCCCTGGGGGTCGCGCCCTGGCGCGATAACCGATCGACGTTTTATAACGTGCCCACTAATGGTCCGGTGGCAATTATGTTGGCGCGCACCGGGTACTGGCAGGAAGCCATTCATATCGTCGACTGGGTTTTCGATAACCTGCACAATGATGATGGGCTGATCATGGACGGGATGCGTATGCGCATGAACGGACCGGAGGTCGTGCGTGATATTCACCCGTACTGCCAGGGGGTGATGCTTGGTGCCAGCCTGGAAATTGCGTTGCAGTTGCGCAAAGAACACGGCATCCACAGCCTGGAAGATATTCAGTCGGTGCATGAGGCTGAGCGTGCCGACGAAGCCATGCCATATATCAGCCGGATCCGTGGCTTGGTGCACGCGATTGCGCAGCACATGGCCACCCCAGCGGGAGTGATCGACTGGGATACCGGCGACGGCGATGGCGGCTTGTTCAAGGGGATTTTGCTGCGTTATCTTGCCGACGTCGCGGTGCGTTTGCCTGATGATTCGCCAGCGAACCGCGCGACGCGCAAGCTTGCTACTCGGTTGGTGCGGGCGTCGGCGGAGTCGGTGTGGACCCACCGCTTGGAAGTTGACGGACTGCCCGTGTTTGCTACGGACTGGACCAGCGATGCGCTACTGCCACATAATTTTGGCCTGGGCCCGATGTCGATCCGGGAGAAAGTGGGCGCTGTGCGTATTGCAGAGCGCGATTTGTCGGTGCAGCTTTCCGGGTGGATGGCGCTGGAGGCGATGGCCCGGGTTGCGCTGGCCGAAGGGGATCCGGCTGCAGGTTAGTGTTCGCTCAGGCATAATTGGGCTTCGAGACTGCAGATCCAACGTTGGAGGATGTTTTATGCCTATCGCCACCCCTGAGGTTTATAACGAGATGCTTGACCGCGCGAAGAAGGAGCAATTCGCTTTTCCTGCGATCAACTGCACCTCTTCCGAAACCATTAACGCCGCACTACAGGGGTTTGCAGAAGCCGAGTCTGACGGCATTATCCAGTTCTCCCTGGGTGGTGCGGAATTCGGCTCTGGCCAAGCAGTGAAAAACAAAGTTGCCGGTGCAAAAGCCTTGGCCGCATTCGCGCACGAGGCTGCTTCGCACTACGGCGTGAATATTGCGTTGCACACGGATCACTGCCAGAAAGAACGTCTCGATGACTTCGTGCGCCCATTGTTAAAGATCTCCCGTGATCGCGTAGAAGCCGGCGAGCAGCCACTGTTCCAGTCCCATATGTGGGACGGATCGGCTATCCCTATCGACGAGAACCTGGAAATCGCCCAGGAGCTGCTGGCACAGTCGCGCGCAGCAAATATCATCCTCGAGGTGGAAATCGGCGTGGTCGGCGGTGAAGAAGACGGCGTGGAAGCCAAAGCAGGTGCCAACCTGTACACCACCCCAGAAGATTTTGAAAAAACCGTCGATGCGCTAGGCACTGGCGAAAATGGTCGCTACCTGCTGGCCGCCACTTTCGGTAACGTCCATGGCGTCTATAAGCCGGGCAACGTCAAGCTGCGCCCAGAGGTATTGGCCGAAGGCCAGAAGGTCGCTTCCCAGAAGCTGGGGCTTGCCGACGGTTCCCAGCCCTTCGATTACGTCTTCCACGGCGGTTCCGGTTCCGAGGCCGCCAAAATCGAAGAATCCTTGCGCTATGGCGTGATCAAAATGAACATCGACACTGATACGCAGTATGCGTTCACCAATCCGGTTGCGCGCCACATGTTTAGCAACTACGACGGCGTGTTCAAGATTGATGGAGAAGTCGGTAACAAGAAGGTCTACGACCCACGCTCTTACCTGAAGAAGGCAGAGCGCTCCATGGCTGATCGCGTCATTGAATCCTGCCAGGTGCTGCGCTCCGCAGGCCAGACCACCGCCCGCTAAGCTGCTCTCGGCTAAGCTTTTTAGCAGGTATTTTCGGCGCCTATGGCAAATAACAGGGTCTCCACCCGCGAACGACTGCGGCATTTAGACCATTCGCTGACCTCGCGCATTCTGCGCGTGCGCAAACGCTTGATCTTCATTGTGCAGGCCGCGTTTGGTGCGGGGTTGGCGTTTTGGGTTGCGCAGACGTTTTTCGGCCACGAGATCCCATTTTTCGCCCCTATCTCTGTGGTGGTGGTACTTGGCATCTCCGGTGGCAACCGTCTGAATAAAGCCCTGGAAATGTCGGTCGCTGGTGTGGTTGGTGTCGGAGTTGGCCAGCTTTTGGTGCACACCCTGGGCACCGGCGATTGGCAGATTGCCGCTGGGGTAGCGATCTCACTGGTGGTCGCGGCATTTTTATCGAAATCACTGCTGGTGAGTAACCAGGTCGCTATTGGTGCGATCTTGATCGCCACGATCATGCCGCAAGGTGGCGGCACCGAACGCATGATTGACGCCGCCATTGGCTCGGTGATTGGAATCATCTCCATCGCGTTGATTCCTAATTCTGCGTTGCGTGATGCCCGGCATGAGATCGCGAAAGTTCTCTCCGTTGCATCGTCGGTGCTGCATGACGTTGCAGAAGGTGCGGAAAAGGGAGATTCAGAGCGTATCGAAGATGCACTCCAACAGGTGCGCGGTACGCAATCGAATATTGATCACATGCTGGAAGCCACGGCTTCCGGCCGGGAAATTGCGGGGCTTTCCCCATTTCGCTGGGGCTCGCGCAAACACCTGCGTTCCATCGAACGCATTCTCACTCCCGTCGACAATGCCACCCGGAATGTGCGTGTGCTGGCCCGCCGCTGCATGGTCTTGAGCGTCGATGGCGACAAGATTACCCCGCGGTTAATCAATATCATTGATGAGTTGGCAGAGATCGCGTTGGAGCTGTCACGAATTTATGAAACGAGTGCGCGGGTTAGCCAAGCCCATGAAATTCCGGGGATTGTCAACCGCCTGCGCATCATCGGCGCGCGCACGGACCTTTCCGTGATTAGCGATGATCCGGTGCTTTCGGAATATGCGATCCTGTCGCAGGTGCGGTTTTTAACAGTGGATCTTTTGATGGTCACCGGAATGTCGCAGGAGTCGGCGGCAGCAGTGCTGGCACCAACCTCATCCACACCGGCCTACCCACCGGAAGTCTGGGAGATCGAAGACATCCAGGATAACGCGCACAATGCGGCGAATCGTTACGACGATTCTGAGAACTCCCAGAAAGAGTAGAAGAGAGTAGCAGAGGGTAGAGGACGCGGCGCCCCGGAACTCACGGACGGATGATTTGTAAATCCCGCAGATGCCGGTAAAAAGTCACTCGTTTTTGTGGGCGTTTGCTGCGCACTCCGTCGACGTGTACCGCCATTTCCGGTCCACCGGCTTGTACCGCACGCCCAGTGACTAATGAATGCGGATCTAGCTGGCTGACGCTCGCCCCGGGGTTCTTTTTCTTGCGCCAGCGTGCAAACAATCCGCGGGGTTGTGGTGCTGCGGTGTGCACTGCCGCAGCAATGCCAGGTGCGTTGAGCATTGGCACTAAGCGGGCGCCGTAAGCCAGGGAACGGCTGGCGTTATCTGCGCTGCCCTGGGCATCTTGCTGCAGCAAGGTGGCATCGTCGACGATAATTTCCCCGGTCATGGCGGATGCGTCCCATTGGCTGATAGCCGCGGAACCAGCCACGGCCTGTCCGGCATCATTGCGGATCAGCGGGACGGGTTTGACCTCGCCAGTCAGCGCCAGCTTGAGCGCGGCAGCCGGATCAGCGGGAATGGACCAGTTTTGTGCTGCAGTGCTGGCGGTGCTACTAGCGGCGTTTTCGGTGGCCGGGCCAGAAACGTTTTTGCTGCCGGTAGTGTCTACCGCGCTGTTCGTCGGTTCCGCCACCGGGACGAATCCGATCTGTGGCCATAATTGATCCGCCCGCAGCAAGCGGGTGAGCACCGCAGACAAGGCGGCGTCTGAACCAATCACGATTATCCGCAGCGGCATCACTGGTTGTTGTGGTGCTAGTTGTGGGGCAGCCATGTGTTCTACGCGCGGTTGCGCTTGGATCTCCTCCAACGAGGGAGTGGAATCTACCGGCAATAATTCCGTAGCATGCTCGGATAAAAACTTCAGATCACCCCGGCCTGGCACAGCTGGCAGCGTAAAAATCTCCACCCCGGAAGAACGATATAAAGTCTTGGGTAAAACCAGTTCGGCTGCAGCTTCCCCGCAACGCAGAATCAGCACACGCATGCCAAGCATCGTAACCGACATTAAAAAAATTATCGCAGGTGGGGCAATTCCTAGTAGGCTATGAGGCTGATCAAACTACTGACCGCAGGGAAGTGATGAGGCAGGTATGGCAGCGATCGTCATCGTCGGCGCCCAATGGGGCGACGAAGGCAAAGGAAAAGCCACAGACATTTTGGGCGGCCAGGTGGATTACGTCGTCAAGCCCAATGGCGGCAATAACGCCGGCCACACCGTCGTTGTTGGCGGTGAAAAATATGAGCTCAAGCTGCTTCCGGCAGGAATCCTATCGGAAAATGCCACCCCGGTGCTGGGTAACGGTGTGGTCATCAACCTGGAAGCATTGTTTGAAGAGATTGACGGCCTGGAATCCCGCGGAGCGAACGCCTCGCGGTTAAAGATTTCCGCCAACGCGCACCTGGTTGCGCCGTACCACCAAACACTCGACCGGGTGCAAGAGCGCTTTTTAGGCAAACGTGCAATCGGCACCACCGGCCGCGGCATTGGCCCGACGTACCAGGACAAAGTCGCCCGCGTCGGCATCCGCGTGCAGGACATTTTTGATGAGTCCATTTTGCGGCAAAAAGTGGAATCGGCGCTGGATGTGAAAAACCAGATGCTGGTGAAAATGTATAACCGCAAGGCCATTGAGGTCGAGGACGTCGTCGGCTACTTCCTGTCCTATGCCGAACGCCTGCGCCCGATGGTGATTGACGCCGAACGCGAGCTCAATGAGGCCTTGACTGCCGGGAAACACATCCTGATGGAAGGCGGCCAAGCCACCATGCTGGACGTCGACCACGGCACCTACCCGTTTGTGACCTCGTCGAACCCTTCCGCAGGCGGCGCGTGTGTCGGCTCCGGCATTGGCCCGACCCGCATCGATACCTCACTGGGCATCATCAAGGCCTACACCACCCGCGTGGGTGCGGGGCCATTCCCGACGGAACTTTTCGACGAATGGGGTAATTACCTGCAAGAAACCGGTGGTGAGGTTGGCGTGAACACTGGCCGACGCCGCCGCTGTGGTTGGTACGATTCCGTGATTGCACGCTACGCCAGCCGCGTTAACGGGTTTACGGATTACTTCTTGACCAAGCTTGACGTGCTCACTGGAATCGGAGAAATTCCGATCTGTGTAGCCTACGACGTCGACGGCGTGCGCCATGACGAAATGCCAGTCTCGCAATCCGAGGTACACCACGCCAAGCCAATCTACGAAAATATGCCGGCTTGGGACGAAGACATCACGGGCTGTTCCACCTTTGAAGAGCTGCCACAGCGCGCACAGGATTACGTGCTGCGCCTAGAAGAACTGTCCGGAACGCGCATGTCGTATATCGGCGTCGGCCCGTCGCGTGAGCAAACCATTGTGCGCCACGACGTGCTGGCGGGAAAATAGGCTGTCATGAGTGAGAAAACGGAAGCTGCCGAAACCACGGACACGCCCAACACCATCGGTACACCGCTGAGCTCAAATGCCACCCGGGTGTTGTTGCTGGGCGCGGGCGAGATTGGTCGCGAGCTAGCGATCAGTTTCCAGCGGTTGGGCCTGGAAATCCACGCCGTCGACAAGCGCAACGGCGCGCCGGGCCACCAGGTTGCGCAATATTCCTACGTCGCAGATGTCACTGACGCGGCGGCCGTTCTGGAATTGGCAAAGCGTATTGAACCGCACTATGTGATCCCGGAAGTGGAGATCGTCGCGGTAGAAGCGCTGCGAGAGATCGAAGAAGCAAATTCTGCCGTGGTAGTGCCTGGGGCGCGGGCTTGCGAGCTGACCATGGAACGCGAAGCTATCCGTCGTACCGCCTCAGAACAATTAGGCTTGCCGACGACCGCCTATGATTTCGCCTCCAGCCCGGAAGAACTAAAAACCATTTTGGATGAGATGGGCTACCCGTCCATCGTGAAACCCGCGGTTACCTCAAACGGACGCGGGCATATGGTGGTGCGCTACGGCGATGAAGTGACCGAGGCTTGGCAGACCGCTTCTGCGGAAGCGCATTTCGACGGCCGCGTGATAGTGGAGCGCTTCGTCGACTTTGATTATGAAGTCACCCTGCTAGCGGTGCGTTCGATCGACCCGAAAACGGGCGAATTGGCCACGTGGTTTGCCGAGCCTATCGGGCATGATCACCGCGACGGTGGCCTGATTGATTCCTGGCAACCGCTGCAGTTGAGCCAGGTAGCGATGGAAAACGCGCGCTCTATTGCCGCCCGGATTTCTAATGAATTGGGTGGGCGCGGAGTTTATGGCGTCGAGTTGTTTGTCGCCGGTGATGACGTGTATTTCTCTTCGGTATCTCCACGGCCGACGGATACCGGCATGGTTACCATGGCCACGCAGCGCTATTCGCAGTTTGATTTGCATGCACGGGCAATTTTGGGTCTGCCGATCGATGTGACACTCACTTCGCCGGGAGCTGCCCGCATGCTGTGTTCTGAGGTGGATGCGGACACGTTATCTTATGGCGGGTTGCAGGATGCCTTCGCACACCCAGAGACCTCTGTGCTGTTGTTCGGGAAAGCAGGTAGTTACCCGGGCCGACGCATGGGAGTGGTGTTGTCGACTGCCGATAACACCGATGCTGCGCACTTGGTGGCGCGGGAAGCCAGTATGGAAATCACCATTGCTGCTGACGATGATTCTGTCACTGCTGGCACAGAGGGCTCTAGTGCAGGAAAAGCTGGTGCAGAAGACGCTGGTGCAGCTGGCTCCGGTGTTGGCGGTGGTGCTGATACTGATGCTGGAGGTGGCACTGGCACTGCACAGGAAACAAGCGCTGCAGCTGCCACGACGCCGGAATCACGTGCTGCGGCAGACGGTGCAGCTGCGGTTGAATCTGGGAGCAAAACTGGGCCCGAAACCGCTGCGCTAACTGAAACTGCCAGCGACAGCAGCCCTAACAGCGACAGCAGCCGTTAGAACCAGGTCGCCGGGCGGATCATGTTCGCTAAATCCACCAGAGCGTAGCGGTGCCGCGGAAACGGTGCCACTCGTGCCTGCGCCCGCAACGTGTCGTACAAGCCAGAGCGTAAACCGTGCTGGCTAAAGGTGTGCTCGAAAAGCTCGTGTGGCGAGGCCGACTGCTCCAAATCTGCTTCCCGCAAGAAGTTCAGTGCGGAAACCAATACCGCGGTTTTGATTTGTAAAAAGCGCGGCTCATTCGTTGGGATGGATTCCAATCGACGCGCAGCCCGCCGAATATACGGTTCATTCAACGGGCTGGCCAACAGCTGCAAGATCGTCGTCAAGACCGCCATGCGGTGGTGACGGGAAGCAGGGGAAACCCGATCTAAAACCTGCACTGCCAATTCCACCTGTTTTTCGGCCATTAACTGCCGTGCCAAACCGAATGCCGAAGACACCGTCGCCGGGTTAGTTTCCCAGACTATGGAATATAAACGTAGTGCATGAAAGCGCAGCGAGGCCGGCTCATCGGTGCGGTGCTCCCAAATTTCGGGGCGTGCTAAGAAAAACTCATTGGGGATGTTTGATAGCGAATCCGGGGTGCCCGTTGTGGCACGTGACAGCTCCGGCGGAAGCAAACTCAAATGGTTCCGGCCTTGCTCTTCGAGCAATAACTCATCGACTGCGGCCAGCGCGAGCTTCGGGGCTGCCTCGCCGGGAAGCAAAAACATTACCGAGGAAAAATGGTCTTGCGCATCGCGGTAATCGTCCAACAGGGTTGCAGTAACCCCGGAATACCAGCGAAAACGCCAATCGCTAGCCATATCTTCTTCTAAGGAACGCAACCATTCCCGCGCCTGGGTAGTCAGCCCCAAGTCCAGCATCGCTCGCACCACGCCCAGCGGGATTTCCTTCGAACCGACGTATTCATTAGTGTGCATCGCTTGCCTTAACGTTTCTAATGCTTCCTGCGGCTCAGTATAGGAAGAACCAGAAAGCATAGACGCGCCTGGGTCGCTGCGGTCGATCAACGGGACTGGTAGGGCAGAGACAACCTCGGCCGCGGTGATGTGCACGGACCGTTCGATGCCATCGATGAGTTGATCGGTGCGGAATACGGCGTGCTTGGTGCCAAAAGTGGTACGTTGCGGGGAAAACAACGAGTGCTGCGCTGGGTGCTGGATGCCGTCGCGAATGGCGATTACTTCCCGCAACACCCCATACAACTGGGTGCGCAGTTCTTCGATGGAAGAAAACCGGTGTTTGGGATCGTGTGCGGTTGCCCGTTGCAGTAGGCGATAAAACGACAAATAGCGCCGCAGCGTGGGTTCTTCCGACGGTCCGGGTAGCCCGGGAAGGTAGATGCCGTCTTCCGAGGGTAGGTTGAGCGTGAGTGCCGCCAAGGTGCGCCCAATGGTGTAAATATCACTGGCGATGGACGGTCCTTGCGTAGACACCTCGGGGGCCTGGAAGCCCTTGGTGCCGTAGATATAGCCGTAGGCGCCGATTCCCGAGACCGCACCCAGGTCGATGATTTTTACCTGGTCTTCGCTGATGATGATGTTATCCGGTTTCAGGTCGTTGTAGACCACGCCGCGAGCATGCAGATATTCCAGCGCAGGCAAGATTTCTAGGATATAAGCGATGGCGATATCGATGGCGACGACGTGATTGGGCTGCGAATTCCGGCGGTGGCGCAGTGAAGGCCCACCGACGTATTCCATGACGATAAACCCGCCGGGCACGCGATCGTCGTCAATGAAATTGAAAATCTTCACGATGCCGGGGTGGGTAATATCTGCTAAGAACTCGCGCTCGGCTTCCGCGGCGGCGGTTTCCTCGGCCGATTTTTGCGATTGCATCCCTTTGAGCACCACGATGCGCCCGGAAACAAAATGGTCGTTTGCCAGGTAAATCCAACCCATGCCACCGTGGGCGATCACGCCCAAGATTTCGTATTGCTGGGCGACGATATCACCGGGGTTCAGCTGCGGTGCCGGGATTTTCTTTTTTTCGATCGCCTCGTGTGGGTCAATCAGGGCTTCTTGTGGATCCGTTGGCACCACGAAGGGCAGGCGCACCATGCGGTCGGCGACTGCGCGTGCGGTGCGTTGGGCACGGCGACGTTTGCGGAAGGTGGATAGTGCTTGCCGACGAGCCCGTGTAGAGGTGTCTTCTTGTCTTTCAGCGCGCTGCTTTTGGGCTTTTTCGTCGCGGATTTTCTGCAAGTCTTGTAGCAGCGAGGCGATATTGTCTTCGTTGCTGCTGTAACCGTCGTCGCTGTTGCCATTGCCGTCCTCGCTGCCGTCGTCGTTGTCATCCTCAGCGAAAGGATCAAATGGGACCGCGGAGGTCGCCGGCTCGGCCTCGGGCACACGGCTGGCTTCCGTGTGCGCGGTCGCCTCAGTATGTTCTGCAGCCTCTGTATGTTCCGTGGCCTCAGTATGTTCCGTGGCCTCAGTATGTTCTGCAGCCTCTGTATGTTCCGTGGCCTCGGTGGGGGCAGATTTCTCAGTCACTTATTCACCATCCTCTGGGCGGTAGTGCAGCGGTGGCGGGCCCGCCGTCGGCAAGCGTCCCGCAAACCAATGACGGAACAATTCCCCCCAGGTGCCATCGGTGCGGATGCGCTCGAGCGTGGAATTGACCTGGCGCACTAGCCCTTCTGCCTCAGCAATCTCGCCGGCATGTGCGCTGCGCGCTGGTTTGGGCATGCCAACGCCGTAAATATCAGAGTCCACCGCAGGGCCCACGATTTCCGTGTATGGATCCTGGATTTCCAAGCCGGAAAGGATCACATCATCCACCAGAATCGCATCAGCTTGGTTATGCTGCATCGCATACAAGCAATCGGCCCAGGTTACGGCCTTTAAGATATCGGCTTTCGGGGAGTGCAAGCGCGCAAGGTTGATGCCGGTGGAATTATCCGTCACGCACACCGTGCGCGAGGCGAGATCTTCCAGCCGGTTGACCTCAGAATTCCGGTTGACCAGCAGGCGGGTATTCGTCGACAAGTATGGCGTAGAAAATTCCACTTCCTGTTGCCGCTCGGGGGTGATGGTGAGCGTGGAGAGTAAAAAATCTACTTTTCCGGTGCTCAAGGTATGCACGCGGTGCTGCGATTCGACGAAGCGGAAATCGACGGCGTTGCGGTCACCGAAAATATCCTCGGCTATTTCGTGCGCGAGGTCGACTTCGAAGCCAGACAACTGCCCGGTGGTGGCATCACGGAAAGACAACAAGTTTTGCGATTGCTGGATGCCGACGATCAAATAGCCACGCTCCACAATCGACGGGATGCGCTCTGCCGCGGTGCGACCGTCTGGTTTCAGCGAGCCACGAAGGGCATATTCTTCGACTTCCGTTCCCTGACGGGTACCGGCTTTTTCTACACGTGCGCCGGCGGGTAGCGGGATGCCGGTGGCGCTATCGCGCGGGATGCTTAGGGCGTCGTTTCTGGGGGTGAAGTCTGGCACAGCGCAGGCGGATAATACCAGCCCGAGCGCGGTGAGAGCCGCGACCAGCCGAAGCGGGCGGAAGCGGTAGTGGTTAGTATCGGAACAACTCCCATGGCAGCGAGAAGCATGGTGGTGAGGAGCGCGGTGGTGAATGACACGGGTGATCATAGGTATTCCACCATTCGTGGACGAATTCCCAGCCAGATGGCAATTGCCGAGAGCACCGAAAACAGGCTTACCGCAGCTGCTACCAAGTTCAGCGCGGCTAGGCTCTCGCTCAGGTAAGAGCGCATAGAATCACGCGCCGTTGCGATCAGCTCAGTCAAGGCAGCATCGAGTTTCTGGAAGGCAGCCGCCGAGCTCATGGTTTGGTTCGTTCCTGTGCTTGCTGCGTCCGGCGACGAATCCGTCGCTAAGGCCAAAGCTTGCTCGTAATTACCGGAATCCAATGCGCGCAACAGGTGGGCCTTAGCTTCATCCCATTCCTGCAAAGCCGTCCGTGCTTCGTCGATGGTGGCTGCATCGGATGAATGCAGCGCGGTGGAATTGCTGTAATCAGTCAGTGCGTCCGAAATATGCTCATTCGTGGAGGAAAATTCCAAGGAGGGGTTGTAGTTCGTCCGACGCTGCACCAAGGCCAGAATCTCTTCTGTGCGGGTGCGCTGGGCATCAATACGGGCCTGCGTGAGTGAATCCCAGGGAGTGGATGATTCCGTGAAACCCTGGCTGCCTAAATGCCAGGTGTATACGTTGGTGCCAGAAACCCAAGCCAAAGCCAGGGCCATCAGTAACGTTGCCCCCAAGAAACCGCGGTTGAAACGACGCCTGCTAATCCGCCACAACCAGTACTGGGCCAACCCCAAAAACACCAAGGCCGCGACTAAACCGGACAGCGGAACCCACTGTGGGCGAGTTAGCTGATCCTGTTGCTCCGAGACGTTATTGGCCGATAGTCGGAACAGTGAGGCCGCAGCGGGGAGGATGTCATCACGCATCATCGCCGAGGCATTCGACATATATGCCGCACCGACGGCATTTCCGGCGCGATTATTAGTGCGTGCGGCTTCCACCAACCCGGTGTAGACCGGCAGCTGGCGCTGGATCTGCACAGCTAATTGCCGGAGGTAGACATCCTCGTCGTCCGAATCCAACACAGCAGCGGTAGCTTCGCTGGCGGCGGAATCCACCGCCTGCAAGTATTGTTTGCGGGTTTCTTCCGGCTCTACTCCTGCTTGCACAAAACCAGTGGTGGCGATGGTGTCGGCCAGTGAGAGCGACATATACAAGTTGTGTGCCGAATTGCTCATCGGCTCAGTGGAGGTAAGCAGATGGTTGAGCTCGGTTTGTCGGTTGGCCACGGAATTTGCCATTGACAACCCGGCAGCGAGCAGTGCGGCGGTGAGCACAATCATGCCGACGGCCATTTTGCCCGGAGTAGTACCGAAAAACCCGAAGATGCGGGAGATGATCTGCGTAGAACCCGAAAAGGAGGAATGGAAAAATCGCCGCAGAAGTGACATGCCAGGTGCGTCGGTGGTTTTGGCTTCATCGAGCCAGTGGTCCTGGGCGTGGGCGGGAACGGATTCGACGCGCAGCGACGAGCCACGGGAGGTGCGGGCAAAGTTGGCCGACATCTCATCTTCTGCATCGACTGGGCGATCGAGGCTTGTCGCGGGCCTATGACCGTTCATTACCCTAGACTAACGCACGTGATGTGTGCTGGGCTACTAAAATAGGCGGCATGTCTGATACACACCGGGGAAGTGGCGACGGCTGGGCGGCCGGGCCGAACGGCAGCAAGCTGTGGGGACGGTTCGGCGCTGCCGGGTTGTTTTTGCTTTCCGACGATTCCACCGTGCTGATGCAGCTGCGCGCGCCGTGGACCTCTCAGGGCGGCACATGGGGCCTTCCTGGGGGAGCCCGCGACGGACACGAGACTGCCAGCCAGGCTGCGGTGCGGGAGACCTTCGAAGAATGCGGTATCGAGGAAAGCGCGGTGACCGTGCTGCGAGAGATCGTGACCGCGGGCCCGCTGCCAGGGGATCCGGAACGCCCGGAACTAGCTGGGGAATGGACCTACACGACGGTGCTGGCGAAAACCGCTGATGGCAGCGAGTTGCCGACCTTCCCAAATGCAGAATCCGATGATTTGCGTTGGGTTCCGGTAGCGGAGCTGGAACAGCTGGATCTGCTCGCGCCGTTTGCTGATTCCTTGCCCGTGCTGCGCAAGGCATTGGCGGAGTTGCGTTAATGCGTTTGCGCTAACGCGGTTGACCACTGCGTTTACGCTAACGGGCTTGGCTAGCGCGGTTGACTAATGAGGTTGGTTAGGGGAGCTGCCCTGGCCAGCCGGTGCTACTGCAATGCGGAAGTCAGCCGCATGACATTATCCACGTAACGACGGATAAATCCGCGCTGCTCCCACTTTTCTAAAGTCAGTGGGCGGCTAACCGCACGGTACGTCGCGGCTAGCTCGTTGAGATCATCAATCAGCGAACCAGACACCACAAACAATGTGGATTCGTAGTTCAAGCCAAACGAACGCATATCCATATTCGAAGAGCCCAGCATGCCAACAGCATGGACGCTATCGCAATGATTGTCTTCCGGGTCCGCCAACGCGAACTTTGAATGCAACACATACGGCGCGGGGAATTGGTAAATATGCACCCCGGCTTCCAACAAGGCTTGGTAATACGACGATTGCGCATGGTGCACCGTGAACTGGTCGGCGCGTTCTGAGACATACAATTCCACGCGCACGCCACGGAAGGCAGCGCTGGTCACGGCTTCTAACAGGGATTCGTCCGGAATGAAGTACGGCGAACACAGCACCAGGCGGTTTTTTGCGTGATGTACCACCTGGTTAAACATGCGCAGGTTCGGTTCCGAGCTGTAGCCCGGCCCCGAAGGAATCATCTGCAAGACATTGGCGTCCGAAATATATTCGGTTTGCGTGAGTGCTGCAGGCGGCGCTGTCGTTTGCGTGGTGGGCTGCGGGCTGGCTTGCGTCGTGACCTGCGCCGTGCCCTGCGTGGCGTCGTGTGCGGTGGGGTGGCGCGTTTCGGGGTCCAGCACCTCATCGGATTCTAGATACCAGTCAATGGCAAACACCGATTCCATCGAAGTGACAATTGGCCCGGATAGCTCGACCATATAATCAATCCACTGCCGACCCGCGCGCACGTTCTTGCGAATCCGGTAACTGCGGTCAATTAGGTTCAGCGACCCCATAAAACCGACCGTGCCGTCAACAATGATGATCTTGCGGTGATTGCGCAGGTCAGGGCGGCGAAAACGCCATTTCCACGGCTGCAACGGCATCATTAAATGCCAGTCGACGCCGATCGCATCCAAGCGTTTGCCCAACTTCCGGTAGCCCGGGTATTTCAAACTACCAATCTGGTCAAACAACAAGCGCACCTTCACCCCGCGGCCGACGGCGTCGGCAAGCGCCTGATAAAACACGTCGGTGGTCTCGTCCCAGGACTGGATATACACCTGCACGTGCACATAGTCGGTGGCGGAGTCAATGACCTCCGCCATGCGCTTGATTGCCTGGTCATAGTCAGCGAGCAAACCACGTTGGTCGCCAATGACCGCCGGGAACCCAGTCAGTCGACGATTGAGAGCGATCATGGACGCAACTTCGCGGGAGTTGCACAGGTGTGGCGGCATATCCGGTAATTGCCCCTGTGCGTCGTTGAGCTGTTCGTTCGCGTTTTTGTATACCTCGTGACGACGTCGGTTAATAAACGGCGAGCCCATCAGGAAAAACAGCGGTAGACCCAAAAATGGAATCAACAGAATTGCTAGCAGCCAGGCCGTCGACGATGACGGGCGTCTGCCCTCTGGCACAAAGCCAACAGCCAGGATTTTGATGGTGTAATCCAGGATAAAAAACGCGGCCTGCCACCACGTCACATCGATCGACAGCGCCGGTTCCACGGTTTAACGAACCTCGTCGAAGTCACTCGCTTGAAAATCCACCACCACCGGTGCGTGGTCCGAGGCACCTTTGCCGTGGCGCTCATCGACATCCACAAACCCCGAACGAGCTTGTTTCGCTAACTGCGGTGAGGCCAGCTGGAAATCAATGCGCATGCCCTCGCCCTTGGCAAACCGCATGGAAGTGTAGTCCCAGTAGGTGTAGCGCGCCTCGGTTAGTTCGCGGGTGATTTCCCGGGTACCGGCTTCCTCCAACATTTGGAAAGCCGCGCGCTCTGGTTCGGTGACGTGGGTGGCGCCGTCGAACACACGCAGATCCCACACATCCTCGTTGCGGGGAGCGATATTGAAATCGCCTGTGAGTAGGATTTTTTTGTCAGCGTCTTCGCTAAGCTGGCCGCGAACGTAGTCGCGTAAGGCGTAGAGCCAGAACAGCTTGTATTCGTAGTGACGGTCGGTGATCTCGCGGCCATTGGGCACATAGAGCGACCAGACCTCGGTGTCGGTATCGCCGATGCGGGCACCGATCGCACGGGCTTCTATGTTTTGCGGTTCGTCGGGATCCTTGTGAAATCCCGGCTGGCCAGGGAATTCCCGGCGGACGTCGTGGAGCTCGTGACGGGAAATCAATGCCACACCGTTCCACTGATGAAAACCACAGTGGGCAACGTGGTAACCGGCTTCCTCGAACGCCTGGTAAGGGAACTTGTCATCGGCGCATTTGGTTTCTTGCACCGCCAGCACGTCGATCTTATGGCGTTGCAAAAAATCCAACACACGGTCGGTGCGTGTGCGAATAGAGTTCACGTTCCAGTTAGCGATCCGCATGGCGCCTTATTTTACCCGCGCACGCGCGCGGACGCTCAGCGCGGGCTATCGCCCAGCCACAGTGCGCAACGATGTCGGTGATGCTCGATGAACCCCAGCTTGTGATACAGAGCAATCGCGGGGGTATTTGTGGAGATGACCTGCAAGTAAGCTGAATCCGCGCCGTGGCTTTTGCCCCAAGCCAGCATGTCCGCCCCGAGCCGGGTAGCCAAGCCACGGCGGCGCCAATCCGCGGCGACTTGCACAGCAGAATAGCCCAGCCATTTCTGGCCGTTTTCGGATTCGGTGAGCGTAGCACGCGTGATGGCCACTGTTCTGCCGGTAGCTGGTTCCAACAACCGGGCAAATCCCATGGTGCCCGCGATGCGCCCGGCTAGCAGCTGCAGTGCGTGTTGCGGAAGCGCGGTGCCGCGGAAGGTGTATAGATCAAACCATTCCTGGTCGGGGGCGTCGTCGACGCGGAAGAGGAGCTTGTCGACGGCCTCAGTGCTTGGTGATGCAGGTTCAGCGTCGGCAAGCGAGCGCGTCATCACCAAGATTTCGGGGCCCAGATCCCATTGTCCCTCTGGTGCGCCGCGCAGCAGACGCTCGGCGGGAGCACCGATGCGCTCGGGAATAAGTAGGCGCGGCGGCAAGCCATGGGAACGGTAGAACTCGAAGATTTCGGAGATCGGCACTGGAACGAAACCGGCCGAACGCCCAAGCGGAACCGCAGAATTTGAGCGTTCGGTAATGCCATCACCAGCACGCATGAGCCATTGGCCATCGGAAGAAACCTGGTTGTGGATTCCTGGGAAGGCGGCGGCGGTGGCCTCTTCTACGGCACGGATTTCCGAATTTCGGATCCGTCGTGGTGAGAGACGTTTGACCACATAGATCTCCTCGCTGGGAATGGTCACCGAGGGTTTTTCTGAGGGATAACCGCCGATCTCTTGGGGGCGTACCACCAGTGGTTCTAGTTCCAGCACATGCCCAGTGACATCGGAATACACCGGGGCATTGCGGTTACCCAGCGCGCGCCGCACGATGACGCGATCACCGACAGACACCTCGTCACTGCGGAAAATCCGCGACTTTGTGCTGCGTGGGGCGTTCGGGTGGTTCATGGGCGGAAGCTACTGCTCGTCATGGCCGAAGGGATCGCGATCTTCACCAGGCATCCAGGTCAACCCCGGTTCGGTCCAACCATTGGCCTTGATGGTTTTTTTGGCTGCTCGCTTATAGCGGCCGGTAAGCATATCGGTATACAGGAAGCCATCGAGATGTCCGACCTCATGCTGCAGGCAGCGAGCGAAAAAGCCGTAGCCTTCGATGGAAATTTCCTCACCATTTTCATTTAGGCCGGTCACCCGCGCCCAATCTGCGCGGCCCGTCGGGAAGCCTTCACCCGGCACGGATAAGCAGCCTTCGTCGTCACTGCCGTCGTCGGCGGGCATGGTTTTAGGAATCTCGGAGGTTTCTAGCTTCGGGTTGATAACACAACCACGGCGCATGCCGCCGTCTGGCTTATCGCTGCCGTTCGGTCCGTCAACATCAGGGCATCCGTAGACGAAGATGCGCAGACCGACACCAATCTGGTTGGCAGCCAGGCCGACGCCGCGGGCAGCGTCCATGGTCTCATACATGTCTTTGATCAGCTGCTGGATCTCTGGGGTATCCAGTGGGGTATCGACGATGGTCGTGGGATTATGCAGCACGGGGTCGCCGTGGATAACAATGGGGCGCACAGTCATGCCTTACAGTTTAACTATGACCGATCACCAAACGCTCACAGACGGTGGCCTTTCCGATTGTGACAGGGAGCTTTTGGATTTCACCGAACACGCCCCGCGGGCAGCCGGGGCGAAAGAAGAAGCTATCCGAACTCAGTTGGGAATGACCCCGGTGCGGTATTACCGGCGGCTGAATATTTTGTTGGATTATGCTCCCGCGATGCAGGAATATCCCTTGTTGATAAAGCGTTTGCGGCGCGTGCGTAATCGGCGCGCCGTGACCAGTTCCGATACTTCGGAATATTAGAGTGGCTAGTGTGACGAATGTATACCACGGTGATGAGGCGAACATGAACTATTCCGACGCTCGCGGCCCGGAAAATGCTAGCGGGGCAGGTGCTGGGGGAGCTGCTGGATCAGGAGCTAGTGGATCGGGGGCTGCTGGATCTGGCACGAGATCTGGTCTGCCATTGCGTGGCCTAGCGATGGTGTTGATTTCCGTAGCAATTTTGCTGGGCCTGTGGGGCATTTTCGCACTCACCAGCTCGGACGAAACCACCGCGACGAATACTGCGAACAACGCGCAAGATTCCGCCGCAGAGCAAGCCGGAGGCGACAACAACGGTGCTCCTGCAAACGGCGGCCAGGGCGATGGGCCCAACGGTGCGCCTGCCGACGGCGAGCACCGCGACGGCGCACACCCTGGTGATGCTGGCCGCGACGGTGTTGAAGACCCAGCCGGGGCACAAGAGCACCCCCATGAAGGAGGCCACCCAGAGGGCGCGCCGGGAGCAGAGCGTCGAGAAGCACCAGCTGGCCGTTCTGGTGGAGCTGGCGCTGGCGCAGGCGCTGGTGCCCCGCAGACTTTCGACGTCACCGTGCTGAACAACTCGACGGTGCCTGGCCTAGCCCACCGTGTGACCCAATCACTAGAGCGTGAAGGCCAGAAAACCCGCGAATCCGGTAACCTGCCGGGCGGAGAAAAAGTGCTGCGCGAAAACACCGTCTTCTTCCCAGCTGGTAATGCTGCGGCAGAGCAGCGCGCCCGCGAACTTGCCGACCGCGTCGGCGGTGTTGCCCGGGAAAACACTGCTTATCTGCCTGGTGAAGCCACCGAGAATAACGGCCTGACCATGGTCCTTATCGGAGAGGTTGCTCTGTAATGGCAGGTTCGTCTGAGACACCGAAAGAGGTGTTTAAACGTTCGGAACGCCCCACCGTCGGCATCGAATGGGAAGTCGCACTTATCAACCCAGAAACGTGGGATCTTGCGCACCAAGCTGAAGCGGTGATCAAGACCGCGCAGCAGATTCAGCCGGATATTCATCTGGAAAAAGAATTCCTGCAAAACACGATCGAGCTGGTCACCGGAATTTGCGATACCATTCCGCAGGCCGTGGCGGAACTCGATCGCGATCTTGCAGTGATCCGGCAAGCAGCCGAACAACACGGGTTATTGCTGTGGGCGTCGGGGGGCCACCCGTTTTCCGATTTCCGCACCAACCCGGTGAGCGCGAAGATGACTTACGCCGAGATCATCGAACGCACCCAGTACTGGGGAAGCCAAATGCTGATTTGGGGCACGCACGTGCACGTTGGCATCCGGCATGAAGACCGCGTTTGGCCCATTATTAATGCCCTGATGACGAAGTTCCCGCATCTGCTGGCGCTGTCGGCGTCTTCGCCGGGGTGGGATGGCATTGATACCGGTTATGCCTCCAATCGCACCATGCTGTATCAGCAATTGCCTACCGCGGGCCTACCACCGGCGATCACGACTTGGGAAGAATGGCAGAGCTACATGCACGACCAGGCAGCCTCCGGAGTGATTAGCCACACTGGTTCGATGCACCTGGATATTCGCCCGGCCTCCAAATGGGGCACGATTGAAGTGCGGGTTTCTGACGCCTCATCAAATTTGCGCGAGCTTTCTGCAGTAGCAGCTTTAACGCATTGCCTGGTGGTTTATTACGACCGGATGCTTGACGACGCCATCGTTGATACTGCCACCGCCGATGCCTCCACCGCTGGCGGCGATACCGCTACTGGTGCTCAAGCTAGTGCTAGTGCTGTTGCTGAAGCTAACAACCCATTGCCCAGCCTGCAGCCGTGGCACATCGCAGAAAACAAATGGCGCGCCGCCCGCTACGGGCTGGACGCGCTGGTAATCACGTCGCGGGATACACACGAGCGCTGGGTGAAAGATGAACTAGCGGACCTGGTGGAAGAGCTAGCACCCATCGCAGAAGAACTCGGCTGCAGCCGGGAGTTACAGCTGGTGGCAGAAATCGTCGACAAGGGCGCTGGCTACCAACGCCAGCGGCAACGCTTCGCACAATCCGGGGGAGACTGGAAGCAAGTAGTGGCTGCCACCGCAGAAGAGATGACAACCTGGCGGCCGCTGGAAAACTAGGTTGCTCGTTAGCTTTTGCGGGGGTCTTTTTTGCGCAGCGTGCGCTTGGCTGGGCGGTCGTTGCGCGACATCGTGGCATCTGCGCCGTAAAGGCCTTCACGGCGCCCAATGCGACCCAAGCGTTGCGCGGTAACCGGGCTGGTTAGGAGCGCGAAAATCACCAACAAGAACAGCACCCCGATATCGGATTGCCACCCAGTGTTATAGCCGTCGCCAGCCACCGGCAAGTGGATACCCGCACCGACGATGCACATGATCAAACCGACGGTCTGCGGTTTCGTGACCGCGTGCACCCGGGACATGGTATCGCCGAAACGAGCGACACCCACCGCAGCAGAAAAGACGAAAAATCCACCCGTAGTGAGCAACACCAGGGAGACGACGTCGGCAAGCAAAGCCCAATTCATAATTAGCTCACATCCCTCTTCCGGAAGCGGGTGACGGCCACGGTAGAAATAAACGCGAGCATTGCGATCACCATCATCGCGTAAACCACCGTGGAATCCGAGGTCCATGCGATGTAGGTGGCGGCCGCGCATTGCATCATCGCGACCATCCCGTCGAGGCCCAGAAGCCGGTCCAATGAGTTAGGGCCGACGATGATGCGCCAGACCGTGATCGCCAATGCTGCGCTGATCAATAGCGCAGGGATGATCAGCAGCGTGGTATACAACTCTGGATCCATGGGCTAGGTCCTTTCGAAAATCTTGATCATCCGGGCCTCCAGGGCTTTCACCCGGGCCAGCTCTTGCTCGATGCGCTCGTCGTTATCCGCGTTGAGTAAGTGAATTGTCAACGTACGGTTCGCAATATCAATATCCGTCACCGCACCGCCCGGCTGCAGGTTGTATAACGTCACCGCTAACACCAAGATGAATTCGTTGGACACACGCATCGGGGCCGTCACAATAGCGGTTTTTGGCAGCTGCTGCGGGCGCAATGCCAGCCAGGCTACATTCAGCGAGGCACTGAGCAGCTCAAAGAAAAACTCCACTAGGAACCAGGCCAGTTTGTGCCAAGAGATGTGCAAACCAGCCACCGGCATGGCCGGCAGTGGTAGCAAGTAGACCACGAGCGTGCCGACGACTAGCCCAGCGAGGATATTTCCCCAACTAATCTCGCCGACCAAGATGATCCACATGACCATCAGCCAGGTGATAAACGCTGGGCGGAAGCGGTTGCGTAAACCTTTCGGGACGCGCTTTTTTAACCGGGCTTGCCGGGCTTTTTCGGCTGCTCGTTTTTCTCGCGTGTTGGTTCCCATTAGGAATCGCCTCCCTGGACGGATTCAGTGGCAACCGGGCTGGAGCTTGGGGTGGTCTGTGAACTGGTGCTGGAGCTGGTGCGCCCGGCCCCTGCATTGCCGCTTTCTTCGCGGCGGTCTTCGCCGTCGTCCAGCCGCTCCAGTTCCAAGTTGCGTGTCGGCTCGCCAGGGTCCGTGCCCAGTACCGCGGTGCGGTAGATGTTGACGTCTTGTGCGGAGTTCGCCGCGCGATCCGTGATGCTGGCGATGGGGCCAGCAACGACGCTGATCGCGCTGGATGCGATGACCAACATTGCGGTAGCCGCGAGCATGCCAAATGGTGTGCGGCCCACCGATTCGCGCTCTGAAAATTCCACTTCCTGGGTGATGTCCGCCAGTGGGGCAGGCCGGGCCATCGCCATGTTGCCTTCCGGGGCGTCCTTGCGGTCACGTACAAAGCCTTTGGACCAGACCATGATCATTACGTACAGCGTCAACAGCGATGTGATCACCGCACCCCCGATTAATACCCACGACATCCAGGTATTGGCCTCGGCACCAGCATGGAAAAGCATGACTTTGCCAAGGAAACCGGAAAACGGTGGGATGCCGCCCAAGTTCAGCGCCGGGATCAGGTACAGCACGGTAATCACTGGTGCGGTATACATCAGCGAACCCAACCGGCGCAGCGACGAGGTGCCGGCGTGGCGTTCGATCAGGCCGACGACTAAGAACAGTGCGGTTTGCACCAGAATGTGGTGCACCATGTAGAAGATTGCACCGGATAGCCCTTGCGAGCTGCCCAGACCAATGCCGAAGATCATATAACCGATGTGCGAGACCAGCGTGAAAGACAACAATCGTTTAATGTCATTCTGCGCCATCGCGCCCAGGATGCCGATCAGCATCGTGGCTAACGCAACCACCATCAGCAAAACGTCCAGGCTGCCATCGGTAAACACAGTGGTGCGCATGCGGATGATTGCGTACACACCGACCTTGGTCAGCAGCCCCGCGAACACTGCCGTGACCAACGACGGAGCTGTAGGGTAGGCGTCCGGAAGCCAAGAATCTAGCGGGAAGACCGCGGCTTTAATGCCGAAGGCAACCAGCAACACACCAAAAATGGCGGCTTGCGTGCCACCCGGAATATCTTCCATGCGCTGGCCAATCTGGGCCAGGCTCACCGTACCGACGGCCGCATAGGTTACGGCAATGCCGAACAAAAACACCATGGAGCTGGCCATAGAGACCATCACGTAACCCACACCGGCACGCACGCGCGATGGGGAAGCGCCCAGCGTCATCAAGACATACGAGGCCACCAGGAAGATTTCGAAGCCGACGTACAGGTTGAACAAGTCTCCGGCCAGGAAAGACAAGTTCACGCCCATCGTCAGCAGCATGTACGACGGCAAGAAGACCGCAACGGGCTCATCCTTCGTATCATCACGGATGCCCTGCGCGATGGCGAACCACATCACCGCAAACAAAATGATGGAGCTGACGAACAGCATCATCGTCGACAAGCGGTCAGCGACCAGAGTGATGCCCAGTGGAGCGTCCCAACCGCCGATTTGCAGGGTTTGGATGCCTTCGCCGTCGACGACGATGAGCATGGTGGCCGAGAGCACCGCGAGTGCCAACAGGGTGAAGAACACGAAGGCACGCCGTACGTTGAGCATGCGTGGAAACAACAGACACCCGGCTGCTGCAAGCGCGGGCAGGATCACTGGCAGCGGGATTAAATACGGCATGTACGGCAGTACTGCCTCGGTAAAGGGCTCTAGTCTAGTCATCGGCGCCTTCCGTTCCTGTGGCGTCTTCGACGGGCTTTTCAAATGACTCCGGGCCGAAGCGGTCGCCTTCTTCGGTGGCGCGGCCCGTCTTCGGGTCGTCGGAGGCATCGTGGTCTGGGCCAGCGGCCGCGTTGATCGGCCGGGCGGCAATTGCTGCGTCTTCGTGGTCGTCCTCGACGACGTCGGCAGAACGGTAGCGGTACTGACGGTAAGCCAGGGAAAGCAGGAAGGCTGTGAGCGCCATGGCAATCACGATCGCCGTTAGGATCATTGCCTGGGCCAGCGGATCGGCTTCTTGCTCGCCGTACAGCGAGGACTCACTACCTGTAATGGGAGGCGAGCCGGCGGGGCCGCCAGCTTGCAGGATCAGCAGGTTCGCGGCGTTACCGATAAGCAGCAGGCCGAGCACAATCTTGGTGACTGCACGGTCAAGCATCAGATAGACCCCGGCGGCGACCATCACCCCGGAGGCGAGTAGCAGAAATAGGTTTGCTTCCATTAGCTGCGGCTCCTTTCTCCGGTTGTGGTGCGGGCTGTAGTCGGTGTTTCGGTTCCTGCTTGTTGGTTCTGTTCAGCCCTAGCTTTTTGCTGCTTGCGTTTGGCAGCCTTTTGCTCGTTCCTGCGCTGTAGGTTCTTGTGCTGCAGGTTCTTCGCGCGATCGCGAGCACGCTGCTTGCGCTCTTCGTCTTCCAGATCCAGTTGCGTACCCAGAGCCGTGAGCACATACATGGTCATGCCGATCACGATCAGGTACACCGCGGCGTCGAAAATTAACGCTGAAGGTAGTGACACTGCACCGATCACGGGGACATCAACTGACGCATAGTATGAGGTCAGCGGGGGATCACCGAAGGCCATCGGTGCCAGTGCAGAACCTGTCGAAAGCATCAGGCCGACGAAGAATAACCGTGCGGGGTCGACAGGCAAGGTCTCTTCCAATTCCGCGCGACCACCGGCGACATAACGCAAGGACAGCGCAAGAGCCGCGACCAATCCACCAGCGAAACCGCCACCGGGTGCGTTATGGCCGGCGAAGAAGAAGTAGACGGACAGCGCCATCATCGATGGGAAAAGCACGCGTGTGGCCACGTCAACCATGATCGAGCGGTTTGCTGCACGCTCGGTTTCCACCTGTGCGGCCAACCAACGGCGGGATACCGCGGTGAGGATTGGTCGACGTGAACGCCTGGTGAAGGAGTTTGTGCGGTAGATCAGCGATGCCACACCTAGCGAGGCAATGATCAGCACAATGGTCTCGCCCATGGTGTCCCAGGCACGGAAGTCCACCAGGATCACGTTCACGGTGTTTAAACCGTGCGAGATTTCTTCTGCGAGCTTTGGCATTGGCTCGGAAATTGCTGGGGCGGTGCGCGCGTTCATGGCGAACAACGCGACGGTGACCACGGAGAATGCGACGGCGATGGACAACCAAGCACGGAAGCGATTGAACTGTGGAGTGCCACGCCATTCCACGTTGGTGGGCATTTTCCGCAGCACCAGCATGAAAATGACCATCAGCACGGTTTCCACCAGTACCTGTGTCAAAGCCAGGTCCGGGGCACCGTACATGGCAAAGATAAATGCCAGGAAGTACCCAGTAACACCAACCAAAACGACAGCTGAGAGACGGTTGTGCATAACCGTTGCTGCAATTGCGGCGACGATAATCGCGATTGCGGCTCCTGCCTGCCAAGCGGATTCGCCGAGGTTAAGGCGGATATTCGTGCGATCACCCAGCAAGAGCGCTATCAATGGCAATACGGCGAGGACGACAAAGATGACGCCCAAGTTGTACTGCAGAGAACCGCGCTGGGTAGAAGCCGTTAAGCGCAGCGAAATCCGGCGCAGTTGGTTCAGGATGGCGTAATAAGCATCGTTGGCATTGCCCAGTGCCGGGTAATCGAAATGAGCTTTGGCCAGGGCACGGCGCTGCCAGTGCAGGATGCCACCGACAGCCAAAATACCGGCAGAAATAGCCAGAGGCAGCGTCCAGCCATGCCAAAGAGCTAGATCTGTGGCGTGCCCGGCAGCGGGGTCACCGTGGCCGGTGGCAGCCAGGTGTGCAAATTCTGAATCCAGGTGCTGGTTAATCGCATTCGAGATAATGCCTGGTTGTAGACCGAAAAAGATCGTCAAAGCGACCAGTACCGCCGGTGGGCCCCACAGCAGCACCGAAATTGGTTCCATTGTGGTGACTTCGTGGCAGATGCCACCACCGGTCGGGTGCGTTGGTTTTTTGCTCGCGAAGGCGCCGTAGATCACGCGGATCGAATAAGCCACCGTGAGCACAGAACCAACCACGATGAACACCAAGATTAGCTGGCGCGGGGTACCGACCAGTAGTTCTTCATGCAGCACGGCTTCCAGGGCAGCTTCCTTGGCGACGAACCCCAGCATCGGGATTACACCGGCCATTGAGGCTGCAGCCAGGATTGCGATGATTGCCAGCAGCGGTTGTTTGCGCCCCAAGCCAGAAAGATCGAAAATATCGCGGGTTCCGGTGGAATGGTCGATCGCACCGACGACCATAAATAGAGTGGCCTTAAATAGCGAGTGCGCCACCGTGAGCGCTAAACCTGCCAGCAGGGCCTCACGGGAGCCAATGGCAACCACCGAGGTGATAAAGCCCAATTGAGATACGGTTCCGTAAGCCAAAATTAGCTTCAGGTCGCGTTGTTTCAACGCCATCCAGCCACCGAGCAGCATGGTGAATAAGGCCAACGGAATGATCAGAGCGTGCCAGGTGGCAACCTGTGCGAAATCTGGGGCGAGCCGGGCTACCAGATAAATTCCCGCTTTTACCATCGCTGCCGAGTGCAAGTAGGCCGAGACGGGAGTTGGCGCGGCCATCGCGCCCGGCAACCAGAAGTGGAATGGTGCGATCGCGGATTTAGACAGCGCACCAACGATCACCAGCACAATGGAAATGCCGATATGCGGTACATCCGTGAGTTCTGCGGAGGCAGCAAATGCGCTGAGCTCGGAAAAACTCCAAGTTCCGGTGGTTTGGCCGAGCAATACGATGCCAACCAGCATGATCAAACCACCGAGCACGGTGACCATCAAGGCCTGACCCGCAGCACGGCGAGACGAGGCGCGCTCGCCGTAATAAGAAACCAGCAGGAAGGACAGAATAGAGGTGGCTTCCCAGAAGATATACAGCAACAGGAAGTTGTCCGAGCTGACCAGGCCGATCATGACGGTGGCAAAAGCCATCATCTGCCCGGCGAAAAGGGCAAGCCGGCGGGGAGTGGAGTTGAAATAGCCCCAGCAATACAGCATCACCAGGGCGCCCACCCCGGTGATGATCAGCCCGAATAAACCGGATAAAGCATCAAGCCGGAAATCCAGAATCAGTTGAATTTCCGGCACCCAGACCAGGGAATACTCCAATGTGCCATCGCCGGTAAAAGTGCCGTGTACGAAGTGCTGCAGTAACCAGAAAAAACCCACTGCGGGTACGGCTGCGAGCAAGGCGAAAGCCGACCGGCCCAACCAGCGGATCAGAAGCGGCGCCAGAATTGAGGCGCAGGCTAGGGAGCCAAGCAGGATGAGCACAATTATTCCGCCTCCCAGTTATTGCGCGTGGGCTAAAGACTTTTTCAAGCTTAGCGGAAATGGAGACGCGTCAGCAGCAGTGCTTCTGCAAAAGCCAAGCGTTCAATCTCTTCCGGATCCACGGATTCGTTGCTTGAGTGAATAGCCGAAGCCGATTCCGCTACCCCATAGAGCCCAAACTCGGCGTTCGGGAATTTTTCTGCCAATTTCACCGTCAACGGGATTGAGCCACCCGTGCCGATCATTTCGGTGTCTTGCTCGTAGGCCTGCGAGATGCAATCGCTGAGCAACCCAAACAGAGGGCCGGAGGTATCGGCGGCAAAAGATGGATTCGCCGAGGTGATATCAACATCGATGTGCGCGCCCCAGCTGATGTGCGCGCGTAAGTGTTCCGCGACCTTTTCTGCGGCGTCTGCCGTATCAACCCCTGGCGGTACCCGTAGGTTGAGCTGCGCCGAGGCAGTGGCAGGTACGGCGTTGATGGCTTCTTCTACCGGGGTAGAACTAAAACCGGTGATGGTAACCGCCGGGCGGGCCCACACCAGATCCGCCATCTCGTCGTCACCAGCGCCCAGCATGTCGACGCCATCGAGCAGACCAGCGGCATCGCGCGCTGCGTCATCTTCGGCCGGATATGGGCTGCCTTCCCAATGACGATGTTGCCCCAAGCCGTTGACGGCGACTTGCCCGTCGTCGTCATGCAGCGTGGCCAGCACCCGCACCAGCGCGGCCACCGCATCCGGAGCCGCGCCGCCGAATTGCCCGGAATGCACTGGTGCTTCCAGGGTGTTCACCGTGACGGTCAGCTGCCCACCGCCACGCAGGCTGGTGGTGAGCGTCGGCAAGCCAGCTTGGCCAGAGGCAGTATCGGCGATGCAGATTAGGTCGGCGTCGAAAAGCTCCGGGCGGTCGTCGACAAGATCTTTCAGCCCCTGCCCGCCGCGTTCCTCAGAGCCTTCACAAACCAGGATGATGCCGGCATCGCAGCCGCCGGTGGCATCAACCGCGCGGATGGCAGCCAGGTGCATCAGCACGTTACCTTTGCAATCCGCCGACCCGCGCCCGTACCAGCGCCCGTCACGCTCGGTGAGAATGAACGGATCAGACTGCCACTCTTCCGGGGTGGAAATATCGACGACGTCGTGGTGGCAATACAACAGCACCGTCGGGGCATTGTTCTTGGCGGCGCGCTTGCCGACGACTGCCGGCGAGCCGTCGCTGGTGGTGATGATTTCGGTGGCCAGGCCGCGCTCCACCATGAGATCGCGGATCATCCGGGCCGAGCGAGCCATGTCTTTGGCGTGGTCGTCATTGAGTGCGAGGGAAGGGATCGCACACAGCTGAGCGAGGTCACCGAAGATGCGTTGCCGTTGGCCACCAATGTGATGGCGCAAAGCGTGCTCCAGGTGGTCGTGATTTGGGTTCGAAGGGTCGTGGTAACTGGACACGATGTAATCCTTGTGATCTTTTTGTTTAATTTTGCGCTGATTCCTGTGCTTGATCTTGTGCCTGTGACTGCGCCCGTGCTTGTGCTTGTGCTTGTGCGCTGAAGCGGGTGATAAACAGCGCTTCCGTGGTAGCCAGGCGAATGATTTCTTCCGGGTCCACGGACTCATCTGGCGAATGGATGGTGGTTTGCGGCTCGCACAGGCCGTAGACGGCGATATCGGCATCTGGGTTGGCCTCGGCCAAAGCAGTGGTCAGCGGAATCGATGCACCGTTGCCGGTATTCCGCACCTCTGCACCAAAAGCGGTAGCCATGGCAGCTTGGAAAGTCTCGAAGGCCTCGGATTCCGTGCTGGTGGAAAACGGGCTGAAGACGTCTTCTGCCGTGACCTCAATCTGGGCGTCGAAAGGCACCGCATCGCGGATCTGCTGGGCGGCAGCCTCGACGACGTCCTGGGTATCCAGGTGGAATGGCACGCGCAGATTCACCACGGCTTCGGCGTGGTGGGTGACAGCATTGACGACGTCGCTGGTGGGGCGTGAGCTGAACGCGGTGACCGTCGCGGCTGGTCGAGCCCACAGCTGGGCTGCGATTTCTTCGTCCGTACCTTGGCCGTGCAGGCCGACGCCGTCGAGCACGCCCGCATCAGAACGGAAGGTGCCTGCGTCGTAGCTGGCGCCTTCCCAGTGCCACTTCGCATCCCCGGTTGGTTCGAAACCACGGATGACGGTGTGGCCGTTGTCGTCGAAAAGCGAATTCAGTGCGCGCATCAGAGCCAAGGTGGCGTCGGGAGCCACGCCACCGAACAAACCGGAATGCACCGGGGCGCGCAGCGTGTCGACGGCTACCTTCAGCTGTGCACCTCCGCGCAGTGCAGTGGTGATGGTCGGGGTACCGGCGGCGACGTTGCCACCATCGGCGATGAGCATGACATCAGCTTGGAACAGCTCCGGGCGCTGCTTAATCAGCTTGTCTAGGCCTTCGCCGCCTTGTTCTTCTGAGCCTTCCACTAACACCCGCAGGTTGATGCCCAGGTTTTTCAGTCCCACGGTGTCGTCGACTGCGCGCAGTCCGGCCAAATGCATGGCTAACGAGCCCTTGCAATCGGCGGCGCCACGGGCATACCAGCGGCCGTCGCGCTCAGTGAGGGTGAACGGATCTGCAGTCCATTCGGCCGGGTCACCGGCCAGAACGACGTCGTAATGTGAATACAACAAAACGGTGGGGGCGCCGTCGATTTTTGGGGTGGAAGCCAAGTAGGTGGTCGAGCCGTCGGAAGTTTGGATGGCGCTGACCTCCAGCCCGGCGTCGACAAGCGCGGCATCGACCCAGTTGCCGGCGTTGGTGTGCTCTTGTTTCAATTCCGCATTGTCTGGCAAGTACACGGAATTAAAGGCAATGATTTCGGACAACTGCGAAAAGATCTCCGCGCGTTGGCCCCGGATATGTTCTGCGAGGGCGGTTTCGGTCTCGTTTGCCTGTGCAGCAGCCTTAGTTTCAGTGCTAGTTGTATTCATGCCCGCTAACCTAGCAGGAATTTCTGGGCAGGAATTCCGGGATTGCTGTGTGAATGCGGGAAAAGAAAATGTGAGAGAGGAACCTGTGAACGGCAGCCGCGTAGGCAATGGCATCGGCAACGGCATGGGCAGCCGTGGTCATAGGTAGCCATGGGTAAGCGCAAACCTTGCACTCGCCGGGTCCGAGTGCCAGAATGGTTGCTAGCACTTCCGGTAGTGGAGTGCTAAACCACTACTAATAGACCTATCACGCAGGTGAGAATGGTGCACACTCACACCATTCGTGCCGTCGCGGGCGCCTGGCGTGATCGTTACCGTGAGTGTTGTCCTTCACCAATAACAAGGAGCACATAACACATGGCAAAGCAGATCGCTTTTGACGAAGAAGCACGCCGTGGCCTAGAACGCGGCCTGAACACCCTGGCCGACGCCGTCAAGGTCACTCTGGGACCAAAGGGACGCAACGTCGTTTTGGAAAAGTCCTGGGGCGCGCCGACGATCACCAACGATGGTGTCTCGATCGCTCGCGAAATTGAGCTGGATGAACCTTATGAAAAGATCGGCGCAGAGCTGGTCAAGGAAGTAGCCAAGAAGACTGACGACGTCGCCGGTGACGGCACGACCACCGCTACAGTGTTGGCGCAGTCGCTGGTGAAAGAAGGCCTGCGCAACGTTGCTGCTGGTTCCAACCCAATGGGAATCAAGCGCGGCATCGAAACCGCTACCAAGGCGGTTGTGGAACGTCTGCTGGAATCCGCCAAGGAAGTAGAAACCCAGGAGCAGATCGCGACCACCGCGGGGATTTCCGCAGCGGACCCTGCCATCGGCGAAAAGATCGCCGAAGCCATGTACACCGTGGGCAACGGCCAGGTGAACAAGGATTCCGTTATTACCGTCGAAGAATCCAACACCTTTGGCGTGGACCTTGAGGTCACCGAAGGTATGCGCTTCGATAAGGGCTATATCTCCGGTTACTTCGCTACCGACGTAGAGCGTGGCGAAGCTGTGCTGGAAGACCCATACATCCTGCTGGTTTCTGGCAAGATCTCTAATATTAAGGAATTGGTTGGCCTGCTGGAAAAGGTCATGCAGTCCAACAAACCACTGCTAATCATCGCCGAGGACGTTGAGGGTGAAGCTCTGTCCACGCTGGTCGTGAACAAGATCCGCGGCACCTTCAAGTCTGTGGCTGTGAAGGCACCAGGCTTCGGCGACCGTCGGAAAGCCACCCTGCAGGACATGGCTATCCTGACCGGCGGCCAGGTTATCTCCGAAGAGGTCGGACTGTCCCTGGAGACTGCCGACATTGCTCAGTTGGGTACCGCACGGAAGGTTGTCGTCACCAAGGACGAGACCACCATCGTGCAGGGTGCTGGTGAGCAGGCACAGATCAACGGCCGCATTAAGCAGATCCGCGCGGAAATCGAGAACTCCGATTCCGATTACGACCGGGAGAAGTTGCAAGAGCGTCTGGCGAAGCTGTCCGGCGGCGTTGCCGTGCTGAAGGTCGGTGCTGCTACCGAGGTTGAGCTCAAGGAGCGTAAGCACCGTATCGAGGATGCTGTGCGTAACGCTAAAGCTGCCGTCGACGAAGGTATCGTTGCTGGTGGTGGCGTCGCCCTGCTGCAGGCTGCCTCTGCACTGGATGCGCTGGACCTGACTGGCGACGAAGCAATTGGCGCCAAGATCGTCCGCGAAGCACTGTCTGCGCCACTGAAGCAGATCGCCTACAACTCCGGCCTGGAGCCAGGCGTGGTAGCGGATAAGGTTTCCCGCCTGAACCCAGGCGAGGGCCTGAACGCCGCTACCGGTGAGTATGTAGACCTGATGGCTGCTGGTATTAACGACCCAGTCAAGGTCACTCGCTCGGCTCTGCAGAACGCTGCGTCGATCGCAGCTCTGTTCTTGACCACCGAGGCTGTGGTTGCGGACAAGCCAGAACCAGCAGGTGCTGACGCTGCTGCTGGCGCTGACCCAATGGGTGGCATGGGCGGCATGATGTAAAACAGTCGCTGTTTAGGCTGGCAACGAGCTAACGGAGTTACCGCACCCCGGGCACGTTGTGTTTTTGGGGTGTTGTTGCAGTCGAAATCGCGTAGGCGCCGTTTCCTGGGGAATCCAGGGAGCGGCGTTTTTGCGTGTCGGTTGGGTTTTGGATATCGGTTGGGTTTTTGGATCCTAGGGGGTGCGTCACTGCCACCCCACCCATAATGGGGTAAGTCACAAGAAGTTAACGTTTGGTCGGAAAGCACTCGGGTTTATGATTTGGAACGTAAAGTGCTTGCGGTTGCTTGCTGGAAAGTTTCTGAAAATTGAATAAAATAGGCCTGTGGGCTGGGGTTTTGTTTTGGTTAGCGTTTCCTAGCGTTGTGGAGGTGTCGCTGGTTGTTGTGCAAATAAGCAGAGAAGGAAAAACTAATGGGTACAACACCTTTTTTGGGGGCCGTATAACCTGATCTGAAGCTTGACAATTTATCATTCTGTGACACAATGATTCTCATGACGCTCTGGGGCGTCGGGAAATTGAACATCCACCCCTGGGATTGCCGGGGAAATTCTCATGAGGAGAAATTCATGAACGTTGAAATGATTCAGGATCAGCTGAACAACGCAGTTACCTTCTTCAAGGCTTTCGAGAACATCAGCAAGGGCTTGGAATTCTTCTACACCCCACGGGCTGAAGGCAAAGAAGCTACCGGTATCTATGGAGCTATCAAGGGTGCCTTTGAGCCACTGAGCTCCAGCTCCTCGACCGCTCCAGCTGCTAAGTAATCATCTCACGGCCAAGCTGCCGGTAATTCTTGTGAGTGATTAACCATCACTCATTTCACTTCATATTTCTTCCAAGGAGATAAACATGAACACTCTTGTAGAGACTTCCTCCAACTTCGTTGAGATGTCCGTTAACTTCAAGGACATCTTCGGCGCTTTCAAGAACATCGTTGAAGGCTTCGAGGGCCTGGCGAAGCTGGCTAAGTAATCCCACAGGCTAGATAGCCACCAGGGTTAAGCTCTCTCTCCTATCCGGAGGGGGAGCTTTTTGCATGCCAGAGAAATTTGCAGTGAACAATGTGTAAAGACTTAGTGTTTATCCCAACACTTGCGACAGAAAACACACAGCGGGCTAGACTGGCACCATGGCAGCCGACATTGAAGACGATCTCCCCACCATCGACCTCGCAGAAACCGACGGCTACATCGTCGATGACTCCGACGAAGACGATCCCTCACTGATCACCCCCAGCGGCGAACCCGTCGACACGTGGCGGGAAAACTATCCGTATGACGAGCGCATGACGCGCGAAGAATACGAACGCACGAAACGCGCACTGCAGATCGAACTGCTGAAATTCCAAAATTGGACCAAAGAAACCGGCCAGCGCCACATCATCCTTTTCGAAGGCCGCGACGCCGCAGGTAAAGGCGGAACGATCAAACGCTTCAACGAGCACCTCAACCCCCGCGGCGCACGCACCGTCGCGCTCGAGAAGCCGTCGCCACGCGAATCCACCTCCTGGTACTTCCAGCGCTATATCCAACACTTCCCAGCCGGCGGCGAGATGGTATTTTTCGACCGATCTTGGTACAACCGCTCCGGCGTCGAACGTGTCATGGGCTTTTGCACCGAATCTCAACATGCCGAATTTCTGCGCGAAGTTCCGATGCTGGAAAACATGATCTTAGGATCCGGAATTTCACTGACGAAGTTCTGGTTCTCGGTGACGAAAAAAGAGCAGCGCACCCGGTTTGCCATCCGGCAAATTGACCCGGTGCGCCAATGGAAACTCTCGCCGATGGACTTGGCTTCCCTGGACAAATGGGATGATTACACCAACGCCAAGGAAGAACAATTCCGTTACACAGACACCGAAGAATCGCCCTGGATCACCATAAAATCTAACGATAAAAAGCGCGGGCGCATCAACGCCATGCGGTATCTGCTCTCCAAATTCGAATACACGAACAAAGACCACGACGTGGTCGGCGAACCAGACCCGCTGATCGTTCAACGCGGCCGCGATCAAATCGGGGATTAGCGAAGCGCCAGGGCGCCGACGCGGGAAAAATCTAACGTTCCATAGGAAGCTCGGCTTTTTTCCAGGCGAGCGTACCGCCAGCAACACTATGGGCAGTGGCACCGGTTGCCTGCGTTAGGTATTCGCAGGCCTTGGCAGAACGGCCACCGGACTTACAAATGATGTAGACATCCTGGTCAGTGTTGATTTGGCTGGCAAACTCTGCGAACTCGCTCAAAGGAAAGTTCACCGTGCCGATGGCATGCCCCGCGGCATATTCGTCGCGTTCACGCACATCGATAAATTGCGCGTTGGCAGGAACCTCGTGCACAGAAACTTCGTTGACAGTTACTTCTTGCTTGTTGCCTTCGTTGCTCATGACACCAGCCTAGTGTGAAAAACTTGTTTTCGCGGTGCAACCGTGCGGTTACCGCCGGGTGCAGGTACCGGGCGCGGATTGGTGGTGCGGACGGTTGCCACTGCGGGTGGTATGGCGGTGCACGTGGCGGGCACCGCGGGTGGTCCGGTGGTGCGGGCGGTTGCCACTGCGGGTGGCCTGGCAGTGTTCGAGCCCGCGCCGGCTCAGTCCCACAACCGATGCCACAACCATGGTGGGCGCGCAAACGGGCGCTTGCGCTTGGCAATGGCCCGCACATGTTCCGCCACGAACTTCGGGTAATGGCTAATCGTCGTCGCAGTGTAATGCAGCGGCATCCATCCGCGATGGACGGCATCGTTGAGTTTGTGGCGGTCCAACTCAAACTGGCGGCGGTTTTCCGCATGGTGATAGGCAAAGCCGTCGACTTCGATGGCGATTTTGTAGTCCTCGAGTACCAGATCCCAGTGGTAAGGGCCGATCTTTACGTTATTTCGGACTGTGAAATACTGCTCTAAGGCGCGAGTGAGTTGACGTTCCGGCACGCTATCGGTGCCGATAATAGCGTCATCGAGAGCGCGTTTTACCTGGTTCGGGAAACGCCGGAATTCCTGTTTGTGCGCGTGCAATCTCCGGCGCCCGTCCTTGCCGGAGTAAAAGGCTTCCAGGAAGGCGACGGCGTCGTCATGCGGCATTGCTTCCACGGCTTGTAACGGGTTGCAAATATTGACGCCGTCCCAGGTGAGCGCACCTTTCGGGAGGGCGCGTCGAGACCTAAAATAGCTGCTTGCGGGCAGCGACGATTCACGCAGGAACTCCAACGGGAAACTCAACGGTTGGTCGAGGTGTTTGCAGGCAGCCGACGCGCCGTCGAGTGCGCAGTCCGGCCACTGTTCGCTCATGATGCGCGCGAGTTGTTCCGGCGTGGGCTTGCCAGACAAGTAAAGCCCGTTGGCGATGCGGATCGCGCCGTGCCGTGCCGCTTTTTGGCCGGCATTCCTCCCCCGAAAAATGTGCACTCGTATTCCCCCGAAAGCTTGTGAATTTGTGTTTTTGGTGCATTTTTACAAATAGTGGGCCTGAAACCTCCGATTTTCGCGGCCTATTTGTAAAAATGCACCAAACTCACGAATCAGGCCGCACGAAACGCACGAGCCGCACCCCACACGCCCCCCCCCGAAGCACGCTCACGCGCGGCTCGCACCACCCCATGCTGGCTACAACAAGCTACAACCTAGCCCTTGTAACGCTCCAGCGCCTCAGCGTGGATCTTTTCTGCCTCAGCCTTGTCGCCCCAACCGGAACCGGTGACTTCCTTGTTTGGCTCCAGGTCCTTGTAACGGGTGAAGAAGTGCTCGATCTCGTCCTTGGTGTGCTGGTCGACGTCGTCAATGTCCTGGATGTGCGCCCAACGTGGGTCGTCGACCACGGCCAGCAGTTTGTCGTCGCCACCGGCTTCGTCGGTCATCTTGAATACGCCGACGATGCGCGATTCCACAACCACGCCCGGGAACACTGGCTCTGGCAGGATGACCAGCGCATCCAACGGGTCGCCGTCTTCGCCGAGGGTGTGGTCGATGAAGCCGTAGTCAGCCGGGTAGGCCATTGGGGTGAACAGGTAGCGGTCCAGGTAGACCTTGCCTGATTCGTGGTCGATCTCGTATTTGTTGCGGGAACCGCGTGGGATTTCAATGGTTACTTCAACGCTCATTGCATCCACCTTTCCTGGTGCGAGTTAGTGAGAATTCAACGGTCATCTTCAATCACTTCTGCAGCCGGCGTGCTTGCCAGCTGGCGGGGTCAGTGATTGCAGTCGTTTGCACAGTTTACCTGCCTTGGCCAGCCGGGCGGGTGTCGTGCGGTATCCGCGCTAGAATCGAACGCCATGAAAGTTTTCTGGTGGGTATCGGTAGTAGTCGCCGTCGTTGTTGTTGCTGCTACGGCGACGGTCGGTGTGGCTTACCACCAGGCTTATAGCGAGGTGGAATCGGCGCCGGCCTATGAGCTCGCCCCTGCGGAGCTGCCGGTTACGCCCGTTGACCCTGCGCTTGCCGACGCCAACGGCAACGCCAGCCCTGCCGCTGGTTTTCAACCACCGGCGATTGCTGGTTCGGTGGGCGCGTCCGTGTTTGATTTAAACAGCCAGCACTTGGTTTATGAGCACAATGCACAGCAGCAGTTTGTGCCTGCTTCGTCTACGAAGGTACTCACCGCGACTGCTGCGTTGGCCACTATGGACCTGGATAAGCGCCTGCACACGGTGATTGAGCAGGACGGCGGGCGCGTGGTGATTCGTGCTGCCGGTGATGTGTGGCTGGATGATGCTGATTTGGATGCCGCTGCGGCGGTGATTGGCCAGGCCGATTCCGTGGAGATCGACACCAGTTTGTGGGATGGGCCCACGCAGGCGGAGGGTTGGGATCCGGCGAATGTTGCCGAAGGTTATATTGCCCCGATGGAACCAGCCATGTTGCATGGAGCACGCATTGGGGCGACTACCGGTGACGTGCCGCGTTCAACCTCCCCGGCGTTTGACGTTGCCCAGGCGTTGGCGGATCGGGTTGGGGCAACCCAGGTGGGCATTCACGACGGCGCGCCGTCGATGCCGGAGGTTGCCGTGATGAAATCACCGATCTTGCGCGAGCGGCTGGAGTTGATGATTAAGCACTCCGATAACGTCATGGCAGAGGCCATCGGCCGCGAAATAGCCATTGCTCGTGGTAAACAACCGGCGACGTTTGCGGATGCTACCTCTGCTACTTTGCAGGTTTTGAGTGAAATTGGCGTGGATGTCACAGGTGCAGCTCTGCGGGATAATTCTGGTTTGTCTTCGGATAATCGCTTGACCCCGGCGACGTTGCTGCAGTGTTTGCAGGTGGCGGCCCGTGGTTCGGGTGCGGATGCGGCCGAAACTACCGACGCTGCAGCTGCGGATTCTGGAAGCGTTGGGGATTTACGTAGTTTGTTGGATTTGCTTCCCGTCGCTGGTGGTGATGGCACGCTGGACGATCGTTACGCTGAACTTTCTGCACGTGGTTATGCGCGGGCAAAAACCGGCACTTTGACTGATACTTCGGCGCTGGTGGGTATTGTCACAGGAAAGTCTGGGCATACTTATGCCTACAGTTTGTTGGTGAATGATGCCCCCATTTTGCCTGCTCGGGCGCAATTGGATGAATTCGTTTCTGCTTTGCGTGAGCATTAGGTGGGGGAGAATATGCGTGACGACGGCACAGGACTGGACGACGGCACAGGACTGGACGACCGTGCAAGACTGGACAACGCCACAGGTTCGGACGACGGCACAGGTTCGGACGACGGTACAAGATTGGATGGCAGAGTTGCGCCTTTTTGGCCTAGGCGGTCTCCGCATTTTCTGCAGGTGCGCACTGCGCTGCGGGGTGCTGTTCAGCGCTGGAGGGACGAGCACGGGGGAAACAAACACTGGGCGGATAAACACGGCACGGACGAGCGCTGGGCGGAAGAGCACGGGGGCGCCAAGTTTGTCATCGCAGTCAGCGGCGGTCCCGATTCGCTGGCTTTAGCGGCCGCCGCGGCGGCTGAAAAACTCCCGGCACACGTCGTGAGTATTGATCACGGCTTGCAGGACGGCTCCCGCGCGGTCAGCGAAGGTGCCATTGGCCAGGTTGGTCAGTGGGGTCTGAGCGGGCAAGTGATTTCTGTGCGCGTGGTCGGCGAACCGTTGGAAGCCGCCGCACGTCATGCTCGCTATCAGGCTTTGGGCGATCTCGCAGGCGACCGCCCGATTTTGCTGGCGCATACTGGCGATGACCAAGCAGAAACATTGCTGCTCGGCTTGCTGCGTGGCAAGGCTAGCGCAATGGGTGAGGTGTCTGATTATCAAGGGCACACGTTGCTGCGCCCGCTGCTGGGTATCCGCCGTGCCCACACGGTTGGTGCGTGTCGGGAACTCGGGGTTGCTGCGTGGAATGATCCGCACAACACTGACGAGGCTTTTCGTCGCGTCGCTATTCGTCGGCAAGTGCTTCCGTTGTTGGATCAGATTATCGGCGGCGATGCCACGGCTCCGTTGGTGCGTGCAGCCGAGTTGTTGCGGCAGGACGACGACTACTTGCACACACTTACGCCGAAGCTCGAACGTTCAACGGCTGCCACAGAGCAATGCACTGAGCCAGCTACGCAACCAGCTGAGCCCTCCACGCAGCCAGCCACTAAGCCCTCCACGGAGCCAGCCACGCAGCAACCGCCGGCTCTGGAAATCGCCGAGCTAGGCCCTCCACCACTGGCGCGCCGGGCTATCGCGAATTTTTTGCAGCAGCATGGGGCGCGAGTCAGCGCGAGCACATTAGAGGCTAGTATTGCGTTCATCCATGACTGGCATGGGCAAGGTGCTGTTTCTGTTGGCAACGGGTTGGAACTGGCACGCCAAGCTGGCAAACTGGTGCTATTACACAGCTCGCTTGGCGACGACAGCCAGCCGTCGGCAAGCAGTACGTGATACAACAACTTCATGAAAGCCACAGCGCTTCCCGCGCTAGGCGCTTAACACGCTCAACCGCACAGCCTCACCGAAAGGCCAACCATGGCAGATCACACTCACACCACGGTGGAAAAATCCGTCGACGATAAATTCTACGACGTCCCGGAAAATCGCTACGGCCGCGATGTTGAATCGGTGCTGATCAGCGAAGAAGAAATCAAGCAACGCATCAAGGCACTGGCGGACAAGGTGTCCAAAGACTACGCGGGCAACGATTTGCTGCTGGTGTGCGTGTTGAAGGGCGCAGCGGTGTTCTTGACCGATTTCGCCCGTGAGCTTTCCATCCCGAGTGAGATGGAATTTATGGCGGTGTCCTCCTACGGCAACTCGACGACGTCGTCTGGCGTGGTGCGGATCTTGAAAGATCTGGATCGCGACATTGAAGGCAAGGACGTGTTGATCGTCGAGGACATCATCGATTCTGGCTTGACGCTGTCCTGGCTGGTGCGCAACCTGCGTAACCGGAACCCGAAGTCGCTGAACGTGATCACACTGTTGCGCAAGCCGGAGGTCGTCACCGCGAAGTTGGATCTGTACGACGTGGGTTTCGACATCCCGAACGAATTTGTCATCGGTTACGGACTGGATTACGCGGAAAGCTACCGCGACTTGCCTTATGTTGGCACGCTGCACCCGGACGTTTATTCGTCGTAATCGCACCTGGCACACCATTGTCATTGTGTACTGCTCGTAAATAGGATTCATGAAAAACAAACGCATTATTCAAATCGGAGCCGGCGCGGCCGTGCTTTTGATGCTGTTGTTCACCGTTACTCGGCTGAGCGACGATACCCGTCACTTCCTCGATGTGGAGACTTCGCTTGCGCTGGAGCAGCTGCAGGACGAAAACGTCGAGAAGGCACAGATCGACGACCGTGAGCAAACGCTGCGCCTGGAGCTGCGCGAGCCGATCACTGTGGACGAGCAAGAAGGCGTCGATTCCGTCATTGCCCAGTACCCAGCACGTTCGGCCCCTGAGGTTTTTGGCGCGGTGCAAGACGGCAAAGTCGACGAATACGACACGAACGTCACCAGCGACAGCTTCTTGATGAGCATGCTTTCGTTCATGCTGCCGATGCTGCTGCTGTTTGGTCTGCTGTTTTTCTTCCTCACACGCATGCAAAAAGGCAGCATGTTGGGCATTGGCGGCAACAAGGCCAAAGAGCTCACCAAAGATATGCCCACCAACACTTTCCAGGATGTGGCGGGTGCCGACGAAGCCGTCGACGAGTTGCACGAGATCAAGGACTTCTTGGAAGACCCCACCCGCTACCACGAACTGGGGGCGAAGATCCCGCGCGGCGTGCTGCTGTATGGCCCGCCGGGCACCGGTAAAACCTTGCTGGCACGGGCTGTTGCTGGTGAGGCCGGGGTGCCGTTTTATACGATTTCGGGTTCGGATTTCGTGGAAATGTTCGTCGGCGTGGGTGCTTCCCGCGTGCGCGATTTGTTCAAAACTGCGAAAGAAAATTCGCCGTGCATCATCTTTATTGACGAGATTGACGCAGTGGGACGCCAGCGTGGCTCTGGCACCGGCGGCGGGCACGATGAGCGTGAGCAAACGTTGAACCAGATGTTGGTGGAGATGGATGGTTTCGGCGACCGCGAAGGCGTGATTCTGATCGCTGCGACTAACCGTCCGGATATTCTGGACCCGGCCTTGTTGCGCCCGGGCCGTTTCGACCGGCAGATTCCGGTAACCCCGCCGGATTTGAAGGGACGCGAGGCGATCCTGCGTGTGCACTCTGAAGGCAAACCGTTGGCTAAGCACGTCGACGTGACGCAGTTGGCCAAGCGTACCGCGGGCATGTCTGGTGCAGATTTGGCGAACGTGCTTAACGAGGCCGCGCTGCTGACCGCGCGTATCGGCGGCAACGTGATTACTGCCGATGCTTTGGAAGAAGCCACCGATCGCGTGGTGGGTGGGCCGCGTCGTTCCTCCAAGGTGATTTCCGAACATGAAAAGAAGGTCACCGCTTACCACGAAGGTGGCCATACGCTGGCTGCTTGGGCGTTGCGCGATATTGAGCGCGTGTACAAAGTGACCATCTTGGCACGTGGGCGCACTGGCGGGCATGCCATGACTGCCCAAGAAGACGACAAGGGCATGTACAACCGCGAAGAAATGTTCGCGCGCTTGGTTTTCGCCATGGGCGGACGCGCAGCGGAAGAGCTGGTGTTCGGCACCCCGACGACGGGCGCATCCAGCGATATTGAACAAGCAACCAAGATTGCTCGCGCCATGATCACCGAATATGGTTTCTCGCCGGCGCTGGGCACAGTGAAATATGGCGAAGAACAAGGCGATCCGTTCTCGGGGCGTGGCGGCGGTGGCACCTCGGGCTATTCCGAGCAGGTCGCGCAGACCATCGACCAGGAGCTGCAATTCCTGTTGGATAACGCGCACCGTAAGGCTTATTCGATTTTGTCTGAGCATCGCGGCTACCTGGATAAGCTCGCGTTGCAACTGCTGGAAAAAGAAACTTTGCGTCGGCCGGACCTGGAAGCCATTTTCGACGGCATCGACCCGCAGCGGGTCGACATCTTCGATACCGACGTGCGCTTCCCGCAGCAGGCTGGTTTCGAGCCGGTGAAAACCCCAGCGGAATTAGCAAAAGAGCGTGGTGAGGAACCGCCGAAGCGCTTGTCTTTGTTGGAGGCTTCGCTGCTGGCTCGTCAGCGTCGACAGCAAGCACAAGCACAAGCGCAAAAAGGTGGCAACGCCACCGGTGCAGGCGCGGGGTCTGGTGAGCATTCTGTTGAAGAAGGCGAGATCGGTTTGATCTTTGGCGAAAACAACGCCGTGGGTGTAACCGGCTTGCCGAAGCTGGAAGAACTCCAGGCGCTCGAGGAGCTAGAAGCTGCAGCGGATAAGCAAACCGAAAAGCAGACGGAAACGCCGGAGCAGAAGGCAGAGTCCAACACGGAGTCAGAGGATTCCGAGCAGAGCGGAAAGCACCGGAAAGCCGAACAAAACGAGACCGCACGCGGCACCGAGACGCGTAAGGAAAATCAACACAACGGGGAACACTACGATGACTAACGCTGAAACCACCGGCGCCTCCGGCAATTTTGATCAAGAACGCGCAGAAGCCGCCGTACGCGAGTTGTTAATTGCAGTTGGTGAAGATCCCGACCGCGAAGGCTTGCGCGATACTCCGGCTCGTGTTGCCCGCGCTTATAAGGAATCCTTTGCTGGCCTGCACGAAGACCCAACTTCTGTGTTGGAACGGACGTTCTCGGAGGATCACCAAGAACTAGTGTTGGTGCGCGATATTCCGATCTATTCCACTTGCGAACACCACCTTGTGCCGTTTTTCGGCACCGTGCACATTGGCTATATCCCTGGGCGCAACGGTGATGTCACCGGCTTGTCCAAGCTCGCGCGCCTGGCGGATTTATATGCGAAACGCCCGCAGGTACAAGAACGTTTGACCAGCCAAATTGCTGATGCGTTGATGGAAAAACTGCAGGCGCAATCTGTCATTGTCGTCATTGAGTGTGAACACCTCTGCATGGCGATGCGCGGGATTCGTAAGCCCGGTGCAGTGACCACAACTTCGGCGGTACGCGGCGGGTTCCGTGTGAACGCATCGTCGCGCGCAGAAGTGATGAGTCTTATTAGGAGTTAAACGGCGAATATGAATACCCCGGAGACCTCGCAAAATCTGGCCCAGCCTTCGCCGATCCGTCCGCCGGCGTTGGTACTGCCGAATAATCAAAAAGCTAGTCGCCGGGCTCGTTGCCAAATCATGGGCATTGTGAATGTCACTGATGATTCCTTTTCTGATGGCGGGCAGTACAACACCGTCGACCGCGCCGTCGAACATGCTCACCGGCTGATTCACCAGGGCGCTGACATCATTGATGTGGGGGGAGAATCCACGCGCCCAGGGGCCACGCGGGTAGATCCGGAGCAAGAAAGACAACGCATTACCCCGGTGATTCGGGAACTGGCTGCCGCGGGTATTGTGACCTCGATCGATACCATGCGCGCAGTCACCGCAGAAGCGGCCGTGGAGGCAGGCGTATCCATGATCAACGATGTTTCCGGTGGCATGGCGGACCCGCACATGTACCGCGTTATGGCGGAATCTGGGTTGCCGGTGTGCCTGATGCATTGGCAAACACTGCAATTTGGTGATGCCAGCGGCGAGCACGACGGTGACGTGGTCGCGGACGTGCACTCGAGCCTGGATCAGCTTGTCGACAATGCCCTGGAAGCCGGGGTAGCGGAGCACAATATTGCGCTGGACCCAGGGTTGGGGTTCGCGAAATCTGCCGAAGACAACTGGGCGCTGCTGCACTCGCTGCGCAGTTTTACCGACGGGCGGTTCCCCATTTTGGTGGGGGCTTCGCGTAAGCGCTTCCTCGCTGCTATTCGTGGGGCGCGCGGGCTGGAATCTGGCCTGCAGTTGGCGGATCCAGCCACAGCCGCTGTGACTGCACTTTCGGCGCAAGCCGGGGCATGGGCTGTGCGTGTGCACGAGGTTGCGGTATCGCGGGATTCCGTCGACGTGGCCTACGCCTGGCAGACTGGTGGCCAGAAAACCTAGATACGCAGAACTGCCAAAAATAAAACCGCCAAAAAGCAAAACACCGAAAAGTAACACCGTCAAAAAGTAAACGAGCAGCGAGCAGCAAAACGGGAAGGTAGCACTGGGATGGACCGGATCGAACTGAAAGGCGTGGAATGCTACGGCTACCACGGCGTGCTGGAAGAAGAGCGTCGGCACGGGCAAACTTTTTTTGTGGATTTGACGTGCTGGCTGGATTTTTCCCAGGCCACGCAGCTGGACGATACCGTCAATTACGCAGAGTTGGCGCAGCTGGCACACGATATTGTTACCGGTGAGCCGGAAGACTTGATCGAAACAGTTGCTTATCGCATCGCGAACCAGGCATTAGCTGACTATGAACAGCTCGCAGCCATCGAGGTCACCGTGCACAAGCCGGATGCCCCGATCCCGCTGCCGTTCCGGGATGTTGCCGTAGTAGCAAGGAAGCGCCGATGAGCATTACCGCAGTATTATCTATCGGTTCCAACATGGCGGATTCTCGCGAGCTGTTGGATTCTGTTTACCGTGATTTCGCTGAGCAAGAGCAGTTACTCACGGCCTCGTCGATTTACCGTACCCCGGCTTGGGGAGTAACAGACCAGCCGGATTTCCTGAATGCCATTTTGTTGGTCCAGGTCGACCAAACGCCGCTGGAGTTATTGCACCGCGGCCAGAAATTGGAAAATGCGGGCGGTCGAGTGCGGGTGCAAAAGTGGGGGCCGCGCACCCTGGACGTCGATATTATTGCCGCGTGGGAAGGTGCTGCGTCGGCTGCCACAGAAACCACGCACATCACCAGTGATACCGAGGAATTGCGCTTGCCGCACCCGTACGCTCATCAGCGTGCCTTTGTGCTGCAACCCTGGCTGGAGATTGATCCGGACGCTGTGCTGGGAGGTCGTCGGGTAGCGGAACTGGTAGAACAGCTTGCCGATGAAGACAAAGCCGGCATTACCCGTGGCGAGGCATTCCGGTGATCGGGCTATGAAAACCACCTCGATTCCATGGTTAGTAGCGAGCGGGGGATTCGCGGCTGCCTGTACCGCGATTGTCGCCTGGCAACTGTATGGTCGCCTGCCCGCGGTGCCACTGTTAGTTGCGGTGTCGTTGTGGGCGATGGTTTTGGTGTGCGTGATGCTGGGCCGTCGGGTGTCGAAATCCCGGGACGACCACGGCATTGGCCTGGACCGCAGCCAACTTGATCCGCTCACTGCCGCGCGTTACTTAGTTTTCGGGCAGGCTTCGGCCTGGACCGGCGCGATTCTGGGTGGGGGCTATGCCGGAATTGCGAGTTATGTGATCCCAAAATCTGGAGAATTGCTCGCCGCACGTGAGGACTTACCGGTGGTGGTTGCCGCGGCCTTGGGCGGTCTGGCGTTAGCTGCAGCCGGGGCCTATCTGGAGCGTGCCTGCCAAACCCCGATGCCACCGAAAGCAAGTTTTTAGCTAAAGTGAACCCCATGGAGCAGGAGAACTCGTCGAACACCGCTCATAGTGGACCTAGTCAGGTTGATCGTGGCCAAGTGGGCGTGATCGTGCTGATTGTGCTGGCGGTCATCGCGACCGTCGTTATGCTGCTGTCGAATTCCGAGGTGGCGCTGCGTCTGGCGCTGTTGGCGTCGTTGTGGTCTGCAGTCATTGGGTTTTTCCTGGTTACGCGTTACCGTCGGCAGGCGCAATCTGCTGAGCAGCGCGTGGCAGATCATGAGCGCTTTATGCGCCAACAGCAGGAATCGGCAGAAGGCGCAGTTTCTGGTCTTCCGGCGCAGCAAACGCGTGCCGACGGCAGCACCGGGGTTGATGCTGAGCGTTTTGAGGAAATGTGGGCGTCCATCCGCGCCGAGCTGACGGTGATTCGCACGCACCTGGAAGAGCTGCAGGAGCGCGAGTTCGGTTATGAGCCCGCTGCACTGCAGGCAGAGGCGCGCCGGATCCGGGAGTTGGAACAGCAGACTGACCGGGCTGGCTCTGAATTTGCTGGTTCTGAGTTTGCTAGTTCTGCGTTTTCCTACCAGCAGCCTGGTGGCCAATACAACGGTGGGGTTGGCTTCGCATCTGGTTCTGGTGTTCCGAGCCAGGACGCTATTGCCGGAAAATTGGGGAGCCAGCCGAGCCAGCCGCAGCCGAACCCGTTGTCTGCTCTGATTAGTGAGCGGGAGCAGGAAAAACGCCAGCAGCAGGCCCGCCAGAAGACTGCGAAGCAAGCATCTAAACCGGCACATAATCCGGCGGATCAGCAGGCAGAAAAACACAAGCCAGCTGCGAAGCCGCAAGCAAGTGCAGGGAAAGCTGCGAGTGTAGCGGCGGAGCCGAAGCGCAGTGCAGCCAAGCAGCACGACGCTGCGCGTACCTCAGATCCGGTTTTCGATACCTCTCGCTTCCACGCGGTGCGCTGGGATTCGGTCGGGGAAGAACGCAAGGAGAGCCCAAGCCAGAACACCAGTCAGAACACCAGTCAGAGAACGTCGGCAGCGAAATCCGAGCGGGAGCAGTCCGCGGCTACTAGCGCGCGTACTACCACTGCATCGACTAACACCGCGCGAACTACCACTGTGCGGGATGATTCCAACAAACAGGGCGCCGGTTCACACGCCGCACCACAGCAGCCCCAGGTGGCGGCTAATGAGCAGCGCAACGATGACGAATCGCGTACACGCCGTCGCCGCCGGGACGAAAACACCGGAGGTATTTCTGTGGCTGAATTGCTCAAGCGCTCTACGAAATAGGCCGGATAAGAAATAGCCTGGGCAAGAAAAAGGCCGGGTAAGAACTAGCCTTGGCGAAAAAATTAATCTCGGCAAGGAACAAACGACAGGTAGATCAGTTATGAGTTTTGCTTTCGGGCAAGCTACGCACTTTCACCTCGCGGATATCGCGAGGTTTTCGCGTGTCATGCAGAAAACTGGGAAATCTCTCCACCTGGTGGTGTTGGGCCAAGACATTCACGCGGGACACCGGATGTTGTTGCGTACCGCGCAGCAACTCGGCGTTGTGGTGGCGGCAGTTGAGCTGCCTCATGTTGACGCTGCCCCTGGCGCGAAGGCGCACGAAACAAACCAAGGAGCGCCATCCCGGCAGCTGAACCCGGAGCTCATGGATGTTTTGCGCGAAGCTGGCGTCGACGCCGTCGTCCCGTACACTCGTGAGCCTGGTGAAAAAAATAGTCTTTGGCCGCAGGGGCTGCGCACACAGATCACTCCGCCGGAAGGGCTCGAAGACAGCGCCGCATTGGCCGAGGCCTTGACTGTGCATTTGAGCTTGCTGCATGCCGTAGCCCCAGACAGCATCATTGCGGGGGAAAAAGATTATGAATTTTTGTTGCGTCTGCAGCAGGCAATAACTGACCTGCACCTGGCAGTAAAAGTGCAGGGGGTGCCGACGGTGCGCATGCCGGACGGCTTGGCGATGAGCTTGCGTAATACCGAAATTCCTGTGGAGCACAGAGAAAAAGCTGTGGCGCTATCGGCGGCGCTGACTGCCGGGGCGCATGTGGCGGAACGGGGAGCACAAGTCGTGCTCGAAACCGCGCAGGATGTGTTGGATGCCGCCGGGGTGCAGCCGGATTATCTGGAACTACGTGCCCGCGATTTCGGCCCGGCGCCTCAGGAAGGCGATGCGCGCTTGCTGGTGGCAGCAACTTTTGGTGGGGTGCGGCTGATCGACAACGTCGGCGTGCCTGTCGGGATTGGCTTCCGTAACTTGGATGGGGATAACTAGCCAACTAGCTGCGTCCCAGGTGTGCAGCAATTTCTGCCAAGGCAGCCGGGGTACCGACCTCCGAATCTAGCAGTGGCACTTCCGTCACGCGCACCTGCGGCAACCGGCGGTGCAGATCGTCTAGTGCAGCATCTTCCAGGCGACGTCGGTTCGCCAAAAATTCGCCTTGATCCGCCGGTGAGCGCCGGTTTACCACCGCGCCACCAACGCGAATCCCAGTTTTCGCCAGCTCTGCATACAGTTCCGCGGTTTCCAAAACCGGCACCTTCTCTGCAGTGAGCACCAAATAAAACACTGATTGTTGCTGCAGAGCATCCCGCAGACGGGCAAACCTTTGCTGGCGTTTGTGCAAGATGGAGCGCAGCTCCTGGTTGCGGCGGTCCACTGCGTCGGTGGCAGTGTGTTTTGGGTCCATCCCACGGATCAGCTCCGAAAACCGTTCTGATTTCTCCCGCCGGTTCATCAGCCCCTGGGTCCAGGCGTTCATCAATTCCGGCACCGCTAATAGCCGTGAAGTGTGCCCAGACGGCGCGGTATCGAAAATCAGGAAATCATGGTCGGAATCTTCCACTACCTGCGCGATCGCCTCCACCATTGCGGCTTCGTGCGTGCCCGGCGAATTACGCGCCAGGTCCAAATGTTTGGCCACTTCGCCGTGTAGGCGCTCTGGCATCATCCGTCGCATGGTGTCTTCCACCTGCGCGATGTGCGCTTTGGTGGTGGCTGCTGGATCCAGTTCCAGCAGGTGCAGGTTTGCACTTGCTTGTGCAGTTACACCGCGCGCGCCGACGGCTTGCTCCCACATATGCCCCAGGTTGTGCGCTGGGTCGGTGGAGACCAATTGCACGGAATAGCCATCTTCTGCCAACCCGAGGGCTACTGCGGAAGCAACCGTGGACTTGCCGACGCCACCCTTGCCGCCGAAAAACACGATGTGGGGCGCATCTGAGTTAGCCTCCGCCGGGCTGTCGTCGGCAAGCGCTTTGATTTGCTCTAACAACACTGGATCTCCTCCAAAGGCGAGCGCAGCATCCCCATCCGGCGGTGCCAGGCATGGAAATCTTCGTAGATGATGGGCAATAATTCCAGCGTATAAAAGCTGGCCGGGTTGGGAATGCCCAGGGCTTCGGACATCACCAGCAGCTGGAACAGGTCATCTTCTTCCTGCTGTGCGCGCGCAAACGTGGCCCGGTACGGCGCGGAATAATATTCGTTTAAGCCCTGCCCGAAGGCTTTTAGCTTGTCGACGATAGACATGACGCGTAGCTTCCGGCCCCGGTTATTTCCCGCGTTTGATGGCTTGCATTTGCGGTAGTGGAGCATCGGTGTCTTCGTCGGTCCAGACCACCTTCGGGGTGTTTTGCGCGCGCCGGTAGGCGGCGGTGGCTTCGATGACCACCCAGATTGCGCATACCAGGATGACGACGTCGATCAGCACGAGCAGCCAGTTGCCATCGGAAATGAATGTGCCCAGTTGCGAGATAGCAGCCCACAGGGAAGCGACCATGACGAAGATAGCCGGCACAACCACCAGCCAGGACGGGCGGCGAAGGTGCGCCAGGATGATGGCGATGATCGACAGCGACAACGCCGCCATGATCTGGTTGGTGGTGCCGAACAGCGGCCACAGTGTCATTCCGCCGGAACCGTCGGCACCTGCGGAGAAGGTCAGGACTAGTGCGATGCCCACGGCAATGATCGTCGCGGAGAACGCTTTCAGGCGAATGCCCGCAACCTCAGCGATTTCCTGCACCACCAGGCGCTGCAGGCGCACGCCGGTGTCCATGGTGGTTGCGGCAAACAGCACGGCCATCGTCGCCAAGATCGTCGTGGAGATGCCTACCGGGATGCCTAAGCCAGCGTTGACGATGTTGGTGCCGCCGTCGACGAAAGCGTTGATGCCGCCTTCGTTGAACGCGCTGTAGATTTTTTCCCATTCAGCCAGGCTCTGGAAACCAGCAGAAACTGCGATGATGGTGCCCAACGCCAACAGGCCTTCGCCGACGGCTCCGAAGTAGCCCACGAAGCGGGAATCGGTTTCTTTTTCCAGCTGCTTGGACGAGGTGCCGGAGGAGACCATGCCGTGGATTCCGGAAATGGCGCCACAGGCGATGGTCACAAACAGCAGTGGCCACATCGATGGGGTGCCTTCCGGCACGTTGCTGTTCAGCTGCGGTGCGACGATGGACGGTGCGGAGAGCAGCATGGAGCCGTAGAGAATGCCCAGGGCGATAAACAGTTGCAGGCCGTTGATGTAGTCGCGTGGCTGTAGCAAGATCCACACCGGCAGCAGTGAGGCGATGGCGGCGTAGACGAACAGCAGGATGATCCACACGCCGTTGGCTGGGATGCCCCAGACAGTTTCTGGGAGTGCGATAGGGAAACGGTCGCCGATCAGTACCAGCGTGTAGAGCGCGATGACACCGAGGATGGATACCACCGGCAGGTTCCATTGCATGCGGTAGACGGCTTGGCCGATGAGCAGGGCGACGACGATGGCGCCCCAGGTTGGGATCACTGCAGAGGGGTTTGCGATGAGCAGGTTGGAGATCACCACAGCGAAGGCGGCCACGACCATTAGCAACAGCAGGAAGATGACGACGAGGAACAGGTTGCGCCCGCGTTTGCCGATATAACGGCCGGACAGCGTGCCGATGGATTGGCCGCGGTGGCGCTGGGAAGCCCACAAAATGCCCATATCGTGCATGCCTGCGATGAAAATCGTGCCGAGGGTGACCCACAAGAATGCTGGTAGCCACCCCCAAATGATCGCCACGGCCGGGCCGACAATGGGGGCAGCGCCAGCGACGGAGGTGAAGTGGTGGCCCCACAGCACGAATTTGTTCGTTGGCACGTAGTCCACGCCGTCGTTCATGGCATGTGCGGGGGTTTTATAGCGATCGGAAAGTTGGAAGATTTTCTTCCCGAGGAATTTTGCATAGATGAGGTATCCACCGATGATCATCGCGAGGCCGATGACAACTAAGTACAGTGAGTTCATCGTTGTAGTCTCCGTAGTCTCCTACTTGGCAGTCTCCTGCTTGGCTGAAAGTGTGGCGTATCACAGTAATTTTTGCATGAGAACACAGAAACGTTGTCATTGGGCTGGCTGGCTTATCGTTTGTGGTGTTTTTCGACTACCCTGGGCCGGGTGAGTCAGCAGAAAAATTCCCCCGATGCCCCTGATAGCCTGCCGGAACAGTTGCGTATCCGGCGGGAAAAGCGCCAACGCTTACTCGACCGTGGTGACCAGGCCTACCCGGTTGCGGTTAAGCGCACTATGAGCCTTGCCGAATTGCGCAGGGCTTATGTTGTGGTGAAACCGGAGGACACCGATACCGACGCTGCACCGGCTGCGCCAGAACAGCTAGTCACCCGCGAGAACGGCGTGACCTATATTCAGCCGGGTGGTGATTCCGGCGATGAAGTTGCCATCGCTGGTCGCCTGCTGTTCAAGCGCGATACTGGCAAGTTGTGCTTCGCCACCCTGCAAGATGGTGATGGCACCCAGGTGCAGGCGATGTTGTCTTTGGCAGAAGTTGGCAAGGAAGCGCTGGATCAGTGGAAAGCCGACGTCGACATGGGCGATTTCGTCGCGGTGCAGGGCAAGGTCATTTCTTCCCGGCGTGGCGAGCTGTCCGTGTTTGTGAACTCCTGGCAGATGGCCGCGAAGTCGATTCGTCCGCTGCCGGTGTCGTTTGCAGAGATGGCGGAAGATACTCGGGTGCGTCAGCGCTATAACGACCTGATTGTGCGGAAGGAAGCCCGTGAGAATGCGATGACTCGCATCAAGGTGATTCGTGCGCTGCGCAATTATTTGGAAGGCGAAGATTTCGTTGAGATCGAAACCCCAATGCTGCAGACCATCCATGGTGGTGCTGCTGCGCGTCCGTTCGTGACGCACTCTAATGCGTTGGATTTGGACTTGTACCTGCGTATCGCGCCGGAGTTGTTCTTGAAGCGCGCCGTCGTTGGTGGCATCGATCGCGTTTTTGAGATCAACCGTAACTTCCGCAATGAGGGCATTGACCGCTCGCACTCACCGGAATTCGCGATGTTGGAGACCTACCAAGCTTGGGGCGACTACAACACTGGTGCGACGATGATTCGCGAGGCTGTCCAGCACATTGCCCAGGAAGTTTTCGGTTCGCAGGTAGTTACGCTTGCCGACGGCACCGAGTACGATCTGTCCGGCGAGTGGCCAGAAATCGAAATGTACCCGTCTTTGAACGAGGCCTTGGCCCGCAAATTCCCGGGCCAGCCAGAGGTCACGGTGGATTCCACCGTCGACGAGCTGCTGGCAATTGCCGACGTCATTGGCTTGAAGGTTCCGAAGGATGGCGGTTGGCAGCACGGCAAACTGGTGGAAGAAATCTGGGAGTTGTTGTGTGAGGATCAGCTGCATGGGCCGATCTTTGTCAAGGACTTCCCGGTAGAAACCTCGCCGTTGACTCGTGATCACCGTTCGAAGCCGAAGGTCACGGAAAAGTGGGACTTGTATGTGCGTGGATTCGAGCTGGCAACTGGCTATTCTGAGTTGATTGACCCGGTGATCCAGCGCGAGCGTTTCGAAGACCAAGCGCGTTTGGCTGCCGGTGGTGATGAGGAAGCCATGGTGCTGGATGAGGAATTCCTGGCGGCCATGGAACAAGGTATGCCGCCGACAGCTGGTACCGGCATGGGTATCGACCGTTTGTTGATGGCGCTGACTGGCTTGGGCATTCGTGAAACCGTCCTGTTCCCGATTGTGAAACCGGAACAAAGCTAAGCGAAAAATAATACTGGTTCGGAGGGATCGAGGTCCGCAACGATATGAGTGAAAACCGAGTTAATGCACAACCGGAAAAGATCCCGCCGGACGTCGTCGCCGTGTTGGCGGTGCTAGTGGCCGCAGCAACCGTCATGATCTTGAATGAGACCTCGTTGTCGGTTGCACTGCCTGCGGTTATGCAAGATTTTGCTATTAATGCCGCCAGCGCACAGTGGTTGATCACGGTGTTCATGCTAACCATGGCCGTGGTCATTCCGACCACTGGTTTTTTGATTCAGCGGTTTAGCACCCGGCAAGTTTTCTTTGCCTCGGTGGGGCTGTTTATTCTGGGCACGATCATGGGCGCGGTAGCGCCGGTATTTGCGGTGTTGTTGCTGGCCCGCATTGTGCAAGCCGCCGGTACCGCTTTGATTGTGCCACTGTTGATGACGGTGATGCTGCAGCTGGTGCCGCTAGAGCGTCGGGGCACCGTTATGGGTTTTATTGGTGTGGTGATTGCGGTGGCACCGGCGACTGGCCCGACCGTCGGCGGCGTGATCTTAGAGGCTTTTACCTGGCACGCTATTTTTCTGTGCATGCTGCCGCTGCTGGTAGGCGTGCTGTTGTTGGGGGCGAAGCTGCTGACGAATGTCGGGGAGAACACTGGGCAACCGATTGATCTGCTTTCTGTTGCGTTATCTGTGGTGGCGTTCGGGGGCATTGTCTATTCGCTGTCTTCTTTAGAAACTGCGCTGGATACCGGCGAAAACGTTGGTCTGCTCGTCGGGCTGTTGGTGGTCGCGGTTATTGCACTGCTGGTTTTCGGCGTGCGGCAGGTGCGTTTGGGCGCGAAGGGCCGGGCTTTGTTGGATCTGCGGCCGTTTCGGATCCGTAATTTCACTTTGTCAGTGTTTATAGCGTTGTTTTCTTTTGCGGTGCTGATCGGCACCGTCACCATGTTGCCGATTTTCGTGCAAAACGGTTTGGGCGATGGCGCGCGTACTGCCGGTTTGATCGTGTTGCCGGGCGGGGTGTTGCAGGCAGTGATGTCGCCGATTATTGGGCGTATTTATGATTCGGTGGGGCCAAAGCCGATCATGATTCCCGGAGCTTTCTTGATGGCTGCCGGTACGTGGTTGTTTAGCACCATCGGCACTGATTCTCAGAGCTGGCAGTTGGTCATTTTCCATGTGGTTTTCGCTTTTGGTTTTGGCCTGTTGATGACGCCGATGATGACCACCGCGCTGAGTTCATTGACGGGGGAGCTTTACAGCCACGGTTCGGCGATCTTGACGACACTGCAGCAATTGGCTGCTGCCGCCGGTACCGCGTTGTTGATGGTGGTGTTGACTCGGGGTACCGAGTCTGGCTTGGGTGCTGGGCTGGCGGAAGCGGCTGCGACGGCCGAGGGTGTGCGGGCAGCATTTGTGGTGGCTGCGGTGATGGTCACGGCGATGGTTCCGGTGACATTTTTTATCCGCAGCCCACGCACAGCGGTTGCGTAATGTGAGCTAAACTGCACAACCCCGCGTAGAGTGTGAGTATGAGCTTCGATTACGCACCATATACTGAATTGATCAATAACTTGCCTACCAAAATTTGGTTGGGCAGCGAGCAAGTTGCCGGGGTCGGCGGCGCTTATTCTGAGGTGGAAGATCCGGCCACGGGCCAGGTGTTAGCGCAGGTTTCTGATGCTGATTCCACGCAGTGGATGAAGGCTTTAGATCTTGCCGACGCCGTCCAGGACACCTGGGCGAAGGATTTCACTGCTCGTCAGCGTGCGGACGTGCTGATGGATATTTATGCCGCTGTGCAGGACCGTGCCGAGGATTTTGCCACGGTGATGACCTTGGAAATGGGCAAGACTTTCGCCGAAGCGAAAGGTGAGGTCGGTTATGGTTCGGAGTACTTGCGTTGGTTTGCGGAAGAAGCCGTGCGTATCGACGGCCACTATGGCAAGTCCCCGTCTGGTGCTGGCACTATCCGCGTTACCCATACGCCGGTGGGCCCGTGCTTGGCGGTGACCCCGTGGAATTTCCCATTCGCTATGGCCACGCGCAAGATTGCTCCGGCACTGGCGGCGGGCTGCACCATGATCGTGAAACCGGCCAAGGAAACCCCGTTGACGATGCTGTTGCTCGGTGAGGTCATCGCCGAGGTTTTCGCTAAGCACAACGTTCCGAGCGGTGTGGTCTCTATTGTGCCGACGACGAAGTCTTCCGCGATGTCGCGTGAATTGATGGCGGATGCTCGTCTGCGCAAGGTCACCTTCACTGGTTCCACTGGCGTCGGCAAGATTTTGGTGGAGCAATCGGCGAAGAACCTGCAGCGCACCTCGATGGAGCTGGGTGGTAACGCGCCGTTTGTTATCCACAAGGATGCGGACTTGGACAGCGTGCTGGAATGCGCGTATGCAGCGAAGATGCGTAACGGTGGACAGGCGTGCGTGTCGGCCAACCGTTTTATCGTGCACGAGGATGTGGCTGCGGAATTCACTCGTCGTATCACGCAGAAGCTGGCGCAGGTGAGCACCGGCCATGGCTTGGATGAGGGCGTCGGTCTGGGCCCAATGATTACTGCGGCGCAGCGCGATGGCATCGCTAAGCTGGTCGACGATGCCCGCAAGGCTGGTGCCACCGTGCACACTGGTGGGGAAGTGCCGGAAGGTGCGGGCTACTTCTACCCGGCAACCGTGTTGTCAGATATTCCTACGGATGCGGATATTTTGCGCGAGGAGATCTTTGGCCCGGTGGTGGCGATTACTACTTATTCCGATCTGGACGACGCCATCGCTGCTGCTAATGACACTTCTGTGGGCTTGGCTGCGTACGGCTATAGCGAGAATGTGCATACGGCGGAGCGTTTGGCGCATGAGTTGAATGCGGGCATGGTGGCTATCAACCGCGGGGGTGTTTCTGATGTTGCCGCGCCGTTTGGTGGCATCAAGGAGTCTGGTTTTGGTCGCGAGGGCGGTGCTGAAGGCATCAACGAGTATTTGGATACTCGTTATATCGCGACTCCCTAAAATCTCCGATACTATAGTGTTGCACATCACAGAATAGGAAAATTTCCGTGGTGTGCTATAAGATGCTAACGCATTTGCTAGGGAAAATAAACTAATTGTGGATTTTAAAACTTCGCTCTTGTAAGCAATTATGTTTTGTTTTCCAAGCAAGTGTGAAGCTGGTGCATAACGCAGCACGTGGATGCCACAGGCGGCGACACAGCACCGGCAGGACCTATTAACTCTCACAGACAGATAGTGGAGGTGTCTTCTTGTGAGTACTGCTGAACACGCTGCAGGGGAGAAAAACCTGTGGCACAGGATGCTCGACTGGCGTCCGAAATCAACCATCACGCGCATCCTGGTGGTGCTCACGCTCGTCCTGCCACTGGTTGGTGCAGCGACTTTCATGTGGGCGATGTGGGACCCATCAAAGTACCTGCGGAATGTTTCGCTCGCGGTTGTGAATGAAGACGCAGGTGTCGACCGCGACGGCAAATACATCAACTATGGTGACCAGGTCGTAGAAGGCCTGCTGGAAACGGACTATCTGAATTTTGCGGAAGTTGATAGAGAGCAAGGCGAAAAAGGCCTGACCCGCGGTGATTACCTTTTTGTGGTCACGATTCCGAAAGAATTCTCAGATGATGCCGTGACCATCATTGGCGACAACCCGCGTCAGCCTAATATCCACTTCGCTGAAAATGACTTTTATGGCACCAACGGTGCGGTGATTACCAATAGCTTGATCCCGCAGGTGCAAAACAAGGTCGCCGATGCGATCTCCAAAAAATACGCCACGCAGGTTATTGATGGCCTGGGGCGCATGAGCGAGGGAATAACCAAGGCTGCCGACGGCGCCGGGCGTTTGGATGCCGGTGCTACCCAGCTGAAAGACGGTGGTGCGCGGGCGGTTGACGGTATCTCGCGTTTGGACAAAGGAGCTTCTGACCTGCAGGATGGTGCCGGGCGTTTGCATCAGGGAACCACGGATTTGAAAGCTGGCACCACGCGACTGACTACCGGAGTGGGCGAACTGAGTAATGGTGCTGCCCGCCTGCAGGATGGCTCTTCCCAGTTGGCCAACGGCATGGATCAGTTGCTGGCTGGCACTGATCAGCTTGCCGACGGCGCCGGTCAAATTGATGCCGGTGTGAACCAGTTGACCGGTATGTTGTTGCCGCTACTGGAGCAGGTGCAAGGTGCACTGCCGGATATGCAGCCAATTATTGATGTGCTGCATACCTTCGGTGCTCACGCGGAAGCTGAGAAACTGGCGGGGATTGTCAGCCGCTTGGATCCTGCTAATCAACAGAACATGGTTAACCAGCTCAACCGCCTGCGGGAGGGCACCGGCCAGCTGCACTACAACCTGGCGGACCCGAATGCGCGCTACCGGGCTGGTGTGTTGCGTCTGCAGGATGGTGCGCACCGTTTGGACGATGGCATCACGCAGCTCAACGGGGGTGTGGGCCGTTTGGCCGACGGTGCTAGTCAATTGGATAACGGGGCAACCCGCCTGAACGAGGGCACGGGTTCGCTGACCGAAGGAGTCGGTCGCCTGAAAGACGGCACCACCAAACTAAACGATGGTGGCGGCCAGTTGCTGGACGGCATGACTCGTTTGCAAGACGGTACGAATGAACTGTCCACCAAGCTGGCGGAAGGTGCTGCGAAGGCACCGAAGATCAGCAAGCCAGAAGCTTCGGCTGCCAATATTGCGGTGCCGATCAACTTCACCGCGTCGAATGTGCACCCAGTGCAAACCGTGGCTGATGAGTCTGACCCAACCGTCAAGAACATCACTGCTGGTGCAGCTATCTTGGTCATCGTCGTCTTTGGCTACCTAGCGATGGCGTTGCTGTCGACGCTGCTGCCACACATCGTCGGCAAGCGGGCAAACAGCTACACCGTGCTGGGGCCTGTGTTGCGGGCGCTGGGGTTGATTTCGCTGGTGAACTTCGCGGTGATCGGCTTTTTCGCTGGCTTCTCCATTGCTCTGGGCTGGTCGCCGGATAATTGGGTAGCCGCTATCGGGGTGCTGGCGCTCACGGCCGTTACTGGTTCGGCGGTGTTCCAGTTCCTGCGCATCTTGTTCGGCCGTATGTACGGCGGGGTGTTCTCGTTGGGTCTCTTTGCGCTGGGGTTGTTCGTGTTCGGTGGTATCTGGCCGCTGGATACCACGCCGGCTCCGCTGCGGTTGCTGCACAACTTCCACCCAATGAGCTACACGCGCGATGCCTTTATGCGCGTGACGGATGGCCTGTACGACGCTACCTTCTGGGGCGGTCTCGGTGGTCTGCTGGTCTTCGCGCTCTTGTCGACGGGATTGTCGCTGGTAATTTACGCTTCTCGCCGTCGGGGTGCGGCTAATGAGCTGGATGAAGAGATCGAGTACGTAAAGAAGGCGCGTTTGGGCGAAGAGCCCGCTGCTTTGGCGAACTAAAACCTGTTCCTGTTTGCCGTCTGGAACACGAGCGACGCCCGGATTACCTCCACTCCGGGCGTCGCTTTTTGCTGTGCAAAACCTCCGTAAACAGGGTGTTCGCTACAGGCGAACAGGCCCTTAGCCTGCGGATATACCGAAATTCGGCGAATCGATTCGCAAAACGGGAAGGGTCGGTGATAGTTGCGCGTTATGGTGGGTGGAACATATCGCAAATCGGTTAGGGAGAACTCAGAGCACATGTTTGAACGGTTTACGGACCGAGCTCGACGCGTCATTGTTTTGGCGCAAGAAGAAGCTCGCATGCTTAACCACAATTACATCGGTACCGAGCACATTCTGCTTGGTCTGATCCACGAAGGTGAAGGGGTTGCTGCTAAGGCCCTGGAATCGATGGATATCTCCTTAGACGATGTCCGCAATGAGGTCGAAGAGATCATCGGACAGGGATCCCAACCGCACAGCGGACATATCCCATTTACTCCACGAGCAAAGAAGGTCTTGGAGCTTTCCTTGCGTGAAGGCCTGCAAATGGGCCACAAATATATCGGCACTGAATTCCTGCTGCTTGGCCTGATCCGTGAGGGCGAAGGCGTTGCCGCGCAGGTATTAACCAAGTTGGGCGCTGATCTGCCGCGCGTTCGTCAGCAGGTTATTCAGTTGCTGTCCGGTTATGAAGGCGGTAACCAGGATGGTTCCGGTAGCGGTTCTTCTTCCGCACCCGGCGGTGGTGGCCTGGCAGGTGCCGGTGCTGGCCCGTCCATGGGCGGCGGTTCCAGTAGCGGTGGTAAGGGCGACCGCTCTAATTCGCTGGTGCTGGATCAGTTCGGCCGTAACCTTACGCAGGCTGCGAAGGAAGGCAAACTGGACCCGGTTGTGGGCCGTGATTCTGAGGTCGAGCGCATCATGCAGGTGCTTTCGCGCCGTACCAAGAACAACCCGGTGCTGATTGGTGAGCCTGGTGTTGGTAAGACTGCCGTCGTAGAAGGCCTGGCCCTGGATATCGTTAACGGCAAGGTGCCAGAAACCCTGAAGGATAAGCAGCTGTACTCGCTGGATCTGGGTTCGCTGATTGCTGGTTCGCGTTACCGTGGTGACTTCGAAGAGCGCCTGAAGAAGGTGCTGAAGGAAATCAACCAGCGTGGCGACATCATCTTGTTCATCGACGAGATCCACAACCTGGTTGGTGCCGGTGCTGCCGAAGGCGCCATCGATGCTGCGTCGCTGCTGAAGCCGAAACTGGCGCGCGGTGAGCTACAAACCATTGGTGCCACCACCTTGGAGGAATACCGCAAGCACATTGAAAAAGACGCTGCTCTGGAGCGTCGCTTCCAGCCGGTGAAGGTTGAAGAGCCATCACTGGAAGACACCGTGCTGATTCTCAAGGGGCTGCGCGACAAATACGAGGCACACCACCGTGTCTCCTATACCGATGATGCCCTGGAGGCTGCGGCGAAGCTCGCACACCGTTATATCAATGACCGTTTCTTGCCAGACAAAGCCGTCGACTTGCTCGATGAGGCCGGTGCGCGCATGCGCATCAAGCGGCTGATCGCTCCAGAAAGCCTGCGTGAGGTTGATGAGCGCATCGCAGAGGTTCGTCGTAACAAGGAAGCCGCTATCGACGGCCAAGACTTTGAAAAGGCGGCGCGCCTGCGCGATAGCGAGCGTAAGTTGAACGAAGAGCGCGCGGAGAAGGAAAAGGCATGGCGTGAAAACGACCTGGAAGACATCGCCGAGGTAGGCGAGGACCAGATCGCAGAAGTGCTTGCGCACTGGACCGGCATTCCGGCGCTGCGCATGACCGAAACAGAGTCCAGCCGTTTGCTTAACATGGAGCAAGAACTACACAAGCGCATCATCGGCCAGGACGAAGCCGTCAAGGCTGTTTCCCGTGCGATTCGCCGCACCCGCGCAGGGCTGAAGGATCCAAACCGTCCATCCGGTTCCTTCATCTTCGCCGGTCCATCCGGTGTGGGTAAAACAGAGTTGTCGAAGTCGCTGGCGAACTACCTGTTCGGTAACGACGACGATCTGATCCAGATCGACATGTCGGAGTTCCACGACCGCTTCACAGCCTCCCGTTTGTTCGGTGCCCCTCCGGGATACGTGGGCCACGAAGAAGGCGGCCAGTTGACCGAGAAGGTTCGTCGTAAGCCGTTCTCCGTGGTGCTTTTCGACGAGATTGAAAAGGCACACAAGGAGATCTACAACACCTTGCTGCAGGTATTGGAAGAAGGTCGCTTGACCGACGGCCAGGGCCGTGAGGTGGACTTCAAGAACACCGTGCTGATCTTCACTTCTAACCTGGGTACCTCCGATATTTCCAAGGCTGTTGGCCTCGGCTTTTCTTCGGAGTCGGAATTCGACCCGGATTCTCAGTACGACCGGATGAAGAACAAGGTCGACGAAGAGCTGAAGAAGCACTTCCGCCCAGAGTTCTTGAACCGTATTGACGAGACCGTCGTCTTCCACCAGTTGAACCAAAAGCAGATCGTCGAAATGGTGGACCTGCTCATCGGCCGCGTCGCCAAGCAGTTGCATGACCGCGACATGGACATCGAGCTGTCCGAGAACGCGAAGAAGCTGCTGGCTCGCCGTGGCTTCGATCCCGTACTGGGTGCTCGTCCGCTGCGTCGTACCATCCAGCGGGAGATCGAAGACCCAATGTCGGAGAAGATTTTGTTCGGCGAGTTGGGTGCCGGCGAAATCATCTCTGTCGACGTGGAAGGCTTCGACGAAGACAACAAGAAGAAGGGCACGTTCACCTTCAGCCCGCGTCCAAAGCCACTGCCGGAAGAAGAATTCGGTGAGTTGGACGAGGACGACGTTCGTGAGGTAGAGAACCCAACCGAGTCAGGCGATGCCGCTGGTTCCGACGACCAGGACGGTAACGACGGCAAGGGTGGTTCTGGTTCCGATGGGGATAACCTAGATGATCAGCCGGGCACCGTTGGTGATCCGAATGGTCAGCCAGATACGTTGAGCCCAGATACGCCAAACAACGGTGGTTCCGGCGCTTTGCTGGAACGCCCAGAAGACGAGCGTGGTTCGGACGACTCTGATGATTCGGATGGTCCGGCTGGCCCACAGCCACAGCCGCAGCGCGACTAAAAGCACGGCAGCACGGCGTTGGCCCGCCGTAGCCCGAACAGCTCCCTAACGACGTCCTAACGGCGAAACAGCTGGCCTGCCCCTCGAGAAGAGGTGGTAGGCCAGCTGTTTTTGTTTTGGCAAAACTTGAACTTGCCGTAATAACCCCGCAATAACGCCATAGTAACTAGAACGTGCCGCAGTCATTGCGCGGTGCGATGCCATGAAAACGATCAATCAAATACTGCAAACCTTGGGGCATATCCGTGAATAACGGCAGGGCGTGGTTAATGCCTGCCTTGAGCTCCGGCAACACAGGCGGGACATCTGTATGCAAAAACTGCACTTGGCCACCTTGTGCACAATATTGGCGCGCCATTGTGGTGGCTTGGACGAAGGGGATCAGATCATCGTCGCCAGAATTAGAAACCATGATGGGCCCGGATACCGGCTGGGTGCCCAGTTTTTGCGCTTCCACTAAATTGCTGAGTTCCGGGTGTCGGTTGATCACCTCTGAGAAGGAGTCGCCGTTTTTGGTTAGCGTGCGGGTATCCGTAAAACCCCAGTTGATGGTGGCATCACCAATGCAGCTGATTTCTGCATCGTGTAAAAAGCGTTTGCCTTCCTCGTTGAATTCTTCGTCGATGATCCGTTGCAGCGCGGGGTGGCGGTCTACAAATCCATTGAGCGTGTAACCCAAGGCGGCCACGATGGACGAATTGTCGACGGCTTCCAACACGTGGCGCAGATCCGCGGGCGGGGCGCCTGCGAAAGTGCCCACAAGGTTCAGCTCTGGCGCGTAGCTGGCTTTGTGTTCTGCGGCTGCTGCAGCCGCGCCTCCGCCTTGGGAATAACCGGCGAAGCCAACCGGAGAATCCGCTGGGGCCCCGGCTGCTTGCAATCCAGCCCGGGCGGCATCCAGGACGGCGTGGGCTTCTTCGACTGAGTTCACATAAGTGTGGTGGTCTGGAGTTCCCATGCCCATGTAATCGGTGCTGATAATGCGAATCCCCGCGAGATTGGCTAGATACTGCAAGGGCAATTCATAGTTTGCATTCACGCTGAGATAAGGCAGCCCGTCGGCATTAGTGTGGATCTCGAGCGCCGATATCAGGTCGGGTGCAGCGGATGGTGCGCATAGATCACCCGCTCCACGGGTTCCGGGTGCCATGACGATAGTGGGGGTGGGGCCGTTACCTTGCCAGGGGGTAATGGGGTCGATGACGTAGCCGGTGACCTCTACGGGCTCGCCGTTGGAATTGATTGAGGCGTAGCGGATACGCTGCGCGGAACCGGGAAGATGTTCGCCACCGGGATTCAGCAGGTGCGGTGCCGCGGTTGCTTCTAGCAGCGCACCGGGTGCTGCGTCAGGTGGCGGGGCTGCTGCGCCAGGTGGCGGTGGTGCGGGAACGTAGGCGGAGGGACTAGGAGCACCTGCTTCATTGGCGTGTGCCGTGGAAGTGCTCACGCTGGCTAAAAGACCAGTAGTCAGGAAACTGGCGGCCATCAGGCGCAGCTCTTTGCGGATGCTGCTGCTAAAACTCGTGTGAGTGGGGGTGGTGGGGCTGTCAGAAATACTACTCTTTTGCTTAGAAAACTGTGACGTGAAATACATGCAAGACAGCTTAGAGCATGAACGTCACTGAGTCACGTATCACATTTGTTTCTGGGTCTATTAACTGTTCAAGGCCTACAAATTCCTATGATCAATGGGATGCTTGACCAGCAAGAAGGGTATTTCATCAGCGGTGTATTCCAGCTGCCCTTGTACTTCAAATACCGTGCTTAACATTTCAGTAGTCAGCACTTCTTCGGGGGGACCATCCGCCCGGAGCTTCTGATTGTGTAGCAGTAGGAGCCGGTCGCAATATCGTGCTGCTAGCGCTAGATCGTGGATTGCTAGAACAACGGCAATGTCGTGTTCCTTCGCAAGATGGAATAGAAGATCCATTAATTTGTGCTGGTGGTACAGGTCAAGGTGATTGGTCGGTTCATCGAGAAGCATTACGTTTGCTTGCTGTGCCATTGCCCGTGCAACCATGACGCGTTGAATCTGCCCGCCAGAAAGCTCATGCAGCCGCATATCAGAAATGTCTTCCAAGCTGCAATGAAATAACGCGCGGTCTACAATTTCTGCGTCGTCAGGCTGTGGCGCTGAAAAAGGCATACGGCCTGCATCGCGGCCTAGCTGCACGACCTCGCGGACGGTGAGTGTAACCCGTTGGCCTGATTTCTGGGCCACATAGGACAAGGCATGAACACGTTGGGACAGCGGATAGGATTTTAACGGTTTTCCTGCGAAGTGAATGGTTCCGTCAAAGGGCTGCACCCCAGCAATGGACTTGAGAAGCGTCGACTTGCCACACCCATTGGGGCCGATGAGGCCTACCAGGCCGGGTTTTTTGATCTCGAAAGACACGTCGTCGATTACGGTTTTATTCGGAAAGCCTGTTTTGAGGTTCTCTACCTTGAGCATTAGTGCTTTCTCCGCAAGATTAGGAAAAACATCGGTACGCCAATGAGGGCAGTAATTACGCCCACTGGCAGTTCTTGGGGTGCAAAAATGGATCGCGCAAAGGCATCCGCGATAACTAGGGTGACAGCGCCAATGAGTGCGGACAGCGGTATGAGGCTGGCATGTTTCGGTACGTTCAGCATTCTTACGGCGTGGGGGATAATTAGCCCCACGAAACCTATCGCGCCGACGGAAGCCACAGTCGTGGCGGTCATCAGCGAAACACAAATCAGAACAATGTAGCGCAGTGCGACTACAGGAACGCCCATTGTTGAGGCGGTATCCCCACCCAAAGAGAGCGCATCTAGGTGGCGGGAAAGCGCCCAAAGCATCAGCATTCCTATGGAGCCAACAATTATCACCGCAAATAGCGTAGGCCAGCGTGCTGCCCCTAGAACTCCGAGTAGCCAGAACATGATGCTGCGAGTAGATTCCGCGTCGCCCGAGGCTGTCACGACTAGAGAAGTCAGAGATTGGAAAAGAAAGCCAATGAGGACGCCGGTGAGCACTACCTTTGTTGCGTCCCCTCCGGTATTGCGGAGTAAGAGCATCAGCAGAGCAAAAGAGGCGAGAGAACCAACGGTTGCGCCGAAAATGATTCCGTATTGCCAAGTAGAAAACAGGATCGCAATGACGGCGCCTGTCGACGCTCCAGAGGATACACCGAGTAAGTATGGCTCTGCGAGATCATTATGCGTAACAGCCTGCATTGCAACACCGCATACTGCCAAGATTGCTCCGACGAAGGCTGCCATAAGGATCCGCGGGATACGAAGCTCCGTCAGGATCGATGTGCGCAGTGCGGAAGGGCTTGGTTGCGAAGGAACAACCAGCCCAATGAGTTCGCTGAAGGACATGGAGCTTGAGCCCACGGTGAGCGAGCCAACTAGTGCTACGAGGAGGGTCGCAGCACTAATTCCAGCGATAGTCCAGGTTTTACGCAATATTACTCGCTCTTATTTGCAAATAGGTCGTCCTTGATAGCTTTGGAAACTTCTTCGACGAGTTCATAGGAGCGCCCCGATGCGGATGTGGCGACGCCTGGGACAACGACATAGGTGCCGTTCTTTACAGCTTTCATCTCTTTGGTGCCTGGGGTGGACTCAAGGTCGCTGACCTTTTCTTCCCACTTATCGCCTGGTTTTCCACGTCCGGGAAGATTCGCGAGCAAAATGACGTCTGGGTCTGCCTCAGCAACGGCTTCCCAGGAGATTTGTGGCCATTCCTCATCGAGATCACCGAAGACATTTTTCATGCCGGTTGCTTTTCCTACTTCGGTGACGATGGAAGGGCCGCCTGCTACGTAGGGGGCGCCGCCGATGGAAGAATAAAGCAGCATGAAAGTGGTTCCCTCTGGGGCCTGGGCGGCATTTTCGAGGGTTTGGTTTTGTTTTTCAATTAGAGACTTGGCTTCGTCTTCGCGGTCGAAGAGGGTACCGAGCTCCGTGATGTCTTTGGCTACGAGGTCGAAGGTTGATTTCTCGGCGTTGTCAGCATAGTCCGGGCACTGGACATTTGATTGGAAGGTTGCTACGCCGAGGTTTTCCCATTCTTCGCGAGTTCCGGCATTGTCTGCGGTCCAGTTGAGTGCGAACGGAGAGTAGATGAAGTCCGTGTCCGCATCTCGTAGTTGCTCAGAGTTTGGAGCACTAGGGCTAATTTCTTTTATGCCCTCGAGATCGTAACCTTCAGGAGGCGCGTCTTTTTGGTGACCGTAGCCCACCATTTGGTCTTTGGCGCCGAGCAGAAGGAGAGTGTCAGTGGCGCCTTGTTCAAGGGTCGTGGCCCGTTGTACCGGAGTATGAGCGGTTAGTTCGAAGCCACAGTTATCGAGGGTGATAGCGGAGCTATCATTCTCCGAGTTGGCAGCGGTGTCTTCAGCGTCCCCAGTGCTGCAGGAGGACAGGATGAGTCCAGTGGTGAGGATGAGGACGGATGGAAGGAAACGGCGCATGATAAACCTCTATTCAAATAATCAATTAGATATTTGAAGATTATCAGTTTGGGTCTGGTTTTGATAATCAAAAAGAGGTGGTCTGGGGCACTTTAGGTGCTCCGATCAACCCGCCGGCTGACCAGCCGGCTAAGGCAGTGGCGAAGTTATTTTGCCGTGAGGCTATTTTGTTACGAAGTTATTTTGCTGGGTCATTCCGGCAGCGTGAATTCGCCACCACGGGCAACCTCACGCACCAAACCGTCGGCAAGCAAAGAACGCAGGGCTCGCTCGCGCTGATCATCTTTCGGCCACACGAGATCAATTTCCGGCTTCGGCACCGGCGCAGAAGCCTCCCGCAACACGGCCATAATCTTACCGCGCACCTGCCGGTCAGTGCCAGCGAACTTCTGCACCCGCTTTTTCTGCGCCGCCATCTCTGATTCACTCGGCGCCGGCGAGCCAGCACGCACCCACGCACAACCGGCACGAAGCGGGCATACCGAACACTGCGGCGAGCGCGCCGTGCACACCAAAGCGCCCAACTCCATCAAAGCCACCGACGTTTGTGGGCCGCGGCCGTCGGCAAGCAACTCACCCACCTGAGCCAACTGTCTTTTCGCTGGCTGCGGTGCCAAGAACTGTCCAGACCACGCACGCGCATACACCCGGCGCACGTTCGTATCCACCACCGGAACGTTCACACCAAAAGCAAAACACGCCACCGCCCGCGCGGTGTAATCGCCAATGCCGGGAAGCGCCAACAGCTCATCCACATCGCGCGGAACCACACCGTTATGTCGCTCGACAATTGCCTGCGCACATTCCCACAGCCGCAACGCCCGCCGCGGATACCCCAACCGGCCCCACGCGCGCAGCACATCTGCCTGGCTGGCCGCGGCAAAATCCTGCGGGGTGGGCCACCGCTCTAGCCACTCCAGCCACTGCGGTGCAACGCGGGCCACGGGGGTTTGTTGGCTCATGACCTCGGAAACCAAAACACCCCATGCGGTGGTTTCTGGTGCACGCCAGGGCAAATCACGGCCGTGCTCGGCGAACCAGCCACGCAGTTTGGGCAACAAGGCAGTTGCGTCTGGGGCGGCAGCACAAGCATGTGTGGCAAAGATCGGTTCCGAATGATTCGTCATCGCGCATAGTTTAGGACAAAATAGAAGCTGTGAGTATGCAGAATGTGGCCAAGACTCCGCAGGCAGTGTGGGAGGCCCTTCGGGAGGGCAATGAGCGGTTTATCGCCAATCGCTCTGAGCGGCCAAATCAGGACCCGGAATACCGTTCGTTGTTGAGCGTTGGCCAGTCGCCGCGCGTGGTCATCTTCTCGTGCTCTGACTCGCGAGTCCCCGTCGAAATGGTTTTTGACCTGGGGCTTGGCGACGCCTTTGTGATCCGAACCGCCGGGCAAATCATTGATAGCTCGATCATTGCTTCGGTGGAATACGCCATCGAGAAATTCGACGTCAACCTGCTGGTAGTCATGGGGCACGAATCCTGCGGTGCGGTGCGCGCGACCATGGAATTTGCCGAAGGAGGCTCCGCGCCGAATGGCTTCCAGCGCACCATCGTCGAACGCGTACTGATGTCCGTGACGGAAGCCAACAAGCGCGGGATGGTTACCCGCGAAGACGTGGAGCGCCAGCACATCACCGAAACCGTGTACCAGTTGATGGCGCGCGCTCCGGGGCTGGGCCAAGGGTTGATTCGCCAGTCTATGGGCATCGTTGGTCTGCGCTACAACCTGAGCGAGGGCCGGGTGGAGCCGGTCGTGCTCAACGGCGTGCACTAACAGGGGGCGTGCACTAGCAGGCGCTTGTCGACGTTTGGCTAGCTGCATGTCGCGGCAGCTGTAGTTACTCGCCGGATGACGTAGGACACGCGCGGTAGTTGCCCCAGCCCAGCGGTGTTTCGTTATAAATTAGGAACTGTGACTTCCCCAAGACAACCTCGCCTCCCAGAAGAAATTTACCGACGCCGCCGCATGGCAGGACTGGCGGTTCTTCTCTTGCTTGTGCTTTTGTTGGTCTGGATCTTCAGCGCCATTTTCGGTGGTGGCAGCGAAGAGAACCCGCAATCTGCTGCGGATTCGGCGGCTAACCAAACCGCCACGGCCACCGCAGCGCGGGAGGAAAAAGACGGCAAAGCCGATAAGGCCGCAGACAAGGACGCCGACGAGGCAGCCAACGACAGTGCGGCGAAAGAAGCCGATGACATCGATGCTGCTGACGATTCGCAGGAATCGGACCGCCCGAAGAAGGGCAGGGAAGGCGCGAAGTCTGCCGACGAGCGCCCATCGCCGTACCCAGAAGCTGACGAGGCCACGTCGGCTGCTGGCGCCTGTGACCTACATAATTTGCGGGTCACCGCGCACAGCGATAAGGCCTATTACGCCGGTGGTGACCAGCCGACGTTCTACATGTCTATCGAAAATCCCACCGGCCACGACTGCGCGGTCAATCTTGACGAGAACCCGCTGCGCTTCGAGGTTTATGATCTGAACACGAACCATCGCATGTGGGCAGATACAGACTGCTACCCAGCCGTGATTACTGGTAATCAGGAATTCAAGGCTGGCCAGACCCGCCACTTCGAGGCTGTATGGTCGAAGACGAATTCCGCGCCGGGCGAGTGCAACCACCGCCCGGCTACCCCGGAAGGCAATTACTTCCTGCACGCGGTGGTGGGCGATAACGCCTCCGACGCACTGACCTTCGCGCTGCGGGCGTAATTTAACTGCGGGCCTCGGGGGGGGGTAGCGGCACACCTATTGAGGTGTATAGATGCGTATGTTTTTCCAATTCTCTTCCTTATAAAACGAAGACGTAATTATAATGGAAGCGAAAGAGAAAAGCCCCTGACCTTGGAAGGCAGGAATCTATGTCAAAGAAAAACCTTTTTTCTGATGTCGTTATGGCAACGGCGCCGATTTCAGCAAGGGAGGTTAAGGCTAATCCGAATGACAGTGGTCTTGCCTTTAGGGGATGTACTTCTAATAAGTGGGTGCAGTGGGGGCTTCGAGCGGCATGTCATGGAATTGGCTCTGGTCTAGTTACTGCTGCGAGGTGCTAGATGGAAAAGAATCATGATCGAGAGCTGTATGCCCGTAAGGGAATGGGGTGGGCACTTGCTCTAGTCATCGCTGGCATCTTCACTATTGACTTTTCCTTATTTAGTGAAGATCACGTTCCTTACTGGGCTTACGTGCTTAAGTTTTTCGCCCTTTTCTTTACTTTGTTCACGGTAAGCCGTTTTTTCTCTGGTTCTACCAATGCAAAAAAGATGATTTCACTATCTGTTGTCTCGGCAATTTTTATAGCAGCATGTGTTGCCGTGTTCATTTTGATGTGAAATAAACATTTCGTTTATCTATATTGGTCTACCGGCTCCTGGTTCTTCTTCCAGGCGTACCGGTGGCATGTTCAGCATCACCGTGTTGACCGCCTAACTTATCTGCGTGACGAAGTGAGGACCATGACCGGCCCGCCTTCCCGGGGCGGTTAACCGCGCAGTTCACGAACCACGGCTAGTGCCTGGCGCAGGGTGCTGACACTGCGCAGATCCATGCCTTCGGCGGCGAGTTCTTTCGCGAGCGCGCGGTCTTCTGCGTCGTTGCGGCTTGGGGCAACCGCGCAGCGATAACCGATACGCGCGGCTTCTTGTAAACGCCGCCGCAAATTCGGCACCGTGCGCATCTCGCCGGCCAGACCAATTTCTCCAATGAACACGGTCTTGGCCGGCAGTGGTGTTTCATGCAGCGACGACCACGTCGCCAAGGCCACCGCCAGATCCGTGGCGGTTTCGGTGATGCGTACCCCGCCGACCGTCGCCACGTAGGCGTCTTTTTCATTCGTTCGTTCACCGGCGCGCGCTTGCAGCACGGCGAGTACCAGTGGGATGCGGTTTTGATCCAATCCGGTGACTACCCGGCGGGGATTCTTGGCGACGGGATCGACCGTCAAAGACTGCACTTCGGCCACGATTGGGCGCACCCCGTCCATGGCGACGGTGACCGCGGAACCGTTGGGTGTTGCGCCGTGGTGGGATAGGAACAGCCCGGATGGGTCGGCGACTTCCCGGATGCCGTCGGCAGTTTGCTCAAAACAGCCGACCTCGTCGGTAGCACCAAAACGGTTTTTAATTCCGCGCAGCATCCGCAAACTGGATTGCCGCTCGCCTTCAAAGTTCAGCACCACATCAACCAGGTGCTCCAGCACGCGCGGACCGGCAACGTTGCCGTCTTTGGTGACGTGGCCGACCAGCAGAATCGGAATACCGGTGGTTTTCGCCAGCGTGGTCAACGCGGCCGTGACCGCGCGGGATTGCGCCACGCCGCCCGCAACCCCCTCCACTCCGGTGGCCTGCATGGTTTGCACAGAATCGACGATGATCAGCGATGGTCGTAGCGCCTCGACTTGTTGGAACACGACATCCAGATCTGATTCCGCCGCCAGGTATAGCGTGGGGGACAACCCACTGGTACGCTTCGCCCGGGAGTAGACCTGTGCTGCGGATTCCTCTGCCGTCACATACAACGCCGTGCGGGTGGCAGGCTGTGCTTGCTGATCTGCAGTGATTTCGGTAGCGGCAGCGGAGCTTTCTCCGCTATCTGGCTGGGGTTCTGGTACCTGGCTCCAGCGCGCTGCTACCTCTAACAGCAGAGTGGACTTGCCGACGCCCGGTTCGCCAGCCATTAACACCACGGAACCGGCGACGATGCCGTCGCCCAGCACACGATCCAATTCCCCGATGCCTGTGTGCATGCTTTGCGCAGATTGCGCGGAGATCTGGGTAATCGGCACCGCGGCGCTGCTGGGGGCCAGCCCTCCGCGACGCCCACTGCTAGAAGTCCGCGTACCCGCACCCAAACCACCAGCACCCCCGCGCGCAGCAGAAGCTTTCGCGCCGGAACCCAAACCAGCTGCGAGGCCAGCGGAAAAGATCGGGGCAGCTTCTTCCAGGGTGCCCCACGAGCCACACTCCGGGCAGCGCCCCAACCACTTTGGGGAGGAGTAGCCGCATTCGGAACAGGTGTGGATCGCCCGCTGTTTTTTCGCCATGGCACTCATCCTAAGGCAGGTGCCGCACACCCCGCCCAATCCAAAAATAAAATTCGACAATATATTCGAGTCCCCGGGCACAAAAATCCACCCCGCCGGCAGCAGAGCGATCAGCTAACGTGTGCTGTGCAGTGCTGCCGTGCAGGGTGGTGGATCAGCGGGGGAGCTGCAGGAGGCTGCTGCCTTTAGTGCTGGCCGCCGCCGTGGCTGTGATCATGTCCGTGGCCGTGATTGCCACTGATGGAACCGTCACCGCGTGGTGCGTAGCCTTCTTCCCAGTCGCGGTCGTGCTCGCCGGTAGTCAACGGTGCAGCTGCAATGGCAGCGTCGACGGTGATGGTGACCGAATCGAAGACGAATTCCACTGGACGGTGGCCGCCCGGTGCGTAGTCGTCATTGTCTAGGGTGGTTTCGACGTACTGGATGCAGGCTTTTTCTGCCTGTGGGGTGTCCTTCAATTCCAATGCGCTGTCGCCAAAGACTGAGCATCCTGGCTCGATGGGGTCCAGGGTGCCCAAGGAAACCTGGTTGCCGTCGACTGAAATGGATTCCAGGGTGTGGGCCTTCATGGAAGGATCCTGGTTGGTGGCGGTGAATTTCAACGCCGCGGCGTTATCTTCCACGGTGATGGTGACATCGCGGACCGAAAGTTCGCCGTTTTCGCTGTTCGCGCTCTGCCCATCGACGGTCGCGACCTGCGAAGAAGTCTGGGTAATGTGTCCTGCCGAGCAGGCAGCCAGGGTAAGGCTGGCCAGGGCAGCAGCGGAAATGGTGCCGCCGCGACGAACAAACGATTTCAGGGACGTCACTGTGGGGTCCTCCAACAACTCATCGAGCACAAAGATTTTTCAGACTTTACCTTAGCTGTTTACCCCCGGCGGTACACAGTTTCCGGTTTGTACCATCGCTCATGCGGGGCATTCGGGGGCAAACTTTTTATGGGTGCGGTCCGGTAGGTGCCGTGGAGTGCTTGCCGACGCCCACCTGAGCCGCTCCCGGGCGTCGGCAAGCACTTGCTGCGTGTTAAACTGGTGGCTTGAAGTCTGCCTGTTAAGCGAGGAGTGGGAATGGAAATCAAGGTCGGCGAGGTTGTTGTCTACCCGCACCACGGCGCGGCGAAGGTCGAGGCCATTGAAACGCGCGAGATGGGCGGGGAAACGCTCGAGTATGTCGTGCTTTCCATCAACCAATCTGACCTGGTGGTTCGCGTCCCATCCAAGAACGTGGAGCGCGTCGGCGTGCGCGATGTCGTCGGTAAGGAAGGCCTGGAGAAGGTCTTTTCCGTATTGCGCGAGACTGACGTAGAGGAAGCCGGCAACTGGTCTCGTCGTTATAAGGCAAACCAGGAACGCCTGGCTTCTGGTGATATCAACCAGGTTGCTGAAGTTGTGCGGGACCTGTGGCGCCGCGATCAAGATCGGGGCCTTTCCGCAGGTGAGAAGCGCATGCTGGTGAAGGCACGCCAGATTTTAGTCGGCGAGCTCGCGTTGGCAGGCCCAGTGGATGAGGCCAAAGCCGATAAGATGCTGGCCGAAGTCGATGCCACCATCGAGCGTCACCGGGCTGCTGGCTTGATCGGCAACACTGGCCCAGAGGTGGATACCAAGGTTGATGTGGACTTGGATGATCTCAGCTTCGACGACGAAGACTAGATAGCTGAAGACGAGATTACTGAAAATTAACCGCTGAAAACTAGTTGTTGATGAATATTTCGAGCTCTCGCCCTGCCCCAGTAATTGCGATTATCGCCGCTGCCGGGCAGGGCACTCGTTTACGCGCGGATAAACCGAAGGCGTTTGTTGAACTCGCAGGAAGATCCCTGCTGGAACGCAGCATTAGTGCCATGCACGCAACCGAGCTTGTCGACGAGATCATTGTTGTTGCTGCGCCGGATATGTTGGATGAGGCTGCCGACGTGATTTCCCGGTGCGAGTCCGCTGACGCCACCCGCGGCGCTGGCGCCGATGCTAGCGATGGGCGCACGATCCGCCTGGTTCCTGGCCGTGGGGAACGCGCGGATTCCGTCATGGCTGGGCTGGAAGCGATTTCGGTGGAGCCAGGCGTCGATCCGATCGTGCTGGTTCATGATGCTGCGCGGGCTCTGACCCCCGCGAGCATGATTGACCGGGTAGCGCGTGCAGTGGCAGATGGCGCTTCGGGGGTGGTTCCCGTGGTGCCGGTCGTGGACACGATCAAAGCTGTGACGGAAACTGCTGGTCACGGCGAAGCGCGCAGCCAGGCGCAGATCACCAAAACCGTGGACCGCAGCAATGTGCGTGCCGCGCAGACGCCACAGGGCTTTCGCTACAGCGCGCTGTTTTCTGCCAACGAGATGTATTACGCCAGCGTGCAAGCGGATGCTGAAGCCGGGACCCGCAGTTTTGTGCCCACCGATGATGCTTCGCTGCTTGAGTGGCAGGGCGTGCCCGTCGTGTGCGTTGACGGCGACGAGCTGGCTTTTAAAATCACCACGCGCAAGGATTTGCTGCTGGCCCGGGCATTTCTTGCCGACGGCGTCACTGAAGGGTCTGAAAGCGTGAATTCTTCGTTCCAGACCATCCCAGTGCAAGGTAATTCCGCACAGTCCCACTTGATGCAGCCACAACCCGCGCAGTCAAAAACCACGCAGCCACCGGCCATGCCCATCCCGCGCGTTGGTATCGCTAGCGACGCGCACCAGATTGAGGCAGGCAAGCCGTGCTGGATCGCCGGGTTGCTTTTCGACGGCGTCGACGGTTGCGAAGGTCACTCGGATGGCGACGTTGTCTCGCACGCCATGGTGGATGCGTTGTTGTCTGCCTCTGGTTTGGGTGATCTGGGCTCGTTTGTCGGCGTCGGCCGACCAGAATACGACAATGTTTCCGGTGCGCAGCTTCTGCGCGAGGTCCGTGCGCTTCTCGACGACAACGACTTCCGCATCGGCAACGTTGCGGTGCAGCTGATCGGGCAAACCCCGAAGTTCAGCCCGCGTAGGGAAGAAGCCCAACAGGTTTTAAGTGAGCTACTGGGTGCCCCGGTGTCGGTCTCGGCAACCACCACTGATCACCTGGGATTTACTGGCCGCGAGGAAGGCCGCGCGGCAATCGCCAACGCAGTGGTATGGCGCGCGAACTAGTGCGGGCAGGAGTGCGTAAACTAGTACCCTGTGAGCTTACGGATTTTTGATACCGCGACGCGCCAGACCCACGACTTTCAACCCCTGCGCGAAGGCCAGGTTTCGATCTACCTGTGTGGGGCCACCCCGCAGGCGAAACCGCACATCGGCCACCTGCGTTCCGGGGTGGCTTTTGATATTGTGCGCCGTTGGTTTCTGGCCAAAGGCTACGATGTCGCATTCGTGCGCAATGTGACGGATATCGACGATAAGATCCTCACCAAAGCTGAAGCGCATTCCCGCCCGTGGTGGGAGTGGGTTTCCACTCATGAGCGTGAATTCACCCGCGCCTATCAAGCACTCGGCGTCATGGCCCCGAGCGTGGAACCGCGCGCAACCGGGCATGTTACCCAGATGGTGGAGTATATGCAGCGGTTGATGGACCGTGGTTTTGCTTACGCCGTCGACGGCTCGGTGTATTTTGACGTTCTGGCTTGGCAGCAAGCAGAAGGCTCGGATTATGGCCACCTTTCGGGCAACCGCCCAGAAGAAATGGAGCAAGGCGAGACCGACAACGTGGGCAAGAAGAGCCCGCTGGATTTTGCGTTGTGGAAGGCCGCGAAACCGGGTGAGCCTGCCTGGCCCACACCTTGGGGTGATGGTCGCCCTGGCTGGCACTTGGAGTGCTCGGCCATGGCCACGTATTACTTGGGTGCGGAGTTTGATGTGCACTGCGGCGGGCTGGATTTGCAGTTCCCGCACCACGAGAACGAGATTGCGCAGTCGCACGCTGCCGGTGATGGTTTTGCTCGTTACTGGATGCACAACCATTGGGTGACCATGGCTGGCGAGAAGATGTCCAAGTCGCTGGGCAATGTCCTGGATATCGACGCTTTGCTGGAAAAGGTCCGTCCGGTGGAGCTGCGTTACTACCTGGGTAGCGCGCATTACCGCAGCGTGTTGGAGTATTCCGAGGCTGCGGTGCATGAGGCCGCCGCTGGTTTCCGTCGCATTGAGGATTTCGTTAATCGTGCGTCGAAGTTGGCGGGAGCGCCCGTCGACAAGCTGGCGGTGGAACAGGGCATGCTTGCCGACGCCGGTGTGGCCGGTGGTGCCTTGCTTACTGACGATGACGCTCAGGACAGCATTGCCCAGGAAGTTTCCGAATACTGGCAAAAATTTGCTGCCGCGTTGGACGATGACTTTGCGGTGCCGCGTGCGTTGGCCGTCATTCACACCACGGTGAAGGCAGGCAATAATGCACTGGCTGCCAAGGACACAGGCAAAGATGCTGCCAAGGCCAAAGCCGTGGCGTTGGCGTCGTTGGTGCGTGCGATGACTGCCATTTTGGGCATTGACCCGTTGGATACGCAGTGGGCTGGTGGCACGCAGCAGTCCGCAGATGGTGGTGTGCAGCAAGCGCTTGCTAGTTTGGTAGAACACGAACTTGAGCTCCGGGCCGCGGCGCGCAGGGAGAAAGACTTCGCTACTGCCGACGGCGTGCGGGATCGTTTGGCTGCGGCTGGCATTGAGGTCATTGATACCCCGGGTGGCGCGGAATGGAAACTGCGCTAGGTGGATATTCGCAGCAACATCGCTGGGCACAGGGCTAGCAGAGCACAGAGTTAGTAAATTCGCTCGGCGTAGTGTTAGCAAACTCGCGCGGCGTACCACCAGAAAATCGCGTGGTGCAGCGCCGACAAAGTACAGTAAATTCGAAATACTCGAAAATGAAATTTTTACAGCAAGGATAGTGAATTTTTATGGCACGTACCCACGGTAGGGGCGGAGCGGGCATCCGCAAGACCAACAAAAAAGGAGCCACGAAGGGTTCTGGCGCTGTGCGTCGTCGTGGCCTGAAGGGCAAAGGGCCGACGCCGAAGGCGGAAGATCGGGTTTATCACCAGAAGCATAAGGCGAAACAGCAGCGTGAGCGTTCTAATTCTGGGCGCCACGAGGCGACGACGGAGCTGGTCGTCGGCAGGAATCCGGTGGTGGAATGCCTGAACGCAAAGGTTCCGGCGAGCATGTTGTTCGTGGTGGCTGGTACGGGTTCGGATGAGCGGTTGACGCAGGCTGTGCAGATGGCGAACAGCCGTGGTATTCCGATCACCGAGTTGCCGCGTCATGAGATGGACGTGAAAACCGGCAACGGCATGCACCAGGGTATTGGTTTGCAGATTCCGCCGTTTAAATACGCGGAAGTAGAGGATTTGCTTGCTGATGTGCAGCAGCGCAATGAGACCGGCATGTTTGTCATTCTGGATAACATCACAGACCCGCGAAATTTGGGTGCGGTGATTCGTTCGGCGGCTGCTTTTGGTGGTCACGGTGTGATTATTCCGGAGCGTCGTTCGGCTTCGGTCACGGCTGTTGCTTGGCGTACTTCTGCTGGTACGGCCGCGCAGTTGCCGGTGGCGCGGGCGACGAACCTGACGCGCACGGTAAAAGAATTTCAGAAGAACGGCTACCAGGTTGTTGGGCTGGAAGCTGGCGGAGAGCACACGCTGGATACCTACGACGGCGGCACAGATCCCGTGGTTATTGTTGTTGGCTCGGAAGGTAAGGGTATTTCGCGTTTGGTGCGCGAAAACTGTGATGTGCTGATGTCTATTCCGACCGTGGGGTGGGTGGAATCGCTGAACGCGTCGGTGGCAGCCGGTGCGGTCTTGAGTGAGTTCGCGCGCCAGCGCCGCGTCGGCTAGTTCATTTGTTTTGGTTGGGGCGGCAGGCTTGTTGCCGCCTCGTCGTGTTTGGCCATTTGCCATTGCTTGTGGCCTGTTGTCGGTGCTTTCGGCCCAGCTGAGGCTCCTGTCGTATAATGTAATCGCATTCATGTTCGAGTAGTGTGCTACCTGGCTGCTACGCTCGTGAGCATGACACATAAGCCAATAGAACTTGTCCCACGGGTTTTATCGTGGGCCAGCATTATTGATCAGAACACCGCAGACCAAGCTGCTGGATTGGGGCAGCTAGATTTTGTTTCTCCGCATATCGCGTTGATGCCCGACGCGCATAGCGGCAAGGGCACAGCCATCGGCACGGTTATCCCTACTAAGGGGGCTGTGATTCCGGCTGCTGTCGGGGTGGATATTGGTTGTGGAATGGCTGCAGTGCGCACCATTTTTACTGCCGACGACATCGCGCAGATTTCCCTGGAGCAGTTGCGGGACGAGGTTGAGCGTTCCATTCCGCTTTCGCCGGGAAATTACAATAAGAAGATCCACCGCGAGCACACCAAGGCCCGCATTCAGGAACTCGAAGAATTAGCCGAGCGTGACGACGTCGACCTGTCGCATTCCCCGAAGTGGCGCGAGCAGCTAGGCAGCTTGGGTGGCGGCAACCACTTCATCGAGTTGTGCCTGGATGGTGACGATAATGTCTGGTGTTTCCTGCACTCGGGTTCGCGCGGGGTGGGGAACAAGATCGCGCAAAAGCACATTAAGATCGCGACGCGAGAAATCAGGGAAGCGGGCGTCGAGCTTGCAGAAAAGGATCACGCGTACCTGCGTGAGGGTACCGAGTCCTTCGATACTTACCTGCGGGAACTCGCGTGGGCGCAACGTTTTGCACGGCTGAATCGCGATGAGATGATGGATCGCTTCGTTGATCAGCTGGCCCGCATGATGCGCCAGGCGCATGACGACGGGCGTATTTCCATGGAGGTGCCCGCAGATAGTGCGGATACCGAGGTGGAACGGGTGAACTGCCACCATAACTACACCGAAAAGGTGACCATCAATGGTGAGTCCGTGTGGCTTACCCGCAAGGGCGCGATTGATGCCAGCGTCGGCAAGTTCGGGTTGATTCCCGGTTCGATGGGCGCGCGATCATATGTGGTGCGTGGTCGCGGTAACGCTGCGGGCCTGAATTCTGCGCCGCACGGGGCGGGGCGAGTGATGTCGCGTCGGCAAGCAAAGAAGCAGTACACCGCGGAAGATTTGGCGAATCGCATGGGCGATATCGTGTACCGGCCAGGTGAGCAATGGGTGGATGAAATTCCGGATGCGTATAAGCCGATTGACCAGGTGATGGCTGATGCCGCGGATCTCGTAGAAGTGGTCACGGAACTGCGGCAGGTGCTGAACGCTAAGGGTACGTAGCGGTCTGGCGCTTTATCCGGGAAGAAACGCCGCGGAGTCAATAGGTGACGTGGCCACAAACAGGTTAGACTGGTGATATGACTGTCATCAGAGATATTTTCCTGCTTATCGCCCGCATCATTCTGGGTGGCGTGCTCATCGCGCACGGCTGGCAGAAGTTTAATGAATGGACCATCGACGGCACCGCAAGCTCCTTCCAGGAAATGGGTGTGCCTTCCCCAGAGATTTCCGCACAGGTTGCTACCTGGTTTGAAATTGGTGGTGGCGCAGCCATCATCCTCGGCCTGCTGGTGCGCCTGGTTGGCCCGGTACTGTTCGTGCAGATGGCCGGTGCTGCGTGGTTTGCGCACCGCGATTCCGGCATCTTTGTTTCCGACGGCGGCTGGGAGTTTGTTGCCGTAATCGGAGCTGCTGGTCTGGCACTGTCTGCTGCCGGTGCTGGTCGGGCCTCGCTGGATCACTTGTTTGTCGCGCCGTTCCGTAAGCGCAAGGAAGAAAAAGAAGCTGCTGATAACCAGCAGGCTGTCGGCGCTGGCGTTGCTGGTTCTGGCGTTGCTGGCTCCGGTATCGCCGGTGCTGAGCAGAACTTCGGCGGCGAGAACTTCTCCAGCCAGAACTCCACCCAGAACTACGGCCAGAGCTCCGGGCAGGAATACTCTGACGACCAAGACTTTTCTACCCCGAACTTCGATAACGCAGCTGGCAACAACTCCACCGCTGATGGTGTAGATGCCAACGCAGAAACCACCCAGTGGAGCACCGATAACCAGTGGGACAACGGGAAGAAGTAAAAACTCGCACTAAGCGATAACCACTACGCCCTAGGCACCGCCACGCTCTAGGCGAAAACTTATCGCGAATAACAACCGGGGCTTGCAGCCACCACCAGCACTAGCTGGCAGGCTGCAAGCCCCGGTTTTGTGTTGTTTTATTGCCCGCTACCCGCGCCGGGCCGAGACCCGAGCCTGTACCCGCGCCGTTAGCTCAGCCCCGGTCAGCTTTTCCTTCGGCGCCGCCAGAATCCAGAGCGCCGCCAGCATCCTGCGCGACGTGGTGCGGTTGCACAGTGGCATTGTTTCCTGCACCCAATGCTTTTACGCGGCGTGCATAAGCGACTTCATCGCGGGAAGTCTTGCGGCTGCGCAAATTCCCGATAATCCGGCACAGCAAATAAATCACAAACGAAATCGTCGTCACGAACACCGAAACCGGCAGGCCCGGCGCCAGGGAAGCAACCAAACCACCGACGGCAGCGATTTCAGCGAATACCACCGAGAGCACCACGGATTTCACCGGCGAGGACGTCACCTGTACCGCGGCTGCACCTGGGGTAATCAGTAGTGCCATCACCAGCAACGCACCGACGATCTGCACGGATTGCGCGGCGGTCAAACCCACCATCACCGCGAACAACACGGCCAGCCCGCGCACGGGAACACCGGCGGCTTGTGCCATCAGCGGATCCACCGAGGCAAACAGCAGGGGGCGCCACAGCACGATGATCAACGCCGTGATCACCACCGTGGTTGCCGCCAGCATCCACGTCGATGCGCCGGAGACGCCGACGATCTGCCCGGTCAGCAACGACATCGCCGTCGTCGTGTTGCCAGGGTACAGGTGGATGAACAGCACGGATAGGCCCAAGCCGAAGCTCATGACCACACCAATCGCAGAATCTTGGTTACCCCGCAGCCCCAGCACCGCCAGAATCACCGCCGCGGTAATCGAGCCGATGATTGCGCCGAAGCCGATGTTGATGCCGAACAATAACGCGGCCGCAGCACCCATCAGCGCTAGCTCCGAGGTTGCGTGCACGGAAAACGACATGTGCCGCAGCACAATCAAACTGGTGATCACACCGGATAAAACCCCCAGCAGGGCAGAGGCAATCAGCGCCTGCTGCACAAAGCCCACCGAGAGCAAATAGGCGGTATCTTCCCAATAACTCACTAGACCACCACCAGCTTCCCGTTGAAGGTTGCTACTTCCACATGCGTGCCGTACAGCTCGCTGAGCACCTGGGTTTGCATAACTTCGTCGATTGTTCCCAACATGTGCCCGCGGGGTGCCAGGTACAGCACGCGGTCGACGACATCCAGGATTGGGTTGATGCCGTGGGTGACAAACAGGACCGCCGCTCGGTGTTCGTGCAGCCGGGCGACGGTATCGTGCTCGCGGGCCATGTCTAGCGAGAGCAGGGGTTCGTCGGCAAGCACCACGTCCGGGTCCGTGCCAAAGGCTTGGGCTTGGCGGATCAGCTGCTGTTGGCCACCGGAAAGCGTGCCGACGGATCGGTCCGCGATGCCTTCTGCGCCGACGTAGGCTAGTGCCTCGTCGACGGCGTGTTTGCTCGGCCGACGCCCCGAAAACACCCCGTGGCCGAGGGATAGCGACACCAAGTCCCGTGCTCGCACCGGCAGATGTTTATCAAACATGTGCTGTTGCGGGATATAGCCGATGCGCCCGTCGACGCGCACGGAGCCAGCAGTAAGCGTGCGGGTGCCCAGGACTGTGTTCAGCAGCGTCGATTTGCCGGAGCCGTTCGGCCCCAAAATGGCGATGAATTCGCCGGGTTGTACGTCCAAGTCCAGCCCGCTCCATAGCGGGTCTACACCAGCGTTGGAAAACTGAATCGGCATCGCGGTTTATGCGCTCGCCTTTGCGGCGGCTGCTTCCAAGTCATCGACGACGGAGTGGAAGTATTCCAGGAAGTTTTCGCCACCCAGTGGGGTTTCACCGACCGGAACCATCGGGATGTTTTTGGCCTCGGCGGCTTCGCGGATGCGTTTGGTCAGGTCGGTTTCGGTTTGCGGGTTGTAGATGAGTACGTCGAGTTCGTCGTTTTCGATGAGCTCGAGGAATGAGGCCAGGTCGGCGGCGGCGGCATCGCTGTGGTTCAGCGTGGCGTGCCGGTATGACTCTGGGGTGACTTCGTCCATCTTTGTGTGGGTGAGGATGTAGTCGGCGATCGGGTGCGTTTGCGCGATGTTGATGGCTGGCAGGGCTTTGATTTGCGCGGCGATCTCATCTAGCTCGGCGTTGAGTTCGTCGATTTTCAGTGGCGCATCTGGGTGGGTTTCTTTGATGCGGTCGGCAACGCCGTTGGCTACGGTGGATAGTGCTTTGGTGTCGAACCAGACGTGTTCGTTGTTGGCGACGTCGAAGGTGTCGTTGTCGCCGTAGTACTGTGCGTGTGCCTCGGTGCCTTCTGGTTTTTCGTTGCCGGAGTTGTGTTCGTGCGGGGTTAGTGGCAGGGCGTGGATAACGATGTCTTCGTCGAGAGGTTCGTAGAGCCAGGCGTCGTATCCGCCGCCACCGGCGACGACGACGTCGGCTTCGTTGGCGCGAGCCAGGTCGGCTGCGGTGGGTTCGAAGTGGTGGGGGTCGGTGTTGGTGTCGCTGATGATGGTGCGGATATTCGCGACGGATTCGTCGTCGATGACGGCTTTGGTGAGATCGCCCCACACGCTAGTCGAGGCTACGATTTCGATGGTGCCTTCGCCGCCCGCGGCGGTATCGCCGTTGCTTGCCGACGTGGCGGTGCTTTCTGTTTCTCCTGATGAGCAGGCTGCCAGGAACATCATGGCGGCGGTGGCGGTTGCGGTCAAGACTCCTCGACGTTGTGTGATCATAGTTAACACTATGGTTGTGGTGAAAACAGTTGTCAATTGAAAATCTAGTGAAAATAAGCAGCTTGACGGCGTCTTCCTGGCTTGCGGTGGGCCACAAAAATCGGAGTGCTTGCTCGTCGTCAAGGCGGTGAAGAATGGCCTGGCCGAAGCCCGGTAGAATCACCCGCATGGCACCGCGATCACGGTCTGGGCTCAGCAAAGGAACTTTGGCATCGATTGCCGCTGATCTGGGCGTGTCCCGTACGACGGTTTCTAATGCCTATAACCGCCCGGATCAGTTGTCCGCGGCCACCCGTGAGCGCATCATGGCGGCTGCGAAAGCCCGCGGTTACCCGGGGCCGGACCCGACGGCGCGCTCGTTGCGCACCAAACATGCTGGTTCCTGGGGTGTGGTGCTGACCGAACATCTGTCTTATGCCTTCGAGGACATGGCATCGGTGGATTTTTTGGCCGGGATTGCCGAGTCCACCCACGGCACCGATTTTTCGTTGACGTTGATTCCCGCGGGCCCGGACACGCTTGCCGACGCCACCACTACCGCAGCCACCACTGCAGTGAACCAGGCTGGGGTGGATGGTTTCATTATTTATTCGGTGGCTGCGAACGATCCCTATTTGCGGGCGGCCCGCGCGCGTGGGTTGCCGGTGGTGGTGTGTGACCAGCCGACGGATTCTGGCGCGCCTTTCGTGGGTATTGATGATGATGCTGCGATCCGCCCGGCTGCCCGTGCCGTGTTGGAAGCGGGCCACCGGCGCATCGGTGTGTTGTCGATCCGGCTGTTCCAGCAGCGTGTTGATGGGGCTGTGGCTGCAGCCGATATTCCTGGGGCAGACATGCACGTGCAGCGCGGGCGGGTATCCGGCGTGTTGGATGAGTGTCGGCGCGCCGGGCTGGATCCCGTGCAGATTCCGGTGATTTCACGGCATATTAACGACGCCAATAATGCGCGCAGTGCCGCCCGTGAGATGCTGGATAAGCATCCAGAACTGACCGCGATTGTCTGCACTACTGATTCCATGGCTTTGGCGGTGTTGAACGAGGCCCGTGAGCGCGGGATTTCGGTTCCGGAACAGCTTTCGGTGACTGGTTTCGACGGTATCGCGGAAGCTCGGCATGCTGGTTTGACGACGATCATCCAGCCGAACAAAGCCAAGGGGGCTGCGGCCGGGCGTGTGCTGCGTGGGTTGATTGACGAGCCGGATAGTACGCCTGTGCGCAGGATTTTGGGGACTTCGTTATATTCCGGTTCTACGGTAGCCCCACCACATAATTAGAACTCGCGTTCTATGGAAATTGCGCAGAATCTGTAGTTATGTGAGCGGTAGAAGGCAGAATATCGACGTGATGGAAAGGAGGAAATGATGGCCGTTCGCCATATCCATCTGACAGAAGAAGAAGCCGCCCGGCAATTACAGGATTTAGAGGCAAGCGTGGAAGGTGGAATCGAAGAATTTGAAGCACGCGCTTACACGTATAGCCTTTCCCCGAAAGAAGCGGGTGTGTGGGACCGGATTGAAACTTTAAGGTGGTTGCTTGGCATTGAGTAGTGCTGATGAAAAATTGTTAGAGGCTAAAGCTGATGAGCTGGCTTGGACATTGACGGATGCGCTGGAATATTTTGCTGACAATGACTTTGTTCTTGAAACCGTGATTGCGCAATCCGCACGCGGTAATTCCATTGTTATTCAGTTCGCGCAGAAAGAAGACTTACCCAAAGTGGTGAAGTTGAAGTCTCGGGGATGGCCGGTTTTAGGCCTGGGGATGAAGATTAATTGCACTTGGGATTCTCAAGGGAAGCATCTAGCGGTTGAGAAGTCCTCGATTCGTGTGATGCCTTATGGCAGTGATACCGAAGCACCGTTGTTTCGTGTGGAGTACGTCAAGGAGCAGGATTCTCACCGCCCGAGTTCGCACATTCATGTCCATGCGCATCGTGATGAATTCACGCATCTCATGGGCTTTGCTTCCAAAATTCGACACGGCTTGGCAGAAAAAGTTTGCCCGCAGCTAAGCGGCTGCGCGTAGCAGATTGCATAAAGTTGCCGTGTCAACTGCATTTTCCTAGCTTGTGATCCCTTATTGAAAATTGCACCCAGCCCCAGTGTGTTCTGCTTCTTAGAATCGGGATTCTGCACAAAAGCAGAAATTCAATCATGACAAGGAGAGTGCACATACATGCGCGCTGTGACCATCCATGCTGCCGGCGATGTCCGTGTTGAAAATGTCGCCGATGCACAACTAGAAAAACCTACCGACGCCGTTATCAAAGTTGCGGCGGCTTGCGTGTGCGGCTCTGACCTTTGGCCGTACCGCAGTGACGAAGAGGTAAACCCAGGTGCTCGCATGGGCCACGAGTATGTCGGCCAAGTCACCGAAATCGGTTCTGAGGTTCAGGATATTCAGGTTGGCGACTGGGTTGTTGGTTCTTTCGTCGCTAGCTGCGGTAAATGTGAAATCTGCCAGGCGGGTTACCCCTCTGGCTGCTTAAATCGCGAGTTTATGGGTGGTGTGGGCACTCAGGCGGAATTTGCTCGTGTCCCGCTTGCCGACGGCACCCTGGTGAAGTTGCCTGCCGAACCAAATGAGGACCAGTTGCGTCACGTGCTGGCTGCCTCTGATGTGCTGGGTACTGGCTGGTATGGCGCAGATGTTGCCGGTGCTGGTGCAGGCAAGATTATTGGCGTAGTCGGCGATGGTGCCGTGGGCTTGTCTGCGGTTCTGGCTGCCAAGCAGATGGGCGCGGAGCGCATCGTGGTGTCTTCCCGGCATGAAACCCGCCAGGAGCTGGCGAAGAAATTTGGTGCCACGGACATTATCGCCGAGCGTGGTGAGGAATTTATTGAAAAAGTAAAAGAACTGACCGACGGTTTGGGCTTGCATGGTTGTGTTGAGGCCGTGGGCACGGATGGTTCGATGAAACAAGCCATTGGTGCTACCCGCCGCGGCGGCAATGTGGGCTTCGTTGGTGTTAGCCATGGGGTGCAACTGGATGGCAAGGATTTATTCGCTTCGATGGTTTCGTTGGAAGGTGGCCCGGCTCCAGTGCGCAAATACCTGCCAGAATTGGTTGATTTAATCTTTGCGGGCAAGATCACACCGGGTGATGTTTTCGATAAAACTCTGTCGCTGGATGATGCTGCCGCAGGTTATGCGGCTATGGACCGTCGTGAAGCCATCAAGGTCATGCTTAAGCCGTAAACGGTGTCATTTTCATTAACGTCTGCTTGTTGAAAATCCATCGGCAATGATGTTTAATGAAAATGTACTGAAAACGAGGCGGAAGGGATGTCAGAAAATGACTCACGCAATCCACGAAGAGCACACCCACCAGCACGGCCCAAACTGCGGTCACGTTGCTATCCCACACGATGATCACGTTGACTACGTGCACGACGGCCACCTGCACCGCGAGCACGAAGGCCACTGGGACGAGTGCGAAAACGAGCAGCACCAGCCACACGAAACCCACGAGCACGAGCATGGCCCAAATTGCGGACACGTCGCTGTGCCACACGATGACCACGTGGACTACGTGCACGATGGCCACCGCCACGCATTCCACGACGGCCACTGGGATGAGCACTAAATCCCTCGCTGCCGCCTTTGCCCCCGGCCGTTTAATCCCTAGCGAGGTACCTGCCGCGCCGGGCCGCTAGGTCCTGCAATACGTTCGCCACCTCGTCAATATCTGCGACCCGGTGGCCCGCGCAGGTAGCACCGGCCCCGACCTTGATTCCCACATCATCGGGGCCGAGCACGGCGAAGGCATTTTCATCGGTGGTATCGTCACCGAAAAACACCACGGCATCTGCCTGTAAGCGTTGTTTTTCGCGCTGCAGCCAGGTGCCTTTTGTGATTTCTAGGGCAGAAAACTCCACCAAATTCTTTCCGGGGGTGACGGGGAACCCGCGCGCATCGACCTGGCGGGCACGCGCCAAGATTTCCTGTGCAGCCGCTGGGTCCTCCACTGCCAGGGGAGCAACATGAAACACCCGTTGGAATGGCTTGTTCTCCACGTAGGTGCCGGGGTGTTGCGCGGCTAAAGCTTCCAGCTCGGCGCCGACGTCGTCTAAGAAGTTCTGTTGCTTCGCCGTCAGCGGTATCGTGGCCCCGTCGCGGTCTTCTGCTCCGTGCGAGCCAACCAGCAATATGGGCGGTTCCAGTGGGCATACTTTTTCTAAACCAGCTACGTGTCGGCCGGATAGCACCCCGACGGTGGTGTTGAGCAGCTCGGATAGTTCCCGAAGTGCTTGCAGCGAACCGGGGTGGGCGTGCACGGCATAGGGGTCAGGATCAAAACCCGCCAACGTGCCATCGAAATCGGAGACGACTAGCAGGCGTGGGGTTTCTGTGGCTGCCACAAAAGCCGGGTGTGTGGCTAGAGAGTGCGGGGTGTTCATGCCCCACATGATAGTGGCTCGGCGGGTGGCCTACTACAGCACGAACATGCGCAGTGCAGGTGAATTGATCGGCTGCCCGTCGTCAAGCTGCATGACTAGCTCGCCGCGGCTGTCAAAGTGCAAGGCGAAGCGGTTGCCGGACTGCAACAAGCCGGCAATGTGGCTGTGTACCCAGGCGGCGGTTCCGGTGCATTCGGTATCGATCTCGTCGCTGATGACTTCATTGAGCAGCACAAAGCTGGCTTCACTAGCGGCGACGGACGCGCCGGAGTCATCGCTGAAACTCACCTGGGCCTGCAGTGGTGCGCAGCCGGTGTATCCCGCCATGCTGTTCTGGCTAAAGCCTAGGCGCGGTACCCCGGCGATATCGGTTGGTACTTCGGTGGGGTCTTCTGGCGCGGAATAGATGTGGGTGATCTGCCATGTGGAATCTAATAGGGCGCCGGTTTCTTCGTTCCCGCAGGCAGCTAAGCCCACACTGGCGCTGAGCAGCACCCCGGCCAGCACTTGTCGACGGCTGGGATTCGCGCTGGGGTGCGGGCTGCAGCTGGCGCTGTAACTGCCGCTGTGGCCGGTGTTGCAGCTGCGCCTGCGGCGAAAGCTCAATCTCATGGGCGCTCACCACTTCCGGCAGCGAATTTGCTGAGGTTGAGTTCTTCCGAGCCGAACCTATCCAAGTTGGACAGGAAAGACTGCGCCCACCGGGCTACGTCGTATTCCAACACGTGGGCGTGCATGTGCTGCATACGGTCCCGCATGCGCTCCGGGTGCTCGCGTAGCCCGGCCACGGCGGTGACCATCGCGGCTTTGATCGATTCCATATCGAAAGGATTGCACAGCACCGCTTGCGGTAATTCGTTGGCTGCGCCCGCAAATTCGGAAAGCACTAGCGCGCCGGTGCCGTCGTTGTGGCAGGCGACGTATTCCTTCGCCACCAGGTTCATGCCGTCTTTAAACGGGGTGACCACCATGACATCGGCCAGGCGGTAATAGCGGCGCAGTGTTTGTTTGGGCACGCTGGTGTGCTGGTAGTGCACCACGGGGTGGCCGAAGGTGGAAAAACGTCCGTTGATGCGCCCGACGGCTTCTTCCACCACCGAGCGGGTTTTGCGGTAGTGCTCGATGCGTTCGCGGGAGGGGGTAGCCAGTTGTACGAAGGATACTTCGCGCGGGTGTAGCACCCCGGCTTCTAGCAATTCTTCAAAAGCTTGTAGCCGTTCGACGATGCCCTTGGTGTAATCCAGCCGGTCTACACCTAAAAACACCACCTGCGGGTTGCCAAGAGCTGCCCGTAGGCGCGTGATTTCTGCAGCATCGGCGTCTGTGAATTCCAGCTGTGCTGCAGAATCCAAAGAGATAGGGAATGCAGCCACCCCAACCTCGCGGGAATCCGGGGTGGTGATGCGCGCAGTAATTTCCCGCAAACTCGCAGTACCTAGTGCAGAAAAACCCTGCCCTTGCGGCGCTGATTCCAGGCTATCGCGGGCGTCATGGTTGGAGACCCCATATCCTGCAGCCACCAGCTGTAAGAAGTGGTTGGCATCGGTGGTGAGCTGAAATCCCACCACATCGGCGCCCAGTAACCCACGGATGATTTCGTGGCGCCAGGGCAGTTGTCGGAAGATATCCGGGTGTGGGAAAGGGATGTGTGCAAAAAACCCGATGCGCACGTCCGGGCGTAGTTGGCGCAGAATGCCGGGGACTAATTGCAGTTGGTAGTCCTGCACCCACACGGTGGCCCCGGGTGCGGCCACGGCGGCGGCGTGTTCGGCGAAGCGTGTATTGACTTCGCGGTAGGCCGTCCACCATTCGCGGTGGTAGGTCGGGGGAACAATCAGGTCGTGGTAGAGCGGCCACAGGGTGGCGTTGGAAAATCCTTCGTAAAACGCCTCGTAGTCGTATTCTGAAAGCGTGACCGGGTGCAGCAGTGCCCCGGCGTCGTTGTAAAACGGTTCGGGGCTGGCATCAGCCACACCGGGCCAGCCAACCCAGCAGCCTTGCCGGGATTCTAAAATGGGGGAAAGCGCAGAGACCAGCCCGCCGGGCGAGGCTTTCCATTCTGTGGTGCCGTCGGCGTTGTTGAGCAGGTCCACGGGCAGGCGGTTCGCGACCACCACGAAATCATGCGCGCCGACGCCGTGCCCGTTGTGCCCAACACTCACCGTGGTACCTCAATCACCATTTCGTTTATTCACCGTGCCACCGTTCCGGCAGGCTTAGTCAGCAGATTTCTTGGCTGTGGATTTCTTGGTGGCCTTCTTAGAGGTCTTTTTCGCAGACTTCTTTGCGGTCTTCTTCGTCGACTTCTTGGAGGCCTTTTTAGCAGTCTTCTTCGTCGACTTTTTGCTGGACTTCTTGGTGGCTTTCTTCGATGCCTTCTTGGAAGTCTTTTTGGTGGTCTTTTTGGCCGTGCCGGAGCCCTCTGCAGAATCGTCTGCCGGCTGCGGGTTTTGCTCGGCCAAAACCTTGGAGTGCACGAGCCCTTCTGGTTCTACACCGAGCATGCACATCAGGGTCACGCCATCCATGAAGTCTTCGGCGTAGGTGGCAACGATGCGCCGGGCGGCAGAAGCGGTTTGTTCTTCGACTGCCTGTTCTTGTTCTACTTCGGGATGCTTGTCAGTGACCTTTGGTGGCATGGAGTGCTTCCTCCTGGAACGGTATCGTTTTTGGGTCTGCTGTGCGTTTTACCTACAACGCTGTGCGTCTTACCTACAACTAAGCCATTCTACGCTATGTGTGGTCGGTTTTGCGCTGTGAGGTCTGGGTTTCTGAGGGCCGTGTTTGCGCGGCGTGCGCGTCGCTGTTGACGTTGGTGCTTGCCGACGCCTGCTTGCCCGCGTTGGTTCCGCTGTTGCCGCGGGGGATGCGCCGCGCTGCGGAGCTGCCTTTGGCGGCGGCTTTGGCGGCCTGGCGGTAAGAGAACCGTCCGGCGCGTTGCACGGCGGCGTAGGCGCGGTAGGAGCGGGGGCGGCGTAGGTTGCGGGCTACTTTTTCGCCGAAGACCACACCGGCTGCCAGGGCTGCGGAGATGGCGATGGCGCCACCGGCATTGGAAAAGCCGACGATGGCTTGCTCGTTGATCATCGCGTACATGCCGCGGTAGAGCATCAAACCGGGAAGCATGGGGGTATAGCCGCACACGGCGACGATTAGTGGTGGGATTTCATAACGGCGAGCCAGCAAACCACCGGCCAGGCCGATGATTCCCGCGGTTACGCCCGAGGCCAGCACCACGCCGGCGCCAAGGGGCACCATGATGCCGTAGTAGAAGATCATGCCTGCTCCAGCGGTGGCGCCGGCCACCGCCACTGCGGCACGGCGCGCCTGGCACGCGAAGGCGAAACCAGCAGAAGAAAGCGCGCCGAGCACAATGCGCAGCGGGATCTCGTGTGCGTTTGGTGGGCTGGTGTGCTCTAGCGGTGGTAGCTGCCAGCCGACCAGGATGGCGAATTGAATGCCTAGTGCCACGCCACCGACGATGGCGCCGGTCATCAGAATGGCTTCGAATAAGCGCGCTGCGGAGGAGACCGGGGCGCCGGTGATGCCATCGACAAAGCACTGCACCAGCGTCAAACCTGCCACCAGCACGATGATGCCGGAAGCAATCAGGTATGACGGCGAGAAGGTCCAGCCGATATTGCCCGCGAAGGTATAAAACCCAGCTGCGGGCACCGTGGCGATGAATCCGCCCACCACGTTTTGGTAAAACGCGGGCAGCCGGAATTTCGAAAGCCAGGAGTTGGTGGCCATGATCGCAAACGAGATGATGAACGCCAGGATTCCCACTGCGGCGTCGCCACCGAGCATCACGGATACACCGCCGCCCAGCATGCCCCAGCCGACGTTGACCATCTTCGGCGAGTGTGGCGGTACTTCGGCCATGATGTTGTCGAGGATCTGCTCGGCGCGTTCTGGCGGGGTGGCGCCGGACTGGATGGAGCGGATTAGCCGGTCCACGGCGGTGAGTTTGGAGAAGTCCACCGTCAAGTCTGGTGCCACGCGGAAGACGTTGACAGGGATGCGCTCGTTGATGGTGCCGATATTGGCGTGGATGGTGATTGTTTTTGTGGTGATATCCACGTGTGCCTGGTACAGGCCGTAGGCGCTAAGCACGGAGTGGATTTGTGCGCGCACGTCTGAGTTCGAGTTGCCGGATGAGATCAGGATTTCCCCGATGCGGGCGGCGATTTCCATGACTCCGGTCAGGTGTGCGGGGTTGGTGAGATCCACCGGTGCCAGTGGCGATGGTGGCGGTGCGGCTTTGGCGGCGTCGACGGTGGATATTTTGGAGCCGGTGCCCCGCAGGTTTGTTTTCAGGTTGTTCAACCAAGACACAGTGGCTATACCTCATATCGCGCGGTTGCTGGGGGTGGTCTGTACAGTCTGTGGGGATTTTACATGTTTTGGCGGTGTGGCTTTTTGCCCGGAAGAGTGCCCTGGCTGGCGCGGTAATTTTTCTCTTGCCGACGCCTGGGCTAAAATGTTTTCTCGTGCCCCGCGCATACCGCAATGCTGTGTAAATTCAGCGGTGGTTGCGAGAAACGGTTGCACGGTGCTGGAGTGGCGCAATTGGTAGCGCAACGCACTTGTAATGCGTCGGTTGCGAGTTCGAGTCTCGTCTCCAGCTCAGCATTCCCCTGGCGGGGTCGATTACTGCCAGGGGAATTACTGTTATTTTCCCTTGTCTGGTAATTCGGCCCCGCGCCTTGTGCGTGCCGATTTGTGGCTTTATTGATTCTCTGGCGTTACAAGAATGTAATTTTTATCAACAAGCATAAAGATTTTTGTTCTATTGTTGTTCAACATTTTTTGGGAAACGCACAGCTAAGAGCTCTCTATTGTTCGATAGAACGCGGAAATTTAATGCGAAAACCCAGATATGCTGCTAGGTTTCAGCCGAATGGTGCTTGCCGATCCCTGAAAAGCCTGTATCCTGTCGCTAGCAAGCTTGTTGTTCAGCTTGAAATTCCCTGACCCCAAATATGGGGCGACGTCTGATTCCCGGAAGGAATTATTTTGAATCACCAAATTCCCATGAACAAGGCAGTGCGCCGTAAAGGCGTTACCATCGCGGCCGCTGCTCTTTCTATGGCGCTGGTTGCACCATTCGCCCAGTCCGTTGCCTACCCTGAGATTTCGGCTGCTGCGCGCGCCGACCAATCAGACCTGAAAGAACGTGGGTCAGGTAAACTTGATTTCAATCCACCCGTGTTCTATGCGAACAGTCAAATTGATCTTGTTGGTCAGAAAACCGGTAAACGTTCTTTAAGAACAACCGGAATTTTGGCGGGAGAATTTTTCCCGGAAGGGACAAAATTTGAGTTGCAAGATCCAACCTGGACTTTTAGTCAAGGGGGTGGGAATACTGGTTGGTATGGTGTCGGTCGTAAAAATGATGGCTCACTAGTGACCACGCCTATAAATAAAGAGACTAAGTATAGTAATTCGCCTAGCAACCATCCATATGTGGTTGAAGAGACCGGTCAAATCCTGTTTTCACTTGGACCAAATGTAAGAAGAAGTCCAAAGACAGCCGGTACGTCTGTAAAAGTCCCAATGAAAGCAACTTTTGAAGATGCTCAAAACCGTAGGAAATATGTATGGACTTTTGATCAGGAAATAGTTTATTCTAAAAATCCGCAGGTGGCAAATCGACAACAGCCACCGAAGGGTATGAAAGATCCAGTGTTTGTCGGCGCGATCCCAGCAGAGTCCCTTCGTTCTCAGGGGAAAATCAAATTTGATGAAGGGGCGCCAAACATAGATACATTTGCTGGTTGGTACGGGCAGCCGATGGGTTCGATTGGCAAATGGTATGAACGCAAGAACGTGCCAAAATTCAACCCTAATTTGGCTGACATTGCAGAAGACGTTGAGCCTCAATATAAACCTGTAGAAAATGGTGGAACACAATCTGCGCAGCCAAGTTTTGTTGATCAAGATGATCAATCGAAAACCGCTGATAAACCAAACGGTACTAAGTTCAGCCTAGGAAATGGTGCTCCTGAGGGTGCAACGGTCAATGCTGATACTGGTGTGGTGTCACTAGCACAACCTGTCGATCAAGAGACCTCAGTCCCGGTTAAAGTAACCTATTCTGATGGTTCTTCGGATACAACTAATGTTGTGTTCAAGCCTGCTGCTAAGAAGACTGCTGAGCAGGTTCAGCCGAAGTATGGTAAGCCTAAGCCTGGTGGTAAGACTTCTGAGAAGCCAACCTTCCATGCTGAAGGCAATTCCGATGAGATCAAGGAAAAACCAACGGGAACCTTCTTCGGTAAGGGAGAAGGTGCCCCCGAAGGGGTGACTGTTGATTCGGAAACTGGTGTGGTTTCCCTCGATAATCCGGTGACTGCAGAGACCACCGTTCCGGTGAAGGTTGAGTACGAGGACGGGTCGACTGATCATGTTGATGTCGTTTTCACACCAGCTAAGAATTCTGCTCCGTCTATTTCTGGTTTGGGACCCAAGAGTGTTGTTGAAGGTCAGGAAATTGATCCGATTAAGCCTGTTGTAGAGAACAAGGGTGAGGGTCAGATCACTGCTTCTGGTTTGCCTAATGGTTTGAGCGTTAATCCTGAGACCGGTGAGATTTCTGGTACTCCGCAGATTTCGGATTGGAAGGATTCTTTTGATCAGGAAAATCCAAAGAACTCTAAGTTTGAGGATTCTCGTGATTTCGAGGTAGAGGTTACGGTTCCTGGTGAGCCTGCGGCTAAGCAGTCGTTTACTCTGACTGTTCAGCGTGATACCGATGGTGATGGTCAGCCTGATGCCACTGATGCAGATGATGATGGTGATGGTGTAGCAGATACTGACGAGCTTGAGAAGGGTTCGAATCCTAAGGATAAGAATTCCACTCCTGCTCCTGCTCCTTCTATTACTGGTGATGCTGCTGAGGGTGGTAATAAGCTGCCTGAGGGTACTCCGACTAAGGTTGGTCAGAAGGTTGCTAATCCGACTGAGGGTATGAGCGGTACCGTCACTATTGATGACAAGCCTGTTGCTGGTGCGAAGGTAGTTGTTGATCCGGAGACTGGTGAGATTACTGTTACGGTTCCTGAGGGAACTTTGGGTGATGGTGTTACTGAGAAGGCTGCGAAGGTTCAGATCACTGATGCTGATGGCAACAATGTTGGTGGTCCGATTGATGCGAAGGTGACTAAGGAGATCTCCAAGGTCGTCGATCCAGAATGGAAGAACACCAACCTTCCAGATGATGGTTCGCGCGTGAACGTTCCTAACACCGGCGATGAGATTCCTCATGACACCGATGTTGACTTGTTGGTTGGCTACGGTGAACACAACAAGGGTGAACAGGACTGGACCGTACGCCTGGAAGAAAATGGATCAATTACTGTGATCCCAGGCGGCGATGCAGCGCCAGAGGACTCCATCGAAGTACACGTGGAACTCACCTACGCAGACGGCTCCAAGGAGACCAAGACTTTCATCGTCAAAGTCCCTCTAACCTTTGAAGGATTCTTCCCAGAAAATCTCGGCGAACCGGACTATCCAAATAGCGGAGGTTCCGATCGTCCGAATACACCGAACACAACGCACGGCGAGTTCGGTCCAATCACAGGTGAGGATTCCGGTGACATCACTGCAGGAGATGTCTTCGACCAAGCCGATCGTTTTGACCCAGAATGGAACGATACCGATACACCTGAGGATGGTTCTGCTGTCACCGTTAACAACACCGGTGATGCGTTGCCTCACGGCACCACAGTTGAACTTGGCTGGGGCCACGGAACCCACAACAAGGGCACGCAAGACTGGGATGTCGAGCTGGAAGAAAATGGCGACATCACCGTCACTCCAGGTGCTGATGCTGAACACGGCGACTCTGTCTTGGTCCAGGCGGTAATCACTTACGCCGATGGTTCAACGGAGACTAAAGAATTCATCGTTCAGGTACCAGTTTCCGGTGAAGAGTACGTACCTGGAAACTTTGGCGAGTACGGTCCAATGCTGCAGTCTGAAGAAACCGAACTCACCGCTGAGGAAGCTTTCGGTCAAGCTGAGATGATCGAGCCTAACTGGGCTGATACCAGCACCCCTGAAGATGGCTCTCCTGTCACGGTTAAGAACACTGGTGATGCCTTGCCTCACGGCACTAAGGTAGATCTTGGCTGGGGCCACGGAACCCACAACAAGGGTACGCAAGACTGGGACGTCGACCTGGAAGAAAACGGCGACATCACCGTCAAACCAGGCGCTGATGCTAAGCCAGGCGACTCAATCGTCGTCGAGGTTTCCATCACCTACCCAGATGGAACCAAAGAAACCAAGTCCTTCGTCACCCAAGTACCAGTTACTGGCGAAGAGTTCGTACCAGGAAACTTCGGAGAGCTTCCAGTACTGACTGGTGATGATAACGATGACCTCACCGCAGGTGACGTCTTCACTGAAGCGCCAACGGTCAATGATGTACACCCAGGTGACAACATCATCACCGGTACCGGTAAACCAGGCGCTACCATCACGGTCACCGGACCTAACGGCTTCTCCACCACCACAAAGGTGAACGAGAATGGCAACTGGTCTATCGATCTACCTGGTGGAGCAACCCCAGAAGCGCAGTACATCGTTTCCCAAAAGGATGGCGACAAAGCTGAATCCGACCAGATCATTGTGACTGTCGGCAAGGGCAACGAGCCTCTGCCAAATCCAGGTTCGTCCGAACTGCCAGGATCCTCCTTGGGCTCCAGCAACTTCGACATTCCGCGTCACCTGCAGTGTGCAGTGTTCGCCGGTGGCGTCACCGCCATCCCGCTGATCCTGCTGTCGCCACTGCACAACATGTACGAACTGGTCATGAACCCGCACCTGGCCGGCCTGCGTGAGCAGTTCAACCGCGAAATCCACGCGATTGACCAGCAAGTACGTCGTAGCGTGGGACCAGAAGGACGCGCTGCACTGGACGTTCTGGATCACATCAACGGTCGCGTACACCAGTTCAACCAGCAGCTGGGTCAATTCGCTCACGAAAACCGCCACATCGGCCTGGCAGCAGCTGCCATCGCCGTAGCCGGCCTGAGCTACCAGCACTGCATGAACACCCAGGCCAACCAGTCCTCCTCGGCTACTGGTTCCTCGGTCGACCTGTCCTCATCCTCCAGTGAGCAGCAGACAGAGTCCCGCGGAATCGTCGGCTGGTTCCAAGGACTGTTCAACCGCAAGTAATAACGCGGAAGTCCCAGCACAAAGCTAGGACACGGTAAACCCCGGCCCAGGCCGGGGGATACCAGACGCGTAGCCCAGGCAACCGGGCACTACGCGCAAGCAATGCCCAAAGCAAACGGGGCATCTAGTGTGAACGCACTCTCAACAAGTGCCCATCACACCGGATGCCCCGTTTTGCTATAACCAAAGCGCCCAAAAACGCTAAAACCTAAGCCTTCCGGTCATAAGCCCGCACCGCAAGCGGACAAAAAACCACAAAGAACAACGCAGCGCCAACCAACACCAACGCAACCGGATTCTGCAAACTCCACACATCCGGAGTCTCCAACGCGCCATTATTACCAAACAAATCACGCAACGCCTGCACCAAAGCAGACAAAGGATTCCACTCCGCAAAAACCCGCAACGGCGTAGGCATCGTCTCCTGCGGCACAAAAGCATTCGACAAAAAAGTCAACGGAAACAACGTAATAAACGTCGCCGAATTCATCGCCTCCGGGCGCGGAACCACCAAACCCAACGTGACCATCAACCAAGAAAAAGCCCACACAAACAACAACAGCAACAAATAGCCCTGCACAAAACCCCAGAAAGACTCCGGACGCCAACCAATCGCCAAACCAGTAACCACCATCACCAACAAAGTGACACTCGCCAACGTGATATCAGCCACCGTGCGGCCAAAAACCACCGCCGAACGCGCCATCGGCAAAGTCTTATACCTACTAATCAAGCCATCCTTCTTATCATTCGCGATAAAAAGGCCCGAGGTAGTAGAACCGAAAATCGCCGACTGCACAAAAATTCCCGGCATCAAGAAATTTTCATAACTCATTCCCGGAATATCAATAGCGCCGCCAAAAACCTGCGAAAACAACAACACAAACATGATCGGCTGCAACACGGTAAACACGATGATATCCGGCGAACGGCGCATCCGAATCAAATTGCGAATAACCACCGCGCGGACGTCCGCAAGCCACATCGCAGGGGCAGAAGTAATAGCCGGGGTAGGGCTCGTAACGCTCATTAGTTAGTGCCGCCTTTCTGTGCAAATTCTTGCGTGCCGTGGGCCGGAATACCCGCCCCAGCGTCAGTATTCTCCGTGTGGGTTTCCCCAGTAACGCTTTGCCCAGTGAGATCCAAAAAGACCTCATCCAGGCTTGGGCGCGACATCCCAACATCATGCACCGCGATCTCCTGCGCGCGTAGCTTGGCCACCACCTGCTCCAGGGCAGCAGGACCATCGTGCACAGACACACTCAACTCGTTGCCATCAATGGTCACCGATCCGTGATCGGCCGCAACCGCATCCAATAAACTCTGTACGGCAGCATGGTCCGCCTGATTAACCGGCACCACGGAAATCCGCTGGCCACCGACACTAGACTTCAACTCATCGACAGTGCCTTCGGCAATGACCTTGCCCTGGTCAATCACGCTGATCTGATCGGCCAAATAGTCCGCCTCTTCCAAATACTGCGTGGTCAGCAGCAAAGTAGTGCCAGAACGCACCCGCTGTTTGATAACTTCCCACAAAGACAAACGCGCAGCCGGGTCCAAGCCTGTGGTCGGCTCGTCCAAGAACAAAATCTTCGGATCGTTTACTAAAGACGCCGCCAGATCAGCGCGCCTGCGCATACCACCAGAAAAGCTCTTGATCGGGCGGTTTGCGGCGTGCTCCAAATTAAAAATCTCGAGCAGCTCATCGGCGCGCTTTTTCGCACCTTTATCGCCCAGATGGAACAGGCGGCCCACTAGCATGAGGTTTTCCCTGGCCGTGAGCTCCTCATCAATAGTGGCGTTTTGCCCAGAAACCCCAATGCGGTTGCGTACCTCGTGGCCATGACGCACCACATCCAGGCCGTCGATGGTGACCTCGCCGGAAGTCGGCCGCGTGAGGGTGGTCAAGACTTTCACGGTAGTGGTCTTACCCGCACCATTGGGGCCCAACAGGCCCCGGACTGTTCCTTCCGCAACCTCCAGGTTTAGCCCATCCAAGGCATGCACGGTGCCGGATTTCGCCGCATAATTTTTCCGCACATCGCGCATACGGATCAATAAGTCATCAGTCATGGATGCAGATTAACACCATTAGGTGATGTCTCATCCAAGCTCGCGGCGGCTGTGCCAACTAGGCAAACGGCTTCTGCCGGTACTCCCGCAGCAAGGCATGGCCATCCGGGCCATAAATCGTCGGCACGGCGCCCCGGTTGGTGCGTGGTGGGCCGGTCAGGGAACTCATCGTGCCGTGCGAAAGCATGTGTTCGGTGGGGGTGAGCTCACGGATAGCGATGCCCGCGACTGCACCGGGGTGCTCAATGGCTAAATCGCCGTAGTTGAGTGGGTCGTGCTGCCCGTTATCGCCTACCAAAATCCACTTGATATTTGGGTAATCGATAATCAGGTTCCGCAACTGCACTTTCTTGTGTTCAGAACCGTTACGGAACAAACCGGTGGGGGTTGGCCCCCAGTCGGTCAACAGCAGTGGGCCTTGGGGCAGGTTGTTGTCGTCGATGAACTGCTCGAGCGTATGGAAAGTGTTCCACGCACCGGTGGAGAGATAAAACACCGGGGCATTGGGGTGGTCCTTAAGCAGCTCACTGTACAACTTCGCCATACCCGGGATCGGTTGCCGGTTGTTCGTCTTTTTGAACCAAGAATTGTAGGCCGCGTGCAAGGCGCGCGGGAGGTTGGTGACCATGATGGTGTCGTCAATATCAGAGATCAACCCGATGGTCTCTTCACTGGAGGTGATGAGCACTTTGGCCTTCACAGCTTCTGCGCCCTCGGCAGTGACATCCACCTCGCCCCAACCAGGTTCTAAGCCATGGCCGACGATGGACACATCAAAATAGCCGTTGGAATCAGTATAGGTTTGCACCACCTCGCCGCCGACGTGCACCTGCACCGGGTGATCGCCCACCTGGACGGTAAAGAATTGGCGGTAGCCTCGCTGGGCCTCGTGCGCGAAATTTTCCACGTGTCCTGCAGCTGTGCGGTGGCTGCCGGTAGCGGCAGAATCGGAATCATCGAACGTTGGATCGTCCATAAGAATTCGCCCGATAACGTGCACACGTTCAGTGGTGCCGTAGCCGGTGTACGGAACGATTTTCGGCAGCCAACCCGCCCGGGTCTTACGCTGGACGCCGTAGGTGTTGATCTTGTGCTCGGCTGCGCGGACGAGGTCAGAAAATCCCATATGTTCAACAATACTGGTTCAGCGGCCTTGGGTGCTCACAGAATCTATTCAGTGTCCGGTCAGTTGGGTGCAAGTTCCTAGCCGTAGAAAAGACTTAGATAAACTAGTTACACCAGCACCAAGAAAGAAGACAGTGATTTCCATGGATGATTACACCCATAACGATCCCGTTAAGGTTCTCGTTGTTGACGATGAAGCTAATATTGTTGAACTCTTAACTGTTTCCCTCAAGTTCCAAGGCTTCGACGTGCGTAGCGCTAACTCCGGCACAGACGCGTTGCGCGTGGCCCGGGAATTCCGCCCAGACGCTTATATTCTGGACGTCATGATGCCAGGCATGGACGGCTACGAGTTGCTGCAAAAACTACGTGCCGAAGGCCTGGAAGGCCCCGTGTTGTACCTGACGGCGAAAGATGGCGTCGAATCGCGCATCCATGGCCTGACCATCGGTGCAGACGACTACATCACCAAGCCATTTAGCCTCGAAGAAGTTATCACCCGCCTGCGCGTCGTACTGCGCCGCGGCAATGTGCAGGAGGATACAGCAGAAGATTCCTCGATTAGCTACGCCGATCTGACGCTGAATGATGACACCCACGAAGTCACCAAAGGCGGCGAACTCATTGAACTTTCCCCAACCGAATTCAACCTGCTGCGCTTTTTGATGCTGAATAAAGAAGTAGTGCTGTCCAAGGCGAAGATCCTGGATAACGTTTGGCACTACGACTTCGGCGGCGACGGCAACGTGGTGGAATCCTATATTTCCTACCTGCGCCGCAAAATTGATACCGGCGATACCCCGCTGATCCACACCGTGCGTGGAGTGGGCTACGTGCTGCGGAAACCACGCCGCTAAAAATGCTGAAGTAACTAAAGCCTTAATGCCGTTAAAGCAGAGCCCGAAGCGCTAGAATTACGCCAATGTCCGAGTCCGAGCCGCAGAAAGCCCCCGAACCAACCGCAGGATGGGGCACGCAGGGGGAACGCAAACGCCGTTCCTACCGCGCATACCGCACCCACCGGCCGTTGCGTCTGCGCACCTGGCTGGTGGTGCTCACCGTCCTGGTTTCTGCCTTCGGGCTTTTTGCTAGCTCGTTTGCGGTGTACTCCGTCATGCGTGAGGTCTTTTACCAGCGCGTCGACGACGACCTAACCCAATCCATGGCCGGGTGGGCACAAAATTCCGAACTCTTTTCCGGCAACCTTTCCGCCAGCCCGCCCACAGATTACGCCGTGATCCACATCTTCCCGGATGGTTCCTCGCGGGTGTATAACGACCGCGATACCCTGCCGCAGATCAACAACCTGGTCATCGGCGGTGGGCCGCGTAGCGTAGCGAGCGTTGACGGGCCACAGCAACCAGAATGGCGCGCACTGGCCAACCAGCAGAACGGCGTGGTGACGATCGTCGCCAAGAACCTGGAACGCGAAAACGGCCTACTACGCGGTTTGGCAATGTTGCAGGCCTTAATCAGCCTGGTCATGCTGGGATTTTTGGCATTATTGGCGTTTGCGGTGATTAGACAAACCCTGAAACCCCTGCAGATTGTGGAGCGCACCGCCAGTGATATTGCCGAAGGTGATCTGGACCTCCGCGTGCCAAAATGGCCCCTGAACACGGAGGTAGGCCAACTGGCGGCTGCCTTGAACATCATGCTGGAACGGCTGCAGGATTCCGTCGAAACCGCGCAGTCGAAAGAGGAACAAATGCGCCGCTTCGTCGGCGATGCCTCACACGAGCTGCGCACCCCATTGACCTCTTTGCGCGGCTACGTGGAGCTGTACCGCTCCGGAGCCACCAATGATGTGGACCATGTGTTTGCCACCATTGACGATGAATCCGGGCGCATGAAGTTGTTGGTGGAAGACTTGCTGGCGCTTACGCGGGCAGAAGGTTCCCGGCTGGATAAACGCACCGTCGACGTGCTGGAACTATCCCTGGCGGTGGTTGGTACCGCACGAGCCGCCTACCCAGAACGCACCATCCGGGTGGAAAATAAAACCACCGATATTCCGGTGGTTTCTGGCGACCCAGACCGCCTACACCAAGTATTGCTGAACCTCATCACTAACGGTTTGAACCACGGTGGGCCGGAGGCCTCAGTCACGCTGACGCTGCGCAAGGAAAGCCAAGCCGATTGTATACGCCTTGCGACCGAACAGCAGGAAGCCGGCGATAACTACGAGGCCGAGGAGAAAACCAGCGGCTGGAGCCAGGAAGACGGCAAAAATGGCAAGGCTGGGAAAGACGGCAACAAGGGCACAGACGGGGAAAGCGCGAAGGGCTACGTCTGCATCGACATCACCGACGACGGCCGCGGCATGAGTAAAGAAGTAACCGGGCTGATTTTTGAGCGCTTCTACCGCGAAGATCCATCCCGCGCCCGGGGTGCCGGTGGCGGCTCCGGGCTGGGGCTGGCGATTGTGAAATCGCTGGTAGACCAGCACGATGGTGAAATCACCGTCGACAGTGAACCAGGGGTTGGATCGACCTTCACCGTGCGCATTCCGGCGCTAGACGAGCCTTCGGCAAGCGAAGAAACCTTCGACGACTACGGCGAAAATTACTAAACAGCGGGCGAACAAACAGGAGCCGGAGGCCGCCCCGGTTCCGGGACGTTAAATCTTGGTGCCGTCCTCGTTAGTGCCCAGCGCTGCGCGTAGCTTCTGCGCAGCCTCGTCCATCGCGGCTTCATCGGTCTGATCGGCTGGGATGACGTTGGCGAAATTGAAATCATCCATGCTGCGGGCCGGGAAAACGTGAATGTGTGTGTGGGGGACTTCAAAACCAGCGATGACATTGCCAGCACGCGGGACGTCGAAGGCTTCGATCACGGCATTGCCGATTTCATAAGCAACCGCATTGATCCGCGCCCACAGCTCTGGGGCCATATCGGTCCACTTATCCACCTCTTCGACCGGCACCACCAACACGTGGCCGTAGGTGAGCGGCTCGATGCTCAAAAACGCCACCACATCCGAGCTGCGGTAGACGAAACGGCCAGGCAGATCGCCATTAATGACTTTGCTAAATACTGTGCTCATGCCACCACACTACCGGGCTTTGGTGCGCAGCCCGGCGGGCAAGCCCAGCCATATAGGATATAGGCCATGCGTATTCTCGTACTCGGAACTGGCGGCCGCGAACATGCCCTGCTGCAGGGGCTTTCTCGCGACGCGCAGAAAAATGACGCCCTGAACACTGAAGGTTCGAACGGTGAAGGTTCGAATACTGACGGCCAGAACGGTGCCTCCCAGGCCGTAGCCCATGAGCTGCATGTTTGCCCCGGCAACCCAGGCATGGAGAACTTAGCCACCCGGCACACCGATGCTGGCAGCGCCGATGACGCCGCAGCCATGGTGGCTTTGGCGCAGAAGCTGCAGGCAGAACTCGTGGTCATCGGCCCGGAAGCTCCGCTGGTTGCAGGTGTGGCAGATGCGCTACGCGAAGCTGGTTTTGCTGTATTTGGCCCCAACAAAGACGCTGCCCGCATCGAAGGTTCCAAGGCCTTTGCCAAAGACGTGATGGCTGCCGCTGGTGTAGCTACCGCGCGCGCCGAACAAATTACCCCCGGTGCCAGCGAGGAAGAGATCGCGCGGGTATTGCAGAATTTCGGTCCCAATTACGTCGTCAAGGATGATGGCCTAGCCGGTGGCAAGGGCGTGGTTGTCACCCAGGATTACGACGAAGCCGTTGCGCACATCCACGCCGTACACGAAGGCGGCAACCCCGTGCTGTTGGAATCTTTCCTTTCCGGGCCAGAGGTTTCCCTGTTCTGCTTGGTTGATGGCGAAGACGTGGTTCCGCTGCTGCCTGCCCAAGACCACAAGCGTGCCTACGACAATGATGAAGGTCCGAATACCGGCGGCATGGGCGCCTACACGCCATTGCCGTGGTTGCCGGAAGACGGCGTGCAGCGCATCGTGGACGAAGTCTGCCGCCCCGTAGCCAAGGAACTGGTTGCGCGCGGTTGTGCCTATTCCGGCCTGCTGTACGCCGGGCTGGCCTGGGGTGAAGACGGCCCAGCGGTGGTGGAATTCAACTGCCGTTTTGGCGACCCAGAAACCCAGGCGGTGCTTGCGATGCTGCAATCGCCACTGGCCCCGGCACTGGCAGCCTGTGCGAATGGCACCTTGGCTGAGCTGGCACCTCTGGAGTGGCACGAAGGCTCGGCTGTCACCGTCGTTTTGGCTGCACAGGGCTACCCGGCTAACCCGCGCCAAGGCGACCGGATTGTTTCGGAAGATATCGAGAACGCGGAAAAGATTCTGCACGGTGGCACTAGCCGCGAATCCGGCGAATACTACTCGAATGGCGGGCGCGTGCTGAACGTAATCGGCACCGGCGCGGATCTGGACGCCGCCCGCGAGGCCGCGTACCAGACCATCGGCGGCATCCAGATGGCCGGTGGATTCTACCGTCGCGATATCGGGGCCAAGGCCGCACGCGGCGAGATCAGCATTTAGCGATTACCCATGGTCGCTTAAAGCCCACGGTTGTCTAATACCCCGTTGCTTAATGCCCACGGGTGTTTAATGCCCACGGGTGTTTAATGCCCATGGTTGCTTGCCGACGCCCGGGGTAGGGGTGGCGTCGGCAAGCGTTGTCGGTCTAGCGAAATTCGTGTGATAATACACAATGTGACGCAACAAAAAATGCCGATGAGTAATGTCCTTGCCTCCCGCTACGGTTCTGCAGACCTAGTGAATCTGTGGAGCCCGCACAACAAGGTGATCTACGAGCGTCAGCTGTGGATCGCCGTGATGCGCGCCCAGCGTTCCCTGGGCATTGATATTCCCGCGGAGATCATCGCGGATTATGAAAAGGTCATCGACCAGGTTGATCTGGAATCCATCGCGCAGCGCGAGCGTTCCACCCGCCATGATGTCAAAGCCCGCATTGAAGAATTCAACGCGCTGGCGGGCCACGAGCACATCCATAAGGGGATGACCTCGCGTGATCTCACGGAAAACGTCGAGCAGCTGCAGATTTACAGCTCGTTGCAGATCATTCGCGATAAAGCCATCGCCGTGGTCTCTCGCGTGAGTGAGCATGCCGCCAATTACCAGTCGCTGGTGATGGCCGGCCGTTCCCACAACGTCGCCGCGCAAGCCACCACGCTGGGCAAGCGTTTTGCCAGCGCGGCGGAAGAAATTTTGCTGGCCATCGACCGCATCAACGGCCTGCTCAGCCGCTACCCACTGCGCGGCATCAAAGGCCCAATGGGTACCAGCCAGGACATGCTGGACTTGCTGGGCGGTTCGCACGATAAGCTCGCCAGCTTGGAAACCGAAATCGCGGACTACCTCGGCTTTGCCCACCTGTTCCATTCCGTTGGGCAGGTTTACCCGCGCAGCCTAGATTTCGACGCCGTCTCTGCCCTGGTGCAGCTCGGTGCCGGACCGTCTTCGCTGGCTACCACCATCCGTTTGATGGCTGGCAATGAGGTGGTTACCGAAGGTTTCAAAGAAGGCCAAGTTGGTTCTTCTGCCATGCCGCATAAGATGAACGCGCGCTCCTGTGAGCGGGTTTCCGGCCTGCAGGTGGTGCTGCGCGGTTACCTGACTATGGTCAGCGATTTAGCTGGCACACAGTGGAACGAAGGCGACGTCTCGTGCTCGGTGGTGCGCCGCGTTGCCCTGCCAGATGCGTTCTTTGCCATTGACGGCATGATCGAAACCTTCCTGACGGTGTTGGATGAATTCGGCGCCTTCCCAGCCATGATTGACCGCGAACTAGAGCGCTACCTGCCATTCTTGGCCACCACCCGCATCCTGATGGCCGCCGTGCGCGCCGGGGTGGGCCGCGAAACCGCCCACGAAATCATCAAAAAGCACGCCGTCGCCGTGGCCCTGAACATGCGCGAAAACGGTGCGGACCAAGACCTGGTGGAGCGTTTGGCTGCCGACGACGCACTGCCACTGGATAAGCAGGCTTTGGACGAGGCGCTAGCGGACAAGCACGCTTTCATCGGTGCCGCAGAATCACAGGTAAAGCGCGTACTGGCGCGGGTAAGCACACTGCGCAACGAGCACCCGGACGCTGCGAATTATCGCCCAGGCGAGATTCTCTAAGCCCGTTACTGTTCCGGCATGTTCTCCGGCGCGCCCCTTCTGCATGCCCCAGCATGGCTAAAGCAAGCCTGCGGGCATGCCTTAGCTTTAGCACCCGAATTCCTGAATCCCCGCATTTCCGAACCCTGAATTCACGAAAGGCCCACGAGCGTAGATGACCACGCGACCAGAACTTTCTGCTTATACCCCGATTGCCACTGGCAAAGTGCGCGATATCTACCGTATTGACGATTCCACGTTGCTGATTGTCGCCTCGGACCGGATCTCTGCTTATGACTACGCCCTGGAACCAGCAATCCCGGATAAAGGGCGGGTGCTCACCGCGATCTCTGCGTACTTCTTCGAAGAACTATCCCAGCGCATGGGTGTGCGCAACCACCTGGCAGGCCCATTGGATGACCCGCGCATTCCAGAATCCGTGCTGGGCCGCGCGATGGTGTGCCATGAGCTAGACATGTTGCCTTTCGAGTGCGTCGCCCGCGGTTACCTGACCGGCTCTGGGCTGAAGGAATACCAGAAGACCGGCGAGGTGTGCGGGGTGGTGCTTCCCGACGGCCTGGTGGAAGCCTCCAAGCTGGAGACCCCAATTTTCACCCCGGCAACCAAGGCGGAGCAGGGCGAGCACGACGAAAACGTTAGCTTTTCAGTGGTAGCTGATTCTTTGGGTGAGCAGCGCGCCGAGCAGCTGCGTAGCGCCACCGTGGACATCTTCGCTTGCGCGCAGCAGCTAGCTGCCGAACGGGGCATCATCTTGGCCGATACCAAGCTTGAATTCGGCTTGGATGCCGACGGCCAGCTGGTCTTGGGCGATGAGGTACTGACCCCGGATTCTTCCCGCTACTGGCCAGCAGATTCCTACCAGGAAGGCCAGGTGCAGCCGAGCTTCGATAAACAATACGTGCGCAACTGGCTCACCAGCGCGGAATCCGGCTGGGATGGTCAGTCGACCCCGCCCGAGCTCCCCGACGACGTCGTGGCAGCGACTAGGGCGCGCTATATCGAGGCCTATGAACGTCTGAGCGGTGCGCAATTTAGCGACTGGCTAGGCGGTTAAACGTCGGCAAGCACCCCGGAAAGCGGGTTGGCTAGGCGGTTAAACGTCGGCAAGCGGGCTGGCGAGCGCATTAGTTAAAACCAGTATCATGTGGCGGTATGGATAATTCTGCTACTAGCGTTCCGTACACCCCAGCACCCGCGCAGCCGCCACAGGCGAAGAAACACCCGGTCACACGTAGTTTTCATGGCCGGGACTTCGTGGATAATTACGAGTGGTTACGCGACAAAGAAGCAGAGGACACTCTCGCTTATCTGAAGGCGGAAAACGCCTACACGGACGCGCAGACCGAACACCTCGCCGGCCTGCGGGACAATATTTATTCCGAGATCACCTCGCGCATCAAACAAACCGACATGTCCGTGCCCACCCGCGCGGGCGATTATTGGTATTACGGGCGCACCGAAGAGGGCAAAGACTACGGCTATTCCTGCCGCATCCCGGTAGAAGAGGGCACGGACCCGTGGACCCCGCCGAGCATCCCAGACGACGGCCCGGTGCCGGGCGAGGAAATCCTGCTGGACCTCAACGCTTTGGCCGAAGGCCACGAGTTTTTCTCCCTGGGTGCTTCCACGGTGACCACCAGCGGGCGCTACCTGGCGTATTCCGTGGACACCGCCGGTGACGAGCGCTTTCACCTATACGTGAAAGATTTGCAGACTGGCGACTATCTTGCCGACGAGCTCACGGGCATTTTTTACGGCGCCAGCTGGGTAGGCGAGGACTACATCTTTTATCAGCGTGTCGACGAAGCTTGGCGCCCGGATACCGTCTGGCGGCACCGCATCGGTACGCCGCAGTCGGAAGACGTGTTGGTTTTCCAAGAAAAAGACGAGCGCTACAACGTCGGGGTTGGTGCCACACGCTCTGAAAAATACCTGATGATCGTCACCTCCTCGAAGATCACCTCCGAAGTCTGGGTGCTGGATTACAACAACCCAGAAGGTGAGTTCGAGTGCCTGTGGGCTCGTGAGCCGGGGGTGGAATACGAAGTTGATCACGCGGTGGTAGCTGGTGCGGATTATTGGATTGTCACGCACAACACCGCGGGTGCGAATTTTGCGGTGTCCACCGTGCCGGTTCCGGAAGGCTGTGGGGCTGGAAATGGTGGCGGTATGGGCGCTGGTGTTCACGAAGGTAACGGTCACGGTGGCGATACGAGCGCAAGCGTGGCGTCGGCAAGCACCCTGCCTGGCCTGCGGGATTTGCCGGTGTTGCTTGCGCATGATGCGGAAGTGCGCATCGAAGACGTCGACGCCTACCGCGACTTTTTGGTGCTTTCTTACCGACGTGGTGCGATCCCACGCGCGGCGATCATGATGCTGGATTCGATCACCGATGCCACCGGCGACTGGGGTAGCTTCCAAGAAATCGAATTCGAGGAAGAACTATTTACCGTCGGTGTGTCCGGCAACCCGGAATGGGACGCCCCGGTGATCCGCCTGGGCTATACCTCGTTCACCCAACCGGCACACCTGTATGATTACCGCCCGGCCACCGGTGTGTTCACGCTGCTCAAGCGTCAGGAAGTCCTCGGCGGCTACGATGCCAGCAATTACACCGCGTATCGCTTGTGGACCACCGCCCGGGACGGCACCGAGATTCCGGTGTCGATCATCCACCACGCGGACTTGGACACCAGCACCCCGACACCAACTTTGCTGTACGGCTACGGCTCCTATGAGTCCAGCACGGACCCCGGTTTTTCTATCTCGCGGCTGTCGCTGCTGGATCGCGGCATGATCTTCGCCATCGCACACGTGCGCGGCGGCGGAGAGATGGGCCGTGGCTGGTACGACAACGGCAAGATGGAAAAGAAGAAAAACACCTTCTTTGACTTCATTGACGTGGCCGACGACCTGGTCTCCCGTGGGCTTTCCGCACCAGAGACGATGGTGGCCGAAGGCGGCTCGGCCGGAGGCATGCTCATGGGTGCGATCGCCAACATGGCGCCGGACCGGTTTGCGGGCATTGCTGCCATCGTGCCGTTCGTGGACCCACTGACATCCATGCTGAAACCAGAGCTGCCGCTGACCGTCGTCGAGTGGGACGAATGGGGCGATCCGTACCACGACCCGGACTACTACGACTACATGGCCTCATATGCGCCGTATGAAAACATCACGGACCAGCGCTACCCGGATATTCTGGCGGTGACCTCGCTGAACGACACCCGCGTGTTGTACGTGGAACCGGCGAAGTGGATTGCGAAGTTGCGTGAGATCGCCGGTGGCGGCGAGTTCTTGTTGCAAACGGAGATGGCGGCTGGCCACGGGGGAGTGTCGGGGCGCTACGGCAAGTGGAAGCAGGCGGCGTTCGAGTACGCGTGGACGATCAACAAGGCCACGGGTATCACGGAATAAAAATAGCTCCGGCGGCCGAATAGCTTGGTGGGGTGGGTGTCGCCGGTGAGTATTTGCTGGGGCAGATGTGGCTGCTGAGTGTTTGTGTGAAAGCTGATAACTTAGTGACATCATGAGTACATCAGCCTCCACGAGAGTCTCCACGAACTCCACACGGCGGGCCCGCCACCGTAAGCCCGAAGCTGCGACGGATTCTTCGGCCATCGTGCGGTGGTACCACCATGTCACCGGCTTGCTTTTCGGCGCGGTCGTTATGCTCCTGGTGCGTGGCGCACAAGACCCGGGCGACCTCGGCTCACTGTGGATCGCTGGTTTGCTGGTGGGGAAAGGCGACACCGAAAACCTCTACGCCATCCACGAAACTGACTTCGCCCTCATCACGGGCGAAGCCTGGATCAACACCTACGAACAATCTGATGTTTCGGCCTACCCGCACCCATTCGTGCACACCCCGTTTGTGGCCCAGGTGATGTCCTGGATTACCAAGCTGTTGAGCTTTGATTCTGCGGTATTTTGGATCACCGTTTTGTCAGCGTGGGCCCTGGTAATACTCATCGTGTCCGCTTGGCGGTTCTGGTTCGAAGATGAAATCCCGCCAGGGTATTTGGCCTTAGGCCTTGTACTGGGCTGGGTGGCTACCTCTTTTCAATCCTCCTTGCATCTGGGGCAAACCACTCCTTTTATTTTCGCTGGGGTGGCCTATGGGCTCGCAGCAGCGCGTATACACCCGGTTCGCGCCGGGCTGGCTCTCGGCGCGGTCGCCGTCGTCAAGCTCACCCCGGTGGTGCTTGTAATCATCTGCTTGTTTTTTCCCCGCGCACGCAAAGCCGGGGTGGCCGGGCTGCTTTTTGGTATTACTGCGGTGGTGGTTTCCATCGTTTCCCTGGGCTTTGCCACGTTCCGCACCTGGGTGGAAACCCTGCAAGAGCTCAACGCGGCCGCGTTAGTTGCGCCCGTTAATGGTGCCTTTGCCTCGCTGATTAATGTTGGCGTCGTGGAAGATCCCGACGCCCTGGTTTCCATCGTGGAGGATCCGTCGCTGGTCACCAGCTTGGTGCCGCGCTTGTTGGCGTTAGCATTGATCGCTGTGGTGGTCTACATCGCTTGGCGCTCGAGCGAACCGTGGAAGATCACCACAGTGGGAATTTTTACCACGCTCACCGCCACCAGCGGCATCCTGTGGGATCACTACGTTTTATTGATCGTACTGCCCTTATTAGGCGTTTTAGCCCGGGGCCAAGGATGGGTGCTGTATTTAATTCCCGTCTGTGCAGTCTTTGCCTTCCCGCCCCTGGCAGCCTGGGATTCCGAGCGCTGGTTACCCTGGGCGGCGTTCACCGCACTGGTGGGCTCTGTGCTTGCGTTATGTCTAGCAGAATTTTTGCGCGACGAACCCCGGCCAGAACGCAAGCCCATGCATTTATCTTTTCGGCTTTCACGCTAGACTGGCAACGAAAACGGTGGCACGCCCACACTCCGTGGCACGCCCACACTCCGAGTCGCTAAAGGAAGTGCAATGCCCAGAGTCGTAGTCAATGTCATGCCCAAGCCCGAGATCTTGGACCCGCAAGGCAAAGCAGTATTGCAGGCCTTGGGCCGCATCGGTGTGACCGGCGCCAGCCAGGTGCGCCAGGGGAAGCGTTTTGAACTCGACGTCGATGAGACCGTCACCGAAACCGAAATCCAGGCAGTAGCAGAAAAACTGCTGGCCAACACGGTTATTGAAGATTTTGAAATCGTCATCGAAGAACGCGACGCCGAGGTAGCTGCGGACGAAGCTACCGGTGCTTCCGCAGCTGCTGACCGGGGTGAGCGTTAATGAGCCCAACCATCGGTGTCATTACCTTCCCTGGTTCTCTTGATGACGTCGACGCGGCCCGCGCTGCCCGCCTGGCCGGAGCAAACGTGGTGGAGCTGTGGCATGACGACAACAGCTTGCACAACGTCGACGGCGTCATTGTTCCAGGTGGTTTCAGCTACGGCGACTACCTGCGCTCCGGTGCGATCTCTGCGCTGTCGCCAGTCATGCAGGCTGTGATCCCAGCAGCCCGCGAAGGCATGCCGACGCTGGGCATCTGCAATGGTTTCCAGATTTTGACCGAGTCCGGTTTGCTGCCGGGAGCGCTCACCCGTAACCAGCACCTGCACTTCCACTGCGTGGATACCTACCTGGAAGTCGCGAATGCGAACACCGCCTGGACTAGCGAATATGAGCAGGGACAGAAAATTTTGATCCCAGCTAAGCACGGCGAGGGCCGTTTCCAAGCTGATGCTGCCACCATCGAGCAGCTAGAAGCAGAAGGCCGCGTGGTATTCCGCTATACCGACAACTTCAACGGCTCGATCAACTCCATCGCCGGCATCACCAATGAGGCTGGCAACGTCGTTGGTTTGATGCCCCACCCGGAGCACGCTGTTGAAGCTTTGACTGGGCCTTCTGTCGACGGCCTGGGCATTTTCCGTTCCGCACTCAACGCTTTGAGCGCCGAGAAGCTCTAAGGAGACACACCTATGGCCCACGTCGCCAATGACGCTGTTGCGAAAAAGATCGTCAACGACACAGTCGAACAAGCCCAGCAGAACCCAGACCAAGAACAACCTTATGCCGCGCTGGGTCTGAAAGACGACGAATACGCGCGCATTAAAGAAATCCTCGGCCGTCGCCCGACCGATGCCGAGCTGACCATGTACTCCGTGATGTGGTCGGAGCACTGCTCGTATAAATCCTCCAAGGCGCACCTGCGTTACTTCGGTGAGACTATGACCGAGCAGATGGCCGAAAAAATCCTCGCCGGTATTGGCGAAAACGCCGGTGTGGTTGACATTGGAGATGGCAACGCGGTGACTTTCCGCGTGGAATCCCACAACCATCCGTCCTACGTTGAGCCCTACCAGGGCGCTGCTACCGGCGTCGGCGGCATCGTTCGCGACATCATGGCTATGGGGGCGCGCCCGATTGCCGTGATGGACCAGTTGCGCTTCGGCCCAGCAGAAGCACCGGATACTTCCCGCGTGCTGCCGGGCGTCGTGCATGGTATCGGCGGTTACGGTAACTCGCTGGGCCTGCCCAATATTGGTGGCGAGACCGTCTTCGATGAATCCTATGCGGCTAACCCACTGGTCAACGCGTTGTGCGTCGGCACGCTGAAGGTGGAAGACCTGAAGCTGGCTTTTGCCTCCGGTAAGGGCAACAAAGTCATGCTGTTTGGTTCGCGCACCGGCCTGGATGGCATCGGTGGCGTGTCCGTGCTGGCTTCGGAATCCTTCGACGAAGGCGCAGAGCGCAAGCTGCCGGCCGTGCAGGTGGGCGACCCGTTCGCAGAAAAAGTTCTGATCGAATGCTGCCTGGAGCTGTACCACGCAGGAACCGTGGTGGGTATTCAGGATCTCGGTGGCGCCGGCTTGGCATGCGCAACCTCTGAGCTGGCCGCCGCCGGTGATGGTGGCATGGAAGTCAACCTGGATGCGGTGCCGCTGCGGGCAGAAAACATGACGGCGGCAGAGATCCTGGCCTCGGAATCCCAGGAGCGCATGTGTGCAGTCGTGGCCCCAGAAAACGTGGAACGCTTCCGCGAAATCTGCGCCAAGTGGGATGTCACCTGTGCGGAGATCGGCGAGGTCGTCGACGGCAAGCACCTGGTGATCCGCCACGGCGGCGAAGTGGTCGTGGATGCTCCGGCCTACACCATGGCCGATGAAGGCCCAGTCTATGAACGCCCGTATGCCCGCCCCGAGTGGCAAGACGAGCTGCAGCAGTTCCGTGGCGTCGACAAGCCTGTGGGAGCAGACCTGCTATCCGCATGGAAGAAGATGCTGGCATCACCAGCGCTGTGCTCCCGCGATTTCATCACCGAGCAGTACGACCGCTACGTGCGCGGCAACACCGTGGACGCTTTGCATTCGGATGCTGGCGTGCTGCGCATCGACGAAGAAACCCACCGTGGTGTGGCTGTGTCTGCGGACTGCTCCGGCCGTTACACCAAGCTGGACCCGAACATGGGTGCGCGCCTGGCACTGGCAGAGGCCTACCGCAACGTCGTGGCCAAGGGCGCGACCCCGGTGGCGATCACCAACTGCTTGAACTTCGGTTCCCCAGAAAACACCGACGTGATGTGGCAGTTCCGCGAGGCCGTGCATGGTCTTGCCGACGGCGCCGTGGAGCTGAAACTGCCGGTATCCGGCGGTAACGTCTCGTTCTACAACCAAACTGGTGAGGAACCAATCTTGCCGACGCCAGTCGTCGGCGTGCTTGGTGTGTTTGATGATGTGCGTAAGGCGATCGGGCACCGTCCGGAAGCTGGCCAGAAGCTGGTGCTGTTGGGTGAGACCAAGGAAGAATTTGGCGGTTCCATCTGGCAGCAGGTGACCGGTGCTGGTTTGAACGGCCTGCCACCGCAGGTGGATCTGGCGAACGAAGAGCGCTTGGCGGCTGTGCTGAGCGCTGGCGAGGCCACTGGTATCACCGCAGCGCATGATCTTTCCGAGGGCGGCTTGGGCCAAACTTTGGCCGAGATGTGCTTCGACGGTGGCGTCGGTGCGCAGGTGGATTTGTCTGCTGTGCACGCTGATGCCACCACGGCGATGTTCTCTGAGTCAGCCTCCCGCATCCTGGTAGCCACGAACGACGTGGAAGCCACGCTGGCGGCTGCCAAGGAGGCTGGCGTTCCGGCTGCAGAAATCGGTGCCACTACCAAAGAGCAGACCCTGCAGGTTGCTGAGGGAGTTGCCGTTTCGGTCGCGGAGCTGCGCGAAGTATGGGCAGCCACGTTGCCTGGCTTGTTTGGTAACGCCACCGGAGCAAACTCTGTTCTTGACTAAGAGCCAGCGCTAGCGCTTCGCATTTTATTAGAGCGCGGCATTCCCGCCACTTATTAGCGTTCGGCGTTCCCGCCACGGATTGTGTTCGGCAAAAACTGCCAAGACCTTCCGCGGCGGGATTTTTCTCGTCTAAAATAAGGGGCGTGAAAAACAATGCCTCGTCTGTCTCGCACGCTGTGAACCAGGAAAGCCATGACAGGGAGAGCCGTGACTGGCAAACCCATGACCGGGAAGGCCTGGTCCAACGCACTTTCTTTATGGTTGATCGTGGACCGCGCCCGGCCACTCGAGGTTGGTTCCATACGGCCGCAGCCATTCTTATGCTGGCTGCAGCTAGTGTGCTCACTACGTTTTCCTGGATGCGCCTGGAATGGTGGCAAGCCCTGGGTGCGACGGTCTACGGCTGCGGTTTGATTGCCTTGTTTGCGGTCTCTGCGCTGTATCACCGCATCCCGTGGGCTAAGCAGAAAACCGTGCAGGCTTGGCGTCGTGCTGACCACGCCATGATCGCGGTGTTTATTGCCGCGACCTACACCCCGTTTTGCTTGATCGTGTTGCCGCAGGCGTGGTGGTTGTTGGCCACCGTGTGGGGCGGTGCGATCACCAGCGCGGTGATGAAATTCTTCTGGCTTTCCCGCCCACGCTGGGTTGATGTGGCCATTTACGTGACCCTGGGTTGGTTGATTGTGCCGCTGGTATCTCAACTGTGGACAAACGCTGGGCCTGCCGTGGTGTGGCTGCTGTTGGCCGGTGGCGTGGTGTATACCGTCGGTGCGGTGGCTTATGGTTTGAAATGGCCGGGCCGTAACGCACGTTTTTACGGCTATCACGAGCATTTCCATACTGCGACGATCATTGCGGCGATCTTTCACCTGGTGGCGGTGTGGATCATCGTAGCCAGTGCTTAGCGTAGAATTTGCAGATTGAGTTCATAGGGTTGTTGCCACTATGGAACTCCTAAAAGAAAGCTTTTGAGGCCAAACTCTGTGAAAAAACCTGACCCGGCCAAAGCCCGCGCGGCAGTACTTGCGATCGCGGATTGGATCGCCGCCGATTCCCCTGAGGCCGCACGTGCGGCTGGCATTGCACAGCCGAGCCGTTCGCAGCTTGCCGACGCCGTGCGCCACACCGCGCGTCTACTCGCCGCCGATGCGTCCGGCCATAGCGTGGAACTGCGCGTGCCGCCGTTCGTCGCGGTGCAGTGCATTGAGGGGCCCCGGCATACTAGGGGAGTCCCGCCCAATGTGGTGGAGGCCAGCCCACATGCCTGGTTGCGTTTGGCCACCGGCTACAGCAACTGGGATGAACTGGTGGCTCAGGTAGACACGACGGCGTCGGGTACGAGGGCCGGTGAAATCGCGCAGTGGATGCCCATCATCAAGCTCTAATCTGGCTCTAGCCTGGCTCTAGCCGGGTTTTAGTGGGGCCCTAGTCGAGCTCTTCGCAGCTTTTCCCGAGCCCACGGTAGGCGTGTGAAAAGTGCTTGTTAGCGGATTCCACCGCCAACCGTTATGATGAACTGCGTGGTAGCAAACACATTTACTGACCATGCTGAGCACAATGACTTCGACGATCACGGTGAAACCGAACCACGCGAAGAATGCGGCGTATTCGGGGTCTGGGCGCCGGGGGAAGAAGTTTCGAAACTAACTTATTTTGGCCTCTATGCCATCCAGCACCGCGGCCAAGAAGCTGCCGGTATGGCGGTCGGTGGGGAAGACGGCTTGCTTGTGTTTAAAGACATGGGCTTGGTCTCAAATGTTTTTGATGAATCCCTGTTGGAATCTTTGCAGGGCGATGTAGCTATTGGGCACAATCGTTATTCCACCGCTGGTGGTAAAGAATGGGCCAACGTCCAGCCCATGTTCCGTACGTCCAAGCATGGCCAGGATGTTGCTCTCGCACACAACGGGAACCTGACTAATTACCTGGAGCTGCGCAGCATGGCCGAAGAGCGCGGCCTTATCACGGCGGGGGATACCTCCTCGGATACTGCCGTGATGTCCGCGTTGCTTGCCGACGGCGTCGGCGATGATAATTCGATTTTGGAATCCGCCGCGTGCCTGTTGCCAGACGTACATGGCGCGTTTTCTTTGACTTTCACCGACGGTAATACTTTGTATGCTGCCCGTGATCCGCATGGTGTGCGCCCGTTGGTGCTTGGCCGCCTGGAGCGTGGCTGGGTCGTGGCTTCGGAAACCTGTGCGTTGGATATCGTCGGCGCGCAATTCATCCGGGAAATTGAGCCGGGTGAGTTGATCGCTATTGATGAAGCCGGGCTGCGCACGCAGCGTTTCGCAGAAACCAAGCACAAGGGCTGCGTGTTCGAATACGTGTATTTGGCTCGGCCGGATTCCACCATCCGGGGCCGTAATGTGAATGCGACGCGTTTAGAGATCGGTAAACGCCTGGCGCAAACCCATCCTGCCGACGGTGATTTGGTAATTCCGGTGCCAGAATCGGGCACCCCGGCTGCCGTGGGCTATGCCCGCGAATCCGGCATTCCGTTTGGCCAGGGTTTGGTGAAAAACGCTTATGTGCAGCGCACCTTCATCCAGCCGACGCAAACCCTGCGGCAGCTGGGTATCCGCTTGAAGCTGAACCCGCTGCGTGAGGTGATCGAAGGCCAACGTTTGGTGGTGGTGGATGATTCCATCGTGCGTGGTAATACCCAGCGCGCGCTGATCAAAATGTTGCGGGAAGCCGGTGCCGCCGAGGTGCATGTGCGCATTGCTTCGCCGCCGGTGAAGTGGCCATGCTTCTATGGCATTGACTTCGCTACCCCTGCTGAGTTGATTGCCAATATTGGTGGCGATGATTCCCTGGAAGGCATGACTGAAACCATCCGCAGTGCCATCGGTGCGGACACTCTGGGCTTTGTTTCTATTGATGAGATGGTCGCTGCCACCGAGCAGCCAGCCAGGCAGTTGTGCACCGCGTGCTTCGACGGTAATTACCCATTGGGCCTGCCGCAGGGTAATTCCAATGCTGATGCTGTGCGCACGCTGCTCAACAGTGCTGAGTAGCCAGGATGCTTGATACCGCGCTGCATTGCGCCGCAGAATACACACGATAAAAGGATAGATTGAGATTATGACGAATTCTTCCCAGCCTGGATCGCAGCCGGATTCCCCAACTTATGCCGATGCTGGCGTCAGCGTAGAAGCAGGCGAGCAGGCTGTTGAGCTGATTAAGCCGCACGCCAAGCGCGCCACCCGCCCAGAGGTCCGCGGTGACCTTGGCGGTTTTGCCGGCCTGTTTGCTCTGGGTAAGTACCGTGAGCCGCTGCTGGCATCCGGTTCCGATGGTGTGGGCACGAAGCTAGCCGTGGCCCAAGCGATGGATAAGCACGACACCATCGGCATTGACTTGGTGGCCATGTGCGTGGATGACCTCATCTGTTGTGGCGCAGAACCACTGTTTTTGCAGGACTACCTGGCCATTGGCAAGGTGTACCCGGAAAAGGTTGCTGATATTGTCGGTGGCATTGCCGAGGGGTGTGTGACCGCAGGTTGCGCACTGCTGGGTGGCGAGACCGCAGAACACCCAGGGGTCATGGGTGAAAACGATTACGACGTATCCGCCACCGCCGTCGGTGTGGTAGAAGCTGATGACGTGCTGGGGCCAGAAAAGGTCAACGAAGACGACGTCATTATCGCGATGGCATCGTCTGGTTTGCATTCCAATGGTTATTCGTTGGCGCGCCACGTCTTGCTGGAGCAGGCCAACCTGCCACTTGATGGCCACGTGGAAGAATTCGGCCGCACTTTGGGCGAAGAGCTCTTGGAACCTACCCGGATTTATGCGAAAGACTGCCTGGAACTGATGTCGGAATGCTCGGTATCGGTGTTCTGCCACGTCACTGGCGGTGGCTTGGCGAAAAACCTGGAGCGCGTCATACCAGAAGGCCTGGCTGCCGATGTATACCGCACCACCTGGACCCCTGGGGCGATCTTCAAGAAGATCTCTGAGACTGGCAACGTCAGCCTGGAAGCCATGGAAGAAACCTTCAACATGGGCGTGGGCATGATTGCTGTTGTCTCTCCGGAGGACCGCGACCGGGCACTAGCTGTGCTTACGGCACGCCACATCGACGCTTGGGAGCTGGGCACGGTTCGTGCTGCAGAACAGGAAGAACCACGCGTCGTCATGCACGGTGCACACCCACAGTTTTAGGCTGTTTGGGGTGTTTCGGCTGCCCGCGTGGCAGCCACACAACAACCCCTTCCAGGAGACCGCACGGAGAAACCTTGTGCGACCTGGAAGGGGTAGTGGGGTGGAGAAAAACTAAAGGGACAAACTTTAGTTTCGCTGTAAGCCTAGGGGGCTAGTCTCCTCGGTAGTCCGAATCATAGTCATAGTCATCATCGGAGTCCTGAGACCAGCCGCGTCCCGGCGGTTGAGAGGCGAGCTCTTTCTGGAGCGAGTCCAGATCCATTGCTGGGGAGTTGTACTTCAGCTCCCGGGCAACTTTAGTCTGCTTTGCCTTTTGGCGTCCTCGACCCATAGCCATGACCCCCTTTGGGTTAAGGGCAATCCAGGGAATTCGGATGCCCCATCTGCTTTTTTATTCGTCCTGTGTTACAGGATAGAGCAAAACTGCAAAAAATTCTGCACTGGGGCCTAACTAGTGTCCGCGCAACTTGTTAATAGCCGCCCGACCAGCCTTTTCTCCTTCCTCGACCGGGATGGAATCAGCATCGATGCTGGCGGCAACATCACCAATGTTGACTTGTCCCGCATCCAATGCCGAACGTTTGATGACACCCAGCGCGATCGGGCCATAGTCGCAATCATCAATCACGGTGCCTAGCTTGCCGACGCGACGCCCCTTCGCCTGAATGTCCGCGCCCGGAGAAGGCATGGTGGGCGCCGAGCCATCCAAGTGCAGTAATACGAGCACCCGCGGACTACGACCCAAATTTTCCACGCGTGCGACGGTTTCCTGCCCGCGGTAGCACCCTTTTTCTAGGTGCACAGCGCCGACCCTTTCGCCACGCCCGATCCAGTGTGGGATTTCATGCGGGATGGATTTTTCATCCAAATCCACAGACTCCGCCTCCAGTGCCTTGACCCGTTCGGCGGTATACGTCATCAGTCCGACCAGCTGCAGACCGGTGCTTTCTAGCTCTTCGACGGCTGCTTCTAGCTGCTCTCGTGGAACTGCGATGTCAGTGCGGCTGGCTTCCCACAAACCAGTGGTTGGTTGTGCGCTGTCAGTACCGGCGGGAGTTGCCGTCGAAACCGTGCGCGAATAGACGGCCTGCGAAGGCAGGTGCGTATCCGTTGGTCCACCAAGCACGGTGATGATCGCTAAATCGGCTTCTTCGATGGTTACCTGGGACCAAAAGATCATCTTCTGCAAGAAATCCCGCAGGGAATCGAATTTCCCGGCTTCGCAGTCCAGGTAGAAGGCCAGCCCTTCGGGGGCAGCTGCGGTGCCCGCGTCGGCACTAGTGTCTGTGGTCACCGAGATGTCCATAGTGTGCAGAATGCGGCCCTGCGTGTCCAAATCCAGGGCAGAACCAGACCAGCCCGCTTGCACGTCGTCAAGCTTTTGCGAAAGCAAATTATGCAAGAACGCGGCGGCTTCCGGCCCGGTCACCCGTATAACGCGGCGATGTGAGCGATCCACAATCGCGCCAGTGGAGGTAATGGCGCGTTGCTCGCTCAGTGGCTCACCGTAATGCCAGGCCACACCCGTGACATCCGGGTGTGGTGGCTCCTCCTGATAAGCCATAGCGTTCGGACGGTTGAGCAGTACAGAACGGTAATGCGTAGTCACAGCACCATGGTAGCGCTAAAACCTTGGCATAATCCATGGCATGTGTGAGCAGCCCTCGTCAGCACCGCTAACTCCCGTCATCTACACCGTGGATGTGCGCGCCGGTACTTTCCGACGCCATGATCCGGCGCAACCAGTGGTCTTTTGGGACGATGCCGCCGTGACCCGCGGCGAGGCCGTGTTTGAGTCGCTGTTGGTCCGAAACGGGCGGGCAGCGAACCTGCAACGGCATCTGGACCGCTTACAACGTTCGGCGCAACGGATGGACCTTCCAGCCCCAGACCGCGCTGTGTGGCAGCAGGTGACCGCAGCAGCGGTGGCGGACTGGCAAGAACAGTCCGGTGGCCGGGAAGGAAAGTGCACCTGGACCTATTCGCGCGGACGGCAGTACACCGGGGGCACCGGGGGTGCCGGAGACGCCGGAGCGGGTGCGCCCCAGCCGACGGCGTGGCTGGTGATCGCGCCAGTGACACAAGGGGTTCTACAACAGCGGCACGACGGGGTGCGGGCGCAATTGGTTCCGCGTGGCTGGACCACGACGGTGGGTGCGAAGACCGTGAACTATGCGGCCACGATGGCGGCGCTGCGGCAGGCCCACGGTTTCGATGATGTGATCTTTGTAGAGCCGACAAGCGACGCGACGACCAGCCCCGCGTCGGCAAGCGATGCTCGGGTGTTGGAAGGCGCGACCTCCACTGTCGTGCTGGTGCTGCGGGAAGGCAGCCAGCGTCGGCTGGTGACCCCTGCCGGGGATGTGCTGGCGGGAACCACAGTCGATGCTCTATTCGACTATGCGCGGCAGCAGGGGTGGATATGCGAAAACCGCCCGGTAACAGCTGGGGAGCTGTACCAGGCGGAATCGGTGTGGCTGATCTCGTCAGTGCGCATCGCAGTGCGGGTGACCAGCCTGGGAGACACGAACTCACCGGCAGTGGAGTTGCCAGCGCCGGTAAATCATGCGGAAATTCGTGGCCTCATTGAACAAGCACTCAGCTTATAAGCTGTTGCCTCGGCCACGCGGTGCAGTTTTAGCAAGCACCGCGCGGTAGCCATTAACTAGTTGCGCGCGGCGCAGCCATTAATCGGCAGCCATTAGCCAGCTACGCGCTGCAGCTGTGCAGACATATACGGTGCTAGCTCGCCGTCGGTGACGCGCTCGTCCACCCAGCCCAGGTCGTTGTTGGGCATCAGGCCGTACAAACGCTTGCCGGGGCCCAGGGTCTTTGGTCCGGTCTCGGTGACCATGGTGGAAGCGGATTCCAGCTCCCAGGAACGCTCGTTGTGCGGCTGGCCGTACATGATCTCCACGATGCCGTCGGAAGAAGTGTAGGTCAGCTCCATGGCATCTTTACCGTCGATGCGTAGGTAGCCAGTTTCGCGTCGGGAAGCACCCGCAGGCTTGCCGTTTTCGTCGATGAACCAGGTGCGGGAGTCGTATTTCACGTGGTTTTCGCCGTTATGCGAAAAGGTGATCTCTTGGCCGAAGGTGTGCTGACCTTCGGAGGTCACCGCCTGGCCTTCGCCCCGCCACACGCCGATGAGCGGCAGTACTCCGAGCAGGCCGTCGTTCAGGTTCGGGCCATAACGCAGGTTTGCCGTGTCATCCGGCACTGGCAGTGCGCCCAGGCCGGTCTGCGGAATGTTCTTGTCGGCAGTTTTCTTCGCCTGTTGTTCCGCTAAATTCACAGCCTGGTTGCCGTCCAAACGCATCTGTGGGTTGACTTTTTGCTTCTGGTCTTTCTGGTTTTTGGGGTTGTTCTGCTCCTCGGAAGTCATAACCATCAATTCTACCGTGTGATCGTCCGGGCGATCGGCTACGCTGCCGTGTGATCGTCCGTGTGATCGGCTACGCTATTGAGTCGTGCGCCTACTGTTAATCGCTAACCCTAATTCCACGAGTCAAACCAATGAGCTTTTCCGCCGCATCATTCCTTTGGTGCGCAGTATTGATGACTCGCATCTGATCACTAAATTCACCCACTATGCCGGTCACGCTGAAGACATGACGCGTGGGCTTAGTCGTGATGATTACGACGTGGTCATCGCAATTGGCGGCGACGGCACCGTCAACGAGGTGGTCAACGGCCTGTTAGGCAAGGTCGGCGATGGGCGGCGTAAAGCCTCTGAGGTTCCGGCCCTGGCTGTGATTCCTACGGGCTCGGCCAACGTGTTTGTGCGTGCGCTGGGCTATCCACTGGACCCCGTGCACACCACAGAGCTGCTGGTAGGGCACATTAAGAAGAACTTACGGCGCCGTATCCGTCTGGGTACGTGGAATGACCGCTGGTTTGCCGTCAACGCCGGTATCGGTATTGACGCTGACGTTTTGCACAGCATCGATAAACTCCGCGAGCAAGGTTTTTCCGCCACCCCGCTGCGCTACCTGCGTATCTCGTACCAGGCATGGCGTCGAATCTTGCATGCACCACCGAAGATTAGTGCGCATGCAGAATCTGCCGACGGCCAAACCCAGCACATTGACCAAGCCCCGCTGGTTTTCGCTTCCAATACGAACCCATGGACTTTCCTGGGGCCGCTGCCGGTGGTGACCAACCCGCGCAACTCCTTCGACAAGGGCCTGGGAACCTTCGGCTTGACGGATCTGACAGGGGTTGGCGGCTTCGTCGGCCTGCTGCACCTGTTCGGGGCAGATGAAAAGGGCCGCTTGAACAAATTCACCGATGCCCGCACGCTGCGCTTTGATGATGCCACCCGCATTACCTTGGAATGTGACGAGGCGCTGCGCTTCCAAGCCGATGGTGAGGCGCAGGGCAAACTAAAAACCGTGGAACTCAACAGCATCCCGGATGCCATCGAGGTGTTCTCGCCGGAAGAAATCATTCCAGTACAGCAGCGCGGCATTTTAGCCGTGGTGCGTGATCTGTTCCGGATTTAAAGCTCGTTCGCTCTGCCGACGGGGGCGAGATATTCCGGCTGCACGATGACGTTATTGCGCACCGCCTCAAAGACGATGGAGCCGCCTTCCAAGTACACCGCGTCGGCGGCTTTATCCAACGGCAAGGTCGTGGTGTTTACGGTCAGATCAAAAGCTGCCAGCGCGTCGTCGTCGGCATCGTCTGGGTGCACTGAGGAACTAATGACTTCTTTCGGGCGCAGCTGAAATTCGTCGCCCACCAGCCGCAGCGTTGCCAATACAGATACTGGTTCGTGGAAACCCGGCGGGCGGCCCTGAAACACGGCCTCGGTTGCAGGGCCACCACCGGGAGAAATATTTTTCGGGTGCGAGATTGTCAGATCTTTCATATCCAGCCAAGCACCCATCGCCACGCCATCAAGCCGCATCGTGCGACGCATGGATTGCGCCTTCGCGCCCAGGAAATCACCAGACCACACCTGATTCGGTTCGGCTTTTAACCCTTGCAACGTGACCCCGGTGTTGACCATGCCGACGCCGTCGACATCGACATCAAGTGCCGATACCCCAACAACCGGTACCTGAGAAGAGCGCAAGGCTTGCAGATACGGAATCCCGCCGACGTACACCGATGGGGGCGTGGCTAGCTCATTTCCGGATTCGGGCGCATAAGACTCATACACCGCATCAGAAATCTTGCGCTCCACGTTGGAAGCGACCACGGTATCGCCGATCCAGGCGATACTCACTACACCGGCCAGGCCCAAGGCCCAGGCCGCACGGCGGGCGGTTTTGCGCTTGACGACGATCGATGACACTCCTCATTCATACCGTATTAGGGTAGGGCCATGGTTAATTACGATCGTTTACGTTTCCAGCACACCATTCTTGCCGACGCCAATCGCGCGCAAGCAGACCTTGCCGGTTCCGGCGAACCAGGTAGTGAACACCTTGTTACCGCAACGCGCCGGGCAGCAGAACAGATTCTGCAGGCTGCGGAAGCTGCTGATGGTTTTGCTCCATTGTCTGAGCAATTTGTTGCCGGCCTATCTGACCAGCGTGTCGGGCAGCAGCAGGTACTGGCTTTTCTTGACGACGAGCTGGTGGGATTGGCTGGGCTGGATGATGATAATGCAGAGATGGTGATTGCTCCGAAACACCGCGGGCAGGGCTATGGAACGTGTTTATATGAGCATTTGCAGCAGGTCGTTGGTGCGGGCCTGCAGGTGTGGGCGCACGGGCAGTTGCCGGCTGCGCGCACCATCGCGGAAAAACATCAGTTACAGATTGTTCGGCACCTGCTGGTGATGTCGTTAACCGGTGCGGGGTTGCAGAAATCCGCGGAGCCAGGTGCAGCCCCCGCTGGCTTTGTGGCTGCCGATTACACGGAATCTGTGGACCGCTTCGGTGCGGATCACGTAGAAAACAGTTGGGTAGAGGCTAATAACCAGGCATTTTCCTGGCACCCCGAGCAAGGCGGTTGGGATCGCGACCGCTTGCACCGCTCCATGGAGGCCGAGTGGTTTGACCCGCAGGATGTGATTCTTTTGTGGGACAACGATGCTGCAGTAGGCGTCGACAAGCACCCTGCATTAGCGGGTTTTCACTGGACGAAATGGCACGGTGCTGCTGGTGAAGGTGCTGGTGATGCTGCTGGTGAAGGTGCAAAGGGTGATGCTTCCGAAAATTCACCAGAAGCTACCGACGAGGCCTATGTAGGTGAGGTCTATGTGATTGCCCTGGCGAGTGCCTACCAAGGCCGCGGTCTGTCTGGCCACCTGTTGCGCCTGGGAATTAAACAGATGGTGAATAAAGGGGCAACGAACGTCATCTTGTATGTCGAAAAAGATAATGAATCTGCGGTGCGCGTGTACGAAAAATCGGGATTCGACATCGCAGAAAACCATGTTGTCTACGCTTCTAACAGCGAAAACAGTGCCTAGTACTAGTGCTCGGCAGCACTAGTACTAGCCGCCTGAATTCATCGATTCTGCACCAGCCAGCGCCCGGGCATTGTCCTGTGGATCATCCAACCAGCCCTCTGGTAGCGCCACTTTCGAAGGCGAACCCTGGCGGCCACGGGCGCCGTCGGCGTCGTCGGCAAGCGCCATAGAATCTTCCCACGGTGCGAGTTCCTCGGCGAGACCGGCCAGGCTGGATACTTTTGCTAAGCGTGCCCGGACCTCGCCACCGACTGGGTAACCACGCAAATACCACCCCATATGCTTACGTAGGTCACGGCAGGCCCGCTCTTCGCCTTGGTGTTCGGCGAGCAGTTCCGCGTGGCGCGTGATGATGCCGGTGAGTTCACCCAAAGTCGGTGGGGCCGGGAGTTGCTCACCGCGCAGGTGGGCGGAAAGTTCAGCGAAAAGCCACGGCCGCCCCAGGCACCCGCGGCCAATAACCACGCCGTCGCAGCCAGTGGCTTCCATCATGGCGGAGGCATCAGAAGCTTTGAAAATGTCGCCATTACCCAACACCGGAATTCCGGTGTGCGCGAGGTGTTGCTTCAGCGCCGCGATTTGCTCCCAATCCGCAGTGCCGGAATAACGCTGTGCGGCGGTACGGCCATGCAATGCGACGGCCTGGGCGCCTTCTTCGACTGCGATGCGGCCAGCATCCAAGTGGGTGTGGTGCTCGTCGTCAATGCCGATACGGAATTTCACGGTCACCGGGATATCGGTGCCTTCTGTGGCTTTGACTGCAGCGGCCACGATCTGGCTAAACAACCGGCGTTTGTAGGGCAACGCAGCGCCACCGCCGCGCTTGGTCACCTTCGGTACCGGACAACCGAAGTTCATATCAATATGGTCGGCCATATCCTGCTCGACGATCATCTTTGCTGCTTTATAGGTCCATTCCGGATCTACTGTGTACAGCTGCAGCGAACGCGGGGACTCTTCCGGTGCGAATGTTGTCATGTGCAACGTTTTCTCGTTGCGTTCTGCCAACGCACGAGCGGTGACCATTTCACACACGTACAAACCAGAGACCGTGCCGGTTTTGCTCACTTCTTGCTCGCGGCAGAGACGTCGGAAAGCAACATTCGTCACCCCAGCCATGGGGGCGAGGACGACGGGAGAAGAAAGCCGGTGGGGGCCAATTGTTAAGCTCACAGGCCCTATTGTCGCTAACTACGCGGAATCCACCAAACGCGACACATCAGAAGAGACGCCAGCTGTGGGGTGCAAACGCGAAGAAGTTCGTGAAAGTGCGAAGAATAGCACCAAAAATATGAGGTGGACTAGTATTCATCATGAACACAATCACAGTGACCTCCGCTATACTGTGGTGTCAGAAGCGCTACGCAGCAACTGAGTTCTAGGCCTCACTTTTCTGGCCTGGGTATCCACCAGACTGCACAGCGTGCATAGCAACAGAACGAAAGTTCAGAACAAGGAGAGATAACGTGGCTGACCGTATCCTTAACGCATTCTTTAAAGACAAGATCACTTCCGCTGAGAAGGCTGCGGAGCACGTCAACAACGGCGACAAGATCGGTATGTCCGGTTTCACTGGCGCCGGCTACCCAAAGGCCCTGCCTACGGCCATCGCCAACAAAGCCAAGGCAGCCCACGACAAGGGCGAAGAGTTCAAGATCGATCTGTTCACGGGTGCTTCCACCGCTCCAGAGTGCGACGGCGTATTGGCAGAAGCCAATGCGATTAACTACCGAACCCCGTACAACTCTGATCCAAACCTGCGTAACCAGTTCAACGCGGGCGAGGCAAAGTACCAGGATATCCACCTCTCCCACCTGGGCTTGCAGGTAGAGCAGGGCTTCTTCGGGCGTTTCCAGGTAGCCATTATTGAGGCCACCAAGATCACCGAAGACGGCATGATCGTGCCATCGTCTGCTGTTGGTAACAACCTGGAGTGGATCGACAACGCCGACAAGGTCATCATCGAGGTTAACTCCTGGCAGTCCGAAAACCTCGAGGGCATGCACGACATCTACCAGATCCCACGCAAGCCGAACCGCACCCCAATTCCAATCGTCAACGTCGGCGATCGCATTGGTTCGCCATACATCGAGATCGACAAAGAAAAGGTCGTTGCTGTCGTCGAGACCGATGCCGCGGACCGCAATGCGCCGTTCAGTGAACCAGATGAGATCTCTGAGAAGATTGCAGCGAACTTCCTGAAATTCCTCGAAGGCGAAGTTGAAGCAGGTCGTTTGGAATACGATCAGTTCATCCTGCAATCCGGCGTCGGGAACGTGCCAAATGCCGTGATGGCAGGTCTGCTGGACTCCAAGTTCGAAAACATCACCGCCTACACCGAGGTTATCCAGGACGGCATGCTGGACCTGATCGACGCCGGCAAAATGACCGTTGCCTCGGCAACCTCGTTTGCTCTTTCCCCAGAGTATGCGGAAAAGATGAACGAGCAAGCAGAAAAGTACCGCGAGCACATCATCCTGCGTCCACAGCAGATTTCTAACCACCCAGAGGTAATCCGCCGTATGGGCCTGATCTCCTCAAATGGTGCGATTGAGGCTGACATTTACGGCAACATCAACTCCACCAACGTCATGGGCTCTCGTGTGATGAACGGTATCGGTGGTTCCGGCGACTTCACCCGTAACGCCTACATCTCGACGTTCATCTCCCCATCGCAGGCTAAGGGCGGCGCAATCTCTGCGATTGTTCCATTCGCTTCGCACATCGACCATACCGAGCACGACACCATGGTCTTCATCACCGAGTACGGCTACGCCGACCTGCGTGGCCTGACCCCACGTGACCGTGCCGAAAAGATGATCGCGATCGCGCACCCGGATTACCGCGATGAGCTGCAGGCTTACTTCGACCGTGCCATGAAGCAGCAGCATGTCCACACCCCGGTTGACCTGGAGACCGCCTTCAATTTCCAGCGCAACTTCGAAGAATACGGCGATATGCGCGGCAAGCAGGACTAGTTCCTGGCACTCGCATGTCATCCCAGCCGGTGCAGTTTCTGCACTTGGCTGGGGTGACAGTTCCTAGCTTGGCGTGACAGCCTGATACCCCAGCTGGTGCAGTTTCTGCACTTGGCTGGGGTGATTTTTATTTATGTTTGGTGTGTATTAGCATAGTGAGCTGTTGGGCCTTTAGCTCAGTTGGTAGAGCTGCGGACTTTTAATCCGAAGGTCGCGGGTTCGACCCCCGCAGGGCCCACAAACAGGTAAACCCCTGGCCAAGAAATTGGCCAGGGGTTTTGCCGTATCTGCTTTGCTCTTGAGTTCAGGGGGTCGTTATCTTTCTGAGTGAAGCTGGGGTGAAAGAGGGGAAGTAGGTTAAGTAGCAAAAAGAGGATGCGGACGGAATCTTGGAGGATTTTCCGCATCCCCAAACATGTTTGCTCGGAGCGTCGGCAGATGGTGCATTTTTGCAAATAGTGAACGAAAAAGGCCACTTTCAGCGGGCCTATTTGCAAAAAAGACACAATAGACATGATCACCGGCGATGGGCTAAGCGGTTGCACGCAAGGTAGCACTCGCGGGGGGGGGCTACACGGTTGCACGCACGGTAGCATCCACGCCGGCACCAGCGGTAGAAGTGAATCCACGCAAGCGCAGGCTGTTGCTAACCACGAACACGCTCGATAGCGCCATTGCCGCACCCGCCAGCATCGGGTTCAACAGCCCCAGAGCGGCCAACGGGATGGCGGCGGTGTTGTAGGCAAAAGCCCAGAACAAATTGCCCTTGATGGTGCCCAGCGTGCGACGAGACAAGCGAATAGCGTCGGTGGCTGCCCGCAGATCACCACGCACCAGCGTGATATCGGCGGATTCCATTGCCACATCGGTGCCGGTCCCCATCGCCATGCCCAAATCGGCTTGCGCTAGCGCAGGAGCATCGTTAATGCCGTCGCCAACCATCGCGACCTTATAGCCCCGATCCTGGTAATCCGCGATCACCGCGACCTTGTCTTCCGGCATAACTTCGGCGCGCACGTGCTCGATGCCAACTTCCGCCGCGACGGTTTCTGCCACCGCCTGGTTATCGCCGGTCAGCAGCATCGTTTCAATGCCAAGTTCATGGAATTGCTGAATTGCTGCAGCGCTGGTGGTCTTGACTTGGTCGGCCACCATCAGCACGGCGGCGGGGGTGCCGTCGACAAGCACCACGAGCGCAGTGTGACCTTGGGTCTGCGCGCTCAGAAACGGTTGCTGCAGCGCGCCCAGATCTGCGTTGTCCGCCAAGCTGGGCTTGCCGACGGCCACCCGGCGGCCTTCCACCACGCCGCGCACACCAGCGCTGCGGATGGACTCAAAATCGCTGACCTCGCTCAGTGTGCCGTCCGCGCGCTGGTTTGTGGCTGCCCGGGCGATTGCGCGGCCAATCGGATGCTCAGATTCGTGTTCCAGGCTGCCTGCCAAGTGCACCACTTCGTCGCGGTCGAAGCCTTCGGCGGTGACAACGTCGGCAAGTTCCATCACGCCGGTGGTCACAGTGCCGGTTTTATCCAGGATCACGCGATCAATTCCACGGGAATGCTCGAGCACCTCTGGGCCTTTGATCAGCACGCCCATCTGCGCGCCGCGTCCGGTGCCCACCAGCAGGGCAGTAGGGGTGGCCAGGCCCAATGCGCACGGGCAGGCGATGATCAGCACGGCTACCGCGGCGGTAAATGCGGCGGCCCAGTCACCGTCGATGAGCAGCCAGGCGATGAGCGTGAGTAGGGAAACGGCAATGACGATGGGGACGAAAACCCCGGAGATTTTATCGGCCAGCCGTTGGGCAGAAGCCTTGCCTGATTGTGCGTCTTCCACCATCTGGGCCATCTGCGCGAGCTGGGTATCTTTGCCTACCTTCGTGGCTTGTACCACCAACTTGCCGCCACCAACGTTGATCGTGGCGCCAGCGACGGCATCATCTGGACCGGCTTCCACGGGGACGGATTCTCCACTGAGCATCGAGGTGTCAATGGTGCTGTGGCCGGAGACGATCACCCCATCGGTGGCTATCTTTTCGCCATCACGGACGACGAATTCATCGCCAACCGTCAGCTCATTGATGTTGATGGTGGTCTCTGCACCATTGCGCAGCACGGTGACTTCACTGGCACCCAGATCCAGTAATGCCCGCAAAGCGGAGCCGGCTGTGCGCTTCGAGCGTTTCTCAAAGTACCGACCCAGCAGGATGAACGTGATTACGCCAGCGGCGACTTCGAGGTAAATGTGGCTCAGGCCGTCGCCACGCGAGACCGTGAAATCAAAGCCGTGGCGCATGCCAGGATCGCCCGCAGAACCAAAAAACAGCGCGACCATCGACCACACCAGCGCCGATGATGTTCCCAGCGAGATCAGCGTATCCATGGTTACGCTGCCGTGTCGTAGGTTCTGCCAAGTAGCCCTATGGAACGGCCATCCCGCCCACACTACGACTGGCAAAGTCAACGCCAGTGACACCCAGCCCCAGTAATCAAACTGCCACGCCGGAACCATCGCCAAAGCAATCACCGGTACCGCCAGTACTGCGGAAACGATGAGTCGGCGTCGTAAAGAATCCAGCTCGGCCTCGGCCATCGCATCCTGCGGGGCCTGTGTGCCTGCTGTGGTGGACTCTGGGGTGAGCTCTGCGCCATAGCCGGTCTTTTCGACGGTGGCGATGAGTGCATCAGCATCCAGCGCGTCCGTGTCGCCGGTAATGGTGGCTTTTTCTGTGGCGTAGTTGACCTCGGCATGCACGCCGTCGTGCTTGTTTAGCTTCTTTTCGACGCGTGCAGCACAGGAGGCGCACGTCATCCCGGAAATATTCAGCTCAATGGTGGAAGAGGCAGTGCTTGGCGCTGGAATAGGCGAGGAGGTTGACCTTGGGGTGGGCATTGTAGAAAGCGCTCCTTTATGTGGTGGGTTAGGCGCGTTCGGCGGTGTAACCAGCTTCGTCGACGGCTGCGATGATGTCTTCGTCGCTGGCTTGGTTTTCGGCTTTGGCGGAGTTGTTACCGGCGTTGTTGTCAGTGGCGTTGTTGTAGAAGACGGTAAGAGTGCCTTCTTGTGCGCTGACTGTTAGTCCGGCTACGCCAGGGACTTGGGAGACTTCCTCGTGCACGGCGTTTTCGCAATGCGCGCAGGTCATTCCGGTGACGCGGAAAGTGGTGCTGGGGTTGGACATAAGTAGGTTCCTTTCTGATGGCGAATATGTGTGTCTGATTGCGAATATTCGTGTGCAGATCTTTTTCGGATTTGTCTTACCGGCCCCAGTTTATACCCCTAGGGGGTATATGACAAGGGTGTGTGGTGGTCTAGATTTCTATGTATGTCAGAATCACGCCGCGCACCGCGGACTTCAATCCACAAGCGCCCAGCGACGCTAATTCTTGCGCTGGGCCTGAGCTTCGGCCTTGGGGTCGGGGTTAGTGCACACCCAGTTGCTGCTCATGCGCAATCATCCTTGCCCGCTTTCGGCTCCTCGAACGGAAGTAGCGGAAATAACGGCAACAACCAAGGTAGCCGCCCTGCGCCCAAGCCAGCGCCGCAACCAGAGCGGCCGGGACAACAACCTGGTGTGCCCGGACAACCTAGCCAGCCCGGTGCGCCCCGACAAGATTTCAACGTCACCATGCTGGGCGACCTGCTGGGCGTCGGCAAGTCTGATGCCGCTGGTTTCTATTCCGGTGATCTGGGAATCATGCGCGAAATTACTCCGGGCAAGAAATTTGCGGTGGTTTTCGGTGATTCCTTCCGTGGTCAACGCTTCGGCGAAGGTGAGTGGCTCAGCCCGGTTGGTGTTGTGGCCCAGAAAACCCATGACGGGCGCATCGAGATCCTGGAGCCACTGAACGACGGGCCGAAAGTCCAACAGCTGGTCAAGTATTCCCACGGCGAAAATCGACTGACCGTGATTCCTTCGGATCTGCTCAATCTCGGCGGCACCCTGTATATGCAGGGCATGTGGAACAAGCCTTTTGGCAATGTCACGCACACGCAGGTGTGGAAGTCACTCGATCAGGGTGCGACGTGGCAATCTGTCGGCACGATCGACGGTGGCTATAAAGGTGGATTGCTGCAGCTGTTGTCCTGGGAACAAGGCCCGGATGGCTGGGTTTATCAGGTGTCGACGAAATTTGGCCGTAAGCACGACGTCTACCTCAGCCGTATGCAGCCCCGCGACCTAGCGAATCCGCGGGCCTGGCAGCACTACAACCCGCGCACAGGGCAGTGGGAGTCTGCGTCGACAAGCGTCTTGCACCCTGTGCTCAGCGAGCCTGTGCAGGCCGGAGAGATGTCGCTGCGCTATATCCAAGGCCACTGGGTGCTGGCGATGTTTAACGAGGAAACCTTGGCTGTGGAAGTCCGGATTTCTCGCGAGCTGGCTACGGACTGGAACCGCGTGCCGGTAGCGACCATCGTGCGCAACGGGCCATGGGATCAGCCGCAGGGGCCGAATAATTTCTCGCAACCTTATGGCGGCTACATCACCCCGGGTTCAACCCTGGACAACCTTGATTTGGTGATCTCGCAATGGAACACCTCGGACAATTCACGTTATAACTCCACGCAGTTCAACGTGCGTGGCCTCGACAAATTCTTCGGCATTGCGGGTGCCGAGACAGTTCAGCCGCGTGCGTTGCGTTCAGCGCCGGTACCAAGCCCGGATGTCGCGCCGTTTGATGCTGAAGTTCTGGATGTCACCGAGGTAGCTCCAGACGACAATGCGGTACCGCAACTGACGCCTGATGAGGCCACCAGGATCGTTGAGCTTGACGACGCCGAAGCTGCTGCACTGCTGGATTAGTTAACTCTTCACAATCTTGCGTATGGCCTTCATGGCCTCGTCCAGCGTGGCTTCTGCCTGTGGCCCAGATTGGGTCGCGGCATCGGCTACGCAGGAGTGAATGTGGTCATTGAGTAGGTCCAGAGAAATATTTTCTAGGGCTGAGGTGATCGCGGAGATTTGCGTGATGATGTCGATGCAGTATTGGTCTTCGTCGATCATGCGCTGGATCCCGCGGGTTTGCCCTTCGATGCGGCGTAAACGGGACAAGTAGCGGGATTTGTCTGCGCTGTACCCGTGTTCATGGTGGGTGCATGGGCATGGGTCGTCAGCGTGCTCGGGTGGCTGTTGCGCGTTTTGTGTGTCCATTGTCTTGGCGAGTGTCTTGGCGAGTTTTTGTGGAGTATCCGCGGCGCTCATAACCGTAGAATACTGGCAGATAACTAGTGCATACAAACGGCGAAAAACAGTGTTTCTCCTGCGGTTTTGTCAAATGCTAAGAAGTGTATTAATGTGTAGCAAGTCGCCGACACCAAGGAAACAAGGTGTTGAACACGCTAGCCCCCATCGTCTAGCGGCCTAGGACACTGCCCTTTCACGGCAGCGGCACGGGTTCGAATCCCGTTGGGGGTACAAAGAGCTTTCATAATCTCTTTTACACTAAGGCCCTGTGGCGCAGTTGGTTAGCGCGCCGCCCTGTCACGGCGGAGGTCGCGGGTTCAAGTCCCGTCAGGGTCGCCAAACAAAATCTCGAGTCATCGTTGAAAAACGGTGCCTCGAGATTTTTTCTTTAACAACTTGTCAGCAAGCTTAAGTCCGGGGCTTATGTCCGAGCCCATATTCAAGCTCAGATTCATGCTTAGGCCCAACAGACGCCCAGCTTGTCACTTAAATCGTCGAAAATACGGCGAGCCACCCCCAGGTTTTTCGCTATCGGGCGTTGCCTGCCTGGGCGGCGCCTCTCGTTGTAATACTCACCGGATTCAAAATGAATACCTGGAGTTCCAGCCAAATGAAAAGCCAGGTTATCGCCGCCCACAGCAGGCGCACTGAGGGCTTTCGCCAAAACGCTGGAATACACCCGAGAGATTACGCCGGATGAAGTCTGCGCAAACGATGTTGCTAGTACTCCAGGGTGAAAAGACACCGCAGTCAGTCCGTGCGAGTCGAGATAGCGCGTGAGCAAGATATCGCCGAGTTTCGCGTTACCGTAAGCGCGGGACGAGCTGAAGTGTTGGAAAGTGTTCGGATCATCTGGCCGGAAATAAGACATCAGCAAATGTGCCACTGAAGCGGTCTGAACGACGGTGGCATCGTCGGCACGGAGTTTATCCTGCAGGAGGGAAGTCAGCAGGAAAGGGGCAACGACGTTGATCTGCCAGGTCCGTTCAAAACCATCAGCTGTGGTTACGGGCCCGTCAAAAATCCCACCGGCATTATTGGCCAAGGCGTGAATATGGTCTAGCTGGTTGAGTTCGTCGGCAAGCTCCCGAACTTCGGTGAGGGAAGAAAAATCAGCGGTGAAATGCTCTGCACCTAAGGCATTGGCGACGTTGCGTGTCTTTTCTGGACTACGCCCGACGATGACGAGTCGGTCTTCCGAGCGGGCGTTGTGTAGCGTGTGCGCGGCTGCGGCGCCGATTCCATCTGATGCTCCGGTGATCACGATGGTGCGCGGTGCAGGGCTGTTTGGTGCAGGGCTGTTTGGTGCAGAGCCGTAGCGCGCCGAGTTATGGTGCAGGATTTTCGGTAGGCATAAGGTGAGTCTAGCGGTGGTTCTGGTATGTAGGTTTTATGCCACTTGTAGTGCGGATTTGCTCAGGTGTATAAGGAAAAGGTAGTCTTAACCATCGTGCGCAACGGAGACTGCACAGTCAGGATTCGGAGTCACGCAAAGTTAATAAGGCCCTGTGGCGCAGTTGGTTAGCGCGCCGCCCTGTCACGGCGGAGGTCGCGGGTTCAAGTCCCGTCAGGGTCGCTCAGGAAAATGCTGGGTGTTTGCGGAAACGTAAATCCTAAGATTGTTTTCCTTGGCCAGATAGCTCAGTCGGTAGAGCATCCGCCTGAAAAGTGGAAGGTCAGCGGTTCGATCCCGCTTCTGGCCACATCTAGCCCGTCAGAATGTTTGCACAAACATGCTGGCGGGTTTTGTGTATTTGTTACGCACTCACCGTGCATGCTCGTTTCCGATTTATACGACAAAAGGGGGGATATCGGGATATATGAGGGTTATACGGCAAAGGTGTGTCTGGGGTTGTTATCCCGTGTCGGGGAGCCGGAATTTTGTGCGATTTTTACAAATAGTGAACGAAAAAGGCCTCTTTTAGCGACCCTATTTGTAAAAATCGCACATTAGATCGGACTCCCGGGGTTTGTTGCATAACCCTGCATTTGTCACGCCCTCACTGTGCATGCTCGTTTCCCACGTTTTCCCACCGTTTTATCCAGGTTTTCCCATCATCCTGTCCACCGTTTTGTGCATCTTCGGTAGAGGAATCCTGGCATACTAGAGCTCATAGTGCTTCCGTTTTAAGAACCACGAGGTCCACGGAAACTATTTGATCCAAGGAGATAGTTTATGACTGCACATAACCAGCAAATCACCAATAACACTGCAGAATCCCGTTTTGAAATAACCGTCGACGGAAAATTGGCAGGGTTTGCTGATTACCAAGACAAAGGCAATGTCCGAAATTTCAACCACACCGAGGTTTTCGAAGAATTCCGGGGCCAGGGCCTGTCTAAACCACTGATCAAGTTTAGCCTGGACCACGCCCGAGAGAACGATCTGCAGATTCTTCCAACGTGCTCTGCGTATGAGAAATTCCTGCAGAAAAACGAGGAATATCAAGATCTTGTCGCAGAGAACTAACTTTGCGCCTAACTGCGCGGCATAATTTGCGACCAACCGTTCGGCCTGATTCGCGCCCAGCTGCGCGGAATAGGCCGCACAAAAGCCCGGGTATTTGAAGTGCTCCCACTAGTCAGAAACTGATTGCTCAGTCCAACTTTCGGGGGTCAGTTCAAATACCCGGGCTTTAATCATGTATGCAAGGTTGCAAGGTTTAGACGCTGCGCAACCGCATGTTCAAGCAATATCCCCGCATGGTGGGGGCGGGGTGGTGAGGCTCGAAATCTTAGATGTAGTAATCCGGATCGCGGAGCTTCTCGCACTCTTCTTTCTTCCGTGGGCGCGCCACAGCAGGAATTCCCACGGCAATGCAATCCGCGGGAACGTCCTTGGTTACTACTGCGTTGCCGCCGACGGAAGAGTTCTTCCCGATGGTCACTGGACCCAACACTTTGGCTCCGGCACCAATCACCACGTTGTCTTCCAACGTTGGGTGACGTTTAGTCTGTGTGAGCACCTGGCCACCTAATGTGACACCGTGGTACAGCATCACACCATCGCCGATCTCGGCGGTTTCGCCAATGACGATACCCATGCCGTGGTCAATGAAAAAACGCCGACCGATTTTTGCACCGGGGTGAATTTCAATACCGGTGAAAAAGCGATTCAGCTGTGCCAGGATTCGGGCCGGCCCTTTCCAGTTGTGCTGCCACAACCAGTGGGAAACCCGATGCGCCCAGATCGCGTGCAGGCCGGAATAAACGAGTGCATTTTCCAGTGAGCCACGCGCAGCGGGGTCATGCTCGCGGGCATTCTGGAGATCTTCGCGGATGCGGGACACGATCTGGAACATAGACAAGAGCCTAACAGGGACTAGTCGCGAATGTCTTCGTACAACAAGGTGGAAACGTAGCGCTCACCGAAGTCCGGAATGATCACGACGATGTTCTTGCCTTCGTTTTCTTCCCGAGCTGCAACTTCCAGGGCAGCTTTGATGTTGGCGCCGGTGGAGATTCCTCCCAGGATGCCGTCGTCAACAGCCAACTTACGGGAAGCCTTGACGGCATCTTCGTTGCTGACAGTAATGACTTCATCCAGTACAGAGCGGTTCAGAATTTCTGGGATGAAGTTTGCACCCAGGCCCTGGATCTTGTGTGGGCCAGCTTTGCCCTCGGTCAACAGTGGGGAAGCAGCTGGCTCAACGGCGATAGCCTTGAGATCTGGGTTCTTTTCCTTCAGGTACTTGCCTGCACCGGAGATGGTGCCACCAGTACCAATACCAGCGACGAAGATGTCGACGTTGCCGTCGGTGTCTTCCCAGATTTCTGGGCCGGTGGTCTTGTAGTGAACCTGGGCGTTGGCCTGGTTAGCGAACTGGCGGGCCAGGATGGAGTTGTCTTCGGTCTCGGCGATCTCGTTAGCCTTGTCGACGGCGCCCTGCATACCTGCCGCACCTGGGGTCAGGACGATTTCTGCACCGTAGGCGCGCAGCAAAACGCGACGCTCGTTGGACATGGTTTCTGGCATGGTGAGCACAACCTTGTAGCCACGGGCCGCGCCCACCAGTGCCAGGGCGATTCCGGTGTTGCCGGAGGTCGCCTCAATGATGGTGCCGCCTGGCTTCAGTTCGCCAGACTCCTCGGCTGCATCGACAATTGCGCGACCAATGCGGTCCTTCACCGAGTTTGCTGGGTTGAAGGATTCCACCTTGGCGTAGACGTTAGCCTTCAGGCCCTTGACGGATTCGTTCAAACGAACCAGTGGGGTTCCACCGATGGTATCCAGAATGTTGTCGTATACCTTACCCATTTATTCTTTAGCTCCTTTGCGGCTGCAGAGGCGGTACATGAGCATGCATGCCACCCTGCAGTGAGTTGGGGTTAACTTTCTGCGCACTACTATACATAAAAAAACAGACAGAGCAGTCTTTATATTCTAGACCGCTAAGTCGGGTCAGGTGGGGAATTTTGCTGACGAAATTTCAGATGTTTGGCCGCAATAGTTTCAGATGTTCGGCCGCGATATCGGTGGGGTGAACGGGGTTAGGTATTACCCCCGTTTTCACGCTACAGTGAGGTCAAGCGGTTTTGGAAACACCCAAATGGGTACACCCAGATGAGGAGACTTCATGGATTCCCACCTAATCAAAGATGACGATGAGGCTGTCCGCTCAGCACTCACTGCGTTGAAAAACGCCACCAGCATCCCCGTCACTATGTACGCCACCTTGTTGCCTGATAACCGCTTGCAAATTACCCAGTGGGTGGGCCTGCGTACCCCTGCCTTGCAAAACATCATCATGGAGGCAGGTACTGGTGTGGGGGGCAGAGTGGTCAGCACGCGTCGTCCAGTCGGTGTTTCTGATTACACGCGCGCAAATATTATTAGCCACGAAAACGACCGCGTGATGCAGGACGAAGGCCTACATTCTCTTTTGGCCGTTCCTGTGATCGTGCGTAGAGAAATTCGTGGCGTACTTTACGTCGGTGTGCATTCGCCAGTGCGGTTGGGCGATAAGGTCATCGAAGAAGTCACTATGACCGCACGGTGCCTGGAACAAGACATTGCGGTTAATTCTGCACTGCGGCAAATCGAAGCCTCTGTTCCGGCGACGCCGCGTTCCAACCGCAGCATGAATGGTGCTGAATGGGAACAAGTTCGTTCGACACACTCTAAGCTGCGCATGCTGGCTAACCGGGTGAATGATGAGCACGTGCGCAAAGAGCTGGAGGTCTTATGCGAGCAAATGGTCTCGCCCGTACGCGTCAAGCAGTCCACGCGTCTATCCGCCCGCGAACTTGATGTGCTTTCTTGTGTTGCCTTAGGGCATACCAACGTGGAGGCAGCGGAAGAAATGGGCATTGGTGCAGAAACCGTGAAGTCTTATCTACGCTCTGTTATGCGCAAGCTTGGTGCGCACACTAGGTATGAGGCCGTTAACGCTGCCCGGCGCATCGGCGCGTTGCCGTAACTGCTCGAGAAATCGGTAGTCTTTAACATTGTGAAGGATATATTTTTAGTCACCGGTGGGGCACGCTTGCAGGGTTCAGTCAAAGTCGACGGAGCCAAAAACAGCGTGCTGAAATTGATGGCCGCGGCGTTGTTGGCAGAAGGAACTACCACGCTGCACAATTGCCCAGAAATCCTCGATGTTCCCCTGATGCAAAATGTGCTGCAGGGGTTGGGCTGTGCTGTGGAGATCGACGGGCCAACCGTACGTATCACTACACCAAGTAGTGATCAGCTTTCTTCAAATGCGGACTTTGAAGCAGTCCGCCAATTCCGAGCTTCTGTGTGCGTGTTGGGGCCACTAACTGCGCGCTGTGGGCGTGCGGTCGTAGCTTTGCCCGGCGGTGATGCGATCGGTTCCCGTCCGCTGGATATGCACCAGTCTGGCTTGGAAAAAATGGGTGCGACTACCCGTATCCAGCACGGCGCTGTGGTGGCAGAAGCGGACAACTTGCACGGCGCAGAGATCAAGCTGGATTTCCCGTCGGTAGGGGCCACGGAGAATATTTTGACTGCCGCGGTGCTGACTGAGGGCGTGACGACGCTGCATAATGCCGCCCGGGAACCAGAAATCGTCGACCTGTGCGAGATGCTCAATGACATGGGGGCCCAGGTGGAAGGAGCCGGAACTTCCACGATCGTTATCACCGGCGTCGACAAGCTGCATCCAACCGAACACCACGTGATTGGCGATCGGATTGTAGCTGGCACCTGGGCTTATGCTGCCGCGATGACGCAGGGGGATATTACTGTCGGCGGCATTGCCCCCAAGCACCTGCACTTGCCACTGGAAAAACTGCGCAGTGCCGGGGCAGAAATTGAATCGTATGAAAACGGCTTCCGTGTGCGCATGGAACAGCGCCCGGTTGCTGTTGACTACCAAACCCTGCCGTTTCCGGGATTCCCGACGGACTTGCAACCGATGGCCATTGGGATTTCTGCGCTTGCCGACGGCATGTCTGTGATTACGGAAAATGTGTTTGAGGCGCGTTTCCGTTTCGTAGACGAAATGCAGCGCCTAGGTGCCGATGCACAAGTTGACGGCCACCACGTCGTATTGCGGGGTATTGATGAGCTGTCGTCGACAAGCGTTTGGTCCTCCGATATTCGTGCTGGTGCCGGCTTGGTGTTGGCGGCCTTGCGTGCCGACGGCGTAACTACGGTTCATGACGTGCACCATATTGATCGCGGGTACCCGAACTTTGTGGAAAACCTGCAACGTTTGGGTGCCACCATCGAACGTTCTGTCGCTTAGGAGCAGCTACTAGTCCTAGCCCTTGGGGCGGGAAGCCTTGCCCGGGTGTGAACCCTATCGGGTAGTCTGCTTGGAGTAATCGCACAGTAGATTTCGCCGAAACTTTCCGGAAAGGTTCGCACCCACATGACGGCTTATGACAATGGCCCACAGCGCGGCTCAGGTACTGGTAAACACGCCACTGGCAAACATGCCGTTGCCGCACAAGATTCGCCGCAAGCTGTTCCTGCGGCTCGCGCACACCGGTTGTCGAAAAAATATGGCTCTGGTGACACAGAAGTCGTCGCGCTTGATTCCGTCGATGTGATCTTCGAACGCGGAAAATTTACCGCGATCATGGGGCCATCTGGTTCTGGTAAATCCACCCTCATGCATTGCATGGCGGGCTTAGATGCGGCTTCTGCTGGGCATTCCTTCATCGGCGATACAGATCTTTCGCAGTTGGGCGATAAAGGTATCACCGAGCTGCGTCGTGATCGCCTTGGTTTTATTTTCCAATCCTTTAACCTGGTGCCAACGCTGACTGCAGCCGAAAACATCACGCTGCCTCTCAACATCGCAGGTAAAGATGTAGATCAGGCGTGGTTCGACGAGGTCACCGGGCGCCTGGGCCTGGCGAAACGTTTGGGCCACCGCCCCGCAGAACTTTCTGGTGGCCAACAGCAGCGCGTGGCTTGTGCTCGCGCTTTGGTTTCGCGCCCGGAGATCATTTTTGGTGATGAACCGACCGGTAACTTGGATTCCAATTCCTCGGCAGAGGTGCTGGACATTTTGCGCACTGCCGTTGATAACGACGACCAAACCGTGGTGATTGTCACCCACGACGCACGCGCGGCCTCGTATGCCGACCGCGTGATCTTCCTGAAAGACGGCACTATCGTCGATGAGCTACACGGCGCCAGCATGGACGATATTTTGCAGACCATGGCGGGAATTGAGGGCTAAATATGGCGAAGCGAACTTCCATGCGCACCATCGCCGTGCGCAATATCGTCTCGCATAAATTGCGCCTGGCACTGACGGTACTGTCAGTGATGCTGGGTACCGCATTTATTTCTGGCGCGTTCATGTTTACCAACTCGCTGTCGTCGACCTTTGAGGCAGCCGTGGGCAGCGCCTATGAGGATGTCGACGCAGCAGTCGGTCCGGCAGAAGGCCTGCCCATCATCGATGGAGAGACCGTGCAAGCGATTACCGACGATGAATCGGTGCGCGCGGTCAACCTGACCGAATCTACCAACGTGGTAGTCGCCAATGAGAACCTGGAGGCTTACCAGGTAGGTGGTGGTACTTCCACGCTGCAGATGTATTACCCGCCGGAAGACAAGGTGGGGGACGCTGACGAGATCATTGACGGCACAGCACCGCACGGTGAAGGCGAGGTCATCGTCAACGACACCGCTGCAGAAGAGCAAGGCATCAGCGTCGGCGAGAAGATCATTTTGGTCACTCCAGAAGAGCGCTACGAAGTCACCGTCAGCGGAATCTACACCCCAGCCCTGGAACAAGGATTGGGTTCGTTGTCGGTGTTGATGGAAGCCGGCTCCTACCAGAACCTGTTTAACCCAGACGGTCTTGCTAGCCAGATGGCTGTCGCGGCACATGACGGCACCACTGCTGAGCAACTGGTGAACCACCTCAACGAAACGTATCCACAGGTAGAAGCCCAAACCGGGCAGGCGCTTGCCGACGAATTGACGGAGCAAGTCAGCAACGCGCTCAGTTTTGTCAATTACTTCTTGGTTGCCTTCGGCCTGATTGGTCTGCTGGTGGGGACGTTCATCATCGCCAATACCTTCTCTATGATCGTGGCGCAGCGCATCAAAGAATTCGCACTACTGCGTTCTATCGGTGCGTCTCAGCGCCAGATCACCGGATCAGTGGTGGTGGAAGCGTTGGTCGTTGGCCTGCTGGGTTCGGCTCTTGGTGTGGTTGCCGGTATTGGTTTGGTTGCGGTCATCCGCGCGGTATTTTCTGCACGCGGCATGTCCTTCGATGGTGGAGGGCTGGGATTGTCGCTGACCGCCATCGTCCTACCGATAATCCTGGGCGTCGTGGTCACCATCGCTTCTGCCTGGGCGCCGGCGCGCCGGGCCGGGCAGGTGAAACCGGTAGAAGCCATGCGTTCGACGGAGTCCGCTGCAGGTGCCCCACTGACCGTGCGCACCATCATCGGCACTGTGATCATCGTGGCTGGTGTACTGGCCGCAGGCCTGGCGATGCTGCTGGACGATTCTGGAACCACCCTGCGCGCCAGCTTGGTTGGCATTGGTGCCTTCTTGGTAGTCGTCGGCTACTTCATGGCCGGTCCAGCATTCAGCATGGGCATCGTGCCAGTTTTGGGCCGGGTCATCGGAGCCCCGTTTGGTTCCATGGGGCGGTTGGCTTCCACGAATGCGCGCCGTTCGCCACGGCGTACCGCTGCCACGGCATTCGCGTTGACCCTGGGAATGATGCTGGTAACCGGCATTGGCATGCTGGGTGCGACCATGAAAAACAGCATTGGTGACATGCTGGAAGATACGGTCACCGCAGATTTCTTGGCTACCGGGCCGCAGGATGGGTCTTTCCCAGTACCTCAAGCGGTTCCGGGGGCTTTGGCAGAAACCGATGGCGTGGAAAGCACAGTGACCATGCGCATGGCGCCAGTGCAGATCGCCGGGCAGGCCGGATACAACTATGGTCCGGGCTATACCTTTACCAACAGCATTGACGGCAGCCCGCAGGATTTCGTCGATATGGAAATTCTGGAAGGCTCGGCGGATTTGGTTGCCCAGCCTGGAGTGCTGGTCAGTGATGAACTGGCAAAGGCGGAAGGCTGGACCGTCGGCCAGGCGCTCCCACTGACGACGCTCGAGACCGCCGAAAGCTCCGATGAATCTGGCGAACCAGTCGCTGTGGAACCTGGGCACGCAACCGAAGTGACCATCACCGGCATTTACAGCAGCGAGAACGATATCTTTGAAAACCTGCTGGTCTCACAATCTGCCGTTGATGAAGTCATGGAAGGCGATACCGCTCCGATCCAGATGATCGCGGTAAACACCGATGATTCTGTCGGGGAAGATGAGATGCGCGAGCGGCTGGTGGAATCAGTCAAGGAATTCCTGGTCATCCAGGTGAAAACCGGTGCTGAATATGCTGACGAGGCTAGCCAGCTGATCGATCAGATGCTGTCGATTCTGTACGCCTTGCTGGCACTTGCCGTGATCATCGCGGTGCTGGGCATTATCAATACGCTGACACTCGGTGTGATTGAGCGTCGACAAGAAATCGGCATGTTGCGCGCAGTTGGTGCTTACCGTGGACAGATTCGCACGATGATCATTGTTGAGGCCGTCCAGATTGCGCTATTCGGTGCCATCATGGGCATTCTTGCGGGGCTTGGCCTGGGCTGGTCGTTCATCGACGTGCTGGCAGGTGAAGGCCTCGGCGGTGCGGTGATTCCGTGGCATCAGGTGCTGATCATGCTGGGTGGTGCGGCAGTCGTGGGCGTGGTTTCCGCGTTGTGGCCAGCACGCAAGGCTGCTAAAACACCACCGCTGGAAGCTATCGCGGACTAGTATGAGCGATATGGACAATACGACCGAACCCAAGGATGTTGGTGTGGTGAAACGCACCTGGAAGGGGCGCTCTCTAGGTTTCTGGGTGCTCGAGGCCATTCGCGCTTTCGCTCGGTTTTATATGGCCTATATCTGGATCAGTGCTGGTTCGGCAAAACTAAACCAGCACCTGTCCGTGACACAGACCATTGAGGGCTACGAAATCTTCACCCCGGAGTGGTCTTCGGCGTTGGCACATCTGATTGGCCCGCTGGAGATCGCAGGGGGAGTATTCCTGCTTCTTGGTTTGTTCCTGAAACCAGCAGCCTGGGTATCGACGACGGTGCTGGTGCTGTTTATTATCGGTGTAGGGTCTGCTTGGGCGCGTGGGCTGATGATCGATTGCGGTTGCTTCACCATCGATATCAGCGAATCGGATCAGGCTATGAACTATTTGCGCACAATCCTGCGAGATGTGTTTTATATCTTCTTAAGCGTGTGGATTGCGCGCAGGCCTTTCCGACGCTTAGCTATTTATCCGTAGGCGGCCGTTTATCCTTAACTGAGACCTTCTCGCAAGCGAGAACCAACGAAGAACAAGGTGGATGAGTGAGTAAGAAAGTAACCAACCCGAACCAGAAATCGAGCGCGGGCTTTATCGGTGCCATCGTCGCGGTACTGGCCATCGTGGTAGCAGTAATTGCCTATATCGTCCTTGCTGGACAGGGTGCGAAAGCAGAGAAATTTGCCAATTGGGAGATCAAGCAAGTTTCCGCAGAAACGAGTTTTGACGGCAACACCCTGACGTTTGGTGCTGCCGACAAGTCCCCACACGTTGATCTGTATGAGGATTTCTCCTGCTCATACTGTGCACACTTGGCAGAAGCCACGGATGCTGAGGCTCTGGAAGAAATCAACGCTGGAAACCTGGCCGTATCGATTCACCCTATGACTTTCCTGGATAACCAGGGCGACGGTCATTCCACCCAGGCAGTTGCCGCTCTGCTGGCATTAGCAGAGCATGACGACGTCAATGCCCTGTGGAACCTGCGTGAAGCTATGTTCGAGAACCAGCAGGATATTGCTCGTAGCTGGGGCCCTGATGATTTCGCTGATGCGGCCGCGCAGATGGAAGCATCTGACGAGGCTGTCGAGGACATTCGCAATGGCAAATTCCTGGAAAAGGCCCGCGAAGCTGGCGAGGCCAATGCTAAAGACCTGGAATCCAAGGTCGGTCGCGTTTCCACCCCACGCGTTCTGATGGATGGCAAAGACTTGGAAGTTGAAGACATCAACGACTGGGTGAAAGTCGCTGTTGCGTCCAAGTAATGCGCGCTAAACCCGGTAATCTGCACGATTACCGGGTGCATCCCGCGGTCGGGTGGGCTTTCGGTAAAACCGAAAACCTATGCTGAGCGCGGGATTTGTTTGCGCATAAGGTGAAAGTGTAGACTAAACAACCGTTGAACAGACGGCGAGAAACAACTGATTATCGCGGTGAGTTTCAATCTGGGGCTATGGCGCAGCTGGTAGCGCACCACACTGGCAGTGTGGGGGTCACGGGTTCGAGTCCCGTTAGCTCCACTTTTTGCATTTCCCCTGGTTGTTAATGACCGGGGGTTTTGCTGTATCTACGCTGGTTATTCGGGGTATTCTTGGGGATATGCGACAAAAAGTGTGTCTGGGGTTGCTACCCCGTGTCGGGGTTGGGTTAAGTAGCAAAAATGTGTCTGATCGGCGTGTCGCCAATTCCCTAGATCTGGCCTTTCCGGATACCGATTGAGTGTGTGTATTCAACATCGATACCCTGGTCGTAGAGGGCTGGTCGTCCTGTTTGCTGGTCGGCTTCGTTCTCGTTGTGGGGCGTGGTGTTGACTTTGGCGAGTGCATCGCGCCCCCAGTTTTGTTGTTTGGCTATTTCGATAGGTGGTCTGGGGTTTTCGGTGTGCAGGTAGAGCCACCATTCGAGCATTCGTCGTTGTCGCTTGTCTGATCTGCCGCGGTGGAGCCTGGTCAGTAGTTTCAGTTGCGCGTTGATCCCGCCTTCTAGGCTGTTGGTAGTTGATGCCCATTGGTATTCGTTGGTTGTTGGTATTTGTGGTGGCTGGAGAAAGCTAAATAGCCATTGTTGCTGGTAGAGATGTTTCAGGCTGTTGTAGGCCTTGCGCACGGATAGATGTGTGTATTCGCGCTTGCCGGTTGTGATGCTGAGTGTTTTTCATCCATCCATGTGCGGTAGACGGTGTCGAATTGTTGCAGGTGGGCGGTCCATTGTGCGGCTTGGTCAATTGTGGTTATGCGTGTGAGGTCGAGGGCTAGTTTGTAGAGTGTTTTGCCGGCATCGGTGCGTGGTCGGGAGGTGAGATGTCTGCGCACGACGCGTTGGGCATGGACTAGGCATCGTTGGATGCGGGTTGTTGGCCAGGTTTGTTTGATGGCGCAATAGGCACCGCGGCCACCATCGAGGACCACCATGACAGGTGCTTGTAGGGGTTCGAGAAGTTGCTGGTAGGCCGCGGTTGTTTCGTGGTGTGCCCATACCCAATTGACAACGTGGTTGCGTGTGGCAGCGATAAGAAGGCATCCGGCGCCGGTGTAGGTTCCATCGATAAAGATTTGGTCGTAGATGCGGGCTGTGTCGATGTCGTGGGGGATATCGATGAACCAGAAGGTGTTGAAGCGTCGTTCCAGGCTGCGTCGGCTTATGTTGTGGTCAGCAGCGGTTTCGGTTATTGAGGCATTGCCGCAGATGCAGCTAATGAAGGTGTTGAAGTCTGCGGATAGTTGGCGGTCTGGACGTGTTTTTGTTGTGGATGCCCCGCAGGTTGGTGAGGTGCAACGCCATCGGGTTGTGCCTTTGGTTGTTGTGCCGTTTTTCTTCATTGTCCCAGTGCATACGGGGCAGCGTGGTCTGTTTTTCTTCATGCGTTAAGGCAACACGCATGCTTAGCACAGATTCTGCATTGGATCGTGGATTGAGCGTATTCGGGGCGTTTATATCGTTGTGGGGATTATAAATGCGTTGTTTTTATGTCTTTATCTGCGTCAATCCCGCCGATACGGACACACTTTTTGTCGTATAACCCTATTCTTGTTTGTGTAAAACAGACTGTAGGGGACCGGCATCGACTTATATTCGACACAATGGAGACACGTTTTTCGGTCGTGATGCCACTCATGGCAGGTAGCAATAGCCGGGGACAGATACGGAAAGCGGCAGCCAATCAGCCGAGCAGGGGTCTGTTGTGTTACCGGCACACATTGTAAGTTCGTGCGTGGACGAGACTCCTCAGGAATCATGGAGGTCAAAAACCAATGCTTCAGTTAAAGAAGCAGCTATGCGCCGCTGTTATTTTTCTTTCTGGTCTTAGTGCAGCCATTTTTGGGGTGCTAGCGTTGACGGGAAAGATAGGCGGCGTGTGGCCAGTGGGTATTTCGTTGCTTGTTTTCTTTTGCGCGGAATGGGTCTATAGCCAAATAGCTAACGCTCAGAAGAGCTAAGCGAGCGGCGATAGCAAGGGTAAAGCTGAGTGTCGTGGATCCAATCCAGGCAGGGGCGCCGGGACTTTGGCTTATCCTTTTAGCGCCGTTGCAGAGTAATCGGCAAGCTACTCCAGCCGCCGACCGGGTGCTCATCGCGTTCTGCGCCTGCCTGCGAACTCGCTTGCACGGTGGCTACTGCGAGCAGCTCCTCAACAAAAGCGCCGATTTCTACCATCGACAGATCTTTGCCGGGGCACGCATGTGGCCCGGTGCCCCAGACCAGATTCTTCTCGGCATTCCCCTCTGGATCGAAGCCGTCTGGGTCGGCAAATGTCTCCGGGTCACGGTTTGCAGCAGTCCAGTGCAAATACACTCGCTGGCCTTCGTCGACCTGCTTGCCACCCACAGTTGCCGGGCGGGCGGTGACCCGCCGGTTAGAAACAAACGGATCGTCAATGCGCAAGATCTCGTCGACAAGCGCCACCAGCTCCTCGGAAGACACACCGGAGCGGATGCGCTCTTGTACGGCAGTGTTTTTTGCGAGTGCGTGCAACAAAACTCCCACGCATTTCGCCATCGAACCAAGATCACCGCCGGTCCAGTTGCGTAGGATGGACACGATCTCTTCGAATTCCAACTCGCGGCCCAAACTGGTGTCATTGATCAAGCGGTAGGTCACGCAATCTTGCCCGGCAGCACGAACCTCGCCGACGACCTCGTTGATGATCTCGTCGTATTCCTGGGCCACCCGGGCGGTGCGGTGCTGCTGCCCAGAGCGAGTGGCAGCTGCGTTTTTCTCCACCCATTCTTTCAGCCGGGGCTCAATCGCGCGTGGCCATCCCAGCCAGGCGACCATGGCGCGCACCGCAAAATCGTAGCCCAAATCTTGTACGGCATCGACGCTCACTTCATCCCCGGCAGCGGGGGCGTCGGCAAGATAACCATCGATGACCTCGCGGGCCACCCGGTGGAAATCTGCGCTGTAACGAGCAACCTCGTCGGCATTCAGGTAGTTATCCAGCAAGCGTCGGAAAGCGCTGTGCTTGTCGCCATCCAGCCCGTTCGGGATCTGCAAATAACGCGAGACCGCGGAGCTAAAGGTTTCGGCATCCTGGGCGACGCGGGTGGCTTCTGCGTGACCAACAACGACGATATCTCCGGCGTCGTCATGCACAATCGGGCAGCCATGGGCATGGACGTCGTGGGAATAAGCCAACGGATCACGCCCGGCCGGGTCGGAAGTGCGAATGTCTAGTTTGTCAGGGGAAGAAGATAGTTTTTCAGACACAATTTCGAGGTTAACAGAAATTTTTCTGTTGAAATAAGAAATGTGAAATAGAAAATTCTGGCCAATAGCAGTAGGGCAAACCGCTAAACTGGAGGCATGAAAAAGACTGCTAGTTCGAACAAAAGCACCGGAAAAAGCAGTGCACGCAAGGTGGCTTCGGAACCCATCGGAGGTGGCCGCGGAAAACGGAGCCTACTGTTTTTCCTGCCTGCGATTTGGTTGGGCCTGATCATTGGCATTTCCCTGATCGAGGCACCGCTGAAATTCACCGCCCCAGGGATCACGATTCCACTGGGGCTAGGCATTGGCCGACGGGTGTTTTTCGCGATGAACATCGTCGAGGTCATTCTGGCCGTCGTACTCATTACGACGCTGGTGCGGCTGCTGGGTCGGCCGTCGCGGCAGAAACTCTGGGGCCTGGGCATCGCGATTAGCGTGGTGCTGGCGATCAAAATTCTGGTGATTCGCCCGATCCTCAATATTCGTACCGATGCCGTACTGGCTGGAAATTTTGCAGGTGGCTCGACCACGCATTATTTCTACGTTGCTGCTGATGCTGCGTTGTTTATTTTGCTGATCACGTTCATGGTGGTAGTTACTCGCCGGTTGCTGCCGAAAAACCCGCAGGCTCTGGGCTAGCTGTTGTTAGTGGGGTCGCCCCCGTCGGCGGGCTAGCATCGAGCTCCCCCCACTAGTTCGCGTTGTCTTTCGTGATCCGGTCGTCTTTCTCAGCCCTGCCGTCCGTATTACTGAGTCCATGGGCGTCGTCCATGGTGTGCAAACGTGCCTTCTTCCGCTTGGATTTCAGCCACATCGTGAAAAACATGTATCCCAGCAGGGCGAAGGTAATCCAGGTGACGTAACGCTCGATGGTTACCAGTGTCTCGCGTACCGTTGCACCGAAGGTCAGACCCAAATAGACGTAGAAGCACTTCAGCGCAATGGCATAAACTAACACATAGGCGCCGATGATCCAGCCCTTGGTGCGTTTAATGCCTGCGATGACGACGATGATTGTCGCTGGGATCGGCGAAAACGGAATATACGACAGCAGCAGACAAAAACCCGGGTGGCGGTAGATGAAGTTTTCCAGCTTCCGGAACCACAACGGGGGATGGCCCATAAATGAGTAATCGATAAACGATGGGCCCCAGCGCTTGCCGATCAAGAAAAACAGCGGCAAAAACTTCACCATGCTTACAGCCGCGACCAGTACCGTAGCGACGATCAGCCCGGTGTTGTTTTCATTTTCTGCTGTTAGCGCGAGCACCGACAGGCTTGAACCACTCAGTGCGGAATATAAAAAGGGGTGATCCACCAGCAGCATCGCGCGGAATGGCAGCAGTGCAAAACCATAGATGCCTGAGGCAGCGAGCAGACCCCACAGAATCCAGTCGAAGCGCTCGAAATTGCGCATGAAACTGGGCAGTTCTTGCTGCCAGGACTCAGTGTCTTGCGGGGAGTTAGTTTTCTGTGAGGGATCTGCATCCCCGAAGTTGTGCCCGTGCGTGCCGTCTGCGGTTGTCTCGCTCATACCGATCCTTTATAGCACCATGAACTGTCCAGATCCCTTTCCGTACCATCGGGGGATATGACGCAGAGTTTCACCAAACGCCCGAACGAACACCGTGCTGCCGAGGCTGAAGCTGCAGGGTTGCAGTGGCTGGGTGAAGCCAGCGAATGCGTGCCCCGCATCGTTGCCGTGGACACGCAGCGCAATGAGCTGCAGACGGCATACATCGAATCGGTGGCCCCGACTGCTAAGGCCGCGCGCCGAGCTGGTGCCGAATTAGCCCGCATCCACGCCGCCGGAGCGCCTGCTTTTGGCGCACCCCCGGCTGGTTGGCAGGGTCCGAACTATATCGGTACCCAGCAACAGGACTGCATCCCTACAGACGATTGGGGAGAGTTTTATACTCGCCAGCGTGTCGAGCCATTCGCCCGCGCCGCAGCCCAGGCAGGCACGCTTGCCGACGACGAGCTTGCCGACGTACTACGCGCTTGCCAGGCGATCCGCGCCGCGGAGTGGTCGGTGAAGCCCGCCCGCATTCACGGTGATTTGTGGACGGGCAATCTGCTGTTCGGTAGCGACGGGCCTGCGTTCATTGATCCCGCGGCACACGGCGGGCATCCGCAGACCGACCTGGCCATGCTGGATCTATTTGGCGCCCCGCATTTCGACGAGATTGTCGCAGGTTATCACGAGGTTTCGCCGCTGCCGAAAAATTGGCGCGAGTTCATCCCGATGCATCAGTTGCACCCACTGGCGGTACATGCGCTGACGCATGGGTCGGCGTATGCGGGGCCACTACAACGCGCAGCTCAGGTGACCGCGCAGCTGCTGGGTTAAACCTGGTCTAGTCGCGCCACCAGTCGTCGGCAAGCGTGGCCGGTAAGTGGCGCTTGTGCTGGCCGGCATCCCACAATCGCTCGATGCGCGTGGCCGTCTCTTCGCTGACTTCTCGACCCTCCAAGTAATCGTCAATCTCTGAGTACCGCAGCCCGAGGGCTTCTTCGTCGGCAAGCCCCGGGCGGTCGTCTTCTAAATCAGCGGTGGGGACCTTCTGCCAAGTAGCATCTGGGGCCTTGAGGTGGCGCAAGAGTGCTGCACCCTGTCGTTTATTTAACCCAGCCAGTGGTAAGACGTCTGCAGCACCGTCGCCAAATTTAGTGAAGAAACCGGTGATGTTTTCCGCGGCGTGATCAGTACCGATAACCAACAGGCCGCGGGCACCTGCGACTGCGTATTGCGCAATCATGCGCTGGCGGGCTTTGACATTGCCGCGGTTGAAATCGCTCAGGCTAGTCTCGCCGACGGCAGCGGCAGCAGCCTGATCCATCGCGGCGGTGGCGGGAGCGATATCGATGCTGGCGCGGTGGTCGGGGCGAATAAACTCCAGGGCCATCTGCGCATCGGCGTCGTCGTGCTGCTGGCCGTGCGGCAGGCGCAGTGCCCAAAACTCCACCTGGTGGCCTTTTGTGCTGTGGCCTTCTGTGCGCAGTTTTTCGACTGCTAGCTGTGCTAAACGGCCTGCCAGGGTGGAATCCTGGCCGCCGGAGATACCGAGGGCAAAACCTCGTGCACCGGTGGTTTTCAGGTATTCCGCCAGGAAATTTACGCGCCGGGTAACTTCTTCTTCTGGATCGATTAAGGGCTTAACACCCAGGGCTTTTATGATCGATTGCTGCTTCATGCTGGGGTTTTTCGGCATGGTTTTAGCCTAGTCGCCTGACACAATGAGTGTTTGTGAAAATGACCGAGAATAATCAGACTGGTGCGCGCGATACCTCCCGTGCCGAAACGACCGAAACCCGTCGTTACGTGAAAATGGTCGCCGCTTTCGCCGCCATCGGTGGCCTGCTTTTCGGATACGACACCGGAGTGATGTCCGGCGCACTGTTATATATCAGCCCCGAATTTGGCATGAGCGCTGCCGAGGAAGGGCGCGTTACCGCCATGCTGCTGGTTGGCGCCGCCATCGGTGCGTTGCTGGGTGGCCGCGTGGCGGATTGGTGGGGCAGGCGCATGACCCTGCTGGTTAACGGTGTGATCTTCTGTGCTGGTTCCATTTGGTGTGCGTTGGCTGGATCCGTCGCAGAACTGGCCACCGCGCGCACCTTTTTGGGCGTGGCCGTCGGTGCGGTGTCGATCGTGGTTCCGATGTATATCGCGGAGAAGGTCCCAGCCGCGGTACGGGGTCGCATGGTCTCCCTGAACACGCTGATGATCGTCGTCGGCCAGCTGCTGGCGTACCTGGTCAACTCCTTGTTGGCACCGACTGGCAACTGGCACCTGATGCTGGGAATGGCCGCGATTCCGGGTGCCATGCTCACCGCTGGCATGATTTTCTTGTCCGATACCCCGGTCTGGTTGGCACGCAAAGGCCGCACCGATCAGGCCCGCGAGGTGGCTGCTCGCGCCGGGATGTCGTTGGAAGAGCTGTCAATCGTTGTTGAGGCAGAACAGCTTTACGACGCCGGTACCGCCGCTTCCGGTGGTGCGAAAACCTCAGAGGAATTCCAGGCGCTGAAAAAGATGCGCTGGATCCGGGTGACCATTCTGATTGCCATGCTGATCGGCGTGACGCAGCAGATCACGGGCGTAAATGCCGTGATTTATTTCGCGCCGACGATGATGAGTGAGGTCGGTATCTCGACCACCAATGCGGTGTATACCTCGATCGTCATTGGTGTGGTTTCCGTTATTGCTTGTTGGGTAGGCCTGAAGATCATCGATGTCGTCGGCCGGAAACGCTTGCTGACGTGGGGGCTGACCGGAAATATTATCTCCCTGTTGGTGCTGGCTCTGACCTATAGTCTTGCCGACGGAAGCTTCACCTGGGCGATGGTTTCGTTAGGTCTGATGGCTGTGTTTATCGCTTTCCAGCAGGCTGCGGTTTCCCCAACTACCTGGCTGTTGATCTCGGAGATTGTGCCAGTGCAGGCTCGTGGTCTGGGTATGGGCATCGCCGGTCTTGCGCTGTGGGTGGCGAACTGGGCTGTCGCACAATTTTTCTTGCCAGTCACAGAGATTCTGAGCGGTTCCGGCACCTTCGTGGCCTTCTCCATGCTGGGTGTGGTTGCTCTGGGCTTTGTCCGGGTGTTTATCCCGGAGACGATGGGGCGCAGCTTGGAGGAAGTCGGCGAGGTTATGGAAAAACGCTGGGCTAAGTAAAGCGCATTAGCAAGTGTTGACGAGCTATCCTGTCAGGGCGAGAGTGCACGAAAACACTGGGATTTGAGAAAACTGGTGTGAGATAGGTAGACTGTCAGCTTGTGTTATGATCGCCGTTTTGGGCGGTCGCTGATAATTATTGTCTACACGCTGTGTAGTAGCTGCGTACAGAAAGGAGCGCCCGATGAAGGTCCGCAAGTCGCTTCGGTCGCTGAAGAAGAAACCGGGCGCCCAGGTCATCCGCCGTCACGGTAAAACCTTCGTGATCAACAAGAAAGATCCACGCTTCAAGGCACGTCAGGGCTAATTCACCTGGGTTTCTTCCGAAGCTTGTATCATGCCGCCGTCTCACTCTTAACTGAGTGGGGCGGCGGTTTTGCTATGTTTTCACCCTGCTCTGATTTCTGTTTTCGTCCTGTGCTGAGTTTCCACATTTTGTACACAGCCTAATCACAGCCTGTGAAATTACATCCGTGTATAACGATTTGATAACGGTGTGGTGAGTCGTCCTGCGGAAATGCTGACGGGGGCTGGAAAAGGTGTTCTCGGCTGGGAAAGTAATCACTCGCCCGCGAGCTAGATGTGGGGGCTGTGAATACCTCCAGCAGGGGATTCCACAGATGTAACTACTATATGTAGTGTAATTGCGACATATTGGCACAACGTATAGTGTTGATGAAGTCGAAGCGAGCCGATGGGCTTGCCACACAACTTCATCGAGAAACACTCGAAAAACCCGCCCGATGCGTACTGACAAGGAAGTCTCCCCATGGCAATCACCGTTTACTCCAAGCCAGCTTGCATGCAGTGCACCATGACTAAAAAGAAGCTGGACGCACTTGATCTGGACTACGACGTTATCGATATCTCCATGGATGATGAAGCACGCGATTACGTCATGGCCCTGGGATACCTCCAAGCGCCTGTCGTAGTAGCAGAGGGGCAGCACTGGTCCGGGTTCCGTCCAGAGCGCCTGAGCGCATTGGCGGAGACCATGGCTACTGCCTCGGCCTAATCGCTGACAGAACATCGTTATAACTGCATATTTCCCCCTCTCCCATAGACAGCGGCCATTCCTAACAATGAGCCCAGCAGTCACCTTCAGGTAGTCAACCCAAGTCATTTCTTTTGCCGTGTGCAGACAGGAGTGTGGCCCACGATGTTGGTCGTGTATTTTTCTTCCACCACGGAAAACACTAAGCGATTCGTCGACAAGCTAGGTTATCGCTCCAAACGCATTCCGCTGCGTCCAGCACAGGAAGGCCACCTGAGTGTTGATGAACCATTCGTGCTGGTGTGTCCGACCTATGGGGGAGGGGTTTCGTTGACTCGAGCAACCGCCAAACCAGTTCCGCCCCAAGTTATTAAATTTCTGAATGACCCCGATAATCGAAAACACTTACGGGCTGTCATTTCTGGCGGAAACAGCAATTTCGGTGCCGACTACGGCAAAGCAGGCGACCTCATCGCCGCTAAATGTAACGTGCCGTATGTCTACCGCTTCGAGCTCATGGGAACCGCCGAAGACGTGGAGCTAGTCCGGCAAGGTCTGGACAATAACGCACAACGGCTCGGCCTAGTAGAAGATCTCGCATCCTAATTCCAGAATCTCATTCCACAACTCCTCAATTCACGACCTCTCAATTCACCACCTTTTAATTCACAATGTCTCAAAGCAGGAAGGTTGCATCCGTGACCAATCACGTCGGCAAAACTGTCGCCGAACCCGTCAGTACCGATCACCAGCTGGATTATCACGCGTTGAACGCGTTGCTGAATCTTTACGACGAAAATGGTCAGATTCAGTTCGACAAAGACCGCGAAGCCGCGAATCAATACTTCATCCAGCACGTCAACCAGAACACTGTGTTCTTCCATGACCTGGAAGAAAAAATTGATTATCTGATCGAAAATTCTTACTACGACCCGTCCGTGATCGAACAATATGACTTCGAATTCATCAAGTCATTGTTCAAGCAAGCTTATGCCTACAAATTCCGCTTCCAGAGCTTCCTGGGCGCCTACAAGTACTACACCAGCTACACGCTGAAGACTTTCGACGGCCGTCGATACCTAGAGCGTTTCGAAGACCGCGTATCCATGACCGCATTATTCCTTGCCGACGGCAACGAAGAGATCGCCAAGGCCATGGTGGATGAGATCATGTCTGGGCGGTTCCAGCCAGCTACCCCGACGTTCCTGAACGCCGGTAAGGCTCAGCGCGGCGAGTTGGTTTCCTGCTTCCTGCTGCGTATCGAAGACAACATGGAATCGATTGGTCGTTCCATCAACTCTGCCTTGCAGTTGTCTAAGCGCGGCGGTGGCGTGGCCCTGCTGCTGTCCAACGTGCGTGAATCCGGTGCGCCAATCAAGCACATCGAAAACCAGTCTTCCGGCGTGATTCCAGTAATGAAACTTCTGGAAGATGCCTTCTCCTACGCCAACCAACTGGGTGCGCGACAGGGCGCAGGTGCGGTGTACTTGAACGCACACCACCCAGATATCCTGTCGTTTTTGGACACCAAGCGTGAAAATGCAGATGAAAAAATCCGCATCAAGACCTTGTCCGTCGGCGTGGTCGTTCCAGATATTACTTTCGAGCTAGCCAAGCGCAACGAAGACATGTATTTGTTCTCGCCTTATGACGTCGAGCGCGTCTACGGGAAGCCATTCGCCGATATCTCGATTACCGACAACTACGAGGACATGGTGGAGGACCCGCGCATCCGCAAGTCCAAGATCAATGCGCGGCACTTGTTCCAGACCATCGCCGAACTGCAATTCGAGTCCGGCTACCCGTACATCATGTTCGAAGACACGGTGAACCGTGCGAACCCGGTCAAAACCGGACGGATCAACATGTCCAATCTCTGCTCAGAGATCTTGCAGGTCAACAGTCCATCGGTACTGAACGACGACCTGAGCTATGACACCGTCGGCCACGATATCTCCTGCAACCTGGGTTCTTTGAACATTGCCAAGGCCATGGACTCGCAGGATTTCGAAAAGACCATTGAGATGGCTATCCGCGCGTTGACCGCTGTTTCGGACAAGACCACGATCAACTCGGTGCCATCAGTGCGTGAGGGCAATAACACCTCGCATGCAATTGGCCTGGGGCAGATGAACCTGCACGGCTACTTAGGCCGCGAGCACATCTACTACGGCTCGGAAGAAGCCCTGGATTTCACCAACGCATACTTCGCATCCGTGATGTATGCCAGCTTGAAGGCCTCCAACAAACTGGCCCGCGAGCGCGGCGAACACTTTGCGGAATTCCCACAATCGGATTACGCCAGCGGAGTCTTCTTCGACAGCTACGACCCAGCCGAATTTGCTCCACAGACTGAGAAAGTCAAAGAGCTCTTCGCAAATTCTTCGATCACCACGCCGAGTGCAGAAGACTGGGAACAGTTGAAACAAGACGTCGCCAAGCACGGCTTGTACAACCGTAATTTGCAGGCCGTGCCGCCGACAGGCTCCATCTCGTATATCAACAATTCGACCTCGTCGATCCACCCGATTGCGTCGAAGATCGAGATCCGCAAAGAAGGCAAAGTCGGCCGTGTCTACTACCCGGCGCCGCACATGGACAATGACAACCTGCAGTATTTCCAGGATGCCTACGAGATCGGCTACGAGGCGATCATTGATACTTATGCGGTAGCCACGAAGTACGTAGACCAGGGCTTGTCTTTAACATTGTTCTTCCCGGATACTGCGACCACTCGCGATATCAACAAAGCCCAGATTTATGCTTGGCGTAAGGGTATTAAGACCCTGTACTACATCCGCCTGCGCCAGCAAGCGTTGGAGGGTACAGAGGTAGAAGGCTGCGTTTCTTGCATGCTGTAAGCCGCTAAAAACCCGCCGGGGAAACCACTAAAGTTTGAACCCGTCGGGGCGGCTACTCCAAGGAGCGCGCCACTTCGTGCAGTAAAGCGTGCGAGGTGCGCTCTGCGTGAATGCCGTCGCCGTCGCTAACGTACTGGGCCAACTCCTGGTGTAGATCCAGGGTGTTGGCCACTGGCTTATCTGCACCTACACCGAAGACGGTTTTGCCACTGTGGATGGCAAAAAATACCGGTACGAGTGCCGCGAACATCTCGTTACCAGAAGCTTCCAGGAGCAGTGAGTGGAAACGTAAATCTGTTGCTAGGAAGTCTGCTGCGTCGTCCTCCTGCCTGCCCGCTTCGGCGGGCATTTTTGCTAAGTGCACCAAGGTGCTAGCCAATTCCAGGATTTCGGCACGTTGTTGCGGGCTGGCATTGTCCGCGGCTTGCCGTGCAGCAACCGGTTCGACCGCCATCCGTAATTCATTGAGGGAAGCCAGCTGTGCACTGCGCTGAGTGGGAGCTGCTAAGCGCCAGCTGATGACAGCCGGATCGAACAAAGCCCAATGTCGTTGCTCTAAGACTGTGATGCCAACCCGCCGGCCTGCGGCTACTAAGCCCACGTGCTCCAGTGCGCGCATGGTCTCGCGGGCTACGGTACGAGAAATTCCAAAACGCTCGGAGATTGCATGCAGCGTAAATTGTGTACCTGCTGGGTGTTCACCCGAGACGATTTCGCGGCCAAGTTCATCGAAGACAGACCCCAGCAGTGGGGCAGTGGCAGTTGCGCCGTGGGGGTGGTGCGGCGGGGTCACGGGTGGTGTTCCTTTCGTCACGAGTCGTCGATTAGCAACGCCGTATCCAGCTTAGTTATGAGCGGCACTTGTTAGGTGCAGAACTGCTCGAATCCAGGCCGAAATGAGTGCGCAAAATAGGCTAGATTGGATAGTTAAAAGGCGGGATACACGCCTAATTTTAAGTGAAAATCCCTGACAGAACGAGGTACTCCCATGGCATCTGGTACTGCTCCCGACGATCCGAACAAACCGGTCAAAGCCATCAACTGGAACACCATTCCCGATGATAAAGATCAAGAGGTCTGGGATCGGTTGACTGGTAACTTTTGGCTGCCAGAAAAGGTTCCCGTTTCCAATGACATTCCCACCTGGAAAACCCTGACTGAGAAAGAAAAAGAGACCACCATGCGGGTCTTTACGGGTCTTACTCTGCTGGATACCATTCAGGGCACTGTCGGGGCTGTGGCTATGTTGCCGGATTGCCAGACGCAACATGAAGAAGCAGTCATGACAAATATTGCGTTCATGGAGTCCGTGCATGCCAAGTCTTATTCGAATATCTTCATGACTCTGGCCTCGACGCCGATGATTAACGATGCATTCCGTTGGTCGGAAGAAAACGAGCGTTTGCAGCGTAAGGCACGCATCGTGCTGGATTATTACCACGGTGAAGACCCAGACAAGCGCAAGGTTGCCTCCACGCTCCTGGAATCTTTCCTATTCTACTCCGGCTTCTACTTGCCAATGTATTGGTCCTCGCGTGCGAAGTTGACCAACACCGCAGACATCATCCGTCTGATCATTCGTGATGAGGCCGTGCATGGCTATTACATTGGCTATAAATACCAGCAGTCGGTGAAAAAGCAGTCGCCAGAGCGCCAGGAAGAGCTGAAGAATTACGCCTTCGAGTTATTGTACGAATTGTATGAAAACGAGATGCAGTACACCGAGGATCTTTACGACGAGCTCGGGTGGACTGAAGACGTCAAGCGATTCCTGCGTTATAACGCAAACAAGGCACTAAACAACCTCGGCTACGAAGGCATGTTCCCGGCTGACGAAACACGAGTGTCCCCAGAAATTCTGTCTGCGTTGGCGCCGAATGCTGATGAAAACCATGACTTCTTCTCTGGTTCCGGTTCCTCTTATGTCATGGGGAAAGCAGAGTTGACGACTGACGACGACTGGGATTTCTAAACCCCGCCGAAAGTATGACACCAACCGGGGGAATAGCAGCCCCCTTCCGGCGTTGAACTTTTCACAGAAACCTCAACAGTTACAGTGGGGTGGCTCACGGAGTATGTGCTCCAGATTATGTGTGCCCCGCCGTGTTACTGGTGGGGTTTTTCGTGTTCCTGCACTTAAGCCGTCTAAGGCTCGTGCCACTATGCCAGTGGGGTAGTGGCCGTCGAAAAGGGCCTGGCTAAGCCTAACTAATGCTGGGCTGGGCGCAGGTGGGAAATGAGAAAACAAAAACGTTCAGTGGTTACCTAAAAACCTCGCAGTGACCTAATATAAATACTCGTAATTAATTGGCATTTTCTGTACCTCCAGTGCGCGCCGATTAGCTGTGCTGGTGGTCGGCGAGTGCTTTCGTAATTAGGAGGAATTATGACCGCTGTGGCGCCACGGCTTGATGATTATGTCGAGCCAACTCGTCCCCAACCAACGGGGCATGAACGCACCGGGTCTAAGGCGTTGACAATTCTTTCAACCACCGACCACAAGCAGCTGGGCATCATGTACTTGATCATGTCCTTCAGCTTCTTCTTCCTCGGTGGCTTGATGGCACTGTTGATTCGTGCCGAATTGTTCACCCCTGGCCTGCAGATGCTGTCCAACGAGCAGTTCAACCAGCTGTTCACTATGCACGGCACCGTGATGTTGCTGTTGTTCGCTACCCCGGTTGTGTGGGGTTTCGCTAACTACATCCTGCCGCTACAGATCGGCGCACCGGATGTGGCTTTCCCGCGTCTGAACGCTTTTGGTTTCTGGATTACCACCATCGGTGGCTTCGTCATGTTGGCTGGGTTCCTGACCCCAGGTGGTGCCGCGGACTTCGGTTGGACCATGTACATGCCGTTGGCTGACTCGATCCACACCCCAGGCTTGGGTGCTGATTTCTGGATCGTCGGTGTCGGCGCTACTGGCGTCGGTACCATCGCCTCAGCTATTAACATGCTGACCACCCTGTTGACTTTGCGTGCACCAGGTATGACCATGTTCCGTATGCCAGTCTTCTGCTGGACCATCATGGTTGCCGCCATCCTGGCCCTGATGATCTTCCCAGTTCTGACCGCTGCTGCATTGGGTGTTCTGTATGACCGTCAGCTTGGCGGCCACATCTACGAGCCAGCCAACGGTGGTGCCATCCTGTGGCAGCACCTGTTCTGGTTCTTCGGCCACCCAGAGGTTTACGTTCTGGCTCTGCCTTTCTTTGGTGTTATCTCCGAGATTGTTCCGGTCTTCTCCCGCAAGCCAGTCTTCGGTTACATCGGCCTGGTTTTCGCGACGCTGTCCATCGGTGGCATGTCGATGGCTGTGTGGGCGCACCACATGTTCGTGACCGGCGCTATCCTGTTGCCGTTCTTCTCGTTCATGACCTTCCTGATCGCCATCCCAACCGGTATGAAGTTCTTCAACTGGGTAGGCACCATGTGGAAGGGCCACATCACTTGGGAGACCCCAATGATTTGGGCCATGGGCTTCCTGACCACCTTCCTGTTCGGTGGTATGACCGGTGTCATGTTGGCTTCGCCGCCACTGGACTTCCAACTGGCTGAGTCTTACTTCTTGATCGCTCACTTCCACTACACCTTGTTCGGTACCGTTGTGTTCTCCGCATTCGCCGGTTTGTACTTCTGGTTCCCGAAGATGACTGGTCGTATGCTGGACGAGCGTCTGGGCAAGATCCACTTCTGGTTGACCTTCATCGGCTTCCACGGCACATTCTTGGTGCAGCATTGGGTCGGCAACATGGGTATGCCACGTCGTTACGCTGACTACCTGGACTCCGACGGATTCACCATCTACAACCAGATCTCCACCGTCTTCGCCTTCGTTCTGGGTGCTTCGGTTATCCCACTGGTATGGAATGTCTTCAAGTCTTGGCGCTACGGCGAGATCGTCACTGTCGATGACCCATGGGGTTACGGCAACTCTCTGGAATGGGCAACCTCGTGCCCACCACCACGCCACAACTTCGTCTCGATGCCTCGCATTCGTTCGGAGCGTCCAGCATTTGAGCTGCACTACCCGCACATGGTCGAGCGCATGCGTGCCGAAGCGCACTCTGGCGCTCACGACTCCGGAGCACACGAAGACCCACGCCAGGTTTCGCACGCCAAGCACTAGTCCGTGCCTGTGCTCCTGACGCTGAAGAACGCTCTTAGCAGGTCGAAAGTTCTAACAGCATAGTTCTGGAGAAATCAGCCACAGCGGTTGCGCCAGAACTAGCCCCTACCTGCTAACCATCCAAACCCCCGCGCCCATCCACTCCTAGTGGGTAGCGGGGGTTTGGCTTATCCTAGAAACGGCACCCTGCGTATACGCCGCCGCTAGTTTCACCGACGTAGCAACCGAATTGAGGAACCTGTGAACCAATCAGACCCCAACCAGACCCCCGCTGCATCCCGGCGAGCTGAACCAACCGTCCGCTTGCAGAAAGGATTGCGCTCTGCCGTCGTTATCGTCAGCGGGAAAGACCAAAAAGGCGTTTCCGCGGAATTTTTCCGCGTGCTCGCTAATTATGGCGTGCAGCTGTTAGACGTGCAGCAGTCTGAGTTTTTGGGCCACCTGCAATTGGCTGCGTTTACTGGCATCAAAGACGAGCATTTCGCTGAGCTATCTGAAGCTTTGACCGCTGCATTAACCCCGTTAGGCCAGCAGGTCACCATCGAGTACCGAACAGAAGATAACGAGACTCCGGCACCAGATCCACGGTCTACTCACGTCGTGGTGGTGCTGGGAAACCCAGTTACGGCACAGGCGATTTCAGCGGTCGGCGCCACCCTGGCCCAGCACGGTGCGAATATCGACCGCATGCGTGGCATAGCGGATTACCCAGTTACTGGCCTAGAAATCTTTGTGTCGGTAGCAAATCCAGCACCTGGTGCCAGTGAAGACCTTCGTGCGGCGCTAGCGCAGCTGACCAGCAACCTCGGGGTGGATATTGCGATCGAACGCGCAGGTCTGGCCCGTCGGGGTAAACGACTGGTGTGCTTTGACTGCGATTCCACGCTAATCACCGGCGAGGTTATTGAAATGCTCGCTGCCCACGCAGGCAGGGAAGCGGAAGTCGCCGAAGTGACTGAACGGGCGATGCGCGGGGAATTAGATTTTGAAGAATCGTTGCGTGAGCGCGTAAAGGCTTTGGCTGGGCTGGATGCGTCCGTGGTGCAAGAAGTCGCCGATGCCATCGAACTAACCCCAGGCGCGCGCACTACGCTGCGTACGCTGAACCGTATGGGTTATCGCACCGCGGTGGTCTCTGGTGGTTTTATTCAGGTGCTAGAAGATCTCGCCGAAGAACTCGAGCTCGATTACGTTCGGGCCAATACCCTGGAAATCGAAGACGGTAAGCTCACCGGCCGGGTGATTGGACAGGTGGTAGACCGTGCCGCGAAGGCGAATTTCCTCGCGGAATTCGCCGCGGATTCGGGCCTGACGATGGCGCAAACAGTGGCCGTCGGCGACGGTGCCAATGACATCGATATGATCTCCGCCGCCGGCTTGGGTGTGGCTTTTAACGCGAAGCCAGCATTGCGGGAAATTGCTGATACCTCGGTGAGCCACCCATTTTTGGATGAAGTGCTCTACATCATGGGTATTCCCCGCACAGAGATCGATACTTCCGACCGGGAGGATGGCAGCTACCACCGCGTCGCATTGGACTAGCTCTGGGCTAGCACTGGACCGGCACTGGACCGGTTTTGGACTAGCTCTGCACCAATCTCTTCAGTGCGCCCAGCACGGTCTTTTTATTTTGGGTGCGCCAAAATGGCGGTAAAGATGACAACAAGAACTGGCCGTAGCGCTTAGTGACCACCCGGTTATCCAATACCGCGACCACGCCACGGTCGGTAGCTGAACGCAACAGACGCCCTGCACCCTGCGCCATCAGTAGCGCGGCGTGGGTGGCAGAGACTTCCATGAAGCCGTTACGCCCAGCCGCCTGCGCTGCCTCCGAGCGTGCTTGCAGCAGTGGGTTATCGGGCCGCGGAAACGGAATGCGGTCCATCAGCACGAGTGAACAAGCCTTGCCGGGTACGTCGACACCTTGCCACAGCGTCAAAGTGCCAAACAGGACAGAGTGTTCTTTCGTGGCAAACTTTTCGACGAGCGCACCAATCGAATCCTCACCCTGCACATAGACGGGGAAAGGCAACTTCGGGCGCAGCTCGTCGGCCGCTTGCACGGCCGCCCGCTTCGAGGAAAACAACCCGAGGGTGCGCCCGCCGGCTGCCATAATCAGCTCACGCATCTCTTCCAAGGTTTCTGGTGCCAGACCATCTCTGCCCGGCTGCGGCAGGTGCTTCGGCGCATAGAGAATCCCGGATTTCGCCGGATCAAATGGGGTGCCTGCATCCAAACTGTCCCACTTACCCTTTGGCAAACCCCATTGCGCGCCCATGGCGTCGAAACGCCCGCCCAAAGTCAGTGTCGCCGAGGTCAGCACCACGGTGTTTTCCCCAAATAAGCGTTCGCGCAGTAAATCTGCCACCGACAAGGGTGCTACCTGCAATGTGTCCCCGTAGCGTTCATTGCGATCCAACCAAACCACATCGTCTTGCGCGGCCGGGTCCTCAGTATCGAAGACTTCCTGGATGCGATGCACGGTTTCTTCGAGTGTGGCCAAGTGATTGCGCAGGTTATTACGCTCGGCTGCGGTTTCTGGCTCATTAGTCGCTTCGCCCTCCGGGGCGTCTTTCAGTGTGGCGCGTAGCGACGCCAGCGCATCTGCGATGGCGGTGAGTTCAGAATCGGCGGCCTGATCCAATTCCGTCCAGCGCCCGTCGGGAAGATCTTCTGTGGTAATCCGCCATTGCTCGGCGAGATCCTTCAAACGGGAATCCTTGCCCTCCGCGCCAAGCGGACCGGCGCGATTGGCTGCCAAGGTCAGTGAGCGCGGGGAAAGTTCTGCGGTGGTTGCAGAGGTTATGCGGGCATCGAGTTCGTGCGCTTCGTCGATGATGACGCAATCGTGTTCGGGGAGGGTATCGATTTCGGAGATTGCGTCGATGGCGAGCATGGCGTGATTCGTGACGACGACGTCGACCTCGCGGGCTTCTTGGCGGGCGAGTTCGGCGAAACACTCGACGCCGTGTGGGCAGCGCGAGGCACCGAGGCATTCTTGGGAGCTGACCGAAACGTGGCGCCAAGCGGCATCACTGACACTGGTGTCGAGGTCATCGCGGTCGCCGGTGTCGGTTTCTTGGGCCCAGTTGTGCAGGCTGGCGATTTGTTTTCCTAGCCAGGTGATTGGTTGCGGGTTGCCAGGGCGTGCGGGCGTTTCGCTAGCAGCTTGTTCGACTGTGTGCCCGGAAGCTGTGGCGACCTTTCCAGCGGCATCTGCAGCCGCTTCTCTGGCGGCCTCTGTGGCAGCTGCGTCTTCGGCTGCTGCCTCTAATTCCGGCTCCAGTTGTGCTTGCGCGATTTTGTTCATGCACAGGTAATTGGACCGGCCCTTCATGATTGCGAAAGTTGGCCGCCGTTCCATCACCGGCTCCAGGGCGTCGGCAAGCCGAGGCAGATCGCGTTCTATGAGCTGGCGCTGCAAAGCCAGAGTCGCAGTGGAGACGATGACGCACGTATCGGTTTCTTGCGCGTGGCGAAACGCCGGGACCAGGTAGGCCAGGGATTTCCCGGTGCCGGTGCCGGCTTGGACTGCCAAGTGACGCCCGGAACCGAGGGCGGATTCGACGGCGTTGGCCATCCGACGCTGGCCTGGGCGATCTGCACCGCCGAAACCGCTCACGGCAGTGGCGAGAAGTTCTTCGGTGCTGCCGGTATTGGTACCGGTACTAGTGCTGCCGGTCCCGGTGCTGGCGCTGGTATTGGTGCTGGCAGACTCCATTTAGAACCCAGCCAGACGCGTCGGTACCGCAGGTTCACCGCGGCCCAAAGCCAAACCTTCCCACGGCAGGCTGGCAATGCCTGCTGAGACTAGTTCGCGGGAGGCATGCAGGTCATCCAAGCCATCGACGATCTCGCCGTCGCGGATCAACGGAACCGTCAATTCGCGGATTTCTGCACCGGAATGCGCAGGTATCTCGCCGCCAAGCGGGTAGATGATTTCTTCCACAGCCACTCCGGTTTCACGGTACGTGCGCACGCCGGCTTTGGTGCCGCCGTCGGAGACCTTTCCGGACGAACGCTTCGAGACAGGCTTGCCCTCGACTTCCACCAGCTTGTACACCAGCGATGCCGTCGGCGAGCCAGAGCCAGTGACCACGGAAGTGCCGACGCCAAAGACATCGACGGGGTCACCGCGCAAACCAGCGATGGCGAATTCGTCGAGGTCAGAAGAGACTACGATTTTGGTGTTGGTCGCGCCGAGCCCATCAAGCTGTTTGCGCACCCGGCGGGTGAGTGCGCCGAGGTCACCGGAGTCGATGCGCACGCCCCCCAGCTCTGTGCCTGCAACAGCGACCGCGTTTTCTACGCCCCGGGTGATATCGAAAGTATCAACCAGCAGCGTCGTCGATGCACCGTGGCGTTTCACCTGCGCAGCAAAAGCTGATTTCTCATCCGGCTGGCCGTTCTCGTCGACGTGCAACAGTGTCCACGCGTGCGCAGCTGTCCCCTGCGCCGGAATGCCGTAGCGGCTGGCGGCTTCCAAGTTAGAGGTGGCGTCGAACCCAGCGAGATAAGCCGCACGGGCGGCAGTTACCGCAGCGTATTCGTGTGTGCGGCGCGAGCCCATTTCGAGCATGAAGCGCCCATCCGCAGCGCAGACCATGCGGGCAGCGGCAGAGGCCACAGCAGAATCCGCGTTCAAAATGGACAGCACGACGGTTTCCAAGATGACGCATTCGGCGAAAGTCCCGCGGACCGTCAAAATGGGTGAAGACGGGAAGTAGAGCTCGCCCTCGCGGTAGCCATCTACCTGGCCGCGAAAATGATAATTACGCAGGTACTCGATGGTTTCCGGTTGCAGGAAATCGAGCTGTTCCAGTTGTTTTTCAGTGAAGCGGAAATCGCGGATTGCTTCCAGCACTCGCGCCGTGCCAGCGACGATGCCGTAGCGGCGCTCAGTGGGCAAGCGCCGGGTGAAAACCTCGAAGGTGACGTTGCGGTGGGCGGTGCCGTCGGCAAGCGCGGCTTCGAGCATCGTGAGCTCGTATTTATCTGTTAATAGCGCGGTGGAAGCGGCAGGATGCTGCAAAGAATTCACACTCGCTAAGGATACACCCAGCATTCTTGCCGACGGCTGGTGGCCGCAGGAGGGCTGAGCAGGTTCAACGGCCCTAGAAATTGTAGGCTTTTGAACTTCGTGAGTGTCTAGCTTGAACTTCGTGGGTGTCTAATATGCAGAAATCACGGGAACGAGTCAGTAAACTAGCAGTCATGAATACGCGCAAGTCTGAGGCTCACGAGTTGGCTCACGAGTCGGAAGTTTCTGTACCACTAGAAACCTCCGCCATGGAAGTGCACGCATCTAGCCCAATGGCCAGCCCCGAGCTGGATGAAGAAATTGACGTTGAGGTTGCTACGAGTGCGAATCTGCCGTGGATGTGCATCGTGTGGGATGACCCCGTCAATCTCATGAGTTATGTAACTTACGTGTTCCAAACCGTGCTGGGCTTTTCGAAATCCCGCGCGCAGGAGCTGATGATGCAGGTGCATTCGGAAGGTAAAGCCGTGGTGACCTCCGGTGAGCGCGATAAGGTGGAAGCTGACGTGAAAAAGCTGCACACCGCTGGGCTGTGGGCGACGATGCAGCAAGCGGGCTAATCCCCGGCGCGATATTCCGAGTAATTAAGGACTAGAGGAGCTTTCGAGACCATGCAACCGTGGCGCAAGAAGAAGGGCCTGCGACGCAGCCCGAAATTCCAGACCGTTCTCGACCCCATTGAGCGTGAAGCCATGGGCGATATTATCGCCGCTGTCGTGGAAGCGATTATCGCCCGAGCGCAGTCTGCGCCGAAAGACGAGTTGGCTGAGATGATGGATATGCCTTCTGGCCACAAAGAAGCGCCGGACGATCCCGCACTGGCGCGGTTGTTCCCGGATTTTCAGCGCGAAGGCGACGAGGAATACGACGGCGATCGCTCCCTGTTGCGCTCGCTGCACGAAAATGACATTGCGCGTGCCAAGCTGCAGAACCTGCAGTTGGTCTCCGAAAAGGTCAACGAGGGCGTAGAAATTAACTTGGATGAATCCGAGGTGCAGGCCTTTGTTGCGGGCCTGAATGACGCCCGGTTGTATCTGGCGAATACGGATAAGAAAGTCTCAGAGCTGATCTCAGACCGCGACGCGTTGGTGGAATGGTTGGCTTATAACCAAGATTCGCTGCTTAGCGCCATGATGGAAGACTAAAAGATTAGATGCGTATGTCTAATCGGTCCGAAATGGACTTTTGCCCCGGTGTGGGCATCGGACATGTCAGCCTCGGTGCTACCGGGGTGAGTGTGCTGAGCTTCGCTGCAGCTGGTTCTGGCGCAGGCGCGGTCGCCAGCGTTGATGTGCGCGGCGGCGGCCCCGGAACCCGAGAAACAGACTTGTTAGCGCCAGAAAATACCGTCGGTGCAGTACAAGCGATTGTGCTGGCCGGCGGTTCTGCGTATGGGCTGGCAGCTGCCGATGGTGCGATGGCGGAGTTGGAATCACGCGGGGCTGGTTTTCGTGTTTTCGGCCCGGATAGCGATGGGCCAGTGGTGCCGATCGTGCCCGCGGCGGTGATTTTTGATCTTGCCGTAGGCGATCCGCAACACCGGCCGACTGCGGCAGACGGGCAGCGTGCCACGGCTCGTGCGCTGGAAAACTTCGACGGCGTTGCCAATACGACGTCGACAAGCAACATCGGCGCTGGCTGTGGAGCTACCGCCGGAAAGCTACGTGGCGGGTTCGGCCAAGCCAGCCGGGAAGTTGCAGGCTACCAAGTCTCTGCCGCCGTGGTAGCCAACCCCGTCGGTGAGGTCGTCGATGCAGCTACGGGTAGATTGTTCGGTGCCCCGGAGCGCGCACCCGTGGACCCGGAAAGATTCGCGGATCTGCCCAGCCCAGCCGCGTCACTGAATACCACCATCGGGGTGATCGCCACCAACGCGCCGCTCAGCAAAGCGCAGTTACGCCGGTTGGCGATGTGTGGCCACGATGGGATTTCCTGGGCTGTACGGCCTGCCCACAGCCCGTTGGACGGGGACACGCTGTTTGCGGTTTCGACAGCTGCGAAAGAAACAGTTGCGAAAGAATCGGCTGATTCACCCCACAATTCGTCTAGCATGGTGGACGATCCAGCGACCACCACAGAAACGATGACTACAGAAACGATCACCACAGAAATGATGACTGCCCTGTGTGCGGCAAGTTCCCAGGTGGTCTGCGATGCCATCGTGCATGCCGTGGTCCATGCGGAACCCGGTTACGGCTTGCCGACGTACTCGCAACTGGCTAAGGCAGCGAATTTCGCGAACTAGGAGAATGACCAGCCGATGGAACCAAGTTTTCGCCGACCACCCCGTGATAACTTCCGGCAGTACAACCCGAATTACTCCGGGCCGGGAAATACTGGCCACACTGGCGGGATGATGCCGTACCTGTCGAACCAACCGGCCCGCCGCGGTGGTGGTGGTGGACCTGCGCGGCTAGGCGTCGGTCGGCGTTTACAAGCGGGCACATCCTATGCCGTGACCTATGTCGTCGTGATTTGGGCGGTGCACATCGTCAACCAGTATGTGCTCGGCGGATCGCTGCTGGCCTACGGTGTACACCCGCTGGATACCACAGCCTGGTGGACGGTGTTTACGGCGCCGCTGATTCACGGCAATTTCGCGCACTTGATTTCGAATACCATCCCAGGGGCATTATTCACTTTTGTGATTGCGGCCTCGGGCAAGCATGTATGGCTGAAATCGACGTTGATCATCACCCTGGTTGCAGGCATGGGCACGTGGCTGATTGGCGGCGTGGGTACGGTGCATATCGGTGCTTCCGGTGTGCTCTATGGCTGGTTTGCTTATTTGTTGGTACGCGGAATTTTCAATCGTAGTTTCACCCAGCTGGTTATCGGCCTAGTCATTGCCAGCGTGTACTCGGGATTAATCTGGGGAATCTTCCCGACGATGCCGGGCGTGTCCTGGCAGGCGCACCTGTGTGGATTCATCGGTGGCATCATTGCCGGATTCGTGGTGCGCAACACGAAATAGCCAGCGGCAGTGCACGTGTGGGCTCGAGCGCGCTCAGGCTGTCGTAAAGCGCAGGCATCGACAAGAATGAGCAACCTGATTTTTGTGCAGCCGCTAAACTACAACCCGTGAGCACAACCGAGACCACAGGCAAGAGCCCCGTACAGAACACGTTGTCTACGCCCATGAGCAACCGCACCCCGCGCCAGCTGGACCGGGAAGCACCGATCGGGATTTTCGACTCTGGCGTCGGCGGCTTGACGGTTGCGCGCACCATTATGGATCAGCTGCCGAATGAATCGGTGCTATATATAGGCGATACTGCGCATGGGCCTTACGGGCCTTTGCCTATTGCTCAGGTGCGCAGCCATGCCCAGCGGGTGGCTGATGAATTGGTGGAACGTGGTTGCAAAATGCTGGTTATTGCATGTAACACCGCCACCGCAGCTTTCCTGCACGATGCGCGTGAACGCTACGACGTGCCTGTGGTGGAGGTGATCCAGCCGGCTGTGCGGCGTGCGATGGCAACTACCCGAAACGGCAAGATCGGCGTCATTGGTACCGAAGGAACCGTGAAGTCTGGTGCCTACCAAGACATGTTTCGGCTTAATCCGGCGGTGACCGCGCAAGCGGTGGCGTGTCCGGCATTCGTGGATTTTGTGGAACGCGGCATTACCTCCGGGCGGCAGATTTTGGGGGTGGCGCAAGGCTATGTTGAACCGCTGCAGTCGGCGGGCGTCGACACGCTCGTGTTGGGCTGCACGCACTACCCGTTGTTGTCCGGAGTTTTGCAGTTGGCGATTGGCGAAAACGTCACCTTGGTTTCCTCGGCAGAAGAGACCGCGAAGGATGTTCTGCGGCATTTGACGGAATTGGATCTGTTGGCGACTGGGAAAAAACAACAACGTATTTTTGAATCTACGGGGGATCCAGAAAAATTCGCGGAGCTTTCCCAGCGCTTTTTAGGTTTGGGTGTGGGTGAAGTCACTCGATCTGCAACTGGCGTCGGCAAGGCTTAAACTATGGGGATTAGAAAATAAGTTGTTGGTGATTAACTGACAGCTGTGATGCAACTGGGATAGACATCATGAAACTCACAGTTCTTGGTTCCTCTGGATCGGTACCCTCGCCGGGCAACCCGGCTAGTGGCTATTTGCTGACGTTTAGTGATTCATCTGCGCCCTCGGTAGTAGTAGATTTCGGTTCTGGCGTGTTCGCTGCCCTGCAGGAGATTGCGGAACCCTCGGCGTGCCATTTAGTGATCAGCCATATGCATGCGGATCACTGCAGTGATTTTCCAGGGTTGATGGTTTGGCGACGTTTTCATCCCACTCGCAATGCGCACCGACGTCATCGCCTATTGGGTCCGAGCCATACGGTCACGCACCTGGGCCGGATGAGTGGGAATTTTCTGGACGAGGTAGATGATCTCTCAGATACTTTCGAGTTCACCGCTTTGCAACATGGTGTGCCGCAGGTTTTTGAGCAAGCTACGATCACCCCGTTTCGTACTGTGCACCCGACAGAGACGTTCGCATTGCGGATTGAAGATCACGTCAGTGGCAAGGTGATTGCCTATTCGGCTGATACTGCCTACACCGAGGACCTGGTGGAATGTGCACGTGGCGCAGAGTATTTCCTCTGCGAGGCTGCTTGGGGGGTGACCGCAGCCGATAAGATTTCTGGCATGCATATGTCTGGCGCTGATGCCGGGGTGCTGGCTTCGAAGGCCGGGGTGCGCAATTTGGTGCTGACGCATTTACAGCCCTGGGGCGATAGCGCTGCCACAGTGCGGGCAGCCGAGAATCATTTTTCCGGTCGGGTGCAAGTTGCACTGCCCGGTAATGAATACACAGTCTAAGCCAGCTGCACGCAGGTATGCTGGCAAGCATGTCTGATTTTCAGCGAGCTGATCAACGTGCCCTCGATGAACTCCGCCCGGTGCGCATCACCCGTGGTTTTACCTCCAACCCGGCTGGTTCCGTGTTGGTGGAATTCGGTAATACCCGCGTGATGTGTACAGCCTCAGTTTCAGAGGGTGTGCCGCGTTTCAAAAAATTCTCTGGCGAAGGTTGGCTGACTGCCGAATACGCCATGTTGCCTTCCGCTACCCACGAGCGCATGCCGCGCGAGTCCATGCGCGGCAAAGTTAAAGGCCGTACCCACGAGATTTCTCGCTTGGTGGGCCGTGCGCTGCGTGCCGCGGTGGATCTGGGCGAGTTGGGCGAAAACACCATCAACTTGGACTGCGATGTGCTGCAGGCTGATGGTGGTACCCGTACTGCCGCGATCACCGGCGCCTACGTGGCGCTTGCCGACGCCATCGCTGTGCTGCAAGAACAGGGAGTGGTGCCGGGCGAGCCGTTGCTGGATCCGATCGCTGCGATCTCCGTGGGCATCATCGACGGACACGTGTGCTTGGATCTGCCGTACGAGGAAGATTCTCGCGCGGAAGTTGACCTGAACGTGGTGATGGATGCGCACGGTGATTTCGTGGAAATCCAGGGCACTGGCGAAAATGGCGTCTTTGGCCGCGATGAGCTGGACGAGATGCTGGATGTGGCGCAAAAAGGTTGCTACGAGTTGATTGAGGCGCAGCGTGCCGCTTTGGCGAAGCCGCTGTCTGGCGGCGCTGCTGCGCAGGCAGGTGCTCATGATGGCGACCGGGGAGGCGATGCTTAGTGCAGATCCTGGTTGCATCGAATAATCCCAAGAAACTCGCTGAGTTGCGCAAGATTGTTGCCGAGGCTCCGGAGTTGGCTGATCTGGCCGACGTCGAGGTCATCGGCACCGCAGATGCCCCGGCTTACGAGGAACCGGTGGAAGACGGCCGCACTTTTGCAGATAACGCCCTGATCAAAGCCCGCGCCGGGGCGAAAAACACCGGCTTGGTCACCATCGCGGATGATTCCGGTTTGGCGGTTGACGAGCTTGCTGGGATGCCGGGCGTGTTGTCTGCGCGTTGGTGCGGTGAGCATGGCAATGATGCTGCGAATAATGCACTGCTCTTAGCGCAGCTTGCCGACGTCCCGGATGAGCGCCGCAGCTGTGCATTCGTGTCGGTGTGCGCGCTAGTTACTCCGGACGGAGCCGAACACGTGGTAGAAGGCCGCTGGGAAGGCCAGTTGTTGCGCAGCCCGCGTGGTGAAAATGGTTTCGGCTATGATCCGCTCTTCGTCCCGGAGGCAGAAATTGCCCAGGCTGGGGGCATCGAGCAGGCGCGCAGTTCCGCGCAGCTAAGCCCGGAAGAGAAAAATGCCGCCTCGCACCGGGGCAAGGCGTTGGCGCAGCTGGTGCCGACATTGGCCGAATTGCTGCGTTAAACAGTGACAGCTGCGAAAAACAGTGGCACTGGCGCTAGCCGGTGACTCACAGTTTCCTGACTGTTACCGGACAGTTACCGGACGTCGGCAAGCTGAAATTCGGTGGTAATTTCCTTGCGACGTTTGGCCTCCATCCAGAAGGAGAAAAACGGCACCACTCCGGATAAGGCAGTGCTGAGCCATTTCAGGGGCTCCCAGCGTGCCTTCAGCCCCAGGTTGATCACGCTGAGCACGAACCCGGCATAAACCCAACCGTGGGCGACGCCGATATAGCGGGCCCACACGGGGATCTCGAGGCCCAGGATGTATTCGCTGATCATGCGGCCGACCAAAAACAGCAAAAAGAAGCCGGTGATAAAGGCCAGCGCCGAGAAAATGGTTAGTGCGCTGCGCACGCGTTTTTGCCGCTCGGGGTGGATGGATTTCTGAGTACTCACTAGCTGTCCTTTTTCTGGGTTGGGTGCTGCTTACGTGCTTGCCGACGACGCGCTGCCGGGTCTGCCAGTTCGTTGAACGCCTCGACGTTGTCATTGCGTCGGGTGGGCAGGAAATCGTCGTCGATGGCAGTAACGGTTTGCTCTAGCTTGTGCCTGTCTGCGACATAAGGCTGGTTGCTTGTTTCGGGGTTGTTTTCTTCGGCCAGTTTCTCGTTTTCGTAGCGCAAAATCATGCGGTAGGCGAATACCGCGAAACCTGCGAACAAGGGCCATTGGAGTGCGTAACCGAGGTTTTGGAAGGTGCCGGAACCGGATTGGAATCGCGTCCATTGCCACCAGGCCAGCCCGAAGAAGCAGATGACGACGATAGCGAGCAGGACGAGGTGCCACCACCGCACGCGGATCGTGGCGCGTTTGTCATTCTGCGAGTCCTTCACGGCCTCAAGATTACCTAACTGGGGGCGAAAGTTGGCACTGGCGACGGTGTGCGCTAAACTATATTTTCGCAAGCGCCCGTGGCGGAATTGGCAGACGCGCTGGATTTAGGTTCCAGTGTCTTCGGACGTGTGAGTTCAAGTCTCACCGGGCGCACATTTTATACCCTCGCCACCAGGTTTTTTCCAGGTAAGCGAGGGTTTTTTGATTTCTGGTTTGGGTTCGTGAGGGCTCGTTCTCGGTCAAAAATGGGTCAAAAATGCCCGGGTTGAAGCCTACCGTGGTCGACGTAGCACAGCGATGAGGAAATCAGAGTCAGTATCGAATGGTTCGATGTTGAAGCTAGATAGCAGGAGGTCTTGGGCGAAACCAGCCGCAGTACACGATTCGAGGAATTCGCTGAAGCCCCAACCACGGCCAGCACCAAATGCTAGTACTGCGCGACCACCTGGCCGCAATGGCTCATAGAGATTCGCAATGGCGGTTTCCCGATCCGCTGGGTCAATGAAGCCGAGTACGTTACCGACGCTAAAGACGACGTCGAAGCTGCCGCGCATGTGCCCCAGCTCTGGCTGTTCGTACAACGTGGCAGAGCCTAGATCACCAACGTGCCATTCGGCGTCGGGGAAGTCGTGTTTGGCATGCTCAATCAGCACCGGGTCTAGGTCGATTCCGGCAACGGTGTGGCCGCGTGCGATCAGTGGCCCGCCGGCCCGGCCAGTACCGCAGCCTGCGTCGAGGATTTTGGCACTGCGTGGGCTCAATGCGTCGACGAAGCGGGCTTCGCCATCAATGTCTTTGCCTTCGGCGACGAAGCGTTTCCACCGGGCAGCGTAATTCTCAGAGTGTGACGGATTGTTGCGGGTGAGGTCATTCCAGGTAGGCATGGTTCCATTCTAGTTCGTCTGCGCGACCAAGTGGCCTGGCGCGGCGGGGATTCCAAGCGCCCGGCGCCAACGCGGCTGGTTCAAGAGCTCTGCGCGGCGGGGATGGTTACTGTGCGATCAACTTGTTTATCCATCGCACGACAATGGAAGGGGCAAACCTGGCGGCGTAGCGCATGACTAACGACGGTAGCCCGACTGAGTACATGATGCGATGCCGGGTTAACCTGTTGGCGGGGTGCACGGCTTGCCAAATTTTGTCCGCTACCTGTTCTGGTGTTAGATGCACGCCTAAGCGTTTAATGGATTCCGCGTTACCGCTGGCCAGCTTTGTTTTTGCCCAGAGCGGCATGATGTTGAGTACACGTATCTCGTCTTTTTCCCATTCCAGCTCCAGCGCTTGGCTGAAGCCTTGGACATAAAATTTAGATGCCGAATACGGGGCGATGTGCGGTTGTCCGTAGATCGAGGATGCTGAGCCCATGTTTATGAGATGAGCTCCCGGGGTCTTCTTTAGGTATTGGTGTGCTGCGCGCGCTCCCAGGGTGACACCGGTGCAGTTGATGCTTACTTGGGCTGCGATCAGGTCAGGGTCTTGCTCAGTGATATCGCCGAAGCCGATCACGCCGGCGTTGTTGTCCAGGACGGTTAGTGTTCCGTCGGTATGAGCGGTGAAATGCGCCAATGCCTCGTCCCATTGTTCGGCGTCGGTGACATCCAGGTGGCCGGTGATGAGTTGTGGATATTCGGATTGGAATTCCGCCAGGCGCTCGTCGTCAATGTCGTAGGCGCCGACGACCCATCCTGCGTCGAGGAATTTCGTGGCGACAGCTTTGCCAATTCCAGTTGCGCCGCCGGAGACAAAAATGCTGCGTGGGGTCACGCGAATAGGGTGCTGGCCGGTTGCTAGGTGTGGTTGCGTGGAGTTCATGCTCATAGGCTACGCCACAATTTCCGGGTATGTGTTGCATTTAACACTTGTTGGTGGTCCTTGGGAGGAGAGCGACCTTATCGTGGTTGTCGTCCTCAGGAGTGCTTGGGGTTACGTGCGCGAAGAAAATGCGTTTAAATGGGAAAGAAGCGCTCGCGGTGCTTCTGCTGATCTCAATCTGGGATGGCGACCTCCGAACACAGCAGACTTCCGAACACAGCAAACACAGCAACTGAAAGGACGCGCACATGATTTTGCTCTCTATGGTGGGGATTCTCCTCGTACTGCTGATTTTGGTAGCTACGTCCTCCATATTTACGGTGCAAACCCGGCAGGCGGCTGTCATCGAGCGCATGGGCAAATTCCACCATGTCGCGCACGCCGGGCTGAATATCAAAATCCCTTTTGTCGACCGGGTGCGGGATCGGATCTCGTTGCAGGTGCAGCAACTTGATGTGATGGTGGAGACGAAAACCCAGGACAACGTCTTTGTGCAAATCCCCGTCGCGGTGCAGTACCAAGTCGTGGAAGGTCGCGAGCGCGAGGCCTACTACCTGCTGTCTAACCACGAGCAGCAAATCATCGCGTATGTGCAAGATAATGTGCGTTCTTCGGTGGCTGGGATGAAGCTGGATGAGTCGTTTTCTTCCAAAGACGATATTGCCCGCAATGTGGCGGAATCCTTGCGCGACAACATGGCGGAATATGGTTGGCACTTTGTCAATACTCTGGTCACGGATATCCGCCCAGATTCCAAGGTGCGTGATTCCATGAACGCCATCAACGCCGCTCAGCGCGAGCGTGATGCTGCGGTCTCCCAGGCAGAGGCCGAAAAGATCCGTGTGGTCAAGGAAGCAGAAGGAGCTGCGGAGGCCCGTCGTTTGCAGGGGCGGGGTGTGGCGGACCAGCGTAAAGAAATTGTGGAAGGCATCGCTGCGCAGTATGAGCTGCTGCGTGAAGCTGGCATTGAGGAATCCCCGGAAGTGCTCATGTTGGTTTCGCAGTATTTGGACGCAATGGTCGATGTTGCTGGCAATGGGGGTTCGAATGTGATGTTTATGCCTAATAACCCAGGCGGCATGGGCGAGCTTTTCGACGGCATGCGCAATGTGTTGTACTCAACTCAGCTCAGCTCTAATAACAAGCCTGCGAACAAGAAAAAGGACTAACCCGTGCCTGACACGCCAGCACATTTTTCCCCTGAATTTTCCCCGAAATTCAGGTCTAGCCGGGAGATCTCTCGGATCGACGCCCAGCATATTTGGCACCCATATGCTGCACCTGGCGAGCCAACGAGGGTGGTTCGCTCGACCGACGGTTGCTATTTGGAGCTTGCCGACGCCGTCACCACCGCAGCACCCGGCCCAGCGGTGGAAGCTTCAGCCGATTCGGAAAGCACAGCACAACCAGATTCGCAGTGGGTGATCGACGGCATGAGTTCGTGGTGGGCTGCCTGCTTTGGTCATTCTCACCCGCGTTTGGTGGCGGCAGCGAAAAATCAGATTGATGCGATGAGTCACGTTATGTTCGGCGGCCTGACGCACCAACCAGCTGCGCAGCTAACAGAAAATTTGCTTGCGCTCACCGAAAACCGTTACCAGCAGGTGTTTTATTCGGATTCTGGGTCAGTTGCCGTGGAAGTTGCCATCAAAATGGCGCTGCAATACGCCCGTGGAGCGAGCCCAGCCGCAGATGGGGAAACCAGCCGCAACAAGCTGTTAACCTGGCGCTCTGGTTACCACGGCGACACTTTCCAAGCGATGAGCGTGTGCGATCCCGACGGCGGCATGCATTCCCTGTGGAACGGAACAGTAAAAGAACAAATTTTTGTGCCCGCGCCCCCCACGCGGGGTGCGAGCGCGCAAGAGCGAGAAGAATACCTGCAGCTGGTAGAAGACGCCATGAATGGCGAGGTTGCCGCGATGATCATCGAGCCGGTGGTGCAAGGAGCCGGGGGCATGCGTTTTCACGATCACGAACTACTCGTGGGCATTCGCGAATTGTGCAGCAAACACGGCATCGTGTTAATCGCCGATGAGATCGCCACCGGTTTTGGTCGTACTGGCGAGGTGTTTACCACCCATGCAGCGGGCATCACCCCGGATATTTTGTGCGTCGGCAAGGCTCTCACCGGTGGATTTATGTCCTTGGCAGCCACCTTGGCCACGAAAGAAGTCGCGGAGACTATGCAGCCTGCCGCGCTGATGCATGGCCCGACGTTCATGGCTAACCCGCTGGCTTGTGCAGTTGCCGCCGAGGCGACAGCAATGATTCGGGAAGGCGCGTGGCGCAGCGACGTAGCACGGATTGAATCAGCACTCGTCGCGGGGCTGCACCCATTACGCGACAAGCCTGGCGTGGCTGATGTCCGGGTGCTCGGTGCGATCGGTGTAGTGGAAATGGATGCGGACGTCGACATGGCGCAAGCAACTGCCGCTGCACTGTCTGCTGGGGTGTGGCTTCGCCCCTTCGGACGCCTGGTTTATACCATGCCACCGTATATCTGCAACGATGATGAGCTGATTGCCATTTGCCAAGCCATCGCACGCATTGTTGAAGTCTGCGGTACCCATGGCACCCGCGGCATCCGCGACACCGAGGCGCGAACAACTCAGCTGACGGAAACAACGACAGCAACCACATCAAGTACACGGACCACAGCAACCGCACCAACCACGCCGGAGGAAACCGCATGATCATTACCGGTACTGGAACCGGAGTGGGCAAAACCATCGCAGCCGCCACGCTCGGATGGGCTTGGCAGCAACCGGTGCTGAAGCCACTACAAACTGGTGACGACGATGACGCCGCCGTGGTCACCAAACTCACGGGCATTGCCGGTGACGTGTACCGGCGTTACCCAGACCCACTGGCACCAAACCTGGCAGCCAAGCGCGCCGGGCTCACGCAGGCAGACCGCGACGCAGTGGGCCAGTGGATCTCTGATTTCCGCGCGGAACACGGAATTTGTTTAGTGGAAGGCGCTGGAGGTTTGTTAGTGCGCTTAGGCACTGACCGCAATGGGCGGGAGTTTAGTGTGCTGGATCTGGCCAAAGATCTTGGGGAAAAGTTGGTGGTGGTGACGAGCACCGGCTTGGGCAGCTTGAACATGGCTGAGTTGACGGTGCGCACCGCAGAAGCCGCCGGGGTGGAAGTCGCCGGGTTGATTGGTGGGAGCATGCCGGAGCAGCCAGATTTGGCAACGGAATTGAACGTGCAAGAATTGCCGCGGGTAACGGGCAAGCAATTGTGGTTTAGCCTGCCGGAAGCAATGGGGGAGTGCTCCCCAGAAGAGTTTCGCGAGCGCGTCGACAAGCTGGGGGTTCCGGCGTTTCATACGGTAGCCGGGCTACCAATGTTGGGGATGTAAAACAGTGCAGATTTCCATTGGGACGGACCTGGTTCATGTGCCCGGATTGCGTGAGCAATTAGAGATCCCTGGTTCACGTTTCCGTCGTGTATTCAGTGATTTTGAGTGGCGTAGCGCCCAGGCCAGCGCTCACGGGCAGTATGTGCACTTGGCGGGGCGGTGGGCCGCGAAAGAGGCTTTTTTGAAGGCCTGGGCGCAGGCTCGTTATGGCAGCGCGCCGTGGTTGCGGGAAGAAGACATCGATTGGTCGGCAATCACGGTGCGCCCGGACCGCTGGGGCAGGTTAGCACTGGATTTCGCCCCGGATTTGGCGCATGAGATCACGGCAGCGATCGGGCAATTTCAGCACAGCATCAGTATCAGCCACGATGGTGATTACGCCACCGCGAGCTGCGTGCTCTATTACTAGCGTAAAACTCGTGTTTGCCCAGCGATTATTAGCAGCGCTATAGAGTGGCCACGCTGAATAGGTAGGCGACCAGCATCCGTTTGGTTTCGTCGACGGTGCGGGAAAAAGCTTTGGCATCGTCGCTTTGTACACCAAAATTCATCAGGGAGACCACGGTGTGCACGAGCAGCCCGGCCATCTCATGGCGGGCCGTTTCCCCCATTTCTGGTGCCAGCGGGCGCAGGGCTTGTGCGATAATCGTCAGCATTTCTTGCTGGGTATCCGCGGCTGTGGCACGCGTAGCCGGCGTGGACTGGATGGCGTGCCAGACAGCACGGCGGGAGGGATCTTCACTCCACATATGTGCGAGGTGGTCAATGAAACCTTCCAACACCTCGGGCCATTGTGGAGCGGGGATTTGTGCAGAAAATGATTGCAGAGCACCAACGGTTTCTGCGGTGTCGACGCGATCAAGTTCGCAGATCATTGCGTATTTATTGGCAAAGAATTGGTAGATCGTGCCGATGGGTACCTCGGCACGGCGGGCGACTTCATCGAAAGTGAAGGACTCGAAACCGACGTCGACAAGCACAGCCCGTGCGGCCTGCAAAATGCGATGGAAACGCTCCCGGCTGCGTGCTTGCGACGGCCGACGCCGTGGCACCAGAATCTCTGACATCGGCTTCTACGCCCTGACTTGTCTACTACGTGAGTTTTTAGTGTTTGCTTAACAGAACCAGCGATGTGGCGCCGTTCAGCTTTCTAGCTCTGGCAAATCACGCACTACGCGCGCAACGTGGCCCGTGGCCTTGACGTTGTACTGAGCGAGTGCCACAGCACCGTTGTTGATGAGGAAGGTGGAACGGATAACGCCCTGCACCTTCTTGCCGTAGTTGTTTTTCTCGCCGAAAGCGCCGTAGGCTTCCATGACTTTCTTGTCGACGTCGGAAAGCAACGGAAAATTCAGGTCGTGGTCTTTTTTAAACTGCGCGAGTTTTTCTGGCTTGTCCGGTGAAATACCAACGACGTCGATGCCCAGATCATTGAGCTGGCTCAAGGAGTCGCGGAAATCGCAGGCTTGTTTTGTACAACCTGGGGTATTGGCCTTGGGGTAGAAATAGACCAGTACGCGCGAGTAATCCGATAGTTTCGTGGTGCCGCCCTCGTCGTTAGGCAGCTCGAAATCGGGTGCAGCATCTCCTACGCCAAGTTGAATATTGCTCATACCTAACACCATACCGGCTTGGCAGGCCGCCGGGTAGGCGTGCAAGGGTAGTCTGACGTAGACTAGCTAACACAATTGCCAGGAAACTGTGAGCGTCGCACCGGTGTTGTGAACCGGCGTATCGCACCGGCTCAGTGAACCGGTGCGGCGAACTGGGGCAGTGAACCAGCGCAGTGAATAAAACGTTGTGAATAAAACGCAGTGAATAATTAGGAGAGTCCACGTGGCACGGAAAATTGACGATATTCAGCGTGACATTGAACGCACCCGTAAGCAGCTGGCGGGAACGCTTGACGAGCTTGCGCAGCGCACCAAACCTGGCAACTTAGTCAACGATGCCAAGTCCAACCTCCTGGAAAAGCTGCAAGACCCGCAGGTGCAGAAGATCTTGGCTGGTGTGGGCGCCGTTGTGGCTGCTGGCATCGCATTCAACGTGTTCAAGGGGCGTCAGCGCAAGAATGACATTCAAGAGCTCAAGCGCATGATTGTGGAACACGACGTATAAAACCTTAGGTTTTATCCGTCGCGTTGGTGAAAATCGGCGTTAGTCGATGATTTCTGCACCCGCGTTGCGCATCTCTTCGATAGCGCTGCGTTCTGTGTCTTCCGCTACCGGTGAACACAGCTCACGTAGCACGCGCACGCGGGCTTTTGTCTGTGTGCAGGCATCCAGTACCGTTGCGCGTACGCAATAATCCGTGGCAATACCGACGACGTCGACCTGCGCGATGTCACGTTCGTTCAGCCAATCGGCCAACCCGGTGCCACTAGCGCTCGTAGCCGCAAAACCGGAATACGCCGCGGTGTATTCGCCTTTGCGGAAGGTCTCGTCGAATTTCATCTCCGCTACTGCCGGGTGCAACTGTGCGCCATGGGAATCCGCCACGCAGTGCACCGGCCAGGTAGTAGTGAAATTCGGTTCTTCGCCTTCTGGGGCAAAATGCGAGCCTGGAGCAATGTGCCAGTCCATGGTCGCTACGACATAGTCATAATCGTCGGTGGCCAGTGTGCCAATGTGCTCGGCGACTTCATTGCCCCGCGCAGTACCCAAAGAACCGCCTGGACAGAAGTCATTTTGCACGTCCACCACTATCAGGGCAGTGCGGTTTTGCTTAGTGTTGTTGCTCATAGTTTCTCAGTCTAGTATTCCCCGGGTGTTTGCCCGCCTGTAGTGGGGCGTATTCTGGCACGAGATTTTTGCTGATTCAGTAGATTTAATTTATCCAGGAGAGTGATTGTGAAAGCACCAATTTCTTCCTACCTCGACACCATCCTGGACGAGGTTCGCTACCAAGACGCCGGTTCTAATGCCGACTATATTCCTGAACTGGCGAATAAAGATCCAAATTCCTTGGGTGCGGCGATGTGTACCACCTCAGGGCATATCTATAGCGCCGGTGATGCCGAGGTGGAATTCAGCATCCAATCGATCTCTAAGCCGTTTATTTATGCGATGGCTGTGCAAGAGCATGGCATCGACGTGGTCAGTGAGATCGTCGGCATGGAACCGTCGGGTGAAGCGTTCAATGAGCTTTCCCTGGACCGGGAAGGCCACCGCCCGGTAAACCCGATGATCAACGCGGGCGCGATTGCCGTGACCCAGTTGATCGGCGGGACTGGCGCTACGGTGGAAGACCGGATTGAAATGATCCGCGCGTTCTTGTCTGAGATGGCCTGCCGCCAGCTGCGGGTGGACTATGATCTCTGCGATTCCGAGCTGCAATACGCTGACCGTAACTTGTCATTGGCACACATGCTGCGCAATTACGACATTATTCAGGACGACGCCCACGATGCTGTCGTTAGTTACACCGCGCAATGCTCGGTCATGGTGACGACCCGCGATTTGGCCTTCATGTCCGCAGTGTTAGCCAATGGTGGCGTGCATCCGCTGAACGGCAAGCGTGTCCTGGAGCCAGATGTTTGCCGCTTAACCTTGGCTGTGATGAGTTCAGCGGGAATGTACGACCAGGCTGGGCGTTGGATGGCGCATGTGGGCATTCCCGCAAAATCTGGTGTTTCGGGTGGTTTGCTGGGTACTTTGCCTGGGCAGTTGGGTTTTGCCTCATATTCTCCGCGCTTGAATGAATACGGTAATTCTGTTCGTGGCGTCCGTATTTTCAAACTGCTTTCGAAAGACATGGGCTTGCACTTGATGGCAGCGGATGACCGCGCCGGAGTGGATGCGGTGCGCTCGATCGTGACCTACCAGGAAGACACCGTCGTCACGTTGCAGGGCATGATTAACTTCAACTCTGCAGAATCCATCTTGTACGAGTTGTCGCAGCACGAGATTTCCGGGGACCACGTTATTTTCGATATGACGCGCGTGTCGGGTATTCGCCGCATGGGCCGGTTCTTGCTCAAAGAAGGTATGCACCTGCTGGAAGAAAAAGGTTTCCGAATCTCGATTGTGGACCCAGACGATCATGTGCCGGATTACCGCACGGTGGATGGCACGGAGATTCATGTCAATGAGCAGGAATCCGCGCCGTTTGCTACTGAGCGGGAAGACGATCGCTATCATGACGACGATTGCCCGGACCCAGACGAAGGACCGCAGCCTCCCGCCTGGGAAGATTGATGTGTGCTGGGTCACTAATTCTTTGCTAGTGTGGTGCAAAGCAGCCCACACTAGGAGTGAACATAATGCCCGAACAGCAGCCCCAGCAGCTCGTACAGCAAGAAATTGCTGACAATTTGGCAATAATTACGCTGCATAACCCAGATAAACGCAATGCTCTTACGCATACCGCTTTCGGGGAGGTTGCGAAAGCCATCACGGATGCAGCAGCCGAAAGGTCTGTTCGTGCCATTGTGATTACCGGTGCCGGAGCGCATTTTTGCTCCGGGTTGGATTTGACCGCAGGGGAATCTCTGACTGGTGCTAGTGACGAACAAATCCAGACGTCCATGGGCGAGCTCAATGCCATGATCCGAGCCGTCGTTGAGGCCGAGGTGCCGGTCATTGCAGCGGTGGAAGGCGCTGCTGCCGGGGTGGGGGCGTCGTTGGCTTTAGCTTGCGACTTGGTGGTAGCAGCCCAGAGTGCGTTCTTCGTGCTGCCCTTCGGTCGGATTGGTTTGCTTCCCGACGGTGGCGTGATGCAAACACTGTCGGCGTCTTTGGGGCGTGCGGTGACGATGCGCATGGCCTTGTTACAGCAGCCTTTGCCGGCGCCTGCTGCCCAGAGCGCCGGTTTGCTAGCGGAGCTTGCCGACGATGGCGCTGCCTTGGCCGTGGCCCGTGAATGCGCGGCAGTGCTGCACAACTCTTCGCCGGAAGCGCTGGCTGCTACTAAGCGCGGAGTGAATGCGGCTTGCCTGGGGCAGTTGTCGCAAACGTTGGAGGATGAGGCGGTCCAGCAGCCGAAGTTGCTGCGCACTGACGGCCACCGTGAGGGGGTGCAGGCTTTCGTGGAGCGTCGTGCGCCCAGGTTTTAGCTACTATGGCTAGTAACCTGGGCGAGCCGAAAGTCTGTATCCCTTTGTTGTTTACTCTGTTTACCCCGGCGTGGAGCCCTGGTAATCAGGTAACAACGAAGAAGCAGGTCAAGTGATTGAATTCACAACCGCTTGACCTGCTTGTATTGTGCGCCATCAGGGAATCGAACCCCGAACCCACTGATTAAGAGTCAGTTGCTCTGCCAATTGAGCTAATGGCGCGTAAGTGTTGATTATCTGAAGTGTTCATCTTCTCAACTCTTACTGTTGAACACTGTACCGTGCGCAACGAATAGATACTCTAGCAGTGGTTGTTGAATAAGAAAAATCGAGCCGTTGACCTGCTTTTTCTTCCTTGCTCGTGGGGTTTATGTGTGCTGTTTTTGCTGTTAACAAAACTGGGCCTGACAACGATTGATTAATAACACCTGGTTTATGCAACGATTCGGTTGCAAGTGCATAACTCATTGCGCAGAAGCGCAGGAAAGCATTAATTGTGGGTTAGGCTCGCTAGCAGAGTTTTCATGGTCCTGGGTGCAGGCGCCAACAGGAAAATTAACAAAAATGCAGCTGTGTGCTGCGAAAGGAGTTCCGCGTTGACCTTCTGGTCTAAATCATTGTCCGCCCTCGCAATTGGAGGGCTGGTGTTGGGCCTTGCGGCCTGCGCGGATACCAGTTCTGAAACGCAGCATTCTTCTGCAGCAGGAAGCCAGGATTTGGAGACTCCGCCGTCGGTAAGCGTGCAAGATGGCGCCACCGATGTTGATCCCACCGTGCCGGTAGAGGTCACCGGTGAAAACAAGCTGCAGACCGTCACCATGCTTAATGAGGTCGGCTATGAGGTGGAATCCGTGCTTTCCGACGATGGGAAGACCTGGAAAACCGACGAGGTCTTGGGTTACAACCGCAGTTACACCATCGAAGCAACTGATGTAGAAGGCAACACCACTACTGTTAGCTTCACGACGCCCCAGCCGTCCAGTCAATCTTCCGTTGCCATGGTGCCACTGCCCGATTCGACGGTTGGTGTTGGGCAGACGATTAATTTCCGTTTCGCGGGCACCGTGTATGACCGCCAAGCGGTGCAAGATGCGATCACCATTGAAACTTCCAATGACACCGTCGGTGCTTTTTATTGGATTAGCAACAGCGAGCTGCGCTGGCGCCCGAAAGAATATTGGGAGCCAGGAACCACCGTGACTGTGCAAGCCGATATTTATGGCGTTGATATGGGCAATGGCATGTGGGGAAGCAAGGACAATTCCACCAGCTTCACCATTGGGGATGATGTGCGTGCGGTCGTTGACAATGCTTCCAAAACCATGACCGTCACCCGCAACGGACAGACGCTGCGCAGCGTGCCAGTATCGCTGGGGCGTTCGGAATATCCAACTCCGAATGGAACCTACCTCGTGGGCGATCAACATAATGAGCTCGTGATGGATTCCTCGACTTTCGGGTTGACCGGGCAGGGGGCTTATCGCACCGAAGTGAACTTTGCGACGCAAATGTCGTATTCCGGCATCTACGTGCATGGTGCGCCGTGGTCGGAGTGGGCCCAGGGTAAAACGAATACCTCGCACGGTTGTATCAATGTCACCGATGCCGATGCCCAGTGGTTCATGAACACCGTGAAGCGTGGCGACGTCATCGAGGTAAAAAACACTGATGGTGGAACCCTGTCAGGTTACGACGGCCTGGGAGACTGGAATATCAGTTGGGAAACTTGGTCAGCGGGCAACGTAAACGAAATCGGCTCCTGGTAACCGTGTGGTTAGACGCGGCGGCACCACCTTGTTGCGGACAACCCCAACAGTGACGCTGCCAGCCCTAGAATGCGTGAGTAACTATGACGTGCATCTTTGATCTGTCCCGCATCGGCGCAGGCCTGCCTGTTACCGAGACCATTGCTAGTTTGCCTGCCGAAGGCAACGTCGTTGTGCAAGCCCCACCCGGAACCGGTAAAACCACCCTGATTCCACCGGCGCTGGCGAACCAAGCTGCACAAAACGCCGCACAGAATGCCGCCACCGAGCGAGAATCCTCCGTCGGCAAGATCATCGTGACCGCCCCACGCCGGGTTGCCGTCCGAGCGGCCGCGCATCGTTTGCGCACACTTTCTGGACAGCCGGAGCTCGTAGGCCATTCCATTCGTGGCGAATCGGTAACCGGCACAGCCGTCGAGTTTGTCACGCCCGGGGTGCTGCTTCGACGTTTGTTGCGCGATCCTGAGCTGCCTGGGGTCGCAGCTGTTGCAATTGACGAGGTCCACGAACGCCAACTCGACACCGATTTGGTGTTGGGCATGTGCCTGGAGTTGGCGCAGTTGCGTGCAGATTTCCGGGTTATCGCAATGTCTGCCACCGTGGATGCGCAGCGTTTTTCCCAGCTCATGGACGCCCCGGTGCATGTTACGGAGGCGGCGATTCACCCGTTGGAGATCAGTTACGCACCGGCACCCGGTCGGGCGGCAGGCGAACGTAGTTTTTACCGCCACTTGGCGCAACAGGCCGCCGAGCAGGCGTCGGCAAGCGCGGGATCGACGCTGGTTTTTGTGCCCGGTGTGCGCGAAGTTAACCAGGTGTGCGCGGAATTGACCACGCTTGTCGACGCCAACACTCCCGTTTTCCCATTGCACGGGCAGCAAACCACCGATGAGCAAGATCGCGCACTATACACCGATAGCAGGCGCATCCTGGTGGCAACTTCCATTGCGGAATCGTCACTGACTGTGCCCGGGGTGCGTGCTGTTGTGGATGCAGGGCTGGCTCGGCTGCCACGCCGAGATGCGCAGCGGGGCATGTCGGGGTTGGTGACGGCGTCGACCAGCAAATCTAGTGCTGACCAGCGGGCGGGACGCGCCGGGCGTGAGGGGCCGGGGACTGTCGTGCGCTGCTATTCGCAAGAGGATTACCAGCATTTTGCGCCGCATATTAGCCCGGAGATCCTTAGTGCAGACCTGACACAAGCCGCCCTATTTTTGGACACCTGGGGCGCTGGCGATGATTTCCCTCTGTTGGACCAACCGCCGGCCACAGCGATGGCTGCTGCCCGCACCACCTTGCAGCGCATTGGCGCCAGCAAAGAATTGGCCCTCTTGCCGACGGACCCTCGTCTTGGGGCAGCGCTGTTGCGTTATGGTTCCGGGGCTGCGGAGACTATCGCGAAACTCGATGAGGAGCCCCGCGGTGATATTACGCGTGCGCCTGCACAGAAACGACTGGTGCAGCGCCTGGCCAAGTTGGTGCCGGACCTAGGCCCGGTGGATCCCGGGGCAGTGGTCGCGGCTGCTTATCCGGAGCAAGTAGCGCGTGCGGTGTCGGCCGGGGCATCTGGCCTTCGTACTGGCTCTAACTCTGGTGCTGGCTTGGGCTCTGGTGCTAGCCCCAGCTCTGGGGCTGGGACTAGCCGCGAATATCTTCTGGCGAGCGGCACGCGGGCGCGCTTGTTGTCGGATTCCAGTCTGGCGGATGCAGAATGGCTTGCGGTTGCAGAGATTTCGTTGTCGAACGCCGGAAACGCGATCATCCGGTCCGCCGCGCGGATAACGGAAGACGATGCCCTGGAGGCCACAGGAGTGAAAGAAACCACAACCGCGACTGTGGACGGTGGCAAGATTCGAGGCAGAAAGCGTCGACGAGCCGGAGCAATCGAGTTATCTTCGACACCGGTGCAGGTCACTGGCGACGCCGCTGCCGAGGCCGTCGCAGAAAGCATTCGGGAACACGGGCTCGGATTATTCGAGTGGTCTGCGTCGGCAAGTAATTTCTCTGCCCGGCTACGTCACCTGCACGAATACTACGGTTCGCCGTGGCCGGATGTGGCGGCTGCAGACCCAGCAATGTGGTTGGCACCAGAATTAGAACAGATTGCCGCGGGCACAGCGATTAGCAAAATCGATCTTTATCCCGCGTTGCAGCGCCTATTACCGTGGCCAGAGGCCACACGGCTCGAAGAGTTAGCGCCGGAGTGGGTGCTGGTGCCTTCGGGAAGAAGCGTGTGGCTGGATTGGTCTGGTGAGCGGCCAGTGGCGAGCGTCAAGCTACAGGAATGCTTCGGGCTGACGGAATCCCCAATGTATTGCGGCAAGCGGGTGCAGTTTCACCTGTTGTCACCGGCGGGGCGGCCGCTCGCGATTACCGATGATTTGGCGAGTTTTTGGTCTGGCCCTTATGCCGGGGTTCGCGCGGAGATGCGCGGGCGTTACCCGAAGCACCCGTGGCCGGAAAATCCGTGGCAGGCAACCGCGACGGCGAAAACGAATGCGAAGCTGCGCAAAAACTGATGATTAGTCAGCCCATTCTTTGCGCACGTGCCCAATATGGGTGCGCACAATGGCTTCCATAGCGGCGGCATCTTGTGCGAGCGCAGCGTCGATCATGGCTTCGTGTTCCTGGGAGCTGGCAACCAGGTTGCCGGCCTCGGCGAGCGGACGCAGGCCAGTCACCCGGCTGCGGGTGCGCAAACTGGATACGGTTTCCACGATTACTGGATTTCCGGCTAGTGCTAGGAAATCACAATGGAAGCGCAGGTCCGCCTGCAAATAGGAGACTAGGTCGCCGCGCTCGGCGGCGTCATTCAGCTCATGTGCCAGGGCGCGTAGCTCTGTGACTTTTTCTGCGATTTCGCCGGTGCAGATCCGCGCGACTTTCGCCATGGTGGGCACTTCCAACAGGATGCGGGCTTCGGCTGCGCCGTCGAGGGTTTCCGCGGATAGCTCGGTCACCTTATAGCCGGTATTGCGCATTTTTGTGACCATGCCTTCGCGTTCGAAATACAGCATGGCCTCGCGTACCGGGGTAGCTGAAACGCCCATTTGGGCAGCCAGTTGTGGCGCCGAGTAAATCTCGCCGGGGGCGAGTTCGCCGGTGATTAGGCCGGCGCGGATGGACTCGGAGACTTGATCACGCAGGGATGTTGCGCGAGCAGAAATCTGGGGGAATTGAGCGTAGGCCATGCTGCAAGCTTACTTGGCGTGCGTCCGTGGAAATTCCTTGGTCCGAGTATCTCGTAGACTTAACTTGGTATACGTAAAACACCCTCTTGGTCGCATTTCTGCGGTCAAGAGGGTGAAACTTTGGGGTGGCTGACGGGGCTCGAACCCGCGACACCTAGGATCACAACCTAGTGCTCTACCAGCTGAACTACAGCCACCATCGCTACTCTAAAGCAGCACGCACTAGATTAGCGCATTATCGCGCGTTTACAAAAACCGCTGGTAAGTGGTGGTAGCGGCTTCTTTTGCACGTGTTGCATCGGTGCTAGAAAGCTGATTCGGATCCACAAAAACCGCGCGCCGGTAGTAATCCAACTCGCGGATGGATTCCACAATGTCTGCCAGCGCGCGGTGTGCCTGGCCTTTATCTGGCTGCTGGAAATACGCACGCGGGAACCAGCGTCGGGAGAGTTCTTTGATTGTGGAGACATCCACCATGCGGTAGTGCAGGCGTTGGTCTAACTTCGGCATGTATTCCTGGATAAAGCGGCGATCGGTAGCAATCGAATTGCCAGCCAGCGGAACGGCCCAGTCCGCTTCGCAATGTTGGGCAATCAAATCTAAAACGGCCTGCTCGGCGTCACCGATGCTGGTGGTAGATTCCGCAATTTCCTTATCCAGGCCAGACGCTTGGTGCATGCGCACGACCACATCATCCATCTTTGCTAGTTCTTCTGCGCTGGCATGGATGACCGCAGAGTAGCCGTCGCCAAGAATGTTCAGGTTGGCATCAGTGACCAGTGCCGCAACCTCGACGATGACGTGCTGCTTCGGGTCCAGCCCGGTCATTTCTAGGTCGATCCACACCAGGCGGTTGCTTTTTGCTGGGATATTAGCTGCAGCAGGTGATTCATCGTTTGGCCGGGAATTTTCTGAATTAGTAGTGGTCATAAGCAAGAATTTCCTGTGGTGAAATATTTAGTCGGTTTTAGTTGGTTTTAATCAGCGCTATCGGTGCCATCAGAGCATCTCAACTAACCCATCTTGGAATAAAAACTGCCGACCAAAGGTGCGATCAACGGTACGGGCACGATTTGGCTGAGTACGTTCATCGCCTTCGACAGTGGGCCGGGAACCACACGGCGTCGGTTTTTTGCCATCGCCTCCAGAGTTTCGGCCGAGCATGACTCGTAGGTGGTCCATAAAAAGTCTGGCACGACCTTATCGACGATCGACTGCTCCTCATCAGGCACGACGGCATCGCGCACAGGCCCTGGGGCAAGCAGCGTGCAGTTGACGCCGGTGCCTTTCAGTTCGTAGTGCAACGCCTCGGTAAAAGCATTCACGCCGGCTTTGGTGAACACGTAGGTGGCATTATTCGGGATCGGGATATTGCCTGCGGCGGAGCCGACGTTGCAGATCGCGCCCTCACCACGCTCTAGCATGGGGCGGACAACCGCGTTGGTGATGCGGTGGACAGCGGTGGCGTTCAGGTGAAACTGGTTGGTTTCATAATCCCAATCCTGGTCGACGAATTTGCCAAAGCTTGCAATGCCAGCCGAGTTTATTGCGATAGAGACGTTTTTATCTTTCAGGTATTCCAACAAACCCGTGACTTCGTCGTAGTTGGACAGGTCTGCGGCAAAAACTTCGGCTGTGATGCCGTGGGAGCTGAGTTCGTCGGCAAGGGTTTGCAAGACTTGCTCACGGCGGGCGACGAGAATCAGGTTGTGGCCGGCTTTGGCGAGATCGCGTGCCATGGCCTCGCCGATGCCTTGACTGGCGCCTGTGACCAGGGCAAAGGTTTCTGGTCGCGGGTGGGGAAGAGCCATGGTTCTCCTTAACGATGCGCGCTCACCGCAGTGGCGGAGGTAAGGCACACTGGGGAGTCGCTGTTGCGTAGCTGTCTTGGGGTCTTGTTGCGTTCAACCCTACCTTGGTGTGTAAGTAGCGCGGGGCTGGAGATGGTGGTAATTGCGCTTCCTGACGGCAAAGACTATTGTTATCGTTGTGAGCCAGGGTTGAGCACATGCAAGAAGACCCAGGGCAGCAACTCCGGGAGCCCGTGCACTGCACGGGCTCCTGTGCTATGTAAATCGGGAGGGGATTATGTTACTGGCTTATCTTGACGAAATAGGCCAGCCTGGTGCTTTTGTTCATACAAGTCACAGGCGGTTCTCTGATAGTCCGGCTTTTGGCTACGGAGGATTTTTTATTCCAGTAGATAACGCACGAGCGTTTGGTGCGCGCTTTGCCCATTTGAAACGCCAGTTGTTTGCTCCAGAGATACCTGCCGGGCGTGACCCAAATAGATGGGAAAAGAAAGGGGCTGATCTGTTATTCGCATTAGCTGCTGAAGAGCGTCCCGAAAATCTGCGAGTAGTCGGTGCGCTAATTTCATACCTTCGTGAATTAGAAGGAGCTCTTTTTTATTTTGCAGCAGAAAAACCTATAGGAACTCCGAAAGAAACAGATTCTGGTCCGGCTGAGTTTGCAGATCGAGAGAATACTGCTATGCGGGAATCGTTGAATAGGCTTGCGCGAGCGGCTGATTCGCGGAATGAACCAAAATTCATCACTCTCAGATCATGAAGTCGGTGAGACCGGTTTTTGATGTACGTGGAAATGTAGTTAGTTCACCAGCGAACCGAAATAAGTTGGAAAGAGTGAGGCGGGCTTCATTTCGGGAATGAGAGACTAAAATTTATCGTCAGTAGTCCGCTCTTTATTTGTCCTCTCTAAAAGTGCCCCCAGCAGGATTCGAACCCGCGACCGACGGGGTAGAAACCCGTTGCTCTAATCCACTGAGCTATGGAGGCCGGTAGATCGCGCCCATGAGCGCCGATCCGCATAAAAACTATACCGGATTGTCTAAGTAAGTGACACACGGGTTCAGAATCCCGGGCGATCGGTTGTAGGTTAGAGCCTATGCCTACCCCGACCTCTCGTGTGCGTTCCACCTGGCCCTGGTACTTGGCAATGCTGCTGGTCGCCGGTCTTGCCGCCGGCATTATTTCTGCGCAATTTCTCGCAGAATCACTCGCAGCGCTCGGTATCCCAGACCCAGGCATGCTGACCACCTTTGGTCTGCCATTTTTCCGCGCGGCTGCTTGGATTCTGGTCGCGCTCGCCGTCGGTTCCTATCTGCTTACCGCATTCCTCATTCCACCGCGGATGCCCGCTTCTGCTGCAGGCGATCCCACCCCTAATTTTGGTCTTGCCCAAGCGCGCCTCAGCGTCGACGGACACCTGGCGGCGCGCACTGGTGCACTGAGCTTGCTTAGTGTCGCCGTCGTCGCACTGGTGATGGTCTCGATGACGTTTTCCGATGTCTCCGGCACCCCATTTTTCAGTACCTTCGCACATTGGAATGTGGCCCTAGACCAGGTTGCCGAAGCGAAATCCTGGCTGATCATGTCGCTTATGGCTGCTGTTGTGGGCATCGTCGGTTTATTCGCACGTCGCTGGACCATGCAGCCAATCTTGCTCATCGGCGCGGTACTCACCGTCGTTCCGCTGGGTATGGAAGGCCACTCGGCATCTGGTGGTGACCACGATTGGGGCACAAACTCCTACCTTTGGCATTTGGTGTTCATGGTGCTGTGGATCGGCGGGCTGACCGCCTTGATCGCACACTCGCGACGCCTCGGCGAGCATCTTGAACTTGCCGTTCGCCGCTATTCCACGTTGGCGTTGTTTGCGGCGGCAGTAATGGCAATTTCCGGCGTCGTCAACGCTGCCTTGCGTATTGGCCCACACCATATCTTTACGACGAACTACGGCTGGATCATCACTGCGAAAACCGTGTTGACCATCGTCCTCGTTGGCCTAGGCTGGCTTCACCGTCAGCGCAGCATCCCACAATTAGCGCAACGCCCACGCGTGTTCCAGCGAATCGCCGTTGTAGAAGTGCTCGTGATGGCACTGACTGCAGGCATCGCCGTAACGATGGGGCGCACCCCGCCACCTGCACCGGATGACCCAAACTTGTCGACGATGGAAATCACCGTCGGCTACGACATCCCATTTGAGCCAGACATTCTTAATGTGTGGACTATCTGGCGTTTCGACGTCATGTTCAGTGCACTCGGCATCCTGCTGGCCGCAGGCTACCTATATGCGGTTCGTCGTGCGCGTCGCGCCGGGCACGACTGGTCGCGTGGTCGCACTGCCTGGTTCTTGTTGGGATCACTCGGCATGGCGGTGATTATGAGCTCGGGCGTCGGCATGATCATTCCGGCGACCTTCTCCATGCACATGATCGGCCACATGTTGTTGTCGATGACCTTCCCGGTGTTCCTGGTGTTGGGCGCGCCGCTGACGCTGATCATGACGGCTTGGGAGCCAGGCGAGGCGGGCAAGCCGAACCTGCATGATTGGACTCGGGCGTTCTGCCAGTCGCGCGGGCTGGCCATTATTACCTATCCGCCAGTGAACCTCGCGCAATTCATCTTTGTGTTTTATGCGTTGTACTTGAATTTTGATTGGTACCAGGCTGCGATTTCGGATCACGCCGGTCACGTGATCATGAACTGGGCATTTTTGGTTTCTGGCTACATTTATTTCTGGGAAGTCATGGGGCCGGATCCTTTGCCGGGGCGTAAGCAGCCGTTGGTGCGTTTGGCCTGGCTGTTTTTCTCCATGCCGATTCACCTCTACCTGGGCGTGTACATGATGCAGCTCACCGAAATTTACGGTGAGGAGTTTTACACCTCGATTAACTTGCCATGGACGATTGATCTGCTGGCGGATCAGCGCGTTGGTGCCGGCATTGGTTGGGCCGCCGGTTCGTTCCCGCTGATTGTTGTATTCGGTGAGCTATTCCGACAGCTGTTTACTTATGACCGCGAACAGCAAAAAGCCATCGATGCGGAGATGGACCGGGTGCCAGATCATAATCTCGCCCACGCTGGCCTTGCCGACGCAGGCCTCGTCGGCTCTGGTCTTGCCGACGACGACCTTGCCGACGACGACCGGCTTTATGCACAGAAAACTGTTGGTGTTCAACAGTCTGAAAAAACGCCGAAAAAAGACTCTGGATTCGGTAATGATTCTGGTAATGAATTAGATTTATACAATGCGATGTTGGAAAAGATGAGCCGCGGAGAACACATCGAGGATGAGTATCACGAATCCGAGATGGGCCAATCCCGTTTCCGTAGGAAACGTGGCGGGGATGGCTCCGGCTGGGGGAACGCCCCGGAATAGGGGCTTGGAGCGCGCCAACACTTGCCGGCAATCCTCTGACTGTCAACCACCAAGGAATTTTTCGTTATGAAAAAGAGCCCACTCGCCGTTGCGCTAAGCGCACTGGCTACTGCTGCACTCTGTTTGACTGCTACGCCAGGTACCGCTGGTGCTTCGCCGTCGGCAGAGGCCTCGAGCTCAGGCTCCAGTTTGTCGTCAGAAGATGGTAGCTCCAGTTCAAGCTCTAGCCGCCATGCGGTTGGGGTGCGAGGGGATTCCACAAACCCAGGCAAGCAATTGGTCACAATGGGGGATTCGTTTACCGCTAACGGCCACGTTCGTGGTTTCCGCTGGTTGCAGCGGGGAACACCACAAGAAAGTTTGGGTTCTTCGTCTAGTTCGAGTAATTCCGGTAAAGGTTTCGTCCGGCCGGTTGAATTAGGCCTGAGTGGGTGTGGGCAGGATCCAGATAACTGGCCACGTCAGTTGGCAGGCATGACTGGGCGTACCTTGGGTGATTACTCATGTAACGGGGCAACTTCCCGCAGCGTCGTTGAGCATCAGCTGGAGCAAGCTGTGCGCGATGGCAATATCGGCCCGGCTACCGAGGAAGTTGTGATTGCGGTGGGCGGCCTTGATCCGTGGCGGTTTAAATTGGATGAGATTCCATTTCCGTACCCACAGGCAGTGATTGACCGCTACAAAGCCCGCGTAGCGAATATCACTCACCAGGTGCGTGAGCTCGCACCGAATGCGCGGGTGACTATACCTTCGTATTTGAGTGTTTCCTCACCGCAAGGTCACGTTTGCTTCGTCAATGTGATCCCGAATCAGCCGCTGGGCTTTATCGTGCCGGGCGCACGCCAGGTGGAAGCAGCTCTGGCGAATGTGCAACGGGAGGCGGCAGCGGAAGCGGGCGCGCGATTCGTCGACGTTCGTGCCGCAACGCGTGATCACCACACCTGTGCGCCCGATGCTGAGCGTTATGTATCTGCGGTGTGGCTGGATATTACTTCGCCAACCCACACCATGGCTATGCACCCGACAACCAAGGGTTCGCAAGCTATTGCTGCTGAAATTGCGCGTTAACTTCCGCATATAGCCTTGGGTGGCGCGAATAATACACCCTGGCACATCGTAATTTTCGGTATGGCAGGGTATTTGTGTGTGCAACTGTGCCAGCACAATTCGTGCGATTTCTGTGGATAACTGTATTTATTCACAACCAGGCGGCCGCCGTGATTGGTTTGGCCATCGTTTCCCCTGACACTAGGTGTTACCAGCGCAGATCGCGTTGGTTACCTAAAGATTTGGAAGGGGAGCGCACACTATGTCGCAACACCACATCACCATCACCGGTCGGATTACCCAAGAGCCCAGCCTGCGTCGCGTCGCTGGAGGAAATTGCGTGCTTGATATGCGCGTTGCTTCCTCTCGTGCGGTGCGTGACGAGGAACAAGAATCCGGGTGGCGGGATTATGACAATCTGTTTCTGGACGTTGAAGCCTGGGGGCAATTGGCTGTTAACACAGCTGCGAGCTTGCACAAAGGGTACCCAGTAGTGCTGGTGGGGTCACTGGTGACCCAGCAGTGGGAAGATAATGAGGAAAAGCGACACTCGAAAACGGTGTTGAAGGCCACCCACATTGCCCCAGACCTTGCACACTATGCCGCAGCCCTGACCAAGAGGAAAGCAGATCGTGATGATAATGGCGGGGTGGTTCTTAACGTCGAAGGCGTCGTCTTTGATCAGGATGCGCTTGCTAGCCCATCTGCATCCGGGTTTGCGGACAAATCAGCGACTCCGTTTGGCGAACAATCAGCAACGGATAATAAGAAAGCAAACAAGCAAGCTACAGAAAACGCCGCAGTGCCTGTCGGTGCACACTAGCTAGCCACAGTGACGCCTATATCGTGCGGGATCCGTGGTGGGGCGGCAGTTAAAGTCATGTATTCTCGTCAGAGATAAAGATTTAGTGTCGTTCCACCTAATTTCGCGAAGGGGAAATATGGGCGAGTTCATCTATACGATGAAAAATGTACGCAAAACTGTTGGTGACAAGGTCATTCTTGACGACGTCACCATGGCTTTTTACCCCGGCGCAAAGATCGGCGTCGTCGGCCCGAACGGTGCGGGTAAGTCGTCGATTTTGAAGATCATGGCCGGAATGTCTGAGCCATCCAACGGCGAAGCATTCTTGGATCCGGGTGCTACCGTCGGCATCCTGCAGCAGGAGCCACCGCTGAACGAGGAAAAGACTGTTCGCGGCAACGTAGAAGAAGGTCTCGGCGAGATCTTTGAAAAGAAGCAACGCTTTGAAGCCATTGCAGAAGAGATGGCCACCAATTACACCGACGAGCTCATGGAAGAGATGGGCAAGCTCCAGGAAGACCTGGATAATGCGGATGCTTGGGAAGTCGATTCCAAGATTGAACAGGCTATGGAAGCGCTGCGCTGCCCGCCTTCGGATGAGCCCGTCACTAACCTTTCCGGTGGTGAGCGCCGTCGTGTAGCTTTGGCGAAGCTGCTTTTGTCGGAACCAGACTTGCTACTTCTTGACGAGCCAACTAACCACCTGGATGCCGAGTCCGTGCACTGGCTGGAAAAGCACCTGGAAAACTACCCGGGTGCGGTTTTGGCAGTGACCCACGACCGCTACTTCCTGGATAATGTTGCGGGCTGGATTTGTGAGGTTGACCGCGGCAAGCTGCACCCTTATGAGGGCAATTACTCGACCTACCTGGAAAAGAAGCAGGAGCGTCTGCAGGTTGCTGGTAAAAAGGACGCCAAGCTGCGTAAGCGTTTGAAGGATGAGCTGGAATGGGTTCGCTCCGGTTCCAAGGCGCGTCAGGCGAAGAACAAAGCGCGTTTGGAGCGCTACGAGGAAATGGCTGCCGAGGCCGAGCAGTACAAGAAACTGGACTTCGAAGAAATCCAGATCCCTACGCCTCCACGTCTGGGCAACAAGGTTGTCGAAGCAGACAACCTGACCAAGGGTTTTGGCGACCGTACCTTGATCAAGGATTTGTCGTTCACCTTGCCACGCAATGGCATCGTGGGCGTGATTGGTCCCAACGGTGTGGGTAAGACCACGCTGTTCAAAACCATCGTTGGCCTGGAAGAAGCAGATGCGGGCAAGGTCAGCGTCGGTGAGACAGTGCAGCTGTCATATGTAGACCAGAACCGGGAAAACATTGACCCAGAAGCAACCGTCTGGGAAGTCGTCTCCGGAGGGCTGGACTATATCCACGTGGGCCAGAACGAAATGCCTTCGCGTGCGTATCTTTCTGCATTCGGTTTCAAGGGCCCAGATCAGCAAAAGCCATCCAAGGTGCTTTCCGGTGGTGAGCGCAACCGTCTGAACCTGGCGTTGACACTGAAAGAGGGCGGAAACCTGATCTTGCTCGACGAGCCAACTAACGATTTGGACGTTGAGACTTTGGGTTCGCTGGAAAACGCGCTGGAGAAATTCCCGGGCTGCGCCGTGGTTATTTCCCACGACCGCTGGTTCTTGGACCGCACCTGTACCCACATTCTGGCCTGGGAAGGCAACGTGGAAGAAGGCCAATGGTTCTGGTTCGAAGGTAACTTTGGCGACTATGAGAAGAATAAGGTGGAACGACTCGGCGAGGAAGCTGCTCGTCCATCCCGCGTCACCCACCGTAAGCTGACTCGCTAACGCTACTCGGTAGTAACAGGCGAGCCACTCTAGAAAGGTTTCCAAGGTTTTCCATGGCAGATAACCCGGCAATTCATCAATATCGCGTGCCTTTGCGCTGGTCGGATTTCGACCGCTATGGGCATGTGATGAACGCCAATTATGTGGAAATCGCCCAAGAGGCTCGCCTGGCGTACAAAGAGGCTTATTTTGATCCCGCTGGGATGGAAGATTTTGCTGCTTTTGTGCGCAAACTGGACCTAGATTTCCGGAAACCGATTGAGCCGGAAGGCAATTCGGTGCTGTTGGTGGAATCCCAGGTCGTTGAGGTAGGAAATTCTTCTTTTGTGACCCGCCAAGAGATCAAGGATAAACACGGGCGTATTGCTTGCGTGGTGGAAACGGTCTCTGTGGCTGTGGATATGGATACGCAGATGCCACGCCCGTTGACGGAGGAAGAACGTGAAGTTATGCGTTTGGAATCCACCCTGGCTAAAGCTGCTGATAAAGCAGAAGCAGAATCGGGTTCTGGACCCAGCGCTAGGGGAGTCCAGTTAGACTCGCTCGGTGATGAAATCAGCTACGACGATGAAATTTCCTATGGCGATGAGGTCGACTACGGCGATGAAGTTGGTTACGGTGACGAAGTCGATTATGGCGATGAGATTGGTTACGACGATTAATGTCTGAATCCCTCGAAGTCACAGCAGGTGGCCCTGGGCTACGCGCATTGGTTTCGCGTGCCGTTGGCTTGGACGCGAGCGCGTCGGCTCGGTTTCGAGTTCTCAAAGACGACGTCGGGGATGGTGACCTCATTGATGTTTTCGTGACCACCCCTTTTGAAGTGGTTGCTTGCCGCCGTATCAAAGGCACAGTATCCCGCGACGGTGCTGTGGTGGCAGCCAGTACTTTGCTGCATTGTTTGGAAACCGGACAGACTCATCTGGGGCCTGCCCGTGATACCTCTTGGCCAGGCGCGTTGCCACCGGCTGAGGGGTTCCAATTATTGGATAATTTGCCGGTGCATGTAGTGCGCGAACTCGCCGATAAAGGCCGGGATCTGGCCCGGCAATTTTCTGGGCCGATGGGCCCACCGCAGAGTTTGATGAACCAAACGGTACTTACCGTGAAACCGGAAACTGCCACCGACATGCACAGTGAACTCACAGTAAACCCTCAGTCTGCGAGTACTGGCAGTAGTGAAGAAGTAGAAATCCCAATGCGGATGATTTTCGCCTGCACAAACTTAGGACTAATCCCGGGCTTCTCGGCACCCATGAATATTCCGCGTCACCTGCGGGTTTCTGCACAGGGCCGCTGGGCTCGTATAGATGCTCCCTTTGGTAGCGTCTACCATGCGCGCGGGTTGGCAATGCTGTTTTAGCCCCAAGTCGGGTTGTAATAGCAGCGGCACGCCACGCAAAGTAACAGTTATTTTCTAAAGAAAGATTCCCGCTCACGCTGGTTTCACAGCGTAAGCGGTATTTTTTCGGCATTCTGAACTTTCGGCCAGAGAACTGCCTGGAAGTCGGAAGTAATGCTGCAAGGAATTTTCAGTAACACGCGTTAGGGTTGGAGACATGCCAGATACTGTCCAACACACACCAGCCGTCACGGGGCGCATCATCGGAGTTGACGTCGCCCGTGGCATCGCCTTGCTGGCGATGATCATCGCACATTTATACCCGCTCAAAGGTTTCGCTGGAGCGTTCCTCGAAGGCTTTCCGTCGGCCCTATTCGCGGTTCTTTCCGGAATATCGATGACTATCATATTCAGCAAGCGCGGCGCCGTCGATGTTTTTATTCGTGGTGTCATTCTCGTGCTCATCGGCATCGTGGTTACCCCGTACGCCGGAACCATCATCGTGGTACTCAAAGCACTGGGTATTGGGTATATCGTGTTCGCATTACTGCAAATCCCACGCTGGTCCACTAAGTGGGTAAGCTTTGGATTCATCGTATTGCTCGCAGTATCTGGCATCGTGCGCGTGATTACGCTGCACACCACCTTGCATGCGTTGTTGCGTGAGCCGTATCCCATCGTGATGTGGCTGGCCTACATGGCGGCCGGTGTGCTTTTTGCGCACTGGTTGCGTGCCAATAACTGGCAGGTCACGCCATTTTCCACCAGAGGGTTCCTAGCTGCTGCTGCGGGGGTTGTGATTTCCGTGTTGGGCGTGTTGGCACGCGATTGGGTGGATTCGGCATATGCCGTCGCCACGCGAAACAACCTCGGGATTGCCGTGCACGGATTTTTGGACGCGAAGCCGCACAGCGGCGGGCTTGTCGACGGGCTAGCAACCATAGCGGGCTCGCTCACCATCATCTTGTTGTGCCTGCTGCTCGTCCAGACTGATCGTTGGGTCTTCCCACTCAAAGCAATGGGATCCATGGCCCTGACGGTGTATCTGGGACACGTGATTTCTGCCGGCATCATCAACCGTGGGCACATCGCCACCCAGTACCCAGAGCTGGCCATCGCCACCGTCGTGGTCGCGGTCGTCGGCACGAGTATCTGGGCAATGTTCTTCCGCTATGGCCCACTGGAATACGTGCTTGGAAAGGTGGCGCGCACAGGATCCCAGGCCGTAAATGGCCTGAGTGGCAAGCGAAGTGATAACCACAGCAGCAACCACGGTGGATAGTCACTGCGACAGCATAAACCCGACTAATAACTAATACCGATTCCGTATAGAAAGAAGCTCATTATGTCTCAGACTTCTAAGAACTCCAAGACCTCCCGTTTGCTGGCCATCGCCGCCCCAACCGTGGCTCTTGGTGCCACACTGGCTGCTGCCGTACCTGCGCAAGCCTTGATCAGTGATCAATTCGCTGAAGACAGTGTGCACGCTAATGCCGTGGTTTCCGAGCAGATCGGCGACGACGGCGACGAGGACGGAAACTGCACCGGTACCGCGGTGGCGGATTATTGGGTGGTGACCGCACGGCACTGCCTGGAAAACTCCGAAACCCCGGGCGGTAGCGTTCGCATTGGCCAAGGAGATGATCAAAAGCGGGTGAAGGTTGCGGACTGGTACAAAGCTCCAGCTGGTGATATCGGGTTGATTCGTACCGCGGAGCCAATTGGCTTGAAAGAATATCCGGAGATCATGCAAGAAACCCCGGCTGAGGGCGCAATCGAATCTTATGGCTGGTCTTCAGAGGGTACCGGCAAAACCGAGAAACTGCCCAAGGCAGATGGCAAAATCACAGAGCTGAATAATTTCGCGTTATTCGGCGGTGAGCAGGCTGCAATTGCTCGCCTAGATAATGATGCGGAATTCCAGCAAGGCGATTCCGGCGGACCGGTATTCATGGACGGCAAGCTTTACGGTGTGCTTTCGGCAGCGTTTAACCCAGATGATCCAGAGTCGACAACTTCTCCGGAATCTGTGGTGGCTCCTGCAGCCGAAAGCTACGACTGGATGATTCAGACCATGATCGAGCAGTCTGAGTCCGTCAGCTCTGAGGAAGCGAATGTTTCGCAGGGCGGCGGCAATACCTCCACGGACAGCACTGCCTCGGCTGCTGGGGAATCTGCAGATGATTCCAGCAACACCACCTGGTGGCTGCTTGGCGGCGGTGCGGTACTGGTAGCGCTGGTTGTCGGTTTGGGTATTGCGCGTAAGCCGAAGAAGTAGTAGGGCAGTGCTAGTGCAACGGAGCTAGCCCAGCGGTGCTTTCTCAACGGTGCTAAGGCAACGATGCTAGTGCAAGGGTGATATCGCCTGGTCGAGAACTTCGGCTAGGCGTTTATTGCTGCCGGTAGCTTGGCTATAAAATCGGGCGTGCACGAAGGCCTCGCGTAAATATGGTCTACCGGCGGCGGCTTCACGCTGCATGGTTGCCTCGTCGCGGACAGCAAAGCGCTCGGAAGCGATCTGGTAGCCGGCTTTACGGCACAGTTGCTCGAAGAAAATGAACTGCGTTCGGGTATTGCCTTCGCGAAAAACATGTATGACGTTCAGTTCGCCCCAGATTTCAGCTAATTCTTGCACGAATTCTTGTTTTTCCAGGCCGCGCAAATAATTCTTTTCGGCTAGCCTGCGGTATTGCTTGCGGGCATCCTCGTGCATGATTTCCGTGCCCGGATAATAGGTGAAAGCCATCGTCGGATTATCGGGGTCATCTGGGTGTAAAACATTAGGGCCTTCTTTAGTCATCCACCCGTGTGGGCCGACGCGAGGTTCCCCAGCCCAGTCATACACATCCTGGAAGATGTAGCCGTGAATTGCCTTCATATGCGCGTAGTCGAAATCGCCTGTAATTGGCCTTAGTCTGAGCTCATGCATCCGAAGAAAGCTTGCAGCCTCTTCTTTGGCGTGCAATATATTCGGGTTTGGCTCACCGTACGGCTTGCCTGGGGCCCGAAATTTATTACGGACCGTTTTGGTACCGGGAATGTAGTAATCTTCCCAGCTATTATACCCCCACCGCTGTTCCGGCATTAGAACCCATCGATGTGGGCGAGGGCGCGTTGCACAGCTTCATCACCGGAGATTTCCCCACTAGCAATTAACCGCCCAAGATCGCGGATATAGGGATCGGAAACTGAATGACCAGCTGCTCCAAGTGCGGCATCAGCAAGCGTTTGAGCTTCGGCAACATCTTCTGATTCCGTGATGACAGCGCTAGATTGAGCAGTCGCAGTGCTTGCTTTGGTCCCTGGCGCAGAACGCCGCAAAGGTACAGACATAAGAAAACCTCCGAGTTTCTCGTGCATTTCAGTTTACCCGGAAGGGCTTTAGAATGCAGGAGCTTCCTCGGAGGTTTTCCCAGCTCAGATCCTCATTTCAGGCGCCCAGTTCAGAGACTATTGCGCTGATTGGCGGTGGCATCCTTTAGCGCATGGTTAGCGCAAATTTAGCGCTTCGGCACGTAGCTTCCCTCGTGCTGGTATAGCTCCGAACCTTGCTCGCGGAACTCTTGGGCCTTTTCTTCCATGCTCTCTTCGACGGCTTCGCCATTGGCTTCCGCTACAGCAGCAGCGACATCATCGTCGACGGGCTTCTGGAAGGCTGGCATGCCCAGATCCGCCATATCGTCGCTGAATGCATCGCGAATATCTTGGCTAATGCGCATGGAACAGAACTTCGGGCCACACATTGAGCAGAAGTGCGCGGTTTTCGCTGGCTCCGCTGGCAGGGTTTCGTCGTGGTAGGCCTGCGCGGTGTCTGGGTCTAGCGACAGCGCAAACTGGTCGTGCCAGCGGAATTCGAAGCGTGCCTTCGACATGGCATCGTCCCACTCGTGCGCGCCAGGGTGCCCCTTGGCGACGTCTGCCGCGTGCGCGGCCAGCTTGTAGGTGATAACACCGGTTTTGACGTCGTCACGGTTCGGCAATCCCAGGTGCTCCTTTGGCGTGACGTAACACAGCATTGCGGTGCCGCCCATCGCGATATTGGCAGCGCCGATCGCGGAAGTGATGTGGTCATAGCCAGGGGCAATATCGGTAACCAACGGCCCGAGAGTATAAAACGGGGCGTCATTGGCCCAGGCCTGGGCGTGCTCATTGTTGATCTGCACCTTGTCCAGTGGAACGTGGCCGGGGCCTTCGACCATCACTTGCACGTCGTATTCCCAGGCACGCTGGGTCAGCTTGCCGATGGTCTTCAGCTCCGCAAACTGCGCGGCGTCGTTGGCATCAGCAATGGAACCCGGGCGTAGGCCGTCGCCCAGTGAGAAGGCGATGTCGTAGCGGGCGAAGATCTCGCACAGCTCGTCGAAGTTCTCGTACAGGAACGATTCCTTGTGGTGGGCCAGGCACCAGCCAGCCATGATGGAACCGCCGCGGGAAACGATGCCGGTCACGCGTTTGGTGGTCATCGGGATGTATGGCAGCAGCACACCAGCGTGGATAGTCATGTAGTCCACACCTTGTTCTGCCTGCTCGATGACGGTATCGCGGAAGATCTCCCAAGTTAGATCCTCAGCCACACCGTTGACTTTTTCCAGAGCCTGGTACATCGGCACGGTACCAATCGGAACCGGCGAGTTACGCAAAATCCATTCGCGGGTGGTGTGGATATCATCGCCGGTGGATAGGTCCATCACGGTATCTGCACCCCAGCGGGTAGCCCAGCGCAACTTGGAGACTTCTTCTTCAATCGAGGACGTCACCGCAGAGTTGCCGATGTTGGCGTTGATTTTGGTGAGGAATTTCCGGCCGATGATCATTGGCTCGGATTCCGGGTGGTTGATGTTGTTCGGGATGATCGCCCGGCCACGGGCGATCTCGCTGCGCACGAACTCCGGATCGCAGTGTTCGCGTAGCGCAACAAACTGCATTTCTTTGGTGATGATGCCTTGGCGCGCATAGTGCATCTGGGTGACAGTTTTGCCTTCTTTGGAACGCAGTGGCGGGCGTGATTCACCCTTCCATTCCTGGCTAGCGGCGCCACGGCGTTGCGCGGAGCGGCCGTCGTCGGCAAGATCGCGTCCACGACCGTCGTACTCTTCCACATCGTCGCGGTCCTTGATCCACTGCAAACGCAGCGGCTTTAGCCCACGGTGCACATCGGCCTGCGGGCCGCGGGTGCGGTAAACGCGGAAAGGCTTGTTGGGGCCGGTGGGGGAATCATCAAGCTGAATCTCGGTTTCTGGAACTTCCAGGTCACCCTCGCGAATCGGGGAGTAGGAGTGCTTGAAATGAATCTCGTCTTCGGGGGCAGCGGTGTGCGCGTCATGGTTCGCCACAGTGCCCACCTCCTTCCTACGTTGGTACTAACCAACAGGTTCGAACGGTGCTCACGCGGTATTAGCGTGATCTCAGCCCTGTACCAGCAGGGCACCCGTGTGTGGTGCGTAAACTTGTCGACGGCTGCGTCCTGCGGGGCCTAAGGTAGGCGCGCTGAGTTTTCGTAAATCGATAGCTTTATCGAGAAATTTCAAAATTGTGGCGCATTTCGCAAAACCGTTGCTGCTAGCTTACAACACGTACCCTAGTGTAAGGCAAAGAGCTTTCGGCACCACCCCTTGTCGGAAACTCGTAATGCATGCCTGATGCACGAACATGCACAAAAGCAACCAGAATTGAGGATCAATCCTATGAAAATTGGTGTTCCCGCAGAAATCATGAACAGTGAAGGCCGCGTGGCGTTGAGCCCAGCGGCGGCACAGGCTCTTGTCGACGACGGGCACGAGGTGCTCATCCAGTCTGGAGCGGGTGAAGGCTCCAGCTACGTCGATAGTGACTACACCGAGCGTGGCGCCACCATCGTCGATACTGCAGCTGATGCTTGGGCTGCCGAGATGGTGCTGAAGGTTAAAGAACCTTTGCAGGAGGAGTGCCAGTACCTGCGTGAGGATCTGCTGCTGTTTACGTATTTGCACCTGGCTGCTTCGCGTGAGCTGACCGACGCGCTCGTCGAGGCCGGCACCACGGCGTTGGCCTATGAAACTGTGACTGATAAAAACGGTGCCTTGCCGTTGCTGACTCCAATGTCGCAGGTGGCTGGCCGTTTGGCTGTGCTGGAGGGCTCCCACCATCTGTTGTCACACCACGGCGGCCGAGGCGTACTGCCTTCCGGTGTTCCGGGAACCAAGGCGGGCCGTGTCGTTGTGATCGGCGGTGGCCAGGTTGGTGCTTCTGCAGTGGCGATGGCTCATGGTCTACGCGCAGAGACCACCGTGCTGGATATTGATGCTGGTACTTTGGCGCGTTTTGACGATCAGTACGCGGGAACTGTGCGCACGCAAATTTCGGATCCAGTGACCATCGAAGAGGAACTGCTGGAAGCCGACCTGGTGATTGGTGCTGTTTTGGTTGCTGGTGGCAAGGCACCGAAGTTGGTGTCGGAAGATTTGATCAAGCGCATGAAGCGCGGTTCTGTGCTGGTTGATGTTGCTATCGACCAGGGTGGTTGCTTCGAGCCTTCCCGTAAGACCAGCCACCAGGATCCCGTGTTCCGCGTTGGTGATGCGTTGATGTACTGCGTGGCGAACATGCCGGGTGCCGTAGCTAATACGTCGACGCGTGCGCTGACTTCTGCGACGCTGCCGTATATCCGCGCGGTTGCTGCTGGTGGGGTGGATCAGGCTATTGAACGTTTCCCAGGTTTGGCTGATGGCTTGTCGACGCGCGACGGCAAGCTGATTTCGAAGCCGGTGCGTGAGGCTTTCGACTGGAAGGATTAGTAGTTCTGGAGATGCGAAAACGCCCCGACCAGTTTTGGTTGGGGCGTTATTTCTGCGCTTTTAGCTTCGTACTTTACGACGCAGTTTGAGCCGCGCGTGTAGTTATTAGGCTACGAAGCGACGACGTGCGAAGAATGCTACGGCGCCGAGCAGTGCCATAACAGCAACTGCGGCCATGCCGCGAGCAACGGTGTTGTTACCGGTCTCTGCAGCCATACCACGTGGGGCAGCCTTGGTTACGCCAGTGGTGTCGATGTCAGCAGCTTTGCCAGCCTCGGCTGGGTTTGCCTTGGCAGCGTCGGTCTTCTGCTTGATGTCAGTGCCGTGCTGCTTCAGCAGTTCTTCGGACTTCTTCTTCTCTTCTGCGGTTGGCTCAGCATTGACGCGGTCCTTGGACGGAACCAGGGTCTTGCCATCCTTGTTCAGGAAGTGCCAAACACCGCCGATGAGCAAGCCCAGGCCTGCCAGTCCGGCTACGAGGCCAGCAGCTGCGGCAGCGTTGCTGCTGCCAGGGGTGCCTGGTGTAGTTGCTTCGCAAATCTGGCTTGCGTCCTTGATGTCACCGCGCGCGGTGTTCCACAGGTTGCGATCCTTCACGTAGAACGGGGTTTCACCGGTCTCGTTGAGGTAGCAGGTGGTGCCGTTAATTTCTTTGGTCTTTGGCAGAGCGCCGAACTCACCGTCGATGGCAGGGTCAACGTAGCCCAGGATCTTGTTCGCTGGAACCTGTGCACGTGGCGTGTTCCACAGTGCGGAATCGCTGACGTAGAACGGCTCGGCGCCGGTCTCGTTCAGGTAGTAGGTAACGCCATCGACAACCTTGGTCTTAGCTGGGGCGCCAACTTCCTCGCCGTTAGTTGCTGCGTTGTCTTCGGTAGCAGCATCAGGAGTAGCTTCACCAGATAGGTCTGCTGGCGTGGCGGCCGGGTTGTGAATGTCCTCTGTTTCCTTCACATAGAATGGCTCGTCACCAGTCTTGTTCAGGTAGTAAGTAACGCCGTTTACTTCTGTAGTTGCCGCAGGCTCCTGTGCATCAGCGACAGGCAGCGAGGACAGGGACAGTGAGCCGGCCATCAGAGCGGCGATGGCGAGCTTGGTTGAGTTCTTCATAGAGTGCTCCTGGGGAAGGCTTGGGTACAGAACCAAATGCTGCACAGGAAAATTTGCAGCTCGAATATTCACATTAGTCACTTCCTTCACTTCCGCAAGCCAATTATTCGGGTGTGCTTATAGGAAGCTGGGAATAGGGGGTGAAATTCGAGTGGTGTAATTCTGTCGGTGTTGAAGGCCAAATTTAGATTTGGTACTAGAGATTTTCTATACCCTAAGGCAGGTGCGAATCCTCCGCAGGGGCTCCCTTGGATTGGTTAAAATCCGGTATCACCTGGGTGTTTCGGTGCTGGATCTTCCATGGCAGGCTGTGGCGCGTTGTTTGTGACGCCTTGGTATTGCCAACCGACTACTGCGTTGCGGATAGAGGTTTGAAATAATGGTTGTACGCAGCTGATAGTCAGCAATCTGCCGGGGGTGGCAGATTCGCCCCAAATATTTGGGTCACCTGCAAGCAGCTCTTTTTGTGGAGAATGCATGTCCGTTGCTTCATACACCAACCACTGATCACCAGAAGTGGCCGTGCGCAGATACAATTTGTCTCCCATTGAGACTTTGTGTTCATCGTTGCTGCCGTCGTAAAGCTCATCAAATACCCCGGCGACTCCAGCACCGGTATGGCCAGCGATCACGACGATGTCATCGGCATCGGTGCCAGGCAAGGAATACGGGCGGTCGTCGGCAGTATAGGTACAAGCATATTCCATGGTCGCGGGGTCAATCGCGCCGTCTTTCACCCGGCAGGCTTCATCTTCGAACACTGCGTACATGTCCAAGGCCGGAATCATCATTTCGACGGCCGGGGCAGGTTCAATATGCGTTACAGGTTCGGGGACAATCTCTTTAGCAACCACCTCATCTAACTCTTCTTGTGGTGGCCGCTCAATCTGGCTAGCACCAAAAATTGTGCCTACAAGCACCAAGAGCACGGTCAGAACGGTTCCCGTGCCAACACGCTTGGGGTTTTCCCGGGCAAAAACCGCCAGCTCATTGGAATAAGCCATGGCCTTTTCCACTGCGGGCGAACCACCGGACGGTTTCGCGTGGCGGGGGCGGTGTTGAGACATGATATTCAGCTCCGGAAAAGAAAAAGCGGGCGAGAATATGGTTAATGCTAACCATATTCTCGCCCTGTGACTATTCCACTGTCTTGCGCAGACGGTGAAAGTCTTACGCAGCCGGTACTACGAATACTCGACGTTTGGCTCTAGATATTACTGCAGACCCAAATCTCTGCGCACGATCCCCAGATCAGGTTGTTCTTCTGGCGCCGGATGGTCTGGCATATTGCGCAGCATATACGCCAGTTTTTGCATGTGGTTCCAGATCGCGGTGCGGTATTCTGCAGGGATCGTTTTCTCATCGATCTTGTCTAACGAGCGCCCCATCAATTCGAGCCAACGCTCCGCTGCAGCGGTATCAATCGGAAATTCAGCATGACGCATGCGCAGTCGGGGTGCCCCACGACGCTCATTAAACAACTTCGGCCCACCCCAAAACTGCACTAAAAACCACAACAAGCGGTCGCGGGCACCGGCGAAATCCTGCTCCGGGTACATCGGCGCCAGGATGTCGTCGTCAGGAACCTGGGCGTAGAAACCGTCGACAAGCGTCTCGAAGGTTTCCATTCCGCCGATGGCTTCAAAGACAGAACCCGGGCGCTCACCGGAACGAATGTCTTGGCTATGACTGTGAGCGTCCAAGTGGCTCGCCTCCTGGGCCAGCAATACCAATGCCGTATGGGTATGGAGTCTTGATACCGGCCTCAGCCAGCTCGTTCATGATCAAACCGTTCATCACACGCATAACGTGCCACTGCTCGCCAGGCATGGTAATCACAGAAACACGGTAGGACAGGTAATCCGGGTTGAACTCGGAAGCACCCTGAATTTCTGGAGCCTCCATGATCTCGTTGGCGCACCGCTCGTCGGCAGCAGCCTTGGACATGGCTTCGGTAAGCACTTTCCAAACCTTGTTTTGGTCGTTGCTGTGGCTGACCGGAATCTGGAAACGCGCGATCGACCAGTCGCTGGAGTGGTTTGCGACCTTCAAAATCTCACCATTGCGCACGTGCCACAGTGCACCGTCGATATCGCGCAGGGAAGTGATGCGCAGCGAAATTTCCTCGATCTCTCCCATGGTGCCGTCGCCCAAGTCGACGACGTCGCCGATGCCGTACTGATCTTCGATCAGCATGAAAATACCGGACAGGAAGTCCTGAACCAGCGATTGTGCGCCAAAACCAAGGGCCACACCGACGATACCGGCGGAAGCGATCAGCGGGCCGACGTTAATGCCGACGACATCCAAGATCGCAATGACCGCCCACACCCAGACAAAAATGGCGACGGCAGACTTCGCCACACCGGAAAGCGTCTTGATACGCGATTTCCGGCGGTTCTCCCGCGATTTTTCCATCAGCGCAATCTGATGCAACTTCTCCGCATCTGGCTCTGGAATCTCATGAGAATTCCGTGATTCGGAACGAGACTCGGGGGTCTTCTTACGACCATTTTTCATGTTGTGGTTGGCCAGTTTGTTGATGCCGCGCACCAAAATCCAGTGCGCCAGCAACGCGAAGACAATAATCAGGCCGATATAAATCGGACGTTGGAACAACCAGGCCTGGGTTTCTGGGTTATTCCACCAATTGTTGACAGTATTTACCGTTTCTTCGGCAGAAGGCACCGAAGGAACAGAATTTGATGCGAGTTGAAAAATATTCGTGCTCATCTCATCCTTAATTCTTTGCTTTGGCAATCGATTTCCGCTGCAACTTCGGCCATCTTACGGAATTTCGCTGCAAGTTTCCTGTGAGTGTTGCGGTGATTTCCGCAATACGGTCCGCGTATCTGGATTATGGTGGAAGGTATGACTTCACCTGCAGAAAATAATCTGACCCCGCACCGGATTCCCGCACCGGAGTACCCGGCTGCGCACCACAAACTCACCGCCGATGCCAAAGCTGATTACCTCAACGGCTTTAGCTCGGCCGCGATCCACGCTGGTTACGAGCCGGACTCGCACATCGGTTCCGTCAACGTTCCGATTTATGCCTCGACAACCTACGCCCAGGACGGTTTGGCCAGTCTGCGCGGAGGGTTTGAATATGGACGCGTGGCTAATCCGACGGTACGCAGCCTGGAGACTACCCTGGCTGCTTTAGAAAAGGCTCCGTACGCTCGTGTGTTTTCCTCGGGCATGGCAGCCACCGATACTTTGTTGCGGATCTTGCTGCGCCCAGGCGACCACATGATCTTAGGCAACGACGCCTACGGCGGAACATGGCGCTTGATCGAGTCTGTCTTTAAGCCGTGGGGGGTTGATTACACCGTCGTCAACACGTGCGACGTCGACGAGCTGGCGGGCGCGATCCGCGACAACACCCGCGTGATTTGGCTGGAAACTCCAACCAACCCTGCGCTATCCATCAGCGATATTTCTGCCATCGCAGAGGTCAAAGGTGGCGCCTCCCTGGTGGTGGACAATACTTTTGCCTCCCCATATTTGCAGAACCCAATCAGCTTGGGGGCAGATCACGTGCTGCATTCGACCACCAAGTATTTGGGTGGACACTCTGATGTCGTCGGTGGGGCAGTGGTCACCGCTGATAAAGACGTCGACGCCGAACTGTTGTGGTTCCAGGGGGCCGTCGGTTCTATTGCCTCGCCATTCGATGCCTACCTGACCACCCGCGGCATCAAAACTCTCTCGGTGCGCATGGACCGGCACTGCGATAACGCAGAAAAGATCGCGGAGTTTTTCCAGTCCCGCCCAGAGATCAAATCTGTGCTTTATCCAGGCTTAAGTGAACACCCGGGTCACGAGACCGCTACCAAGCAGATGAAGCGCTATGGCGCGATGATGTCCGTGCGCTTCCACAGCGAGGAAGCAGCGAAACAATTCTGTCTGAACACCACGCTGTTCCTACTGGCAGAATCGCTCGGTGGCGTGGAGTCTCTGGTAGAACACCCAACCAGCATGACGCACGTTTCCGCCGAAGGCTCCGAACTTTCCCCACCATCTGATCTGGTGCGCCTGTCCATCGGCATTGAGGACATCGACGATCTCATTGCTGATCTCACGCACGCATTGGACAAACTGGACGAAAAATAGCGTAGAAATCCAGCCGAAAAACTTACCTAAAAATACGGAGTCGACATGACACAGGAAAAACAAACCCAGCCAGAACAAGCCCAGTCCGAACAGCCACGCAAGATTGCCGTTGTTACCGGGGCAACCGGTGGTATGGGCAGTGAGATCGCTGCTGACCTTTCGCGTGACCATGTCGTGTACGCCCTGGGGCGTAACCAAGAAGGCCTCGACGCGCTCGCGGAATGCGCCAACATCACCCCGGTGCAGGCTGATCTGGTGGCAGAATTGCTTGCCGACGACGCGCAGCCCGGCACTCAGCTTGCCGACGTCCTCGGCCTGGACACAGTCGACGTCGTCGTGCACGCCGCGGCGATTGCAGAAAAGAAATCGGTCGACGATGCCACTCCGGCCGATTGGCGCAAGCACTTCGACATTAACGTCTTCGCTGCCGCAGAGCTGACCCGCCAGTTGCTGCCAGCCCTGCGGAAAACCGAAGGCGATGTCATTTACATCAACTCCGGAGCCGGCCACGGAGGGCACCCGAACAATGTCGTCTACGCAGCCACCAAGCATGCGCTGTATGCCGTAGCTGACTGCCTGCGCAAGGACGAACGCGATATCCGCGTGACTACCGTCGCGCCGGGTCCTACGGATACCGCGATGTTGGAAGGCTTGATGGGCGACTACAACGCCGAGCACATGATTGCCCCAGCGGAAGTAGCCCGTGCCGTGCGTTCCTGCGTGGAGGCTGGGCCTACCACGCAGTTCACCGAGCTGCGGGTGCGCCCACGCATTGAGCTAGCAGACCGTTAGCACCACTAGCTCGCAGCAATTACGCGAATAATTACTCAGTAATTACTCGCCACGGTCGATGCGCTGGTTGCGCAGGGCACGAGCAGTGCGATCGCGGCCTTCCAGCACGAGTCGACGCAAGCCGGCTGGTATATCGCCAGCCAGGAAGTCGTCGGCACGCTGCAAGCCTTCTTCCGTCTTGTCCCACGTTGGGTAGGTGCCGGTCAATACCGCCAGCGCCATTTCTGGGGAGAATTCCGCCCAGACTTTCTGTGCGTCGGCGAAGTATGCCTCGTTGAATTGCTCCAGGTGCTTCGCCGAACCCGTAAAGGTCAGCCCCAGCATCTTGAAGCGGGCTTCCAAGTTGCCCAACTCGCCGGTGCGCAGTTCATCCCAGATGCGCTTCTTATTCTCGTCGCTGTTGATAGCGGCCTCGACCTGGAGCGCAGCCTGCGCGCCAGACGAGGTTTTGTCCAGCTCACGCTGTTGGGCGATCTTTTCGCGTATGGCGGCTTCCTCACCGATGGCGCCATCGGCAGCCAGCGCGGTCAGTGCCTTCCAGCGCAGGCCGGCGTCCTCGTCGTTATCCAGGATGTTTTGCAGGTATGCGCGGGTGGAATCAACCAACGGCAGGTGAGACAGAGTCTTGATGAAGATCAAGGCGCGGTCTTCGCTGCCGTTTTCTGCGGCTGCTTGGAACGCTTCACCGAGCAACTGTGCGCCTTCGGCCTTTGCCCAGTCTTGGTCCGCATAGGCCGTGAGAGCGGTGACAGCCTGGCCAGTGATGCGTTCCAGCACCGCCATTTCGGTTTCTGCCTGCGCACCGCGGGCGACCAGCTGCACGAAATCCCGTGCCTTCAGGCTGCCGTCGCGGGTCATCTCCCAGGCGGCAGACCAGCACAACGTGCGAGCCATCGGATCGGCGATCTTGTCGATGTGCTGCAATAGCGTGGCCAGGGAGCGCTCGTCGAGTTCCGGTAGGCAGTAGGTTAGGTCGTCGTCGTTGACCAGCACGAGGTCTGCAACTGGTGTGCCGACCAGCTCGTCGACGTTGGTGAACTCGCCGTCGATATCCAGCTCGACGCGCTTGGTGCGCACCACCTTCTGCGACTCTTCGTCGAAACGGTACAGCCCCACGGCGATGCGGTGGGTGCGCAGGGTCTCGCCGGCCTGGTGCACGGCAAAAGACGTGTAGGTCTTGCCATCATCCTCGGTGCGGGCAGCCAGGGTGTTGACACCGGTGGTTTTCAGCCACTGCTGCGCCCACCAGCTCAGGTCACGGCCGGAAGCATCCTCCAAGTGGCCCAGCAGATCTTCGAAGGTGGCGTTGCCGAATTTGTGTGCCTCGAAGTGGCGACGCACACCGGCGAAGAATTCCTCGCGGCCGACATAAGCTTGTAGTTGTTTCAGCACCGAAGCGCCCTTGGCGTAGGTGATGCCGTCGAAGTTCTGCTCGACGGTCTCGATGTCCGAGGCATCGGTGGAGATCGGGTGCGTCGTCGGCAGCTGATCCTGCTGGTAGGCCCAAGATTTTTCGATGTTCGCGAAGGTGACCCACGCGGTGTCGTACTGAGTTTCTTCGGCCTGTGAGATCGCCGAGGCCCAGGTGGCAAAGGACTCATTGAGCCACAGGTCATCCCACCACTGCATGGTCACCAGGTCGCCAAACCACATGTGCGCCATTTCGTGCAAGAAGGTATCGGCACGGCGTTCGTACTGGTAGTGGGTGGCTTTGTTGTGAAAGACGAACTCGTCGCGGTGGGTGACGCAACCGGCGTTTTCCATCGCGCCCATGTTGAATTCTGGGCACAGAACCTGGTCGTATTTGCCGAATGGGTAGGCAATGCCGAAGTTGCGGTGATAGAAATCAAAGCCCTGCTTGGTTTCGGTGAACAGGCGCTCGGCATCGAGGTGTTTGGCCAGTGATTGGCGGCAGAACAGTGCCAGCGGCACGGTAATTTCGCGCTCTTCCTCGCTGGTTTCTGGGTGCGCGGTGAGAGTGCCCGTCCATTCGTCGCTGACCTGGTAGTAGTGGCCGGCGCACACAGCGATCAGGTAGGTGGAAAGCTGGTAGCCGATCCGTGAGTTCCACTCGCGGGAATCGCCATTATCGGTAACCGTGGAGGTCTCGTTGGTAATCACGGTCCAGTCGTGCGGGGCGGTGATAGAGAAATCGTAGGTCGCCTTCATATCCGGCTGGTCGAAGCACGCCAGGATGCGTTTCGCATCGGCAGTTTCGCATTGCGAGTATAGATAAACCCGGTCATCAGCCGGATCGACGAAGCGGTGCAGACCCTGCCCGGTGCGGGAATAGGGGATGCGCGCGGTGACATCGACGCTGTGACGTCCTGGTTCCAGCCCCTGCAGCGGGATGCCGTGCTCGGCGTCGTAATCAGTCGGCTTCTCGGTGCCGTCGATAAAAAGCTCCACGATTTCGTCGGCACGCAAATCCAGGAAGGTATCTGCTTGCTGTCCTTCACGGACTTCGAAGTCGACGACGGTGTGGGAGGTGAAGAATTTCTCGGAGACGGTCAGATCCAGCGCCACCTTATAGTTGTGCACTTTGATCTGCTGCGAGCGCTGCTGGGCTTCATCGCGCGTTAAATTAAGAGAAGTCACGGAATGAATTACCTTTCTTCTGCGTTGTAGTAAATACTGCGGTTGGTCCATGCTACGGCCAGTCGATGTTGCGGCCAGTGCCACAGAACTATTAGGTCATGAAGTTGTTCGCACCTAGCTTAATGTCTCCGTAGGATCAGTGGTGGCGGATTTACTCTATGACTGGATAAATGATGACCGGATCAGTGCACACGATCGCACATGATTTAGGCATCGTGCGCAGGCTAATTTGCCCCGTAGGAAAAGCCCCGAATGAAAAATTAAGGAGAACACAGTGGAAACCGTACGTTTTTGGTTTGATGCTTCCTGCCCGTTTGCATGGCAGACTTCTCGCTGGATGAAGGAAGTCGAGAAAGTCCGCGACGTGCAGGTCGAGTGGATGCCGTTTTCTTTGTCTGTGCTGAATGAGGGCGCAGATATTCCGGCCGATTATGCCGAGATGATGAAGGCCAACTGGGGCCCAGCCCGCGTTGCTGCCGCGTTGAAAGATCAGCACCCTGACAAGGTTGATGCCTATTACACGGCCTTGGGCACATTGATTCATAAGCAGGGCAACGGTGGTCAAAAAGGCTATGGCGCTTACGACGATTTGATTGTGCAGGCTTTGAAAGATATCGAAGCCGATGTTGAGCTGGCGAAACTGGCAAATAGCGATGAGGTCGATGAGAAGTTGCGCGCATACCACCAGCAGGCCATCGACTTGGTCGGTAATGATGTGGGAACTCCGGTAATGCAATTGGGTGATGCGGCGTTCTTCGGCCCAGTTATTACCCGTGTTCCAGAAGGCGAAGAAGCCGGGGAACTTTTCGACGCTGCGCTGCGTTTAGGACAGTATCCATACTTCTTCGAACTGAAACGTTCCCGAACCGAAAACCCACAGGTGTAACTATGTTTGGTACTTTTATTACTTCTCTGATCATCGCTGCTCTGGGCGGTGCCGCTGCCTTTTATTCTTGGCGGCAGAATGCCCTAGTGGCTTTGATTTCTGCAGGCGTGTGTTTGCTTGCGTCTGTAGTCGCCGTGATCACCGGCCTGGCTTCTACCGTGGCCGTCGTGTTCAAGCTTTTTCCGTGGCTGCTGCTGGCGTTGGGCATTTGGTTGGTCTACCGCATGATTACTAACCGTAATTCTGATGCGGGGGCAGAGACTCCAGTGCGCTAAACACTCGTTCTCTCCGGGTGTGCACCACGCCACGCCTAAAAATTTAGCCGTCTGGTTTCTGCCAGGCGGCTATTATTGTGTGTATGCGCGTTTATCTTGGAGCAGACCACGCAGGTTTTGAGACGAAAAACCTGATCAAAGAACACCTGAACAAAGCTGGCTATGAGGTGATTGATTGCGGTGCGCACACCTATGACGCCGACGATGATTACCCAGCGTTTTGCATCGACGCAGCTACCCGCACCGTTAATGATCCGGGCTCGCTGGGCATCGTACTGGGCGGTTCCGGAAACGGTGAGCAGATTGCCGCTAATAAGGTCGAAGGTGCACGCTGCGCATTGGCGTGGTCACCAGAAACCGCACGCTTGGCGCGTGAGCACAACAACGCACAGCTGATCGGTATCGGTGGGCGCATGCACTCAGAGGAAGAAGCACTGCAGATCGTCGATGCTTTCTTGGATCAGGAATGGTCGGCAGCGCAGCGCCACCAGCGCCGCATTGACATTTTGGCGGAATACGAGCGCACAGGTGTAGCCCCAGAAGTGCCAAGCGCCGAATAACTGAGGCTGCTCATGGAGCTTCCCGTAGAAAATAAGTGGCACCGTACAGACGACGGCAAACAAATAGCAGGAGTCTGTGCAGGCGTAGCGGAAACGTACGGGGTCAAAGCCGATACTGTGAGGTGGTGCTATGTCCTAGCTTGTCTGGTAGGGGCCCCTATGATCTTCGTGTATCTATTTCAGTGGCTGGCTTACCCCAAATGGTAGATATTTGCTTTAGCTCAGAATTTGTTGTCAGCTAAAAACTCCAAGCACCCCATTGTTGAACCAACAATGGGGTGCTTGCTTAGCTTAGGCCTTGGTTTTAGAAGTCGAAGCCGAGGTCAAACAGGCCGCCGTCATCGCCGCCTCCGAATAGACCACCGCCGTCGTCCATACCTGCACCGTCCATGCCGCCCATGTCATCCATTCCATCCATGTCGCCGCCATCTGCGCCGTCCATACCATTGGCCCCGTCGGCACCAGCACCATCTAGGCCTTCGCCAGCCCCGGATTCAAAATCTTGAGCACCATAGCCAACGCCTGCCATGCCGGAAAACATCATGGAAAACATCATCGCCGAGCTCATGGCCCACACGCCGGTCAGCAGTGCAGGTTCCCACCAGCGGGTCGAATACCAGCCAGCCGGAACCGGGCGTCCTGCAACTTTGCCGCCAGGGTAGTAGTGCGGGGCATCATCACTGGCTTTCGGCGAAGCAATGATGCGCTCACCTTCGTGGTCAATCTCGCGGCGCTCGGTTACCTTGCCAGCATTGCGTTGGCCTTCCAGCGGTGGGATCTCCGGACCGGTAGACATGCCCATGATCTCGCGCGCCGCGTTGGCATAGTGCATACCTTCGAGTGCGGATTCGCGGGCCAAGCGGGCTTGCTTCACGGTGGTGGCAGAAGATAGCGCCGAGGCTGCCGCGTTGTGGCGCTCGGAGGCATCAGACATGGCTTGCTTCGAGGCGGTATCGGTGCCGTCGATGCTGTAGACCTGCGAACCTAAGCGGTCGATCCAGCGCTGTGCGTCGGCACGCGCGTCGTCCAGCTCATTCTGGTTGTTTTGTTCTATTTGCTTCTTGTTATTCCGGCTGGCGAAATAAAACGCGATGCCGACGCCAAGCAGAACGATCAACAGAAATTCCATGCTTACTCTCACTCCCAAAATGTTTTGTCGCCATTCTAACGATTCTGCGCGGCAGTGGTTGTGTCTGCGCAGAGGTGGTGCCAGTGATGATGTGGGTGTACCAGTGGGGTTATGGTGCTGAGCGATTTAAATAGGCGATTAATGGGGCATAACTGCTGGAAAGAGGAGGAGTTTGGCGCTATCGAGATTATGTTGTAGGCTATTGAACGCACCGCAAAGGTGCAAAGGGGAATGTCGTATAGTGGCTAATACCTCAGCCTTCCAAGCTGAAGACGCGGGTTCGATTCCCGTCATTCCCTCCACGTAATCCCGTGGGGCTGATCACTAGTAGTACTGAGAAAATCTCTGTGGAGATATAAACACTCAGTTGTAAGATCAGTCTCACGGGATTTTTCTGCTACCAAATCGGCGTAGTCTGGAATGCTGTTGAACAATTACTCATAAACAGCGTATTCCAAGGAGCTTTGACTACATGTCGAAAACCTACGCAGACTTCCTTATCGACACCCTCGCCAAACAAGGCGTGCGCCACATTTACGGCCTTGTCGGTGACAGCCTGAACCCCATTGTCGATGCCGTTCGCCGCCACAAGGACATGGAATGGATCCACGTCCACAACGAGGAATCCGCAGCTTTCGCCGCTGGTGCAGAATCCCTCGTTACTGGCGAACTCGCCGTGTGCGCCGCCTCCTGTGGGCCGGGAAATACCCACCTGGTGCAGGGGCTTTACGACGCCCACCGCAACGGCGCCCGCGTCCTGGCACTGGCCACCCACATCCCGAGCGAAGAAATTGGCACCGGCTTCTTCCAAGAAACCCACCCGCAGGAAGTCTTGAAGGAATGCTCCGGCTATATCGAAGTCGCGCATTCCGCGAAGCAGGGCCAGCGCATCCTGCACACCGCCATCCAGAATTCGATTGGCAACAAGCAAGTATCCACGCTGGTTATCCCCGGTAACATCGCGGCGGAGAAGGTCGATGAGCCGGTGAGCGGTGGAGTAATCGCCCGCAAGAAAGGGCAGATGATTCCGGATGCTGCTGACGTCGACAAGCTTGTTGCAGCCATTGATAAAGCAGAAAAGATCACGCTGTTCGTCGGTGCTGGCTCCGCCGGTGCGCACGACGAGATTATTGATCTAGCGGCCCACCTGCACGCCCCCATCGGCCACGCGTTGGGCGGCAAAGAAGTTATTCAGTATGACAACCCGTATGACGTCGGCATGTCCGGCCTGCTGGGCTACGGCGCTTGCTACGATGCCTGCCAGGATGCGGATTTGTTGCTGATGTTGGGCACGGACTTTCCATACGTGGACTTCCTGCCAGATGGCTCTGATGTAGTGATCGCGCAGGTTGACAACAACCCGGAACACCTGGGGCGCCGCGCGGTACTCAGCCACGCTATTTGCGGCGACGTGCTACCAACCGTCAACGCGCTGCTGGAAAAGACTAAGAAAAAGACTGACCGCTCGTTCCTGGATGACATGCTGAAAAAGCACGAGCGTGAGTTGAGCCAAGTGGTGGAGGCGTACACCAAGAACGTCGAGAAGCACACCCCGATCCACCCGGAGTTCCTCGCCGACCAGATCGACGAGCTGCTGGACGACGACGCCGTGGTCACTGTCGACACCGGAATGTGCAACGTGTGGGCGGCTCGTTATATTAACCCCACTGGCCGTAACCGCGTGATTGGTTCTTGGAAGCACGGCACCATGGCCAACGCGCTGCCACAAGCTATTGGCGTGCAGCAAGCAGACCGCAACCGTCAGGTCGTCAGCTTCTCTGGTGATGGTGGCTTGGCAATGTTGATGGGTGAGCTGTTGACCGTACGTCGCAACAATCTGCCGGTGAAAACCGTGGTCTTTAATAACTCTTCGCTGGGCATGGTGAAACTGGAAATGCTGGTCGAGGGCATGCCGGAGTTCGGCACCGACCACGATGGCGTTGATTACGCCGGTGCTGCCGAAGCCCTGGGCATCCCTTCCGTGCGCATCACGGACCCGAAGAAGGCGCGCCAGCAGCTAAAAGAGGCCCTGGAGATGGACGGTCCGGTGTTGATCGACGTCATCACCGACCCGAATGCGCTGTCCATGCCACCAACACTGGAACTTGATCAGCTCAAGGGCTTCGCCTTGGCAGCTGGCCGCACCGTGCTCAACGGCGGCGTAGGCAAAATGCTGTCGATGGCACGCTCTAACCTGCGCAATATTCCGCGTCCGTAAGCGCATACTATTTAACGTTTCAGCTCAGACGCGAGTTCGACGGCCTGGCGGATAGCCCGTGCCGCGTCTAGCTCAGCGGCAACATCCGCGCCACCAATGACGTGCACGCGGGAGCGCTGGTCCTCGGTTAAGCTCTTGAAGTCTGCTTCGACGACTGACTCTTGGCCGGTGCATAACACGATCGTGTCGACGTCCAGCACGGTGTCGGTGCGGTTATTTTTCAGGTCGTCTTCCAGCTCGGCGACCTTAGCTTTATCTCCCGCCTTCTGTGCCTTCCGGATAGCCTTGCTGGTCTTGGCCGCGTCGTTGACTGGCACGTTCAGGTGCAGCCCGTCGTTGTCGATCTTCATATAGGCAACACCACTGACCTGTTTTACTCCGGCTGCGGCCACGGAAATACGGTGCACCCAACCGGTGGTGCGGTTGAGGCCCAGCCCCTGCGGGGAAGGTTTGCGTTGCAACATCGTGATCTCACGTTGCGCCCGTGGCGGGTGCGGGCGTTCCAGATTGCCAGGTAGATCTGCACGGCGGCTTACACCCCAGGCAGATTCCCATTCGTTGATGGTCGCTGGTGTGGGCTCGGCTGTGATATCTGCGGCTGTGATATCTGTGGACGTTGGAGCTTCCACCAAATACTCTGCAACATCGAAACCGATACCACCTGCACCAGCAATTGCCACCTTGTTGCCTGCCTGTTTGGCGCCGGACAACAATTCCGCGTAGGTGATGACGTCGACGTCGAACTCGCCGGCCATGGCCTGTTCGATGCCCGGAATCTCCGGTATGCGCGGGCGCACGCCAGTGGCGATCACTACCTCGTCGAAGCCTGCAGCGAAAGCTTCATGCGCGGTCATTGGGGTAGAGGCGGTGATTTTTACATTCTGTGCATCCAAACGGGCAAGTACTGACTGCAGGGAATAGTGGAACTCTTCTTTTCCTGGGATCTGCATAGCCAAGCGGAATTGCCCACCGACGGTATCGGCAGCCTCAAATACCTCGACGGAATAGCCGCGTTTCGCCAAAGCTTCAGCACCAAATAGGCCAGCGACACCGCCGCCGATGACCGCTGCTTTCGGGGCAGCCTTTTCTGGGTACGCCTTACCGGCAGGCTCGCCAGCACCAACGTGTCCACCGTTGATCGGCTGCAAGGTCAGTTGAGTTTCGTAGCCCGCGCGAGGGTTAACTAAACAGGTTGCGCGTTTGTTTTCAAAAACATGGTCCAGGCAGGACTGGTTACACGCAATGCAGTGGTTGATCTGGTTTGCGTGGCCAGCTTGCACGCGGTTGATGAATTCTGGATCCGCCAGCCACGGCCGGGCCATCGAGACGAAATCGGTTTCCACGCCGGTATCGTCCCAGGTTCCGGCCAATACTTGTTCGGCGACTTCTGGCGTGTTGATGCGGTTGGATGAGATCACCGGAATATTGACGTGTTTTTTGACTCGCGCGGTGGCCCAGCTGAAGGCTGCGCGGGGCACGCTGGTAATGACCGTCGGCACTTGAGCTTCATGCCAGCCGATACCGGTGCTGAGCATGTCGACGCCTGCTTCTTCCAAACCACGTGCGAGTTCTAGAATTTCGGTTTGGGTTTGGCCTTCTTCGACCAATTCCAGCATGCTCATGCGGAAATCAACCAGGAAATCTGCGGGCACGGCTTTCCGCACTGCCCGTGCTACTTCCAAGGCGAAAAGGCTGCGTTGCTGGCCCCAGCGGTCGTCGCGTTGGTTGGTGCGTGAAGAGAGGAATTGGTTAATCAAATAGCCTTCTGAACCCATAATCTGTACGCCGTCGTAACCGGCCTGTGCGGCGAGTTTGGCGGCATTCGCGAAATCTTGGACGGTCTGGGCAACTTCTTCGTCAGAAAGCGCACGAGACGGAAAAGGGCTGATCGGCGCCTGGGTGGCACTGGCGCTGACTGATTCCATATGGAAGGCGTAGCGGCCAGCGTGCAGTAGCTGTAGAAACGCCAGGCTGCCGTGTTCGTGCACGGCGGCGGTGACTTGCTTGTGTGCTTGCACCATTTCGTGATTATTGAATGGTTGTGCATACGGGCTTAGTACTCCCAGCTGGTTTGGGGAATAGCCGCCAGTGACCACAGCTGCTGCGCCGCCTTGTGCGCGTTCGGCGAAATACGCAGCTAATTTCGGTGCATTCGCTGGGTCGTCTTCGAGGCCGGTGTGCATTGACCCCATAATTGCGCGATTACGGAAACGCTTCTTGCCGACGGTGATCGGAGCGAGTAGTCGCGAATAGTTGTCGTTGGGGGAACCAGGTATGGCACTAGGCGTGGTGTTGATTGCAGAGGAAGCCAAGGAAACGCTCGCGAATTGTGTCATAAATAACACTCTAGCGTGTGTTCTGCATAACAAAAACCCGCCAAGGCTCCTGCTGGCTATGGGATAGGCGACCCCGGCTGTGCGGGACGAAAATAAGGCGGGTAGACTTTGTGGGCGTGTTCATGTGCACTTGGTGCACGTGAGTGGTCACGGGGCGTAGCGCAGCTTGGTAGCGCATCTGCTTCGGGAGTAGAAGGTCGCAGGTTCAAATCCTGTCGCCCCGACAAATGGGGTCCAGGCTGTGAGTGCTTTGGGCCTCTGTTTAATAAAATAATTACTAGCACTATCCCTCGATGAGAAACCAGGAGAGTTACTCGTGAAGACAACCGTCGACAAGCTGAGCGATACCCGCGTGAAGCTCACCGTGAATGTCCCATTCTCTGAGCTCGACAAGGAAATCGATGCAGCCTATAAGGCCATTGCGCAGCAGGTGTCTATCCCAGGTTTCCGTAAAGGTAAAGCGCCCCGTCAGCTGATCGACGCGCGTTTTGGCCGTGGCCCTGTTTTGGAGCAGGTCGTCAATGACATGCTGCCGGTTAAATATGAACAGGCCATGAAGGAAAATGACATCAACCCAATCGGTCAGCCTGAGGTTGATATCAAGCAGATTGAGGACAATGAATTCGTAGAATTCACTGCTGAAGTTGATGTTCAGCCAGATATTGAGGTTCCAGACTTCTCCAAGTTCAAGGTCTCCGTTGCTCCGCTGAAGTCCGTGGATGAGGCTACTGATGAGCAGATCGATCAGCTGCGCGATCGTTTCGGCGAATTGAAGGAAACCAAGCGTCAGCTGAAGACCAACGACTTTACAGTCATTGACTTGTCTGCAGAGATCGATGGTGAAGAAATTGAAGACGCTAAGGTTGAGTCCATGTCCTACCAGATCGGTTCTGGAAACCTGGTCAAGGGATTGGACACCGCTTTGCGTGGAATGAAGACCGGCGAAGACAACACCTTCACCGCGAAGCTGCAGACCGGTGAGCATGCTGGCGAGGAAGCAGAAGTTTCCGTGCACGTACAGAAGACCCAGGAACGTAAGCTGCCTGAGTTCGACGATGACTTTGCACAGATGGCTTCGGAATTCGATACTGCCGATGAGTTGCGTGAAGCTATCCGCACGCAGGCTGAAGAATCCGTGAAGGCCCAGCAGGCTGCAGAAATCCGCGACGAGGTGCTGAAGGCAGCTCTGGAAAAGGTGGAATTCGAGCTTCCAAAGACCGTGGTCGACGACCAGGTGCACAACCAGTACCACCAGGTACTTGGCCAGGTTGGTGGCGACGAGAAGGCTCTGGCTCAGCTTTTGGAAGCACAGGGAACTTCCCGCGAGCAGTTCGACAAGGAAGCGCGGGAATCTGCCGAGGATTCTGTACGTACCCAGTTGTTCTTGGATGCGGTTGCCGAGCAAGAGCAGCCGGAGGTTTCCCAGGAAGAACTCACCGAGCACATCATGTTCACCGCTCGTTCCTATGGCATGGAGCCAGGACAGTTTATGCAGCAGTTGCAGCAGGCTAACCAGCTGCCAAACTTGTTCGCTGATGTTCGTCGCGGCAAGGCACTGGCGATGGCTATCTGCAATGTCCAGGTAGAAGATACCGACGGCAATGCTGTTGATCCAAAGGACTACTTCGGTGAAGAAGAAAACGCTGAAGGTGCTGAAGGTGCCGACAACGCTGCAGCGACACAGGAAAATTCCGAGGAGAAGTAATCTCTCTCGGTGACTTTCGGAGCATATGATGCTTCGAAAAACCACACCCGCCGGGTTTGGCTAACGTAGCTGAGCTTGGCGGGTTTTGCGTAGGTGCGGTGCATGTAAACGCTGACAGCGAACACAGCTGACGGGCCTACGGACGGCGAGTACGCTGGTGTCATTGAGTACGACGACTAACAGGAGTTGGAAACACTAATGTCTGACAAAATTACGAGCGAGGCAGGTTCGACGGGCATGAACCTGGGCGACTCTGTCTACGAGCGCTTGTTGCGTGAACGCATTATCTTCCTGGGTACCCAGGTGGATGATGAAATCGCCAACAAGCTGTGCGCACAGATTTTGTTGCTTTCCGCGGAGGATCCAAACCGCGATATTTCTCTTTACATCAACTCCCCAGGCGGTTCCGTAACCGCAGGCATGGCTATCTACGACACCATGAAGTACTCGCCGTGTGACGTGCGTACGTACGGCATGGGGCTGGCAGCTTCCATGGGGCAGTTTTTGCTCACTGCCGGTGCACCGGGCAAGCGCTTTGCTTTGCCACACGCACGCATCATGATGCACCAGCCATCCGCCGGTGTTGGTGGTACCGCCGCTGATATCGCGATTCAGGCAGAACAATTCGCGCAGACCAAGCGTGAGATGGCACAGCTGATTGCGGAGCACACTGGCCAGACTTTTGAACAGGTCACCAAGGACTCCGACCGTGACCGTTGGTTCACCGCACAGCAGGCTTTGGAATACGGCATGGTAGACCATGTCATTTCTGCTGCTCAGGGCGGCACTGTTACTAACTAAGCACGAACCACGAACCAGGTAAGAGGAGAACTACTTTCATGTTGAACCAATCCCAGATGCCAACTTCGCGGTACGTGCTGCCGTCGTTCTTGGAGCATTCCGCGAACGGCACGAAGGAAACTAACCCGTATAACAAGCTGTTTGAAGAGCGCATCATCTTCTTAGCGTCCCAGGTTGATGACACCGCAGCTAACGACATCATGGCGCAGTTGTTGGTTCTGGAGTCTCAGGACCCCGACCGTGACATCACGATGTACATCAACTCGCCAGGTGGTTCTTTCACGGCTATGACGGCGATTTATGACACCATGCGTTTTGTCCGCTGTGATGTGCAGACGGTGTGCTTGGGTCAGGCTGCTTCTGCGGCGGCATTGCTGCTGGCTGCGGGCGCACCAGGCAAGCGCGCGGCGTTGCCGAACTCTCGTGTACTGATTCACCAGCCTGCTACGCAGGGCACGCAAGGACAGGTCTCTGACTTGGAGATTCAGGCTGCCGAAATTGAGCGTATGCGTACTTTGATGGAGCGTACTTTGGCAGAGCACACCGGCCGGAGCGCAGAACAGATCCGCATTGATACTGACCGTGACAAGATTCTGACCGCGGAAGACGCCGTGGAATACGGAATTATCGATCGTGTCTTTGATTACCGCAAGGCTAATCACGACTAAAATCTGCCGATCATTCAATTTCGACAGTACCTGCACGACAGCACCCTTCCGATCGTTTCTCGACGGGAGGGTGCTGCTGTATTTTGGCCAACACGCTTTTGGGGTAGTAGATCTTTGCCTGTATTACGCACCTGAGACAACCCATGGGTGTTACACCCAAAAAATGGGGGTAGCTGTGGTGTCAGCCGTACTCGTAGATTGCTGTGAGCACCTCTAAACTCTGTTGGGGGCAATCATTTCACCAGCGCCGGTTTCCGTGAACCAAAAACCGGACACGATGATCCGCCTAATACACACTTAGAGAAACGACCACACAAAGGCACAGGGCAACAGGTATGACACCTTCTAGTTCCAAGACCTATCGTTTAGCAATTGTGGAAGACCACGAACTAACCCGGCAAGGCCTAGAGGCTATGCTTAGTAGTTATTCGGATTTCACCGTTATCGCCAGCGCACCCAGCGTGCCGCAACTTCTCAGTGTCTTAGGTAAAAAGAAGAAAGTCGACTTAGTTCTGCTTGATCTTCGCTTATCGGATGATAGTCGACCGGTAGAAAATGTGGAAAAGATCGAAGAGCTCACCCCGCATATCGTTGTGGTCTCGTCCTTGGAAAGCCCATATTTGCTGCGGCAAGTACTCAGTACCAGCGTCGCGGAAGTATTGAGCAAAACACAACCATCGGAAGAAATTGTGGCCGCTATTCGTCGCACTCTGGGTGGGTGCCCGACGATCTCTACGGAAATGGCCGCTGCGATGGATAGCGATCCTTTACTTGAATCCGTGGACCTTTCCGATAGACAGCGCGAAGTCTTGGAATTATATGCTTCGGGTGAGCCAGCGAAGCGAGTTGCTCGTTTGACTGGTTTGAAACAAGACACGGTTAACGATTATTTAAACCGCGTTCGGCAGAAGTACTCGAGCGTCGGACGCGATACCTTTACGAAGCTGGATTTATACCAGCGTGCCCAAGAAGATGGATTCTTACCCGGGCCGACTGACCCGCACTAACACTCGCATTTGGGTGCTTCGTAATCTAACCGCCGAGAGCCAGGATTGCGGGGGCCTAGCAGGTTTTCAGCCGTCGTAGACCTCCGGGAATGGCACCCGGGTAATCCCAGTACTGTCGGTGGTGATCGTGGCGAAATATTTGCGCCCAGGCGGCAAAATACGGATGGTTACTTTGTCTGGTCCCGCGAAGTTCAGACGCTCCAGCACCAAAGGCACAAGCCGTTCCAGCGCGGCGCCGACATCTCGGCCATCGGATTTACGGCCGACCATGCTGGAATCGCGTTCACTCCGATCATCCAGCAGCAATACCGTAGCGCCGGCCTTCCGTGCATCCCAAGCAGCAGTTTTTATTTCGGGGCGATCCAACAGTGGCGCACGCAGCATGTCGCGGATCGCTAATTCTGTTAGGCGGGCCCTTTCCCGCAACAACGGTGGGGGAGTCTGGAAATGCTGCACAGCTTCAAACACCGGAGCCGCGTGCAACTCAATGCGTTCATGCCAATGTCTGTGCACTAACTGAATCTGCCGTACCCGTGCCGCCTCTGCATAGGCGGTGCGTTTTTCCATACGCAGCCGGGGCAGGTTCTTCAGCAAAGTGTTGGTAGCAAGAAAAACCACCGTGGCTGCCATGACGAGATTTACCTGCACCAAAATATCTGCCAGAGGTGGGCTGGCAATTGCACCGGCGGTGAGCAAGGTGCAGGCTTTCATTAACGCCGCGCTGGCAACGAAGCAGCCGGCTCCCCACAAGATTTGCCCGCGCAAAATCAGAATGCAACAGAGCAAGCTAATGATCGACAACGCCCACAAATTTTCTCGGCCAGCCGCATAATCGACGCGCTGCAACATGCTTAACGGACCTAACATAAGAAAACCGACCGTGAAGACGAAGCGTTTGGTGCCGTCAATATGGGGTGAGCTGTCTAAGACAAGCAGGGCTAAAGTAGCAATGGCGACGGCGGCTGCTGGGATCGCCATCAGGAACTCGCCGGAGTTCACCCACACTGCAGAAACGATGCTGATGACGGCCAGAATTAGGTATGGCCAAGCCCATGATCGGGAAACTTGTGCTGGCTGCAGTAGCTGTTGCTCTAACTTTGCGGCTGTGAGCTGATCTTCGGAAAAATCATTTGCTTGTGCTGCCATGCGCTCATTGAATTGGGATTCTGCGGTGCGCAAGCACCAGCGCACGGTGACGGTTGTGCCGTTGTCAGGCGAAGAGACAATCTGGGCATCGCCGCCATCAATACTGCGCATGCGGTGCAAAATCGATACGTTGATGCCCGCCCGTTGCGGATTACGCGTTGCCATATCGAAACCGCGACCGTCGTCAGAAAATTCAAAAACCAGCTCACCATCGGTGATGTTGATAGCGCAGCTACGTTGACACGAGTCGCCAGCATGCTTCCGGGAATTACGTGCAGCTTCAGTGACAGACAAACGGATGGCTTCGGCTGCAGAATCTTTGATCGTAGAAAAACCAAGGTCGGAACTGCCATTGTGTGCGTCTTGCCCATTGATTGTGATGGAGCAATTTGGGGTGAGATCCTGCACGCTGCAGGTGACGTCGGCAAGCAATTGTTGCAGCGTAATGTCTTCGCCAGTCGCGGGGCGAGAAGGCAACGAACGTACGGCGTCGGCCTGCATATTTTGCCCGCGGGCGATGGCTGAGAGCGAACCCAAAATATGGTCATGGACCAGACCATTGAGGCGTTTGCGCTCGGCAATTGCTGCATGCTTGGACTCGGATTCAGCCAAAGAATCCTGCACCTTCTGTTCAGTCTCGTCGATAGTGCGTGCAACGCGCATCAACGTAACTGCCCCCAGCACAAACGGAATCAAGTTCATGAGTACCGCAAACCCTGTGATCGCTAACAGCTCTGGAATACTCGTGCGCCCGTAGACGAGGGAATGTAATGCACTGGGGAAGACCTGAATCAAGATTGCAACCAGTACCGCTCGTCTAGTCGGGGAGAGCAAAACCACACTGATGGCCAAAACGCCGGTGAAATCGGTAAACCGCAGCACCGCAGGACCCAGGTCGGGCATAGTGTAATACGCCACAGGAAACGCCAGGGTAGCTACCAACAGCACGAGTGCATTGGTATACAGGGAATAACGCAACCAGACCAGCTTGCCGACGATTGCCGATGCCAGCATGAATATCCCGCTCAGGGCCAGCCCGATACTTATGAGGTAGCCGTACCAGTCGCCGATGTAGTTGGAGCCATAGGTGACGTATTGCAATCCCAGGTAGACCAACAGCGCGACCGCCATTGCGGTGCAGCAGATTCGTAGGGTGGTGAGTTCGACGGAATCGTCGCCCATGGCACGCCGGATTCGCCGCAAGAGTGTAGGCAAAAAACGTGCATCGTGTGCAGAGTGTGCATCGTGTTCGATAGAAGCAGTGTCGGCGGCAGAAGCAGAACCAGCAGCAGAATCAGTGCCGGCAGCAGGGCCAATATCGAAAGCGGTGCGGGGAGTAGCCATACAGTAAGTTTTGCATCATGAGTTCGGACTGGTGGCATCGGCTCTACCATCGTGTGGCTACCAGCGAAACGGTGCATGGTGATTACACTAGAGACAATAATCTGGCTGCCTTGTGGCGCCAGAAATATCCTCACGCACCTGTCCACGACCGCGAAACGAGAAGTACGTAAAAGATCCTATGGCACGTATGCAAGAAAGCGCTGATCTGCTGAAGTGTTCCTTCTGTGGGAAGAGCCAAAAACAGGTGAAAAAACTCATCGCCGGTGGCGGTGTGTATATCTGCAACGAGTGCATTGAACTGTGCAACGAGATCATCGAAGAAGAAATCGCTAACGAGCCGGGCGCACAGGAATCCGACGATGCCAAGCGCCTGCCACGGCCGTCGGAAATTTCTGCGTTCCTGGATAACTATGTCATTGGCCAAAACCAGGCCAAACGCATCCTGTCGGTGGCAGTTTATAACCATTACAAGCGCATGCGCGCCGACGAATTTACCCACAGCGGTGCCGGTGGGGGACAGAAAACCTCGGGCCCGAAATATGGCGGGCGGGCCGATTCCATCCATGCGGATGAAGAAGTTGAGATTGCGAAATCCAATATCTTGATGTTGGGCCCTACCGGTTCGGGCAAAACCTACCTGGCACAAACGCTGGCACGCATGCTGGATGTGCCATTCGCGATTGCGGACGCTACTTCGTTAACGGAAGCTGGCTACGTCGGTGAAGACGTAGAAAATATCCTGCTGAAGTTGTTGCAAGCTGCCGATTTTGATGTGGAGCGCGCGCAGCGTGGCATTATTTACGTCGACGAGATTGACAAGATTTCGCGCAAGAGCGAAAACCCTTCGATCACCCGAGATGTGTCAGGTGAAGGCGTGCAACAGGCGTTGCTGAAGATCTTGGAAGGCACGACCGCTTCCATCCCACCGCAGGGTGGGCGTAAACATCCCAACCAGGAATTTATTCAGTTGGATACGTCCAATGTGTTGTTCATTGTTGCGGGCGCTTTCGATGGCCTGGACAAAGTAATCGCGGAGCGCGTCGGCAAGAAAGGTTTGGGCTTTGGCGCAGAGATCGACTCCCGCAAAGACACCGACAACGCGGCGTTGTTCTCGCAGGTGCGTACCGCTGATCTGGTGAAATTCGGCCTGATTCCAGAGTTTATTGGCCGCCTTCCGGTGGTAGCTACGGTGGAAAACCTGGATCGTGCATCGTTGGTACAGGTGCTCACTGAGCCGAAGAACTCGTTGGTTAAGCAGTACCGGAGTTTGTTCGCTATGGACGGTGCCGAGCTGATCTTCGACGACGACGCCTTAGGGGAAATCGCAGATTTGGCGATTGACCGCGGCACTGGTGCCCGTGGCTTGCGCGCGATTTTGGAGGACCTGTTGGTTCCCGTGATGTACGATTTGCCGGATCGGGAAGACATCAACCAGGTGGTTGTCACTGCTGCCGCGGTACGTGGCGACGATGATCCCGAACTGCGTTATTCCGAAAACATGCAATCGGCATAGCAAGCACCAGTCCTAGCGCAAAACCGCGCCCGGGCTGGGCTCGGACTATGCCCTGGGGTAGGGGCTCAAATTGCGGCCTGCAGCTAGGGCTAGGCTGTGGCTGGGTTTAGTCCCAGTACACCCCGAGCCCGCCACCGTCGTGTTCTTCGTCGCTGGTGAATAGATAGGATTCGTGCTCGGAATCTTCGATATTCGAGGTCAAAAACGACAACACAGCATCGATGACGAGTCGCCGAATTCCCACCGAATTGCTTGCTGAAAGCGTATCGACCTGGGCAGTTGTGGCCATCAGGTGCCGGTGATTGAGCCGGAACAAGCTCAGCGAGATGATTATGTAAAACACATCGTTGGCAGAAATACCGGGCCGAAACGCGCCGGCTTCTTGGCCACGTAGCAATACCCGGTCCAGGTGTAGCCCAAGCTCCGATGATTCCATCATGGTGGTGGTAGTTCCGGTTTCTAGCACCGGGTGTAGGGAATCTGCGGCTAACAAGGCGACAGCCTCGCGGTGCGTGTCTAACTGGGTAAACAGGGCGGAGACAATGTGTGCCATGCATTCTGCGGGCACAGGTGAATCGACATTGAGTGCTTCTGCCGGGGGCGTAATCGCTTCCATGCAGGCTGTGATGGCCTGGGCATATAACTCGTGCTTGTCGACGTTTGTTTCGTTACTGGCTGGTTTTTCCCGGGCTATTTTGTCACCCGCCACCCCGGTTGCGTCTGCATTCCCTTCGGCAGCTGAATTCACGAGCCACGAAAAATCTGCGTGCTCGTAACCATTGCGGAGAAATTCGCTGATGATGGCAGACAGCTCTGCGGAATCGTCGCGATTATTCATACGTCTCCAAAGCCAAGTTATCGATCAAACGAACCGGGCCTACCCAGGCTGCGGTCAAGGCTAGCGCTGGGCGGGTATCGGCAGGAACGTCCCGTAAATTTGCTGGGTCGACAACACGGAAATAATCTAGCTCCACCCCTGCGCAACTTGCTAGATGGTCTCTAGCTGCTTCTACGCTAGTGAATTCGCCGTCGCGAAGCCCAAATAAGGTTTGAGATAGGGCTTGGGCAGCGCGTCGCTGTGGCGCGCTTAAGCGTAAGTTGCGACTGGATTCTGCCACCCCGTCTACACCGCGCACTATGGGAAGACCGTGAATAGTCACCGGAATATCCAGATCCCGCACCATGGCTTGGATTATCGCCAGCTGTTGGGCATCTTTGCGCCCGAAATAGGCCCGGTCTGGCTGGATGATCTGAAACAGTTTGGCGACGACGGTTGCGACTCCATCAAAATGTCCAGGCCGGGAGGCGCCTTCTAGAATCTCGCCCATGCGGCCAGTGCGTACCCAGATTTGTGGGTGCTGGTCTGGAGATGCAGAAAAACCCGGGTACATTTCGTCGACACTGGGAGCAAAGACCGCATCGACGCCGAGCGTGCGTAGGAATTCTGCGTCTTGTTCCAGGTTTCGCGGGTAGTTGCGGTAGTCGTCGCAATCACCCAGGTCGGTGAACTGCAGTGGGTTAACGAATACTGATGCGACGACGATGTCGTTGTCGGCGCGTGCGGCGCGCACCAGACTGGCATGCCCGTCGTGCAGTGCGCCCATCGTGGGAACCAAGCCCACCGTGGGAGTCGAGCCTGCAGTGGAAGCTGTGCCCACCGTGGGAGCCGAGCGTGCTTTTGCGCAAAACTCGCGTACGTCAGAGATAGTGTGGAAGACCTGCATTTAATTCTCGTCACTAAATGATTCGGCGTCATTCGGGAACGTACGGGCTGCAACATCCTCGCGGTAAGCACGAGCACCTTTACGCAGCTCGTCGGCAAGATTGGCGTACTGGCGCACGAATCGCGGTGGCGTCCCAGCGCCCAGACCGAAGGCATCAGTCCAGACCAGGATCTGGCCGTCGCACTCGTTACCTGCACCGATGCCGATGGTAGGAATAGGGCAGTCACGGGTGATCTGAGCAGCCAGTTGGCTGGGTACCATTTCCATGACGACGGCGAAAGCCCCCGCTTCTGCCACGGCCTGTGCGTCGGCGTGCAGCTGCGCGGCGGCCTCACCACGGCCTTGTACCCGGTAGCCGCCGAGCGCGTGTTCGGCTTGCGGGGTAAAACCAATGTGTGCACACACCGGAATGCCGGCGTCGACAAGCGCTTTGATGGTCGGAGCTATTTCCACACCACCTTCGATTTTTACCGCCTGCACGCCGGCCTCTTTCATAAACCGCACCGCGGTATCCACGGCTTGGGCTGGCGAAGTCTCATAACTGCCAAAGGGCAAATCGGCGACAACGAATGAGCGGCGGGTAGAGCGCACCACCGCAGCGGACAGGCTGATGAGCTCCTCGGTGGTGATCGGCAAAGTGGAGCTGTGCCCGAACACGACGTTGGCCGCGGAATCTCCCACCAGCAGCAGATCAATCTCGGCGTCGTCGAAAATGCTGGCGGTGAGGCTATCGTAGCTGGTCAGTGCAGTGAAAGGGGTGCCGTTGGCTTTTGCGCGGGAAAAATAATGGGTGCGCAGACGTTTTGCAGGGAGAGACGGTTGGGTAGACATAGGCCGGATTTTAGCAGTGTGGCGGATTATTACTGGGGATCTGCTGGGCAACTCCTGTAGCGCTGCGGCCCAGGTTGCGGGTGGGCGCTAGAATAGGCGCCGTGATGACGGAGAACCAGCAAAACCCAGATGACCGTAATTCCGCAACCGATGCCGCGCCGGGTCGCGACCGTAGCGATCTGCTTGCGAAGAACTGGCAGCCGGGCGAGGTAGAGAAAGATCTTTACGACGCTTGGGAGTCGAAGGGCTATTTCCGCCCGGACGAAGATGCGGACAAGCCTGCTTATTCCGTGGTTTTGCCGCCACCGAATGTCACCGGACAATTGCATATGGGGCATGCGTTGGATCACACGTTGATGGATTCGATTATCCGTCGCAAGCGCATGCAGGGTTTTTCCACGCTGTGGTTGCCGGGTTCGGATCACGCAGGCATTGCTACCCAGACGAAGGTGGAAGCTAAGCTGCGCGAGCAGGAAGGCAAATCTCGCTGGGATTACTCGCGGGAAGATTTCATTGCCAAGGTTTGGGAATGGAAGGAAGAATACGGCGGCACCATCCAACAGCAGATGCGTGCGATTGGTGACTCCGTCGACTGGTCGCGCGAGCGCTTCACCCTGGATGAGGGGCTCTCGCGCGCCGTGCAGCACATTTTCAAGCAGATGTTTGACGCGGGCATGATTTACCGTGCGCACCGCTTGGTTAACTGGTCGCCGGTGCTGGAAACAGCGGTCAGTGACATCGAGGTCGTACACAAAGACGTCGACGGTGAGCTGGTTTCGCTGCGTTATGGCTCGCTTGCCGACGACGAAGATCACGTCATCGTCGCCACTACCCGTGTAGAAACCATGCTTGGCGACGTCGCCGTGGCCGTACACCCGGATGATGAGCGCTATACCCACCTAGTGGGCAAGAAGTTCCCGCACCCATTCCGGGACGATCTGGAGCTGGAAGTCATCGCCGACGACTACGTAGATCCAGAATTCGGTTCCGGTGCTGTGAAGATCACCCCGGCGCATGATCCGAATGACTATGCGATGGGCTTGCGTCACAACCTGGACATGCCCACGGTCATGGATACCACCGGCCATATCGCTGGTACCGGTACCCAGTTTGATGGGTTGAGCCGTGAAGAAGCCCGCGTAAAAGTGCGTGAGGCTTTGGCGGAGCAAGGCCGCATCGTTGCGGAGAAGCGCCCGTATACGCACTCGGTGGGTCATTCAGAGCGTAGCGGGGAACCGATTGAGCCGCGTTTGTCGCTGCAGTGGTTTGTGAAGGTGGACAAGCTAGCACAGATGGCTGGTGATGCCGTGCGTGAAGGCGATACCAAGATTCACCCGACGTCGATGGAGCCGCGCTACTTCGATTGGGTTGATGACATGCACGACTGGACTATCTCGCGCCAGTTGTGGTGGGGCCACCGCATTCCGATCTGGTACGGGCCAGAAGATGAAAACGGCGAGCGTGACATCGTCTGCGTCGGCCCTGATGAGCAAGCCCCAGAAGGCTATGAGCAAGACCCCGACGTATTGGATACGTGGTTTAGCTCTGCACTGTGGCCATTTTCCACGATGGGCTGGCCAGATAAAACCGCTGACCTGGAGCGCTATTTCCCAACCTCGGTGCTGGTCACCGCCTACGACATCTTGTTCTTCTGGGTTGCCCGCATGATGATGTTCGGCACCTTCGCAGCTCAACAGGACCCGGAAACCTTCGGCACGGCTGCTGACGGCCGGCCACAGGTGCCGTTCAAGGATCTCTACCTGCATGGTTTGGTTCGTGATGAGCACGGCCGCAAGATGTCGAAGTCACTGGGCAACGGCATTGACCCAATGGACTGGGTACGCGATTACGGCGCCGACGCTTTGCGCTTTACCTTGGCGCGTGGCGCAAACCCAGGCGTGGATCTGCCGGTGGGTGATGAGGCCGCAGAGGCTTCGAAGCGCTTTGCCACCAAATTGTTTAACGCCACCAAGTTCGCGTTGATGAACGGTGCGGGTATGGGCGAGCTGCCCGAGCGCAGTGAGCTTACCGACGCCGACCGCTGGATCTTGGACCGCACCGAACAAGTACGCGCGCAGGTAGACAAGTATCTGGACGACTACCAATTCGCGAAAGCCAACGAGCTGCTCTACCACTTCGCCTGGGGTGAGCTGTGCGACTGGTACGTCGAGATCGCCAAAACCCAGATCCCACGCGAGGGGGAGTCTGCCCAAGGCCGGAATACCCAGATCGTGCTGGGACGGGTGCTGGACGTGGTGCTGCGCTTGCTGCACCCAACCATGCCGTTTGTGACCGAAGTGACGTGGAAGGCGCTGACCGGTGGCGAATCTCTGGTGGTAGCAGATTGGCCTACCGCAGCTGATACCAACGGTGGGGTCGCGGTTGATGAGGTTGCTGCACGTCGCATTGCCGATGCCGAGGTATTGATTACCGAGCTGCGTCGCTTCCGTGCGGACCAGGGCGTGAAGCCGTCGCAGAAGATTCCCGGAAAGCTGGATTTTGCTGCTGCCGACTTGGTTGGACAGGAAAACCTGGTGCGCAACCTGGCAAACGTGGAAGAACCAGGCGCAGATTTCACCGAGTCTGCTTCCGTTGAGGTGCGTCTCAGCCAGGCCACGATCACCATTGCGGTGGATACCTCTGGTGCCGTGGACGTGGCAGCAGAACGTGCCCGACTGCAGAAGGACCTGAAAAAGGCAGAAAAGGAACTGGCCCAGACCAGTGGCCAGCTGCAAAACGAGAAATTCTTGGCCAGGGCACCACAAGATGTCGTCGACAAGATCAAAGACCGCCAACAGCTGGCACAAGAAGAAGTTGACCGCATCGGCGCGCGTCTGGAGGCACTAGGCTAGTGACAGAAAACGAACACGCAGACCATGATCGTCAACACGCAGACCATGAGCGCCAGAACACAGGCAATGGTCACCAACACACAGACCATTCCGAGAGCAGCGAGTTAGATCAGGACCTCGCCGCCTTGGCCGGCGATGCGGTGGAAGTCGACGAGCACGGGTTGAAACTCAACCTGGGATTGCCGGATGAAGAACGCAACGCGCCAGCCCCGCTGCAAGCCACGCCAGAAGAACTCAGCGCGCTGGCTGCGGTGGAAGCGGAACTCGATACCCGCTGGCCAGAAACGAAGATCGATCCGAGCCTGGAACGCATAGAGTACCTGCTGGATTTATTGGGCAACCCGCAAGAAAACTTCCACGTTATCCACGTCGCGGGTACCAACGGTAAAAGCTCGACGGTGCGCATGATTGATTCGCTACTGCGTGGTTTTCATCGGCGCACTGGCATGTTCACCTCGCCGCATTTACAGACGGTTACCGAGCGCATCTGCTTGGACGGTAACCCGATTCCTGCGCGGGAATACGTGCGCCAATGGGAAGAAATTGAGCCGTTTGTGCAGATGACCGATGCGCATTTCGACGTGCGCTTATCCAAATTCGAGATCCTGACTGCCATGGCTTATGCCGCGTTTGCGGATGCTCCGGTGGAAGTCGCGGTGGTGGAAGTTGGCCTGGGAGGGACCTGGGATTCCACCAACGTGGTGAACCCGGAAGTTTCCGTCGTCATGCCGGTGGGCTTGGACCACCAGAACTACCTGGGTGAGACCATCGAAGAAATCGCGGCGGAAAAAGCCGGGATCATCAAACAACGTGATGACCTGGACGACGTGTTGAAGCCCTCCGAGAACATCGCGATCATCGGAGAACAAGACTCGAAAGCCATGGACGTGATTCTGCGCCGTGCCGTCGAAGTGGAAGCCGGTGTAGCGCGCTATAACAGCGAATTTGGGGTGCTGGAAACCTCCGTCGCTGTAGGTGGGCAGCAATTGCACCTGCGCGGGCTTGGTGGGGAATACCCAGAGATCTTCATCCCTCTTTCGGGTAGTCACATGGCAGCGAACGCCTCGTGCGCACTGGCAGCGGTAGAAGCGTTCTTTGGAGCTCGCGCCGGGCACGGGCTTGACCTGGATACTGTGCGGGAAGGCTTCCGCACCGTGTCGGTGCCGGGCCGTTTAGAACGCGTGCGCACCTCGCCGACTACGTTCATCGATGTAGCGCACAATCCACATGGTGCGCAGGCACTGGGTGCGGCGCTCTCGCGTGATTTTAATTTCCAGCGTCTCATCGGCGTAGTAGCCGTATTCGACGACAAAGATGCCAAGGGCGTATTGCTGGCTTTGGAACCGCACCTGGATGAAGTGGTTATTAGTCAAAACAGCTCTCCGCGAGCTCTGGACGCATATACGCTGGCGGAATACGCCGTGGAAATCTTTGGTGAAGAGCGCGTGCACACTATCGACGACCTGCCTGGTGCCTACGCGCTGGCCGTGGAATTGGCAGAAGATGCCGAGGTGCAATCGGGCTCTGGCATCGTGATCACCGGCTCGGTGGTTACCGCTGGGGAAGCCCGCACGCTATTTGGAAAGGAACCGTCGTGACAGATCAGAATTCCCGCCACGACAATAACCGCCGTGACCGCCGCGACAGCCGCGACAAAGCCCGGCAGGATAGTGGCCGGCAGGGTAGCGCCCGCGAGGATAGTGCCCGCCGCGTTACTGGGGCGGCTGGCAGCCGCGCTGCCGAGTACGGCCCATTGGGCCCAGGCAAAGCGCCGGTAAAAGACCCCATGCGTGGGCTGGCCGGCATGATGTCGGGCACGCTGATCATGCAAGCGATCAGTATCTTTTTGGGTCTTACCGTCATTTTAAAAATTGATGGTGGCGTGTATTGGACGACGCCGAACTGGGTTGCGGTAACGGTGCTCGGGGCTTTGCATGTGCTCGCAGTCTTTTTCGTGCGCAAGTCCTGGGCTATCCCCATGATTCTGGTGCTGCAAGCGCTCGGGTTGTTGACGTTCTTCATCCACTGGTCCATCGGCGTCATCATGCTGTTGTTCATTGCTGTCTGGGCGTTCATGCTGTATTTGCGCTCGATGTTGTTGGAACGCATGCGGCGTGGCTTGCTAACCACTCAGCATTTGGGCACGGACTAACTGCGCTAGTGGTCAGCATTTGGGCACGGACTAACTGCGCTAGTGGTCAGCATTTGGGTACAGACTAGCTGCGCTAGTCGTGGAATTTCCGGTGCTTGGTGTCGGCTGGGAAGTGCTAGACCGAAGAAGTTTTCATTGAAACAAGTTGTAAACTAGAGACCATGACTGAACGTACTCTGATTTTGATCAAACCTGACGGTGTACAGAATGGCCACGTGGGAGAGATCATCTCCCGCATTGAGCGCAAGGGACTGCGTCTGGCAGAACTCGATTTGCGTGTGGCAGACCGCGAAACCGCAGAAAAGCACTACGCTGAGCACGCCGATAAGCCATTTTTCGGTGAGCTGGTGGATTTCATCACTTCCGCGCCCTTGATCGCTGGCATCGTGGAAGGCGACCGCGCCATTGACGCATGGCGCCAGCTGGCTGGCGGCACCGATCCCGTCGGTAAGGCCACCCCGGGCACCATCCGCGGTGATTTTGCGTTGTCCGTTGCAGAAAACGTCGTCCACGGTTCTGATTCCCCAGAATCCGCAGAGCGCGAGATCGGGATCTGGTTCCCGAACCTGTAAGCAGCGGGATCTGGTTCCAAGAATCTGTCTCCACTCGGTGCGCTCGTTCCGCGCACTTATATAACCTGGCGCAGTTTATGTGCGAATTTTGCAAATAGTGGCCGCAAAACCGGCGATTTCGTAGCACTATTTGTAAAAAAGACACATGACCGTAGCTAGGGATTGCCGCCAGCGTCTATGCCAAGGGTGGCGCTGAGCGCTGCTCACCTCCGTGCTAACAAACCCCGTGCTAGCGGGAGCGCAACCGCAATCCCTGTAACACCGAACTTCGCTAACGCCCCTGCCGGTAGTGCTGCAAGCACCGAATACCGGCGGGGGTTAAGCTATATTGCCACTTGTGCGGCTGCTCGCGCACGGTAATTTTCTTCGCCTCGACCAGGTGCGCTTTCCGCAGTGTTTCCAGCTCAGTGATCACTTCATCGGTGTCCCGGTGGATGGCGCCTGCAAATTCTGTGACGTTGATGAACACATTATCCCCGGCTCCGACGGCCGCCAGGCCCCGCAGTACCTTCGGATGTCGTGCGACCAGTTCGAGTCGCTCACTGGTGATTTCTTCCATATTGCTTTTTCGCAGTGCCTGTTGGATTCGACGCTTGCCGACGCGACGCGGACCGATATTGGTGCCGAGGATCTGGAAAGCAAAGCCGATGGTCGCCACCGCCGCCGTCACAGCAATGGAGGCAGCTGGATGAAGAACGCCGTCTAATTGGGCAATTGGCAGCGGCAGAATGACACTCCACGGGACTATCGGAAGGTACAGCATGAGTTTTTGCTGCGGGGTGTAATCGGTGTCCCGGTATTCCTCGGTGGAAACGGAGACTAGGTAATCACGGAACAGCCAGACACCGGATCCGATGGCACAGGCGAAGCAGAGTACTGCTGCTAACCAGTGCTCGTGCAGTATCAACGAATAACCAAGCCCTGCGGGCACGGCGGCGCCAGCGTTGAAAAGCAGTTGTGTAGTTATCGAACGGTGGTGACCCTTTCTACTGAGCATGTCCTTATTTTAATCAAAATCGCCGAGTTGCCGAGTTCGATTGTTCAGATGGCACGCAGCTAGCGGGAGGAAACTGTGGGCGAAGTTGTGCTTTGCGGCTATCCGTCGGCAAGAATTCTGTGACATAATGCCAACTGTGTTGTTCCCGCGAGTGCGGTTGGAAGAACGTTACGGCACACAGTTTTTGTATGACGAGCCCGGTGTGGGCTTTATATTTGAATATTTTCGATGCCCTGCGCGGCAGCGGCCAGGTGGCTGCGCCCGGGGTTTAAGACGAGCTCAGGAGAAAAGATAACGGTGAATTTCACCAAAGAGACAATTGAAAAAGCTTCGACGCTGACAAGCGCGGCATGGCCGGAAAAGACCCGCGTGTATACGTTGGCGAAAAATCTAGGGTTGAGTTCGCGGGAGCTCATTGGAGTTTTAGCGGATTTGCAGATTTCTAAGCGTGCCCAGTCGAATGTGGCACCGGACGAGGTCACTGCCGTACTGGATTATATCGCGAGCAAAGGCAAAGCCGATTCGGGCAATCCCGATTCGGGCACAGCTGGCAAGGCTGAACAGAGCGAAGCCGAAGGCAAAACGGCCGATAAGAGCGAAAAAACGCATGGCAAGAAAGCACAGCAACCAAAGCAACCAAAGCAAACAGATTCGACGCTAGACCACGAAGCGGAAGAGAAATTGCGCCACCGGGTGCGCAAAAACGTGGAAAATGAAATTAACCAGATCGTGCAAAAAGTTGCTGCGGATCTGCCAAACATTTCGGTAGCTGATGAGCCTGAGCCAGCCCCGAATGTGCCCGCCCCAGCAGAACCGAGGATGAATGCCTACGTTCCAGTATTCCGTGCACCGGATGTCGGTCCGGACGTTGCCGAATCTGAGATTGACGACATCATCGCCGCTACGGAAGAAGCCGAGGATGCAACTGGCGCACCTGAAGAAAACGGCGATAACCGGGGACGTAACCGTGCTGGAAAAACCTCGCGCGGTGTAAGGAGAAATGGTGCGCGGACCGCAGCAAGCGATGCGACGGCTCATTCATCCAACTCAGTCGCTTCCGATGATCTGGTGGGAGATGACTTAGCGGGCAACGATGATCTAACGGGTGATGGCCTAACGGGTGATGACGCGGTGCGTAACGACAACTCCACGAATAATCGCGGTGGGAGCAGCACTAATTCCCGCGGTCGACGCCGCCGTGGTCGCCGTGGCGGATCGCGTGGGCGTGGTAGCGCGCAATCGGTGCAGACTGCTGACGCTGATCAGGGTGATGATAATCGCCATGTTGCTGGAAGCAACGTCGCTTCCCAGAAAGACGGCGGTTTTGATGAGAGTGCCCAGGAGTCCTCGAACGAAGGTTCACAGGGCAGTGTCGAAGAAGCAGTTGCCAGCACAAAAAATTCCGGCGACGCAAAAAATTCTGGTGACGCGAAAAACACCGGTGATGCCAAAAATAAAGACAAAGCTGCGGACAACAAGCACACCGTCGAAAAGATTGACGAGCCACGTGGTTTGCGCGGCTCCGACCGTCTGGAAGCACAGCGCCGTCGTCGCAACGAGCTGCGGGAAGAAAGCCGCAAGACAGAACGCATAGTTTCCGAAAGTGAATTCCAAGAGCGTCGAGCAGCGATCACGCGCAAAATGGTTGTCTGCGAGCGTCCACGCATGGACGGGCCAGGTACGGTTACTCAACTCGGTCTGCTCGAAGACGACGTGTTGGTCGAGCATTTTGTCAATGCGGAAAACCAAGGCTCCATGATCGGAAATATCTACCTGGGTCGCGTCGAAAACGTGTTACGCAACATGGAAGCAGCGTTCATCGATATTGGGCAGGGACGCAATGCAGTCCTTTATGCCGGGGAAGTTGATTGGAAAGCACGCGGCCTCAGCGGACACCAGCGTCGTATTGAAGCGGCCTTGAAGCCTGGCGACCAAGTGTTGGTGCAGGTCATGAAAGACCCGTTGGGCCATAAGGGCGCGCGTCTGACCGCGCATATCTCGTTTTCTGGCCGGTACCTGGTGTATGTGCCAGGCGGGCGTAATGCTGGGATTTCACGGAAACTTCCGGCGGAAGAGCGGAAACGCTTGAAAGACATGTTGGAGCGCGTCGTACCGGAAGATGGTGGCACGATCATCCGCACGGCTGCCGAAGGCGTGCCGGAGCGTGCCATTGCTGCTGATGTGGACCGCATGCACAACCAGTGGCTGCATATTAAGCAGCGCATGGAAGATGAGATGCAGTCTGCATCAACCGAGCCAGTAACTCTCTTCGAAGAACCAGATATGCTGGTCAAGGTGGTTCGCGATCTGTTTAACGAGGACTACACTGAGCTCATTGTCGACGGTGATCGGGCCTATGAAGTCATTTACTCCTATGTGAAGTCCGTGGCTCCGGATTTGTTGAAGCGAATTACAAAGCACGACCCAAAGGCTTTCAACGACCAGGATTCCTTTACTGCGTATCACATTGATGAACAGATCCAAGTGGCCTTGTCGCGTAATGTGCCGTTGCCATCCGGTGGTTCGTTGGTCATCGACCGGACGGAAGCGATGATCGTTATTGACGTTAATACCGGGAAATTCACTGGTAAGCGCAAGGGCGGTAACCTGGAGGAGACTGTCACGCGCAATAACTTGGAAGCTGTAGACGAAATTGTGCGCCAGATCCGTTTGCGAGATTTGGGTGGCATGATTGTCATTGACTTCATTGACATGATCTTGGAAGAAAACCAGGATCTGGTGTTGCGTCGGTTGAAAGAGCGTTTGACTTCGGATCGTAGCCGTCATCAAGTTTCGGAAGTCACCAGCTTAGGTTTGGTGCAGCTTACCCGAAAGCGTATTGGTACCGGCTTATTGGAAGCTTATGCGGCGGACTGCCCGACGTGTTCGGGCAGGGGAGTGCTGATCAACAGTGATCCTGTTGATGCCATGAAACAGGCCGAAATTGCGGCACAGGCGCACGATCATGAGCCAGACAATGGCTATGGTCGTGATCGTGTACTGTTGGCAGGCTCTGACGCTAGCGCGGATGGTGCTAGCGCAAGTGATGATGCGGATGCGGCTGATGATGAGGACGTGACTGCGTCGACTTCAATAGACGTGCATGAGGACGAGAGCCCGAAGAGCAAACGCGAACGAGAGCGTGCTGCAGCCGCAGAATTTGAAAATTTGGCGGCTAGCGTGATTGGCAAGCAACAGCCAAAGGCTCGAACTTCGGATCGTTCGGATGAGCCAACAACTGGCTCGGCGAAATCTGGCCGTGCTAAGCGTGGCAAGAATCGTAGGAACAAGCGTGCTCATGATGTTGTGTCGCAAGCTTCGGTTGCCGCACAAGATGGCGCTAAGACACGTAACGTCGCTGAGAAACAAATCGACACTGAGGCAAAAAACAGCGCTGAGGCAAAGAACGGCGCTGAGAAGCAAAACGTCGGAGACACGCAACCTGTAGGTGATAAGAACGCCTACGAGAAAGCGGTTGCAGAGTTTGAGTCCAGTCCGCGCCGCCGCCGTCGTACTCGTGGTAATTCCCGTTCTGATCACCGTCCGCGCAGGGCGGATTTCCGGTGGGATGACACCCAGGGAAGCAATCAGACAGCGCCGACCAAGAGAATCCTCACGAACCGCAAGGAGCACGAGGACACAGTTGCACAGGCTACAGAAACAGCAGGGGCTGCAGGGGCTGTAGGGGCTGCTGAGGAGGCAGTGCGTAAGTCTATGAAGCGTCGTCGAGTAGTGCGGCGGATTTCTGCGGTGGCTTCCCAATCAGGCGATGACTCGCAGGCGACAGCGACGCAGCAGCAGGCTGGCGACGCGAGTGATAGCACGCACCGCACCGGTGGTGAGAAACATCAACGCAGTGCTAAAGACGCGGCTGTGTGCAAAAGCACACGGCGGCGTCGGGTTGTGCGACGCCCAATAAAGAAATAGTTGGGTTTGTCTTTTTGGGTGTGTGCACGGTAGTCTTGGACAGTCGCTGTTATGAGCCTGCGCATCATTATCCAGACAGCTGCTAGATAGCCGTATCTAGGTGGCTATCTAGTTGGCACATGGATAGCGTGGCAAGTAACGCTTAAGTAATTAAAGTCCATCTTGGGGCTTACGCACCGCGGCTGTTTGGCAGTGTGCGGTGGGTATGTTCCGAGTCGAGTATAGATAAGGGGTAACCCTCCATGTACGCGATCGTCAAGACCGGCGGAAAGCAGTACAAGGTTGCTGAAGGTGACCTCGTCAAGGTTGAGAAGCTTGAGGGCGAGCCAGGCGATGCCGTGGCTCTTACCCCGGTTCTGCTCGCCGATGGCGCAACCGTCAAGACCAAGGCTGATGAGCTCAGCGGTGTATCTGTCAACGCTGAAATCGTAGAACAGACCAAGGGTCCAAAAATCCGGATCCTGAAGTACAAGAACAAAACTGGTTACAAGCGTCGTCAGGGCCATCGTCAGCCACTGACCGTCGTCAAGATCACCGGAATTAAGTAAAGCACTAAGGGGATAGCACAATGGCACACAAGAAGGGCGCATCGTCCACCTCGAACGGTCGCGATTCCGAGGCCAAGCGTCTCGGCGTTAAGCGATTCGGCGGCCAGAAAGTCAACGCTGGTGAGATCATCGTTCGCCAGCGTGGCACCAAGTTCCACCCAGGTGAGAACGTCGGCCGTGGTGGCGACGATACCTTGTTCGCTCTCGAAGCTGGATCCGTCAGCTTCGGTGTTAAGCGCGGACGTCGGGTCGTCAACATCGTTCCGGCACAAGAAGTAGCCGCAGAAGCCAGCGCATAAATAGCCTGAGCTTCTCGTCGGAACCGACACGGTTCCAACGCGCAGTTCCCACCTGAATGTGGGGCTGCGCGTTTTTTGCTTAAATAATGGTCTAACGCACCGCCAACATTTTTCTAGAAAGGGCCCGCGCCATGTCTCGTTTTATCGATCGAGTAACCCTGCACCTATCTGCAGGCGACGGCGGGCACGGCTGTGCCTCGGTGCACCGCGAAAAATTTAAACCTCTCGGTGGCCCCGACGGCGGTAATGGCGGCCATGGTGGCGACATTATCCTGGAAGTCTCCAACCAGGTGCACACACTGTTAGATTTCCATTTCCGACCGCACATCAAGGCAGAACGCGGCGGCAACGGTGAAGGAGATCATCGCCAGGGTAAGCGTGGCCAAGACTTAGTCTTGGAGGTGCCCGTGGGCACGGTCGTGCGCAATGCGAAAGGCGAGATGCTGGCGGACTTGACCACAATTGGCACCCGGTTCATGGCTGCGGAAGGTGGATATGGCGGCCTGGGTAACGCGGCTCTTGCTAATGCCTCCCGGAAAGCGCCCGGTTTCGCGCTGAAAGGCGAGCCCGGGGAGGAACATGATCTGATTTTAGAAATGAAATCGGTTGCCGACGTAGGGCTGGTAGGTTTCCCGTCGGCCGGTAAATCGTCTCTGATTTCCGTTCTGTCTGCAGCAAAGCCGAAAATTGGTGATTATCCATTCACCACTTTGAGCCCGAACCTAGGGGTGGTTACTGCTGGTGACAGTGTATTTACTATCGCTGATGTGCCCGGCCTAATTCCCGGTGCTTCCCAGGGCAAAGGCCTGGGCCTGGAGTTTTTGCGCCACATTGAGCGTACCGCCGTACTAGCCCATATCGTCGATACGGCTTCTATTGAGCCAGGTCGTGATCCGGTATCGGATATTGAAGCCTTGGAACATGAACTAGCGCAATATCAAGATGCTTTGGAAGAAGACACAGGTTTGGGCGATATCATGCAACGCCCACGAGTGATTGTGCTTAATAAAGCCGATGTGCCAGAAGCCCGTGAGTTGGCAGAATTTGTCAAAGAGGACCTGGAAGACCAGTTTGGTTGGCCGGTGTTCATCATCTCAGCTGTCGCGCGGCAGGGCTTGGATGCATTGCGCTATAAACTCGCAGAAATTGTGGATGCAGACCGGGCAGAGCGCCCAGTTGGAGAAGAAAAACCGGCGCCAGAAGTTATCCGCCCGCAGGCTGTTATGGGGCGTGGTGCGAAACAGGGCGGCCATCATGCTGATTTCACAGTGCGCGAAGACCCACAGGTGGAAGGTGGCTTCATCGTCGAAGGCAAGAAGATTGAGCGTTGGATTTCCCAGACGGACTTCGAAAACGACGAAGCGATTGGTTATTTGTCTGACCGTTTAGCTCGCGCCGGTGTGGAACAAGAGCTTTTCCGCAGAGGCGCGGTGGAAGGCTGCCCGGTGACCATCGGCGAGATCACTTTCGAGTGGGAACCGATGATCGGCGGCGATCCAACTTTGGCTGGTCGTGGACGTGATGCTCGATTGGAAACCACGGATCGTGCTACCGCGGCAGAGCGTAAGCGTGCTTCGCAGGCGCGACGCGGCCTGATCGACGAACTGGTTTATGGAGACGTCGACGAAGAACAATCAGATCGCGAGCGTTGGCAGGGTTAAACATTCAGATCGTGTGATGGGTGAGATCGCGCGCGGATTTTTGTAGACTAAGCAGTATGCCTCACAACGCCCATGACCGTGACATTCATGCCCACCTCCCGTTGGATCCGTACCAGGATAATTCGCCGGAAGCGAAGTTCCCGGATCCGCCGGAAGAAGCACAAGATAGCTTGGCCATGGGCCACGAATCTGCTTTGCGTGAGCAGATTACGAAAGCCAAGCGCGTCGTCGTCAAGATCGGTTCTTCCTCGCTGACGGATGATTTTTCCGTCTCCCCGGAAAAGATCGATCACATTGTTGATGCGTTGCAGGCGCGTATGGAAGTCTCCGACGTTATTGTGGTCTCTTCGGGAGCTGTCGCCGCTGGCATGAAGCCGCTGGGCTTGACGGAACGCCCACAGGATCTTGCCACCAAGCAGGCAGCTGCTGCGGTTGGCCAGGTGCATTTGGCTTATGAGTGGTCGCGCTCTTTCGCCCGCTACAACCGTACGTGCGGGCAGGTTTTGTTGACTGCCTCGGATGCTGGCCGACGCGACCGCACCCGGAACGCGCAGCGTACTATCGATCGTTTGCGTATTTTGCGTGCGGTACCGATCGTGAATGAAAACGACACGGTGGCGACCTCCGAAATGCGTTTTGGTGATAACGACCGCCTATCGGCAATCGTGGCCCACTTGACTGGCGCGGATGCGCTATTTTTGCTTTCCGACGTCGATGGCTTGTACGACAAGAATCCGGCGGAGCCAGATGCTAACTTCGTCGACGAAGTTGTCACTGGTAAAGACCTGAAAGGCGTTGCCGCTGGTGACGGCGGCAAGGTTGGTACTGGCGGAATGGCCTCGAAAGTATCGGCAGCTCGCCTGGCAGCGCGCGGCGGCGTGCCGGTGCTGCTCACGTCGGCGGATAATATTGGCCCGGCGTTGGAAGATGCCCGAGTTGGTACCGTATTCCACACTCGTGAAGAACGCCGTTTGTCCGCTTGGAAATTCTGGGCACTCTATTCTGCCGATTCCGGTGGAACTTTGCGTTTGGACGAAGGTGCGCTCAAGGCAGTTACTCGTGGCGGTAATTCGCTGCTGGCAGTCGGTATCACCGATGTTGATGGTGAATTCCGTGCCGGTGAAATTGTGGATATCGTTGGACCGAATTCTGAGGTCGTCGGCCGTGGCGAGGTCAACTACTCGTCGTCGGCGTTGAAGTCGATCATGGGTAAGAAGACCGAAGACATGCCGGAGGAAATGCAACGTCCGGTTGTGCATGCTGACTACCTCTCGAACTACGCTTCGCGTCTGTAAAACTGGTGTCTTGAAGTTGTGGCGAAGAAGCTAGGATTGGTTGCTTCGCCGAAAATCCCGGTAACCTGGGGGCCATGAAGTTTCTTATGTACCCGCACAGCTGGGATAAAGTACAAAAGACCCTAGAAGACGCCGGCCACACGCTTGTCGACGACATCGACGACGCGGACTGCATGTTGTTTAACGGTAAGCCGGATGAGCTGCCGGAGATTCCAGAATCCCTTGGTTTCGTGCAGCTGCACCTGGCCGGCGTGGATGCTTTCGTCGACCAGATGAAGGCGTCGTCGGCCCGGTGGGCAAATGCTGCCGGCCTGTACGACAAGACCGTGGCAGAGTCTGCGATTGCGCTTCTTTTGGCGCAACTGCATGCACACAAAGCGTCCACGCAGGCGGAAACTTGGTTGCAGGAGGAGCTAGAAGCTAAGACGCGATTTTTGTGCGAAGATTCTACCGTTGCCATTATCGGTGCGGGTGGAATTGGCGCGGAATTAATTAACATGCTCTCTGGCTTTGGCCCGGAGATTATTGCGGTTAATCGCTCCGGTAACCCCGTTGAAGGTGCGGATGAGACTGTGCCAAGCACTGAGTTGGATTCGGTGTGGCCGCGCGCGGACTACTTTGTGCTGCTGATGCCGTTGACCGAGGAAACCCACCATATTGTGGATGCCAATGCTTTTGCGAAGATGAAAGATAGCGCCGTCGTCGTGAATGTGGGTCGTGGACCTTTGGTCAACACCGATGATCTTGTCGACGCGCTCCGTGATGGTGTCATCGCTGGTGCTGGTTTGGATGTCACTGAACCTGAACCATTGCCGGATGGGCACCCGTTGTGGAAGATGCCGGAATGCGTCATCACTCCACATTTGGCGAACCCGCTGTATTCGGTGCGTAAGCGCATCGGCGCGCACATGCTGAAAAATATGGAAGCTTTCGCGGCTGGCGAGAAGATGCCGACGGAAGTTGATGTTGCAGCAGGCTACTAATTTCAGCAGCCTTCATAATTTGAGCGGCCGACTAAACCGGACAGCCGTTTTATTTAAGCCTGGAAGCAGGCTGTTAAATACGTATACTGGGCGACATGACTGACAAAGCTACAGAAAACTTGTCGCCCGAACGCGCCCAGGAGCGCGAAGAGGTTCTCACCAAGGCCCGTGCCGCTAAGGACGTGGCCCCGGTGATTGCCCAACTTTCAACTCCGCAGAAGAATGAAATTTTGGAAACTGCGGCCCAGCATTTGCTGGATAACACTTCTATTATTCTTGGCGCTAATGAGCGCGATATCGTCAATGGTAAAGAAGCTGGCCTGAGTGATCAGCTGTTAGATCGCTTGCGTTTGGATGAAGAGCGCATCGCGGGTATCGCTAATGGCTTGCGTCTGGTCGCTGGCTTGCAGGATCCGGTAGGCGAGATTCTGCAAGGTTCCACCATGGACAACGGCATTGAGATGAAGCAGGTGCGTGTCCCGCTTGGTGTTATGGGCATGGTCTATGAGGCTCGTCCTAACGTCACTGTGGATGCATTTGGCCTGGCTATTAAGTCAGGTAATGTGCCGTTGTTGCGCGGTTCGAAGTCCGCTCGTGAGTCCAACAAGCAGTTGGTGGAACTTTTGCAGGACACTCTGGAAAAATTGGGTCACCCACGTGAAGCCGTGCAGCTTTTGCCTTGTGAGACCCGTGACTCCGTGCAGGATCTGATTACTGCTCGTGGCCTTGTGGATCTCGTTATTCCACGTGGTGGTGCTGGCCTGATTAACGCGGTTGTGTTGGGTGCTACTGTACCGACCATCGAAACCGGTACTGGGAACTGCCATTTTTATATTGATAAATCGGCAGATCTTGACAAGGGCATCGCGATGGTGGTTAACGGAAAGACCCGTCGTACCTCGGTGTGTAACTCCACCGAGACTGTACTGCTGGATTCCGCATTGAGCGATGAAGACAAGCTACAGGTTGTACGCGCACTACAGGATGCTGCGGTAACTATTCATGGTGATGTAGAAGAGCTCTCCGCTTTCGGTGTGGAAAACGCGGTGCAAGCTACTGAGGAAGATTGGGCAGAAGAATCCCTGTCCATGGATATTAACGCCAAGGTTGTCGGTGGTGTCGATGGTGCTATCGCGCACATTCAGAAGTGGAGCACCGGACATACCGAAGGTATTGCCGCGCAAGATGCAGATATTTTGCAGAAGTTCGCCAATGAGGTCGATGCCGCTGCAGTGATGCTGAATGCATCCACTGCCTTCACCGATGGTGAGGTTTACGGCATGGGTGCAGAGATTGGCATTTCCACCCAGAAACTGCACGCTCGCGGCCCCATGGCTTTGCCGGAGCTGACCTCTAGCAAGTGGATTTTGCAGGGCACTGGTCACACCCGCCCATAAGTCAGCTCGCATTTGATTATGTGAGCTGGAATAATTCCCGGTATGACTGCCTCATGCTTGCGAGTCCGTGCTGCAACAAGGCTGGCGATTACTGCTGCACGGGGCTCGCTGAGCGCGGTAGTGATCCGAATGCGTTCGAGTTTTCCGCCAGTCTTGGAGAAATTTTGCGGGAAACCCCGCCGCGCGTAATCGCGCATGAAGCAATTTCTGGTGTGGTTGGGAGCTTGCGGTCAGGTATCGACGAGGCACCTGGTTTCGTGGAAGAGCTTGAGGATTCCACAGGCTGCCACCCGGATTATATTGTGTTTGGTTATTCGCAAGGTTCGATTGTGCTCAGCCACCTGGAAAAATATTTGCACCAGAAAAACCAATTACGCGGGGCGGTTTATATTGGAAATCCGCAATTAGGCGCTGAGGATCCTTCTATCGTGGGCAGTCCACGGGTTGGTAACGGGCTCATTGCTGGTTCGGCAGTGGTGCCGCCGTTGTTACGCCCGGAATTAGCTTCGGTGCGGCGCATTAATTACTGTATGACTGATGATTTCGCCTGTGATCTCACCCCGCACTCTGCAGTAGCTGCCTTGCGGGATGAAGCTGGTATTCACGGTGATTATTTCCTCATTGATTATCCGAACGATGGCCTCGTGGTCGATGAATTAGCAGAATGGATTGTGCATGGCTAAACCTCATAATCGCGGTGTTTGTCGTGCTAGCATGCCCGGTTCCCGTCAGCGCATTGGCGTAATGGGCGGTACTTTTGATCCGATCCACAACGGTCACTTGGTTGCTGCAAGTGAGGTGGCGGACCAGTTTTGTTTGGACACCGTCTTGTTCGTGCCTACTGGTCAGCCCTGGCAAAAAGCAGATAAGCAAGTCACCCCGGCAGAGGCGCGGTATTTGATGACGGTGATTGCTACTGCGTCGAATCCGCGCTTTGGGGTGAGCCGCGTCGATATTGACCGTGTTGGCGCTACCTATACCGTCGATACGCTGCGGGATTTGCGGGAAAAATACCCGGAAGCCGAGCTGTTTTTTATCACGGGTGCTGATGCCATGGCGAATATCGTGTCGTGGCATAAGTGGGAGGAGATGTTCGAGATGGCGCGTTTTGTGGCGGTAACCCGCCCGGGCTACGAGTTGTCTGAGGCGATGCTGCCGGATATTCATGAGCGTCGCATAGATTTGGTGGATGTACCGGCGCTTGCGATCTCGTCTACCGATATCCGCGAGCGCGCTGGACAGGGCCGCCCGGTGTGGTATTTGGTTCCGGATGGGGTGGTGCAGTATATCTCGAAGAACAATTTATATGCGGAAAACTAGCCCAAACCGGCTAGTTCGTGCGAAACTGTGACTAGACCATTCATGGGCTTGACCAACTTTGGCGCTCACTGCACAGTCCACGAAGCTGTGCGCTGTCAAAAACAAGTTATTCCCAAAACAAGCTACTGCCAGAACAAGCTACTGCCAGAGCTAACTACTGTCAGAAGAAATTATTGCCAGAAAGAGGAAGGTGCGCATTGACCGCTACTGATACCGCTCGCGAACTCACGAGTGTGGCCGTTCGCGCCGCTGATGAGAAATCTGCGGCCAATATCGTTGCCATGGACGTTTCTGATGTCCTGGGCATTACCGAGGTGTTCATTATTGCTTCGGCGGATACGGAGCGCGCGGTTAAGGCTGTCGTCGACGAGATTGAAGAAGACCTGAAAGACGCTGGCCGGAAGCCGTTGCGTCGGGAAGGCCAGCGTGATTATCGCTGGGTGTTGCTGGATTATGGCGATATTGTCGTGCACGTCCAGCACAATGATGAACGCGATTTTTATGGCCTGGACCGCTTGTATGGCGATTGCCCACTGGTAGAAGTCGATGGCGTGGAATATTCACGTCCGGGTACTTATTCTGAGTTCGACGGTGCGCAGGTGCGTTCTGCCCAGGCTATCGATGATATTCCGGTGGTGGGCGAGGAGCGCTCATGACCCGCTCTCTGTATCTCGTCCGCCATGGTGAGACGACCTACAACGCCAGCGGGCGGATGCAGGGCCAGTTGGACACCGAGCTTTCTGAACGCGGGCATGCCCAGGCACGCCAGGCAGCGGAGTCGCTTGCCGACGTCCGCATCACGCGTATCGTTGCTTCAGATTTAAGCCGTGCGGCCACCACTGCCGGTCATATTGCTGATCGTTTGGGGCTGGAAGTCACTACCGATAAACGCTTGCGCGAGACTCATTTGGGTGACTGGCAAGGTCTGGCTCGTACCGAGGTTGACGAGCAGTATCCGGGAGCGCGTGCGCAATGGCGCAATGATGCTCGCTGGACTCCACCGGGAGGTGAATCTCGCGTGGATGTGTCCAAGCGTATCCGTCCGGTTGTCGACGAGCTGATGGAAGAGTATTCCGACTGGGACGACGGTGGGGTGTTGTTGGTTGCTCACAATGGCGCGATTTCCGCGTTGGCTTGTGCTTTATTGGATTTGCAAGTGGAGCAGTTCCCCATGCTGACGAGCCTGAAGAATACACATTGGGCCAAGCTGGTCGCGCGCCCGGGATTGCACTCGGATGCTGCGAAGTCTAGTCCGCGGTTTTCGACTACGGCTGATGCGCGTAGTGCCCGGTGGTTTCTTGAAGGCTGGAATATGGGTCGAGGGGACTAAATGGCGGTTCAGGTGGTTACGGATTCCTCAGCTAGTTTGAGCGAGGACGTTATCGCAGAACTTGGCATCACTGTGTTGGATCTGCACGTGATGGAGAAAACTGCCAAGGATGGTTCGGTAGAGCGTTCCACAGCGGGGTTGTCGTCATTGGAGTTGGCGGCAACTTATGGTCGGTTGGTGGAGCGCAGCCGGGGGGACGGCGTGCTGGTGATGCATTTGCCAAAAGAGTTGTCTGCGACGTGGAACTCTGCGCAGACGGCAGTGGGGCTTTTCGACGATGATGAGATTCGCCTTATCGATTCACCGGCGATCGCGATGGCAATGGGCGCGGCAGTGATGACGGCCGCGAAACTTGCACAACAGGGCGCTGACCTCGATGAATGTCATGACGCTGCGTTGGGGGTCCTGTCGCGTTCTGCTACTTGGGTGTATTTGCACCGGATTGATGATCTGCGCCGTTCAGGTCGTTTGTCGACGACAACGGCAATGTTGTCGACCGCATTGTTGGCGACGAAGCCGATTATGCAGTTTAAGGAAGGCAAGTTGGAGTTGGTTGGGAAAACCCGCACCCAAACCAAAGCCTTTAACAAGTTGGTCGAGCTGATTTCTCAGCAGGCTGCTGGCGAGCCGGCGTTTATCGCGGTGCAGCATAGCGAGGCAGAAGAGGCAGCAGAGACGTTATATGACTTGCTTGTCGACGCCTTAGCTCCTGGTTCTTCGGTGATGGTCATGGAGATGAGTGAAGTGTTGCGAGTGCATGTCGGCACCGGCGCGATCGGGGTTTCTGCTGTTTTTACCGTGGCAGATTAGCCTGTTTTTATTAGCTCGCTTTTACTAGCACGGTTTTATAGGAATAGCGTTGTTTGTGTGTTAGTTATCCACAGAACGCTGCAGCGTGTTGACCTGTCAGGTAATTTTTCACAGGCTTGTTGGCGGCCGTATTCTTTTTCTTCTTTTGTACTTTTAGTATCGCGGCCATGAGCCCAACAGCACGCTTAAAAGAACGTATTGCGGAATTAACCCGCCCGACTGGAGAAGAAGACCTCATGGCGGTGGATTATCCCAAACCACGGTTTTCTTTGTCGCAAACCGCAGCGATTGCCGCGGCAGTGTTTGCGCTGATTGGCTGCGTGCTGTGGTGGGCGTTGAGCTCGGATGGACTAGGTTCGGGGAAGTCGGATTCGGAGCAGCTGGATTTCGCTGCGCTGGCAGCAGGGTCTGCTGCAGCCTCCGGTGGGAATTCTGCAGGGGATGGCACTGCAGGATCTGGAGCAGCGGGTGATGCCACTGCAAGGAACGATACAACTGGGGAAGCCTCAGCAGGCGCCAAGACTTCCGGTGATGGCACCGCGGGTCCCCACGGAGTTGAAGAGATCGTGGTCTCGGTAGTGGGGTTAGTGCATAACCCGGGAATAATGACCCTTCCCGAAGGTTCCCGTGCCGCTGACGCGCTGGCGGTGGCGGGTGTGTTGCCGGAAGCAGATTTGGTTCGCATCAATCATGCAGAACGACTCAGTGATGGCCAACAGTTAGTAGTGCTTGGTCCGAATGATCCTGTTCCTTTAGCTGCTGCACCGAACAGCGAGAGCAGCGGAGGAAACGGCAGCACCGGTACAGGGCCAGGTGCAAATACTGGTCCGATTCCATTGAATACTGCCTCGGCTGCTGAGCTGACGTCGTTACATGGCGTAGGCGAAGCTACAGCTGCTGCGATCATAGAGTTTCGGGATGCGAATGGTGGCTTTGCTGCTGTAGATCAGCTTTTAGAGGTGCCCGGGATTGGTCCGGCGAAGTTTTCCCGGCTAAAAGATGAAGTAACGGTATAAACCAGCCATGCAAGATCTGCGTTTGCTGCCTAGTGCACTGACGAGTTGGGCGGTTGCGCTGTTGGTGATCTTAACCGGAGGCCCAGGTTGGGCGGTTGTATTACTCGTGGTGGTTGGTGCGGTGTGCATATTCACTGGGCACTGGCAACACGCAATGCTGGTAGTAGCCGCGGCTGGTGCAGCGTTGTTTATGGCAGCCACCCGCCAGCGTCGCGCAGCAGCTTTTTCTTATCCGGAGCAATTGTCGGCCACGGTGGCCGGGCGTGGTACGGCACTAGAATTTGGCGGATACTATTTTCCAGTCAAGGTAGATGGTCTTGCGCCAAACTTGGCTTTGTTCACTAAACCGGCTACCACCGGGATGGATGCAGACACCGTGCAACAAACCGCCAGACAAACAGCACAACAGCCAGCTGGAATAGCTCCCGGATCCCAGATATTGGTTGATGCTACATATCAAGAATCTGCTCGTCCTGGATTAGCCCCGGTGGTAGCCCGTGGCGAGATCCTGGAAGTACAACCTCCTACCGGTTTTGCCAAATTTGCGGCTAATATCTCTGATTCTTTGCAAGCAGCTAGTCAACAATTTCTCGGTGAACATACCGCGGCCCTGGTTCCGGGAATGGTACTGGGGGATAGAAGTGCGCAGACAGATCAGCAACGCCAAATGTATATCGATGCTGGATTAAGCCATCTCACCGCAGTGAGTGGCTTGCATGTGGCGACGATTGTGGCTGCTGCCGTAATACTTGCCCGTGTCGCACGGTGTGGTCCGGTAGGTCAATCGATTGCAGCGCTAGTGGTATTGGCTTTCTACGCCAGTGTGGTGGGGCCGGCACCATCTGTGTTGCGCGCAAGCATCACTGGTCTCGTCGGAGTTGCGGCCATTGTGAATTCCTCCCGCATGCCACCGATTCATGCTTTGAGCATTGCGGTGATCACTCTTTTGCTTATTGACAGCGATTTGGCAGTGACTTTCGGTTTTGCGTTGTCGGTGGCAGCGACCGCGGGAATCATCGCGTTAGTGCCCTTGTTGTACCGGCCGTTGGCGCGAATTGGACTACCTGATGTGGTCGTCCGGGCTTTCGCGGTTTCTATTGCCGCGGATATTGTGACCATGCCCCTCGTGGCGCTCATGGCCGGCCGGGTCTCGGTGGTGAGTGTGCTCGCCAATGTTGCGGTTACCCCCGTGGTCAGCATCGCCTTATTGCTTGGGTTGGCTGCCACCATTCTGGCCGTGTTGCCACTACCTTTTCCAGCAGAAGCAGTTGCGCTGAAACTCGCAGAACCCGTTGTGTGGTGGATTTACCGCGTTGCGAGCTGGGCACAAAACCTTCCATTGGCAACCATTGAGGTCACGCCGTGGGCCGCTGCGATTGCATATGGCTGGATAATCGTAGCCTTGCTGGCGGGATTGGTGCGGACCACCATTGCTGTCGGTATTACAGGCATGTTGTTTGCGGGCTGGCTCCAACGCCCACCGGCGCCAGCAGAAATCTCTCCGGATAACGTGCTGGTAATTGATGAGCTTGCAGAAATCACAGATTATTCCGGCCAGATTGCTGCAGAGACTATTCCCGGCAACACAGAAGCTATTGTGGTTACCGATTCGTCGGGAAGAAAGGCCGATCGGCCGACCGCGACCCCTGCCGGTATCCCGATTATTTTCCCCAATCGAGACGGTCCAGTAACCGTGTACGTCGATGGCTCACAGCGCGCCGAAAGCGGCAAGTTCTAGCTGTGGCACGATAGGAAGCATGGCATTGAATTCCAGCGTCCAGCTAATTATTGGAGACGAAGAATTTTTGGCGGAGCGCGTGCGCTTAGACTTGACGGCGGAAGTCCGCAACAATGCCGCTGATGGCGAGCAGGTTCACCAAACTACGTTGCGCGCCGGGGATATTACCGGCCCGGAGCTTATTGAAGCCACCAGCCCGTCGTTATTTGGCGATGAGCGGATTGTGGTGGTCACCAATGCAGAAACCGCTGGAAAAGAACCATTGAATTTGTTGTTGGATGCGTGTGTGAACCCAGCGCCTTCGGTCACCATCATCATTGTCTATGCCGGTGGTGGGCGAAATCAGGCGATAATGAAAAAGATTGAAAAATTGTCGCAGACTCATCGCGTGGCCAAGCTAAAGCCCTCTGAGCGTGCCAATTGGCTGACCCAGGAATTCCGGCGACACAACGTGCGGGTGGGCCCGGAAATTATCCACAGCCTGTTGGAAGGGGTGGGATCGGATTTACGTGAACTTGCCTCGGCGGTGAGTCAGCTGGTTGCCGATACCAATGGAAACGTCACCGAGGCCGCAGTACGCGAGTATTACCAAGGCGTGGCAGAGGTATCCGGTTTCGATATCGCGGATGCTGCAGTAGCCGGCCACACTTCCCAAGCAGTGGCTTCGGTGCGACGCGCCCTGCAATTGGGGGAACCACCGGTGAAACTGGCCTATGCGTTGGCGAGCAAGGTGGGTACGGTGGCGCGTTTGTATTCAGAGCACGGCGGTAATGCGCAAAAACTCGCTGGACAATTGGGAATGCCACCGTGGCTGGTGGATAAATCATTGAAGGTAGCGCGCCGGTGGCGGGGCGAAAATGTATCGCAGGCGGTGATGATTATTGCCGAGTTGGATGCTGAGGTGAAAGGCCAGGGAGGCGACGCCGAGTACGCGTTGGAATCAGCGGTGCGGAAAATTTCGGAGCTTGCGCGCTAAAATTGTGGCGCTATGACTGAAAAAGACACAGAAAAAGACGCTACAAAACAACCGGAACCAGCAGATGATCTGCAGTTGCAGGAATTCGCCACTAAGCTTTTTGATTTCGCACGAGCCGGTGATACCACGTTGCTCGAATACATTGAGCATGGTCTGAACGCGGATTTGGTTAATCATGAAGGCCACAGTCTGCTGATGATGGCTGCCTATCATGGTCACGCTGATTTGGTGCGTGGCTTGGCTGAGCGTGGGGCAGACGTCGACAAGCTCAATGACCGCGGCCAATCTCCATTAGCTGGCGCGGTGTTCAAGAAGGAAGATGCGGTGGTAGACGCGTTGCTCGCAGCCGGGGCAGATCCGAACCACGGGCACCCGACGGCGGTGGATACTGCGCGCATGTTTGAGCGTGCGGACTTGCTCGAGCGTTTTGAGAATACCAAGTGACGCTGGCACAGTGGGTTAGCCTGTTAGCGCTGAATCTCGCTGGAGCTGCCAGCCCCGGTCCGGACATGATTTTGATCATGCGCTTGGCGACGCGATCGCGGACGCACGTATTAGCCGCTGCGCTAGGCATTCAGCTGGGGGTGGTGATGTGGACTAGCCTGACGGTGTTTGGGGCGGCCGCGATCCTGACTGCCTATCCGTCTGTGCTGGCCTTTGTACAGCTGATTGGTGGTATCGCGTTGATCTGGATGGGGCGGAATATGGCTATGGCCGGCTGGCGCGACCGTAGCACTAAGCCGGTGGATCTGGCCGACGCTGCGCTACGTTTGGGCTCGTTAAAGTCTGCGTTTAAAACTGGCTGGCTGACGAATATCGCGAACCCGAAGATTGTACTGTTCCTAGCGGCAATTGTGGCGCCGTTGTTGCCGCAAAGCCCATCGATTGGTTTGTCCATTGCTGTGATTGCGGCGTTGACACTTTCAGCGTTTTTGTTGTTTGTGGTTGTGGCATTCTTCTTGTCGACGAAGGCAGTACGTCGTCGCGTGTTAGCCGCCGGGCCGTGGATTGATATTGCTTCTGGAGTGCTGTTTATGGTTATTGGCGGCTCTCTGGCTATTAACGGGCTTGTGACAATGATTTGGGCTTAGGCTATAGAGCCAAGATCCAAAGAGGGCATAGGGCACCTGCAAAATCTGGACCCAAGTAATGCTTGGAATCCGTTGAAAATACTTTGGATGCGCCCAATCTGGATTGGTTGGGTGCATTTTCATGCCTTTTTAAGCAATAAGCAGTGAGATCGTAACTAAAACCGATTTCTATCGGGGGATAGGATTCTTTTAGACAGCGTACTATGCCCCAAAAATATGGGGCATCTGGATCTGTAACGCACTAATCTGGGGGTAGCTTGTAACGAAAATAAAAAGTGGAAAACAAAAAATATTACGTTCGAGTTCATACAGTTCAAACGGGATTTTTAGCGCAGTTAATTTGATTTCTTCGCATTTACTTGCAGAAAAACCTTTTTGTTTAACGCGAGCCTTATGGATTTATATATTTTCGTTGGGTTATGGGCGGTGGACTGTAGCTTGTTAAGCTATGTCACGTACCGTTCGTTTCATATGAAAGGATTGTTGACCATGATCAACGATATTCTTGTTAACCTGTCCACCACCGCTAGCGGCGTTGCTGGTTACCTCATCGAGGCTGCTAAGTTCGTATTCGCTGGCGTTTCCGGCGTTTTCACCAACGTTCTGAGCTCCTCTAAGTAATTGACTGTTTAACAGCTGCGGTGGGGCTCTAAGTTCCTGCCGTTACTTTGAGATCTCCTCAGCGGTTTTCCGCTGGGGAGTTTTTGCATTTATGGCTGCGCCGTGAGTTCAGAGAGTCGTTGCAACACTTTCCTTTAGGAATGTGTTGTTGTACCTGGAGTTGTTGACCCAGGGGCTGGCGCGATGGGCAAGTTGAGTTGCTTGCTGGGTAATTGTGAAGGCGGCTAACACTGTTGTGTTAGCCGCCTTAGGCATTGACTGGGGTAGGGGTTCCCAATCGGTTGTTTTGGCCTTGGCCTAAATTAGATGCTGGAGCCGAAAAGCTGAATGAAAGGCTCAGCGATAGCGGAGATGACGGATGCGATGCCCACGCCGATCTGTTCGATGAAAGCCAGGATGCCGGTGGTGGTTGGTGCGTCTGCAGGAAGCTTGTCCATGGGGACTCCTTAAATGTAGAGATGAATTAGGTCGAACGCTTGTTGTTCTAGGTTCGCCCTGTATTGCGCCCCCAACTCTAGGGGCAGGGAAATATATTGAGCAAATGATTCCCAGTAAGAAACTGAAAAATCCCAGGTCGAAAGATTCTACTGTGATAAAAACCGCAATCTAGTAATATTATGCTTTGCTAATTTAATATTTACATAAGAAGTAGAAAAATGCCGTGAAAAGGAAAAACCCGCCAACGCTTAAGCGCTGACGGGCAGATTTGGTCTAAGTGAATTTAGACCAAGGCATTAGGCTTATTTGCCTAAATTAGAAGCTGGAGCCGAAGGCCTGAATGAAAGCCTCGGCGAAGCCAGAGATTACATTGGCGATGTTAACGCCGATAGCCTCGATGAAGTTACCGACGCTGGATGCCTGTGCATCGGCAACGAGTGGGTTGGTTGGGTCCATTGGGTTTACTTTAGGCAAAGGCATAAGTCTTCTCCTTGATGTCCTTATGAATGTTGCGCAATTCAAAATCCCGGAGATAGACGGGTTTATCCTTGCATTGCGCTCCCAATTTTAAGGGCTTTTGGTGGGAAATATCAAATATGTTTTACGTATCATGTGCAAAACTAAGGTTAACCGCTAAAGTTAAGGATAGTTTCAAGCGTTGTGACTGTAAAACTAGAGAACCGGGCCGGGTGTGCAGTAACCCAGGCCGGTTCTTTTTGGTGACCGCGCAAGACTAGCAGCTATTCAGTGAGAAACTGACTGAGCTAGAAACTAGCTTAGCCTTCCATCTTGTTGAAAAGGTTGGCCATGCCAGACTTCTTGTTAGCGGCGGTGTTGCGGTGGAAAACGCCCTTGGAAACAGCCTTGTCCAGCTCGCGGGAAGCTACGCGCAGCTTCTCTTCCGCGACGGCCTTGTCGCCAGCTTCAACAGCGGAGCGGAAGTTGCGCATCATGGTGCGAACGCGGGAACGAACGTGCTGGTTGCGACGGCGCGATTTTTCGTTAGTGATTACGCGCTTCTGCTTGGACTTAATGTTTGCCATGGTGAAGATACCTCTTATAGTCGATAGACATTGACGTGAAAACTCATTCTGCCTAAGCATTTCCAGCATTACGATCAGCCGAAACTGACCCTAGATGCGCGTCACCAAACCGTTATCGGGCGGACCCAAGGTCCTGACCGCCCCGCTTGGTGCAGCTCGACAGACGAGCAACCCTGTAGAGCCTAGCAGAATTAGGCCGATAATCCCACTTCATTTCACTTCGCCGTGTCTTGTCTATTGCCTTGCCACGTCACGCCGTATCGCGTACCGACTAATTCCATTGATGTTCGTTGCGCAGCCGGTTGGCGATCCGTTCAAAACGTCGTCTAGGAAATAACACGCCTTGCCGACGCAAATATTGCTCTTGGATCTCGAGCACGTGATCCACCCGAATCCAACAGGGCCGACCTGCTTCATCCCATTCCCCGGTGCCGATGCTGGTCCACCGCGGATCGTGATCATGCGTAGGATTCGGCGAGATTAACAAGGCCAGCACGCTGCTATTCGTCCGCCCAACAATCAACACTGCGCGTTCGCGTGGTGGGGAATCGATGCCGTCGGTGGGTGTCCAAACCCATACGACCTCGCCGGAATCAGCGTGTCCGTCCATATCGGGGGCGTAGAAAATTGTGCGGGTCAGTGCGCGGGATTTCCATACTTGAATTTTTGCTGCGGCACGCGCCACTGAGCGCGACACGGTGTTCTGCATGCCTAGGCGCTGGTTAATTAGTGCCAGACCTTTTTCCAACAGGTCTTCGTTGGGGCTGGATGGCGACCAGCGTTTATTTTTCCGCCGTGCTGCAGACATACTAGTCATCCTAGCTATTGCGCTTAGCTGTCCTGGCTATTTTCCTTGCGGCGTGGTTCGGTAGGCTGGTGGGAGTTTACAACGAGAGGTAGTCCGAGGAAGTAATGTCGAAAAATTTTGCAGCGCAGACGTTCACCGGAACCGAGCGCCTGCGCAACTTCTGCATCATTGCGCATATTGACCACGGTAAATCCACCCTGGCGGACCGCATCCTGCAATTGTCCAACGTCGTTGATGCGCGTGATATGCGCGATCAGTACCTCGACAACATGGACATTGAGCGTGAGCGTGGCATCACGATTAAAGCGCAGTCTGTGCGCTTGCCGTGGGTCCCAACGTCCGGCCCGCATAAGGGTGAAGAAATCGTGCTGCAGATGAATGACACTCCCGGCCACGTCGACTTCACCTATGAAGTTTCCCGGGCCCTGGATGCCTGTGAGGCAGCCATTTTGCTTGTCGACGCAGCCCAAGGCATCGAAGCGCAAACTTTGGCGAACTTGTACTTGGCAATGGAACACGAGCTGGAGATCATTCCAGTTCTCAACAAGATTGACTTGCCTGCCGCAGATCCAGAGAAATATGCCCTAGAGCTGGCGAACATCATCGGTTGTGAACCAGAAGATGTCCTGCATGTTTCCGGAAAAACCGGCGAAGGTGTGGTTGAGCTGCTGGACAAAGTCGTCGAACTGACACCGCCACCACACACAGATTATCCAGACGACGCGCCCGCCCGCGCAATGATCTTCGACTCTGTCTACGACGTCTACCGTGGTGTCGTTACCTATATCAGGGTGGTCGATGGCCAGTTGAAGCCACGGCAAAAAGTACGCATGATGAATACCGGGACAGACCTGGAAATTCTGGATATGGGCATCGTTTCGCCAAAGCCAACCTCTTGTAAAGGCTTAGGCCCTGGTGAAGTTGGCTACGTCATCACGGGTGTAAAAGACGTTCGTGAGACCAAAGTTGGCGATACCATTACCTGGGCCAACAAAGGAGCCGAGGAACCACTGCAGGGCTATGACGAACCCAAACCGATGGTTTATTCGGGCATGTTCCCGATCTCGCAGGAAGATTTCCCTGACCTGCGTGATGCGCTAGAAAAACTCCAGCTTAACGACGCCTCACTGACCTTTGAACCAGAAACTTCCGTCGCGCTGGGCTTCGGCTTCCGCTGCGGATTCCTGGGGCTGCTGCACATGGAAATTACCCGCGACCGTCTGGAACGTGAATTCGACCTGGACTTGATTTCCACCGCGCCTTCGGTGACTTATCGCGTGGTCAAAGAAGACGGCACCGAGCAGTATGTGCACAACCCTGCGGACTGGCCAGAGGGTAAGCACGATGCGGTCTATGAGCCGATCGTGAAAATGACCATCATTGTGCCAGCGGATTTCGTCGGGCCGACCATGGAGCTATGCCAGTCCAAGCGTGGACAAATGGGTGGCATGGACTACCTTTCTGAAGACCGAGTCGAGTTGCGCTACACGATGCCGTTGGGTGAGATCATCTTTGATTTCTTCGACATGCTGAAATCTCGCACCAAAGGCTATGCCTCGTTGAACTACGAGGAGGCCGGTGAGCAGTTGGCGGATCTGGTTAAGGTCGATATTTTGCTGCAGGGTGATCCTGTCGACGCTTTCAGTGCAATCGTGCACCGCGAGCATGCATATCACTATGGCAACAAGATGACGAAGAAGCTAAAAGAACTTATTCCGCGCCAACAATTCGAAGTGCCGGTGCAGGCGGCTATTGGCGCGAAGATTATTGCCCGCGAAAACATTCGTGCGATGCGTAAGGACGTGTTGGCGAAATGCTATGGCGGCGATATTTCGCGTAAGCGGAAGCTGTTGGAAAAGCAGAAAGCCGGTAAAAAGCGCATGAAGTCACTGGGTTCGGTGAACGTGCCACAGGAAGCTTTCGTGGCGGCACTGTCGACTGATGGTGATTAGGTGCTGCCATTAGGTGCCGCTGTTAGGCACTGCTATTAGTCGCGCCTAGTGACCGATGGCTGGTGCTAATGAGACGCAGTCGGTAACTGCTCCCAAAATTCACTATTGTGGAAGGGCATAAGTGTTTTACCGACTCGCGTCGCGCACGCGTAGTTTCCTGAGACGTCTTGTGCGCGGTGTGGTTTCTTAGCGAAGGAAGTGTTACTTCACGTGCCCGGCCCAGAATTGCAACAGCCAGAGTTTAATCCGCTAAACAATCGCCGTTCCGCCAGCCCAGGGCGTGTCGGGCGCCCAGTTAGCCCTGGGCAGCCACAGGCTCAGGGGCAAGGGCTTCCGCAGCGCGCGGCACAGACACAAGACCCTTTGGAATTCGTGCGGGCTACTGTTGGTGGCCAACCGGTCGGGGAATTATTCCGTGGTGCCGCCAGCGAAATCATCAGTGAGCTGCAAGAACTACGCCGCGACCTCCACGAGCATCCAGAAATCGGCTTGCATCTACCACGCACTCAAGAAAAGGTACTGCGTGAGCTAGAGGGTTTGCCGTTGGAAATTACCACTGGTAGGGAACTGACTTCTGTGATTGCGGTGTTGCGTGGCGGGAAGCGAGGCGAGCACCCCGTGTCCGTGTTGCTGCGTGGCGACATGGATGCTTTGGCAGTACGTGAGCGTCTGGACCTGCCTTTTGCTTCGAAAAATGATTACATGCATGCCTGTGGCCACGATTTACACACCGCAGGTTTGGTCGGGGCAGCGAAAATCCTGTGCCGCTACCGGGAAGAACTAGCCGGTGACGTGATTTTCATGTTTCAGCCGGGTGAGGAAGGCCCGGGTGGGGCAGCGCCCATGATTGAAGAAGGCGTACTGGATGCTGCTGGTCGGCGCCCAATTGCGGCCTACGGTATCCATGTTGGCCCGCAGGATTACGGCACTTTCCACTATGTGCCAGGGCCGATGATGTCTTCATCATCGAATTTGACCATTACTGTCACTGGTAAAGGCGGGCATGGCTCTCGCCCGCATGATGCTATTGATCCTGTGTTAGCGTTGGCAGAGATTCAGACGTCCTTGCAGCTGGCTATCACCCGTCGTTTTGATGCGCTGGATCCCATTGTGGTGACGGTGACCAATGTGCGAGCCGGAGAAGGAGCGTTTAATGCGATTCCAGACACCGCAACTTTGGGTGCGACCGTGCGGGTGCTGCGTGATGAAAAGATTGATGCGGTACGCCAAATGATTGCCGAGGTAGCCGGTAACGTCGCCGCCGCGCATCGCTGTTCTGTAGATATTGATTTCCAGGTGCTGTACCCAACGACGAAGACTAATCCTCGGGAAACCAAATTCGCGGCCTCTGTATGGGGCGAAATGTTCGGGGAAGAGGCCGTGCAACCCTTTGAGGCGCCGATGATGGCCTCGGAAGACTTCGGTTTTGTGTTGGCCCAGGTGCCAGGAACTTTCATGTTCTTGGGTACCGCAAATCCGGACAAGCCGGAGCATCTGCGCGATTGGAATCACTCACCGAAGATTAATTTCAATGATTCGATCCTGGGGGATCAGGCCGCGGCATTAGCTGCCTTGGCGTTTGAACGTTTGGCGACAGAAGATAAGCATCCTTCCGCAAGCGTGCGCGCCGCGCGGGAAGCGAAAGGACGAGCGAGTGCTATCCGGAATGGCCGTTAGCCCGCCTGGCCCGTTATGCTGTTAGCCATGTGGCACGCAGATTCGCAGCAGCCCGCACCGGGCTGCGGGCTTTCCGCTCAACAAGAAGCACAATTTCAGCAGCTAACCGCGTATGCGCTGCAACCAGAACGCAGTGATGAACACGTTGTGGATGGTGGCTTGATCCGGATGATTCACGCGCACTAGTGGCCTGCGAATTTTGGTATGTGCCTGGTTAAGTCAGGGACGGGAAATCTGAATCCTAAAGCCGTATTGTTGATCTTCCTCACGTAGACTCAAAGATATGATTTCACTCGTTTCGCCTCTGTTTGTTCCCGGTGACCACCCTGATAGCTTCCAAGAGGCTGTAGATTGTGGGACCGATTCGATCGTTTTCGACTTGCAAGATTCTTGTGCACCAGAGAACAAGGCGCGTGCTCGGCAGAATATTGTCTCGTTTATCGAGGAATACTCTTCTGGCCAGAGCGCAGATATCATTGCCGCGCATAAGCCGGTGTTGATTGGTGTGCGTATTAATGGCGTGAACTCGCAGGAGTATCCGAAGGACCTGGAGGCACTTCAGGCGGTATCGGATCAACTGGATTTTGTTATGCAGCCGCTGGTTAACGAGTCCAAGGCGATGACAGAAACCAAGCAGTTATTGAAAGACTCGGACGGCGCTCCGGTACCAATCGTGGCTTTGGTAGAAACCGCCCGCGGCATTGTTAACGCTGCGGAGATTGCTTCTACCCGTGGAGTGGCCCAGTTGGCCTTTGGTGCGGGCGATTATTCCGAGCAGCTACGTGTGAACCACTCGAACCGGGATGCTTTGCTATTCGCCCGTTCGACGCTGGCCACTGCCTCCGTCGCTTTCCGGTTATCGCCACCGGTGGATACTCCGTATTTCAACGTGGCTAACGAAGATGGGCTGGTGGATGCCACCCATTACGCCAGTGCGTTGGGCTTTAGCGGCAAATTGTGTATCCACCCATCGCAGTGCAAGATTGTGACTGCGGCGTTTAAGCCATCAGATAGCGCTATCGCCTGGGCACGTGAGGCCGTGGAGAAATTTGAAGAAGCTGTAGCGCGTAAGGAATCTTCGGTAGAGCTGGAATCCGGTAACTATGTTGATGCCCCGATCTATCGTCGTGCACTGGATTTGCTGGCTAAGGCCGGTAAGCAGTAGTAGGTAAGTAATAGTCGACAAGAATTTTCAGGGCTAAGGAGTCCCGCGCACAAGGCTGCAAGCTTAAATATTTAAGCCGCTGTAGACCTGGGCGCGGGATTTAGTCGTGCTCATTGTCCGTGATCGGGGATTGGCTATTGGGACTGGGGGTGTCGTGGACGTTATGCGCGCTGGGCTTGCACAGCTGACGTAAGGCGATGCGGCCGTACATATCGCCGAGCTCTTCACTGCTGAGTCGCCCACCATCGGCGTACCATTGCGAGACACCGATGCCCATATCAATGAGTGCCCAGGACACGATCTTGATGTCGTCGGCAACAAAGACCCCAGAATCGATACCTTCGCGCACAATCGCCATCCACCGGGCCACATAATCACGTCGCATCTGTACGACGATGGACCGCGAAGGCTCTTGCAAAGCACGGATTTCGTTATTGACGATGCGTGCTCGCTGAGCTTGTTCTGCATGGAATATGGTGTGATATTTCATGCTGGCAAAAAGCTTGTCGGCGCTGGTTTTCATAGGCGAATAGCCAGTCGCATGGAAGCGCAGCAATGCCTCCATAGAGCTAATCGCGATATCCGCCAGTACTTCTTGTTTTGACCTGTAGTGGTTATACAGGCTGGAGGCCCGCATGCCGACGGCCGTGGCGATGTCTTCCATGCCGGTGGCGTGGTAACCGCGCTCGTCGAAAAGCTGCATTGCGGCTTCGGCAATTTGTGCTCGACGTTTTGGATTTGCCATGAGGTATATGCCTCCTAGTCAGTCTGGTTGGCGACGACGCACTATTGGTGACGACGCACTATTAGTTAAGCATGCCAGAAAATGTTACGAGCATTCCGCTTGACTATTAGTGCGATGTGAGTCACTCTTAATACTAACGATGATTCGCTTTAAGGAGTGACTGAACCATGTCCACCAACCCGCTTGCGACAGGCACAGACCTGCTCGGTGTATTCAACGATATCCCAGAAGCCGACCTCAACGCCTGGAAGCGGGCAGCAAGCTTGCGTGAACCGGTTGAGGCTGTCATCAACGATTACTGGCAACGTGCAGAAATTCCGTTTGATTTGATTCCAGAAATCGTAGAACGCGATCTGCTCACCGACGGCTTGGATGTGCCCGGTCATGAAACTTTGTCGCATTTGGGTTCTGGCTTAACGCTGATGGAAGTCGCCCGTATCGATGGCTCCGTCGCCACGATTCTGGCGGTGCAAGCGGGGTTGGCGATGCGCTCAATTGATATGTGTGGCTCGCAGGAACAAAAAGATAAATATTTGCCGAAGATGGCCAAGGGTGAGCTACTGGGTGCTTTCGCGTTGACGGAACCAGACCACGGTTCGGATTCGATTGCTCTAGAGACCACGGCTGCCCGCGATGGCGATGAGTGGGTGCTCAACGGGGAGAAGAAATGGATCGGCCTGGGTAAGGGCGGGGACATTTCCGTAGTGTGGGCCCGCACTGAAGACGGCGAGGTTTCTGGTTTCATCGTGCCACAGGATGCGAAGGGCTACGACGCGCAGGTTATCGAAAATAAGATCTCATTGCGCGCTATCCACCAGGCACACATCAAGCTCAAGGATGTGCGCATTCCCGCAGAAAACCAACTGCAAAACGCGAAAACGTTCAAAGACACCGCAGCCGTGCTGATGGCTACGCGTACTGGGGTGGCTTGGATTGCGTTGGGTGCGGCCATTGCGTGTTATGAAAAAGCGCGAGAATACGCAGACGAGCGTATCCAGTTTGGGCGTCGCTTGTCTGAAAGCCAGATCATTCAGCAGCGTTTGGTAGATATGCAGTTGGAGATCAGCCAAATGATGCTGTTGAATCGTCACATCGCTGAACTCAATGCCTCTGGCAAGCTCACCGGCGAACAGGCTTCCTTTAACAAGTTGCGTTGTACTCGTGGCGCTCGCAAAGTCGCTGCTGATGCCCGTGACATGCTCGGTGGCGTCGGCATTTTGTTAGATAATAATATTGCCCGTCATTTTGCTGATATCGAGGCTTATCACACCTACGAAGGCACCGACACGGTGCAGTCACTCATCATTGGTAAAAAGATCACTGGCGTGGGCGCGTTTAAATAACGTGCTTAACGCTAGCTACCTCGGGAGGCTACACCTACTACGGTGTAGTAGGTGTAGCCCTTAGCAAGAACGGCGCTGTGCCTGTGCTATCCAGGCCTAGTTGTTCAGCGGCTTGCGAGTTTTCGCCATGTGCATAGCGCGTTCCACGTTTGCTGGCAGTGCAATCAGCGGTACGGCGTGCTCGACTTCCCGGTCAGCGAATTCGTCGAAGCCTAGTTCACTGACACCGTCAGCGGCGGTGTAGTGCTTCGCCAGCTGGCGGGCAATGACATGATCATTGTCTGTCATTCCCGCAATCGGCCAGCCCTCATCCAGCGGGGTAGCGCCAGAGTACAAAGCGATCGTGGTGTCCTCACGTGGCTGATAGCCGTCGATCATGCTTGCGGCCTGCTCAATGGCATAACCCAGTACGTGATCCGGCGACATCAAGATGGCATCGCCTTCCCGGATAAAGCCGTATTCTGCTGCAAAATACATATTTGGTAGTGGTTTAGCATCGGTGATCACGTCAAACGCACGCTGGTGGTAATCGTCGTACAGGCACTGCATGCGTTCCAGTAGGGAGACGGTACCGGACCAAGCCGGGAACAAGCCGACGTTGCGTTCCGGGAAGCCCACCTTGGTATCTGCATGGACGACGACGCGGTCACAGGACAGGTAAAGCTCAGAGCCACCACCTAAGGCAGCTCCCCGGACTGCACCAACGACGGGGAATGGTGCATTACGCAGAATACGCATTACCTGCGAGCCATTGCGCACTAGATCATCAATGCGCTGGGTATCGTCGCTTTCACCTGCTTTGGCAATGGATGTCAGGTCTGCCCCCGCAGAAAATGCACGTTGCTCGTCGTTGCCCACAACCAATGCTTGGATACCCAGCTGGTCGGCATCGTCCACGATCGAACGAATCGAGTTCAGAGCTGGCTGGCTTAGTGAGTTTAGCGAGGTCTGCAGGTCCAGAATGCCGACGCCATTATCTAACAGATGCACTCGGACTTTTTCGGCTTCGCGCACGGTCTTGGCTTGGCCTGAGGCGAGCAATTCCTTAACGGTGACCACACCAGTGCGATCTTTGGTCTCTGCAACAGATCCGTCGGTGGCCAGCACCTTGCCGACTTCTGGGTAGAAACCTCCGGCTGTGATGGCAGCCTGCAGCAGGGAAGGTGTTTCGTCGTAAAGTTCTGCCACCTTTTCTAGACCGATTGAATCTGCCAAAGCAAAAGGGCCCTGCTTCCAGCCGTAGCCCAAAACCATGGCCTTATCCATTAGCTCGACGGTATCGGCGATTTCTTCTGCTGTTTCCAAGCAGTAGCCTAGTGTCGCAGCGAATAGATCGCGGGCATAGCGGCCACCGGGGCTATCTTCGGTGATGACTGCGGCAGCATCCTTGTGCTTTGTAGCAGGATCTTCTGGGGTCTCACGCTCGCCATAGCTGAAGTCTGCTTGGATCACCTTGTCCCGGCCCTGGTAGAAGCCGCCATCACCGGTACGCCCGGTGAGTCCGCGATCCACGAGACCATTGATGACATCGTTTTTTCCCAGATTGAACTGGTGCAGCCGGTCGGATTCTGGCAACGCGTTGGTCAGCGAGGACCAGATTGGTTTCACCAGCTGGAGGCCGATGTAGTCCAACAAACCGAAAACACCTGTACGAGGAATGCCGAAAGGTTTGGAGAATACGGCGTCGGCAAGCTCATAAGAAATGCCTTGTTCCATCGCCAGTTCTGCGCCGGAACCCAACCAGAAACAGCCCAGACGATTGGCGATGAAACCAGGGGTATCGCGGCAGTCAACCACGACCTTGCCCAGTTGCTGCTCAGCAGCGGTATTCAACGTTTGCAGGGTAGCTGCGCTGGTTTTTTCGCCCTCGACGATTTCGACCAGGCGCATCACGCGTGGCGGGTTGAAAAAGTGTGTGATGGCAAAACGGCTGGCCAGGACGTCAGGCAGCTTTGCCGTTAGTTCTGCCAAGGGGATGGTGGAAGTATTTGACGACAGCAGCGCGTGCTCGTTCAAATGAGGGGCGACGGTTTCATACAGCGAGCGCTTGGCGTCGAGATCCTCGAAAATGGCCTCGACAACCCAGTCGCATTCATGCAGCTTGTCCAGGTCTTCGGTGGTGTTCCCAGCGGAAATATTTTCCACGAACTTGGGGTGCACAAAGCCTTTGCGATTTTTCTGGGTTTCAATCCCTTTGTAGGCTCGTGCGCTGCGCTCCTCATGGGAATCGCCTTCGTCGGCCATGTCCAGCAGAGTGACCTGAATTCCAGCACTGGCCATCAGAGCCGCGATGCCTGCGCCCATGGAGCCGGCGCCGATGACGGCAGCTTTTTTCACTGGGGCATCTACGGTGGTTGGTTCTGGGTTCGTGATGATCTTGGTGGTCATGTTTATACAGCCTCCACAATCAGTGCAATTCCTTGTCCGCCACCAATGCACATGGTGACCAGACCGTATTTCTTGTCGGTCGCACGCAGGTGGTGCAGGATCTTGACAGTCAAGATTGCACCGGATGCGCCTACCGGGTGTCCGTGGGCTACAGCGCCGCCGTGCACGTTGGTCTTTTCTGGATCGAAGCCCAGTTCATCTTGTACGGCGATGGCTTGTGCCGCGAATGCCTCGTTGGATTCAATAAGGTCGATATCGTCCAGGCTTAAACCGGCCTTCTGCAGTGCCTTGGGTACGGCAGTGATTGGGCCCAAGCCCATCTTGGTGGGGTCGACGCCACCGATGCCCCAAGAGACCACGCGACCTAGTGGTTGAGAACCGTGCTGGTTCAGGGCGGACTCGGTGCCCAGGAGCAGGGCAGCCGCGCCGTCGTTGATGCCAGAGGAGTTACCAGCCGTGACGGTGCCGTCCTTTTGGAAAGCCGGCTTCAGTTTGGCCAGGGCTTCTGGTGAGGTTTCGCGTACGTGTTCGTCAAAGTCGAAAGTGACCTCGCCCTGGCGGGTGTGCAGGGTGACTGGCACAATTTCTTCTTTGTGCACGCCGTTATCGCGGGCAGCGGCGGCGCGACGCTGAGATTCCGCAGCGAATTCGTCCTGGCGCTCCCGGGAGATGCCATAGGCCTTGGCGACGTTTTCTGCAGTCACGCCCATGTGGCCGGTGCCGAATGGGCAAGACAACGCGCCGAGCATCCAGTCTTGCAAACGGCCGTCCCCCATTTTTTGGCCACCGGTACGCATGCCTTCGACGGAGTATGGTGCAGAACTCATGTGTTCCACGCCTGCCGCCAGAGCTAGTTCGGCGTCGCCGGTGAGGATTTGCTGACTAGCAGAAATGATGGCCTGGGCGCCGGAGCCACATAAGCGGTTGACGTTGAAGGCGATGGAGGAATCTTTCAGCCCGGATTCGATGCCGATTTTGCGGGAAAGATAAACATCTGATGGGACGTTGGGAACTACGTTGCCCACCACCACGGATTCAACGGCAGTGGGGTCGATTCCGGCACGCGCAATTGCTTCTTTTGCAGCAATGGTGCCCATTTCGGTAGGAGAGAGTTTGGAGAGTGAGCCCTGGAACTTTCCAATCGGAAGGCGGGCACCACTGGCGATATAGATCTCTGACATGCGACTCCTCGCGGTTAAAACATCTGAAACATCTGAATTAACTGAAACAGCTGAAACAGCGTTTACGAATGGTTATTCGTTATGGAGCGTAGTCTATGTCACAAATCAGGTTTCGGCAACGATCAGGGCTAATCCCGTGCGGTGATTTTTTCATTCTCGGCGATCTCGGCTAGCCGATCCGTAGAGGCCATGCCCGCCACCACCACGGCGGAGCCGCCAGCGGCCAAGGGAGAAAGCACCTGGCGGGTGAAGGAATCCCAATCGGTCCAACCGGTCGACAGCAAACGCTGGGCATCGCTAGTGGGACGCACGATCTCTGCCAGCGGGCGGGTGGGGCCAGGGTAAAAATCGCCATAAAAACGCACCGTTGGGCCGAAATCAATGACGCCTTCTGGGACCGGTTCACCCATTTCTTCCAAGCCGCGTCCAAAGGGGTCGTTCGTGACGACGACTACATCCCCATGATTAGCGTATTCGGCTACCTTTTCAGCGCTGGTGAAAAACACTGCAGGTTCGGCACCCGAATCAGTCACCGAATCAGTTGTCGTGTCTGCGGCTGCATGGTCGGCTGCGGTGTCGTCAGTAGCGAAGCGTACGGAAATTCCCGCAGCCAACGCGCCCAAGGCAATCATCGCGGTGTGCCAGGAAACTGGGAGGTCGCACAGGATTACCGAGCTTTCGTCGAGATCTAATTCTTCGCGCAGGAAATTCGCTATTTTGGATGCCCAATTCTCGGTGGTTTGAGCAGAAAAATCCATGCGGGTGTCATCGGCTTCGTTATAGACGGTCAGCCGTGGGCTCGCGGGGTCATCGGCAAGCAAATGAGACAACATATCCATGCCCCCATCCTAGGGATCAGGCTGCGGGCATGCAGTGTGCTAGCTGTGTATCGCCGGTGGAGATTCCGCTGAATTATGACAGATCTGCTGCTAATGAACGCAGCGTGGGCCGTTACCGCCGGCATCGATTTCTGGTGCATCGACGACGCTGCCGAAGTCTTCGCCCACAGCGGCGTCGGCATCGTCTTGCCCCAGTTTTTCCTCAAGCAGGGGGCCGTTGTAATCCGGTGCAACCACCACGACGATGGAATCTGGTTCCAGGTTCGCATTCGACGTTATCGTCGAAATACCCAGTTGATCCGCGAGAGCTTGGGCGCGTGGATCACTCGGATTGGCGGCTACAACCTGCGAGACCGAGTACAACCCTTCATTCGCATTAGCAGTATTAACCACGGTATACCCGTGCTGGTCCAGCCATGCACCGGTCGCTGCAGCAGTTCCGGCTGGAGCTTGGGCGTTCAGGATGTGCAGCTGGGCCCCCGCAGCTACCATCTCGACGAGTGCTTCGCCGCCTTCGTCTACGGATTCGTGGCCACCACCGGCAGGATCATCGTCGGTGCCTTCTTCGTCGGCCGTATCGTCGGCAAGCAAATGGTCCATGAACGCGTGGACTTGCTCGGTATCAACGGTCACGACGGATTCGCCGAAATCGCCAACTCCATCAATTGAGGTCACCGGGATGGTTGTGAACGTGACATTGCCGCCGGCCAAATTTGATAGTTGGGTGGCAAAGCTCATGACGTCCCAGTCCTCGTCGATAACGACCGAGCGCTCCACCGCGTTTGAGATTTTGTTCAGAGTAGATGGGTTAGTCAATGTGCCGGTTTCCAACACCTTGTTGACTAGGGAGGCCATAAACGCCTGCTGACGCACAATACGGTCGAGATCGCCACGCGGTAGTCCGTAGCGCTGACGGACGAAGGCCAAGGCGTCGCGACCATCCAAAGTGGAAGTTCCTCCAGGAAAATGTGCTCCGGACATGGGGTCATCAACTGGCTCTTGCAAACACACATCGACGCCGCCAACAGCATCGGTAAGAAGCACAAAGCCCAGCAAACCGACTTCAGCGTAGTGATCAACTTGAATGCCGGTGAGATCTGCTACTGCGGAGATCAGCCCGGAGCGTCCGGCTGCCATAGCCTCCCGTTCTTGATCGATATCGTGCTCAGTATCAGGAACGGATTCTTCGTATGCCTGCTTGTGCGCGCTGTACACCCCGTTGAGTTTCATGTTGCCAAACTCGTCGTCGTGAATGTAGGTGTCGCGGGGCAGGGAAATCGCCGTTGCTTGGGATCCGTCGTTCGGCACCCGGATCAGCATGATGGTGTCGGTGTTGTCTTCGCCAGCAAACTCGCCCGCATTGAGACGCTCGAGTTCTTCGCGGCTGAGCTGGTTGCCGTGTGCGTCTGTGCGAGAATCGGAACCGACCAGGAGAATATCGACTGCGCCATCAGGGGCTTGTTCCCCGGAACCCTGCGAGGTATCGCTCAGCCCCAAGTTGCCGGCAGAAGTCAGAGTGGAACCAACGCGACCGACCGTCCAATAGCCCACTCCGGTGATTAACACCGTGATGGCAGATAGCAACGCGATAATGACCTTAAGCCCACCGGGACCGCGCTGTTTAACTGTTGAGCGGGATTTCGGGGCGGGCTGAATCTCTCTGCTGGAGCGATTACGATCATTCACGCTGTTCAAGCTTAGGGCATAACTGCCACATTTCCGTTACCATAAAGCGCATTGTGTCTGAACAAATAAACCATGCATCCCGTTTGCCGGTAATCACCGTGACTTATTCGCCAGGTAAGCACCTGCGCGCTCTGTTGGACTCACTGTCGGGGGCCACCGAGCGTCAAGTTCTAGTGGTGCTGGCTGATAATGGCTCCACCGACGGCGCACCTGAACAAGCCGCTACAGACTTTGAAAATGTGGTGTTTTATCCCACTGGTGGCAATCTAGGCTATGGCGCGGGTATGAATGCCGGGGTGCAGGCTGTGGGGAGTGTTCCGCTTGGTGGCACACAACCAGTTCCGCTTGCCGACGATTTCGTGCTGCTGACTAACCCAGATGTGGTGTTCCACGATGGAGCGATTGACGAACTTCTGCTCTGCGCTGCTCGGCACCCGAACGCTGCTGCTATCGGACCACGCATCATTGAAAGCGATGGGAGCACCTACCCTTCGGCTCGCGCATTACCGAGCCTGCTAGACGGCATTGGGCATGCGATTTTCGCGGATATCTGGCCTGCAAACCCGTGGTCTGCGCGCTACCGGCAAGGCGAGGATATGGAAACGGAACGCGAAGCTGGTTGGCTGTCTGGTTCCTGCTTATTAGTGCGGCGAGAAGCTTTCGCCCGGGTTGGGGGCTTTGACGAGCGCTATTTCATGTATTTTGAAGACACTGACCTTGGCGATCGCTTCGCCCGTGCCGGCTACAGCAACGTGTATTGTCCGAAGGCGCGGATCAGTCATGCACAAGGCCATTCCACCGAGGCTGAAAGCGTATCCGCGACGATGTTGCGCGTGCACCATCAATCGGCTGCCCGTTATCTTTGCGACCGACTGCCACACTGGTATCAAGCTCCGGTGCGGGCAGTCCTGCGCGCTGGGTTGTATTTGCGCGCCAAAATTTTGACGCGTGGTTAAAACTTTCCACCCAGCCCCGCCATTCGGTCCTGCCATTCGGGCCTGGCTAGCCGCAACCGGCCGCAGTCAGCCGCAGTCGGCCCTGGCCGTGAACCCCTGGCTGTGAATCCCTGGCTGTGAAGCCTTGAAGATGTGGCCTCGAGTCTGATCGGGCGAGCCCCGGTGTGTGAGCACAGAATCGACGCACGCAACAGATATATTTTGGGCCATGAGCAATACCGACGCCGTGATTCTGGTCGGCGGGCGGGGCACGCGCCTGCGTCCGTTGACCATCAATACGCCGAAGCCGATGCTGCCGACTGCCGGATACCCCTTCCTGCAGCATTTATTGGCGCGCATCAAGGCTGCTGGAATCAACCACGTGATCTTGTCGACGTCCTTTCGGGCCGAGGTTTTCGAGGAATATTTCGGTGATGGCTCTGAACTCGGATTAGAAATTGAATACGTCGTTGAGGAAGAAGCTTTGGGTACCGGCGGAGGTATCCGCAATGTCTATGACAAGCTGCGTGGCGATAACGTCATGGTCTTCAACGGCGATGTATTGGCAGCTACCGACTTGCGCGGAATTTTGCGCACGCACGAAGAAAAGAATGCAGATTTGACCATGCATTTGGTCCGAGTATCAGATCCTCGTGCTTTCGGCTGCGTGCCGACGGACGCCAACGGCCAGGTGACGGCATTTTTGGAAAAAACGGAAGATCCACCGACTGATCAGATCAACGCGGGCTGTTACGTCTTTAAGAAAGATTTGATCACTTCGATTCCCGCCGGGCGCAATGTTTCAGTGGAACGCGAAACGTTCCCGCGGCTTCTCGACGAAGGCCGCAGTGTCGTTGGCCATGTTGATGCCGCGTACTGGCGAGATATGGGCCGTCCGGATGATTTTGTGCAGGGCTCGTCGGATTTGGTGCGTGGAATCGTGGGCTCACCGCTACTGGAAGGCCGGACTGGTGAGGCACTGGTAGATCCGGCCGCTGGAGTGGCAGGAGGAGTGCTGTTGCTCGGAGGAACCACAGTGGGGCGCGGGGCTGAAATCGGCGGTGGCTGCCGTATCGACTCTTCGGTGATTTTCGCTGGTGCCACAATTGAGCCGGGTGCTCGTATTCGGAATTCGATCATTGCAGATGGGGCACATATTGGGGCAAATGCGATTGTCGATGGCTGCGTGATCGGAGAGGGAGCGCAGATCGGTGCGCGGTGTGAACTGGCGCCGGGCATGCGTGTGTGGCCGGGTGTGATTATTCCGGACACTGGGATTCGCTTCAGCTCTGATGCTTAGAACGCTTCCGACTTTTTTCTGAATGCTCTGGTAGCGACACGCCGACGCCTGAAGAGAAGCTCTGCTTCTGTGTGACGAATGAACGCCCACCTGCCGATTAGTTTTTCAGAACCGATCCGGCTCTATATATAGTACCCCTGCAAGTTACCCCCTTTGTCGCGGTTTTGTTACTGCTGTGACTGGTGAGGTCTTTTGCAGGGGTTTTCTGCTGGTTTCTGTTCTGATAGTGGATTCTGGGTTGACGATATTTAGTGTCTCATTGTCTAATCTTTGGAAGTATATGAACGGAACTACGGAGAAAGGACACGGCGTGGACGATATGGCTAAAAACGCCATTCTCCGTGGCGGCGCGGCAGCTCTATCGATCGAAGAGCTCTTCGGTGCGGTAGAACAAGAATGGCAAGACCAGGCGCTGTGCGCGCAGACGGATCCGGAAGCATTTTTTCCGGAAAAAGGTGGGTCTACCCGCGAAGCCAAGCGTATTTGCCAGGCCTGCCCGGTGCGTGATGAGTGCTTGGAGTTCGCTTTAGAGCACGATGAACGCTTCGGTATCTGGGGTGGCCTATCTGACCGTGAGCGTCGCCGCTTGAAGCGAGATATCGGCTAGCATTTTCGCGGTTATATGGCCCGTGTGGCCGTATCTGAGTTAATCCCCCCAGGGGTAGCGTGCATCCACATCGTGTGGATCAAGGTTGAGATAAGTCGCCACCAGCACCGTCAGAATTTCTTGTAGCAATTGCTGGCGTTGTTCGCTGGTGGCTGCGCGTTGTTCTATGGGTTTGCGAAATAGCACAATGCGTGCACGCGTGGGTTGCCCCTGTGCATCAATTCCTGGTTGTAGCACCCGTCCCAGTGGCACCGGCCCATCGCTGAAGATTTCATCATCGATCAGCGCTAAGTCGGAGCCCAGGTTCATTCGTGGCACGGTATCAACCGCAAGATCTAATGATTCTAGCTGCGGGGCGAACGCAGCATGGATGGAGCTAAAGGCATCCAATGCAGCCATGTCGAATTGCTGGCTACGTGAACGAAACCGTGGGGTTTGCTGCGGCAACACCACGCCACGCAAGCCACGGCCATGGCGGTTGCGGTAGGGGCGTAGTTGTGCGCTGTTGCTCATGGAATCAGCATAGAACTCGTGTGCCTGCGCACTAGTTGCGCCACGCCGAAAATTCTTGCGGAACTACCGTTTGCGTGTGTGATCGATGAGTCTTTAAACTTGGGAGCGTGAACCAGATTCGTCGCTGTTCCCGTCCTGGCTGTGGTCAGCCTGCACTCGCAACCCTGACGTATGCGTATGCCGAATCTACGGCGGTAGTTGGCCCGTTGACCTCGCAACCTGACCCACATAGTTGGGATTTATGTCAGAAACATTCGGAAAAAATCACTGCGCCAGTCGGGTGGGAGATTGTGCGCGTCGGGGATATAGATATTGACGACGAAGAAGATCTGGTCGCTCTTGCCGCGGCGGTGCGGGAAAACGGGCGTGTTACTAGTGGTCTGGTGGAAGACCCGGACGCGAGCCCGGTTGCGCATACTTCGGCATTCGCAGATGCGGCAGATCCGGAGCGCTCTAATCACCCGGTGCACCGAGTTCCACGGGTGGTGGAACAAAAACAGCAGCGCCGTGCGCACTTGCAGGTGGTTCCAGAAACTGACTCTGTCGAAGATTCCGCTAGTGAGGCAACCGCTCCTTCTGTAAACGTGAATGGCAGCCGACACGCACTAAGCCAGCGGGCGGGCGTCGGCAAGCAAGATCTCATCCATGACGCAAGTGCAGCCGAGGTCACAGAAATTACAGAATCTACAGACAATTCGGGCGCTGGCCACAAGGTAGACGCTGCCGACGAAGCTGCTGACTTTGTGGATGGCCAGGGCGCTGTTGAGCAATCCACCAGCGAAAATGATGGGGACCCCGTTGATTCCATGCTGGCGGAATTGCGTGACTCTTCGACGACAGATTTTGCAGCGTTGTGGCCCGACGATTCCTCGGAGGAACCGCGGGCTTAATTCTGGCTAGTCATCGGCACGCTTCTCGGCGAGACCGTTAGAATGGCCTATATGTATTCTGCACAATTCCTCAACTCTGTCATTAAGGCCTACGATATTCGCGGCTTGGTGGAATCCGAGATTACCGCGGATTTCGTTCGTAACGTTGGACGCGCGTTTGCAGATTTCCTGAAAAACCACGGCAACGAGACTCGTGTCGCGGTTGGCCACGACATGCGCCCGTCCTCCCCAGAATTGGCAGAGGCTTTTGCTGAAGGAGTAGCAGAATCCGGCTTGGATGTTACGGCTTTGGGGCTGGTTTCTACCGATGAATTGTATTTCGCGGCCGGAAAAATGGAGTGTGCTGGAGCGATGTTTACTGCTTCGCATAACCCAGCTTCCTACAACGGCATCAAATTGTGTCGGGCTGGAGCCAAACCAGTAGGGCAAGATACCGGGCTCGGAATCATTACTGATTATTTGGCGAACCACACCGACGACGGCACTAACGGTGCCCCGGCGCAACAACGGGGAACCATTAGCAAGCACGAGATTCTGGATGATTACGCGCGTTATCTCAACGAACTCGTGCCGCTTTCTAGCACCCGTCCGTTGGTGGTGGCCGTTGATGCGGCAAACGGTATGGCGGGCCACACAGTGCCTGCGGTGTTTGCTGATCTGCCAATTGATATCCGCCCTTTGTATTTCGAGCTCGATGGCACGTTCCCGAACCACGAGGCCAACCCGCTGGACCCGAAAAACCTCGTAGATTTGCAGCGTTTCACCATTGAACAGAGCGCGGACTTAGGGCTGGCCTTTGACGGCGATGCTGACCGGGTATTTTTGGTTGATGAAAAGGGGCAGCCGGTCTCACCTTCAGCTATTTGTGCCCTGATTGCTGAACGCATGCTACAGCGCTACCCAGGGGCGACGATCATCCATAATTTGATTACCTCGAAGATGGTCCCGGAGCTGGTAGAGAAAGCTGGCGGAACCGCGGTGCGCACAAAGGTGGGGCACTCATTTATCAAAGCGGAAATGGCGGAGCACAATGCTGTTTTCGGCGGCGAGCACTCTGCCCATTATTATTTCAGTGAGTTTTTCAATGCTGATTCCGGCATGCTGGCTGCGTTGCACATGCTTGCGGCGTTGGCCACCTATGAGGGTACGCTTTCGGAGCTGATGGAGTCGTATCAGCACTATTCGGCTTCCGGGGAGATCAATTTCACGGTTACTGACCAAGCAGCTGCCCGGGAGAAAGTCCGCGCGGCTTTCGCGGACCGGGCCGCTGAGATCGACGAATTGGACGGTATGACTGTGGATTTAGAAGGTAGCGCTGCCTGGTTCAATTTGCGTGCGTCGAACACAGAGCCCCTGCTGCGTCTAAACGTAGAGGCGGAAACACCCGAGCAAGTTTCCGCGCTTGTCGACGAAATCTCTGGGTTGGTGTCCTAGCCACGGTTACGGAACAGCAGCTTCGTTACAACAGCTTTTCTCACCGCAGCTTTAGCCTGTAGCAGGACCTCAGTTACCACCCCGCAGTAGAAGGAAAATTTTCGATCTATGCAGCCACTTCGACCGGCTATTCGCCATTACCCTTGGGGCTCGACTACCTTGATCCCAGAGTTGGCTGGGCAACCAGCCACCGGTGATCCAGTGGCCGAACTTTGGTTTGGAGCGCATGCGACCGGCCCTGCTTACGTGGCGCAGCCTGACGGTGCGCTTAAGGGCTTGGATGAGATAATCGCGGCAGATCCTGAGTATCATTTGGGCGCGCGCGTGCAAAAACAATGGGGTTCCCGATTGCCTTTCATGCTGAAGCTGTTGGCGGCCGGTGAGCCGCTTTCGCTGCAGGCACACCCTAGTCTGGCAGAAGCCGAAGAGGGGTTTGCGCGAGAAAACGCTGCTGGCCTGGCCCTGGATGATCCGCGGCGTAATTATAAGGATTCCAACCACAAGCCTGAGCTTATTGTCGCGTTGACTCCGTTTCGTGGATTAGCGGGATTCCGGAAAGCGAGCTCCACCCATAAACTGTTTTCTGTTTTGAGGTGTCCTGAGCTGGATCCATATGCCGAGCTGTTGGAGAACGTGGAAGAGGACAACGAAGCAGCACAGCTACATACGCTGTTTCGCTGTTGGGTGACGCTTGCCGAAGATGAACGTAAGCACTTGATAAGCGCGATCGTGGATAAAGCCTGCGAGGTACTTGCCGACGAATCTAGCTGGCAATCCTACTCCGAGTGGATGCTTGACAGCTTGCGCACGGTGGTGGACCTGCAGCGTCGCTACCCGGGTGATATTGGGGTGCTAAGCGCTCTGTTATTGCATCATGTATCCCTGCAACCAGGGGAAGCACTGCGTTTGGAAGCGGGGCAATTACACGCTTATCTGTCTGGCTTGGGTGTGGAGATCATGGCTAGTTCGGACAACGTGTTGCGCGGAGGGCTTACAGAAAAGCACGTTGATGTGCCGGAGCTGTTGTCATTGTTGCAATTTTCCAGTGTGCGGGATCCGATCATGGAACCGGAACTCATTGCTGAGGGGCAGTACAATTACCCCTCGCATACGGAAGATTTTTTGCTGGAACGCGTCCAGTTAACCAGACAGCACCCCAGAGTACGGTGTGACTATGGGGGGCCGGCGATTGCTTTAGTGACCCGCGGTGCGGTGGAATGCAACGGGCGTATGCTGCGGCCGACAGAAGCGGTGTGGCTACCGGCGGGGGCGGCTGACAATGGCTTTGTCCTCGTGGATGCTGATGAGAGTGTTCACGACGGAATGCGCGCCGGTGCTGAATCCGGTGCCGAGTTGTTTATCGCCCGCGTTTGATCCGGTAGCGAGGATTTTTTAGTGTGGCTAGGTTGCAGCTAGCGGCTGCAGCCCAGGCTGTGGGCTCAGGTAGTGGGCCAGGTTAGTTGCTCAACCAAGACGAGCTAAGGGACGAGCCTGAGTTCTTTAGAGCTTCACTGATAGCATCGCGCAGCCCCTGCGGTTGTGGGTGGTTTTCTCCAGCTGCGCTCGCGCTATTAGAACCGACTGCATCATGGGGGCCATCGCTTGCGTGGTTGCTGGCATGGTTACCCTGCTGGTGGCGTTGCGTTCCTGCGCCGGGAGCTGGGGGAGCCACCGGATCTGGTTGGGCTGGCTGGTTTTGGGCTCTTTGTACGCGTGCAGCCTGTGGATCGGTTGCAACCCGTGCATCAGTGCCCGTGCTTTCTCCGGGCTGCTGATTTCCGGGCTGTTGCTTATTGTTGGGCGTTAGACCTGCCCGATCTAGGGTCTCGTTGATCAGAGGCTGCGGATCAAGATCTGCCAATTTTGGGATTGCGCCGGCGACGTTATCTGCTGGAGAGTTCGGCTTTGGTGCTTGCTGCTGTGCCGGCTTTGGTTCTGCGATTACGAGGGGTTCTTGTGGCTCTTGGTTTTCGCGACTGCCGGAGCCACCCTGGGGACCCTGTTGTTGCTGCGGCTGCAGAGCCTCAAACCCGCGGGGCCGGTAAACAACCGTCGGCTGGACCGGGTCTGGGTCTTCTTGGAGAACAGCGTGAGGGGGTAGAAAGGGGTCGGCAGCGTCAATCTGGGCTCGGCGGGAGGGCTTTGTGCCCCGTGGTGCTAGTACCTGCTCGTTGGCTTCGGTAAGGTTCTGTGGTGCGACAGGCCGTTGGCCGAGGGTCGAATCCGAGCCAGGGAGAGTCTGACGCGAGGCGTTTCCGTCGTCTTGGGATGCGGAGTCTGTAGCGGAATCGGCTGGGCTGGCAGATTCTGTGATGGTAGTCGTCGAAGTTTGCGTGTGTCCTGCTTCTTGTACTTGTGATGCCGTCGAAAAGTTTGCCGGTTCTGAAAACTGCCAGACTCCGAAACCAATTACGCCCGCAGCAAGACAGCCACTACCGATGAAAGCGATGGCCCTACGGGTTTCCTGGCTCATGGGACACATGACCTTCCGCGTTGATTGCAACTTGATAACAAACCATAACAGCTTCATTCCAAAGTAGTAAGGCCTTGGCGTCGCAAAGTCGATATTGTGAGACAGCTTATATTCGATAGTTCAGGGTCGGCTTTTATATGTGCCCTCCCCTTATGTGTTCCGGGGACTCATATGTACTCCCGCGACGCAGGTGCATTTCGGCAACTCAGATGTACTCCGGTGACCCAGACAGTGCTTGCGTTGCTGAAATGTTGAGTAAATATGCCAAACTAGATCAGCTGAACCAGACTAGATCAGCTGAATCAGTTCGACACAACATCACAAAGGTATGGAGTAAGCAGTGGCCTCTTCGACAACACCGGCAGCATGGGAACAGCCCGCATCGTGGGAGGATGCAGAATCCTGGGACGAAGCAATCTTCTCTGACGAAAACAATCAGGATTTCCTGGATGAACTCGTAGATCTTGACGACGAAGATGTAGTCGAGTCGGTCCGCGATGCCTGCCTGTTAGCTGCAGGCAACAACGCCAACAACGTCGAAATTAGTAACGGCTATGCAGCTGCCACGATCGCTGCAATCTGGAGCGGTGCACCATTTTTCGCCGGCGAAATAGTCTCTGCTTATCCGTTCGTTCGCGAATTGGTGGGGAGCAGCGACGAACAACTCACTGAAGCCGCCGCAGAACTGTTGGGCGAGCTGGATGTCGACTTCGACCTCGACCCATTTTTGGAAGCTCTGTCTTAATGCTTATCGCGATCGAAGGCATCGATGGTGCCGGGAAAAACACCGCAGTCACAGAGCTAACCCGTCGTTTCCGACAAAGCGGCATCAGCGTGGATGTCTGGGGGTTCCCAGATTACGACAACTCCATCCATGCGCAGTTGGCTCGCGAGGCTTTATATGGGCGGATGGGTGATCTCAGTGATTCCGTCTATGCCATGGCCACCCTTTTCGCTCTGGATCGCGCGGCTAGCCGCGAGAAATTGCGGAGCTACCTTGCCGACGGTACCCACCGCGATTCGGTGTTGATACTCGATCGATACGTCGCCTCAAGTGCGGCTTATAGCTGGGCGCGTACAGGCGAAGAAACAGTGACGGACTGGGTCGCACAACTCGAATTCGGACGCTTGGGTTTGCCGAAACCAGATTTACAGATTCTGTTGGATGTTCCAGTCGACGTCGCTGCTGCGCGCGCACATTCCCGAGCGCAGGCGGATGCCAGCCGCGAACGTGATCACTATGAGCGCGATAGCAGCCTACAAACCAAAACAAATGCCGCATATCACAAACTTGCTGCGACAAATTGGGCAAGTCAATGGCTAGTCAGCGAAGACATCGATAAGATAATGGCAACGATCGAAGCGCGCCGGGCCGAACTGGCCTGAAACACCACTCTCGGAGGAAGAACACGACGATGGCAGCAACCATTCTGGTAGTTGACGATGACCCCGCGATTTCCGAAATGTTGACTATCGTGCTGGAATCTGAAGGCTTTCATCCTATCGCGGTGACTGACGGTAACGAGGCTGTGCCGGCGTTTCGTGAGCACGAACCGGATTTGATTCTGCTGGATCTGATGTTGCCGGGCATGAACGGGGTAGATATTTGTCGCACGATCCGTACCGAGTCGTCTGTGCCGATCGTCATGCTGACAGCAAAAACCGACACCGTTGATGTCGTGTTGGGCTTAGAATCGGGTGCTGACGACTACATCACTAAGCCGTTTAAACATAAAGAATTGATTGCGCGTATCCGTGCTCGCTTGCGCCCAGCGGTAGAACCTGGGGAGCCAAAAGCGGATTCTCCGGAGACAATCGTCGTGGGTGATCTACACATTGATGTCAGTGAACACACGGTGACCCGAAACGGCGAAGAGATTTCGCTGACTCCACTCGAATTTGATTTGTTGCTGGAAATGTCGCGTAAGCCTGGCCAAGTACATACCCGGGAAGCATTGCTGGAAAAGGTCTGGGGTTATAAGCATGCCTCGGATACCCGGTTGGTGAACGTACACGTACAGCGCTTGCGGGCGAAGATTGAAAAAGACCCCGAGGATCCGCGGATTGTATTGACGGTACGTGGCGTGGGCTATAAAACGGGCAAGAAGCCTACCGCTTAGGCGTGAAGGAGCGTGAACGAATCCGCAAAGCCCGCTGAGGCGGTTAAGCCTGTTAAGTCGGTTAAGCCTGCTGACTCCGAGAAATCTTTGTTTGCAGCCAAGAAACGGTTCCGCCACCTGCGCATCAGGTTGGTGGAGTTTTGGCGTACCTCGTTGCAGGTGCGACTAATTGTATCTATCTTCGTTTCCTCATTGGTGGTTATGCTGGTGCTGGCTTTTGCGTTGATCTCGGTGATCACGCAACGATTGGTGGACCAGAAGCTCGACGTCGCTAGCCAGGAGATTGATCGTGCACGCTTTGCTGTGGAACAACAGATCAACGCCACTGGTTCAGCAAACAGCGTGCAAGTGCGCATTACCTCTGCGCGCGCGTCGATTTCGCATTCGAGTAGCGAATCTACCGATTTAGCCACGATTTACGACACGATCATCGTCGTCGATAACGGTGATGGCTCTTTGACCACGGCACCGGAAGGTTTTCGGGTACCTGCAGAATTGCGCAGGTACGTCTCTGAAGGGCAAGTTTCTTATCAGTTCACGCCCGTCGAACGTGCCGATGGCACCGTCTATGATGCGTTGCTGATTGGTTCGCCGACAGAATCTGATATCCCGGGTGCACAGGTGTATTTGGCGCTGTCCATGGAATCGGAAGCATCCACGATGGCCCTGTTGCGCGGATTGCTATCCACGGCCGGCGTGGTTGTGTTGGTGTTGCTGGTGGGGATTGCCTGGTTGGCTACGCAACAGGTGATTTTGCCGATTCGTTCCGCCTCACGCACTGCGCAGCGACTAGCGGGAGGTCACCTGCGTGAGCGAATGGTGGTCGAAGGTGAGGATGAAATGGCGCGGTTGGCGATGTCGTTTAATGACATGGCGGACAAATTGGTGCGCCAGATTAATCAGTTGGAAGAATACGGCAATCTTCAGCGACAATTCACCTCCGACGTCTCCCATGAATTGCGTACACCCTTGACGACGGTGCGCATGGCCGCGGATATGATCGCTTCCGATTCTGAATCGCTGGCCCCGCACACCCGGCGCGCGTCGGAACTGATGACTCGCGAACTGGACAAGTTCGAAGATCTCTTGGGCGATTTGTTGGAGATTTCACGCCATGATGCCGGGGTCGCGGATTTGTCGGAAACGCAGATTGATGTGCGTTCTAGCTTGGAATCAGCCTGGAACCAGGTGGAGCATTTAGCAGATAAGTTGAATGTTCGTGTGCGGTTTACCGGGCTGGATGAGCCATTGACGATTGCTGGTGATTCTCGGCGTATCGAGCGGATTTTGCGGAATCTGTTGGCGAATGCGATAGACCATTCGGAGGGCAACCCGGTGCTGGTGAATGCTGCGGCAAATGATCACGCTATCGCAATTACCATCGCCGACCGCGGAGTGGGGTTGAAAGAAGGCCAGGAGGATTTAGTCTTTCACCGTTTTTGGCGAGCAGATGTTTCCAGGAAGCGCCATTCTGGCGGCACCGGTTTGGGCTTAGCAATCGCTCGCGAGGACGCCCAGTTGCATGGCGGTATTTTGGATGCCATCGGTGAGCTGGGTGTGGGGTCGACGTTTCGGTTAGTTTTGCCACGTACTCCGCGTGGTCCAGTCGACCCTGCTCCTTTGGAGCTGGCGGTGATGCTGGGCGCCGACGAACCGGAATTAACTGACGACGTAGACGACGCTCGTGCTGAGGCTGATTCTGGCGCTGGTACTGGTGGTGATGGTAATGCAGAATAAGCAGCGACGCACCCACCAATGTGGCGTCTTTGGACGGAGTTCCGCAGATACTCAGCATGGTGGCGTCGGCAAGCGCGGTGTGCAGGTTTTCCGACGTGGAAGCCTTGCGCTGATAGTGGCAAGCAGCCTGGGGTTTGTGGCGGCATGTAGTTCATTGCCACGTGATACCGGCCCGCAAGCGTTGCGCCCGTTTGAGGCGTCTTCCAACCCGGATGATGATATGAATGTTGGTCCGACTGATGGGCAAGAACCAGATTTATTATTACGGGAATTTTATCGGGCCTCGGCTAGCCCAGAAGGTGATTACCGGGCCGCCAAGCGGTACCTCACCGAGAATGCCGAGGGCAACTGGCAGCCACACCACGACGACATGTTGATTGTGGACCGAATCGAATTCAACACTGCGTCTGGGCCAGCGGATTCCACGAAGCGGAAGTTCGACGTGCGCGGTACTGTCATTGGCAAATTAGGTGATGGCGGAAAGTATCTGCCCGAAGATGGTTTGTATGAGACTAGCGTGGAAATGGAGCTGGTGGACAATCAGTGGCGGATTTCCTCACTGCCATCCGGAGTAGTGATTGAGCGTAATGAGCTGCGGAACCAGTATCAGCCGCAGTCGCTGTACTTTTTTGATTCCACTGCCAGCGTGCTGGTTTCTGATCGGCGCTGGTTGTATTCGCAGCAAGAATCGCTGGGTGCGTCGTTGGCAACGATGCTAGTAGAAGGTGCTAGCTCACGTCTGGCCCCAGCGACGAAAGATTATCTGCCGGAAGATGCCACTTTTTTGGGGATTGATGAGGGCACTTATAATTTCTCCGGCATGTCCTCGTTGAGCTCTGAGCAGCGTATGCAATTTGCCGCACAATTGGTGTGGACGTTGGCGGGAGCTTCGGTTCCCGGGCCATATTCAGTCTTGATTGATGATGTTCCGGTGGCTGATGGTTTGGAAACTTTGTCGACCGATGATTTTGCGGGGTTGAATCCCAAATCATCGACCGATGGAGTGAGCTCGCTATATGCTTTAGCAAATGGTTCTTTAGTGCGTGTTGCTTCAGATCAGCGCGTGCCGCTTGACGACGCAGCAGGCGAATTGCGGGATATCAGTGCCGCCGATATCGGGGTTGATGGAACGGTTGCCGTGGTGCGCGCAAAGAACACCGGCGTGGCGCATTCTGCAGGCCGTGGCGAATCCCAGCTATTTATCGGTGAGCTTGACGGCAAGCTGGAAAAAGCGCTGTCCAGTGAGTTCATTACTCGCCCAACATTGGAGCGGACCGGCGGCGCGGTGTGGGTGTCTACGCAGGACAAAAAAGTTGTGCGTGTGGTGCGTGCTACGAGCTCCGGCGAGCTGACTACCAGCAGCGTGGATACCTCAGCCTTGGATGATATAGACGGCGAGATTTCCGTATTGCGCTTGTCTAACAGTGGTGCAGTTGCGGCAATGATTATTGATGGCCATGTGTATACCGGGGTTGTCCAGCACACGACTTCTGGTGAGCGCAAGATCGTGAATGTGCATGAGATGGCCACTGAGATCGGTGGCACCGCGTTGAGTTTGGATTGGCAGCCGGATGGTTCACTGCTGGTGGGGACGTCTGCGGCTGATACGCCGGTGTGGCGTGTGGAACAGGATGGCTCGGCGGTGTCGTCGTTGCCTTCGGGCAATGTGACCGCTCCGGTGGTGGCCGTGGCGGCTTCTGGTTCAACGCTGTATATCACTGATGCGCACGCGACACTGCAGCTTCCAGCCAGTGGCAGCGAGACATCGTTCTGGCGGGAAGTACCTGGTTTGCAGGGGCAGCGTTCGGTTCCTGTGGTGGCGAACTAGCCGGCTGACAATAATGGGGGGGATTATGTCGAATTTTCGTCGTCACGCTGATCGCGCCGGTTTCGTCGAGCTGGTTTTACCTCGCTCGTGCGCCGGCTGTGGTGCGCACGGACAGCTGCTGTGCCGGAATTGCCGCGTGGTACTGGCCCAGCCGCCGCGACGCATCACGCCGCGAGCTGACGTCCTCGCCCCTGTGTATAGCTGCGGTGGTTATGGAGGCCCGCACCGCGAAGTCATCTTAGAAATGAAAGAACGCAATAATCGTGCAATCCGTCCTTATATTGCTGCGGTGGTGCGGGCAGCGGTAGAAACCTTGCAGGCGCGCGGGGAGTTTTCGCATCGTGTGGTGTTGGTTCCAGCCCCCACTCGTGCACGCTCAGCCAGGCTGCGCGGCGGTGACCCAATGACACAGTTGTGCCTGGGTAGTGGGTTCCCGGTCATCGAAGCGGTATGCCTGGCGTCGTCGATGCCGGATCAGTCTGGGCTCAACCGCGACGACAGGTTGCACAACGTTCGCGGCAACGTTCAGTTGGTGCGCTCTGTACCACGCGGGGCCGAGGTGGTGATCGTGGATGACGTGATAACCACCGGGGCAACACTGGCCGCGACCGTCGACACGCTTACTTATGCTGGTGCGGATGTTGCTGGGTGCGTGGTTTTGGCTGCTGCTTAAAGGTAGGAAAAGCTAGGAGAAGCTAGGAAAGCTCTGAAAACTTTTTCCAATTAAGCGCTAATTCCCAATCCAAACCCAGGTCAAACTAGTTCGCGGTTGATACAATAAAAGTAGAGCAACCGAGATGAAAGGGAAAGATTACAGTTATGACTTTCGACGTAAACAACGACGCTCAAGCCCCAGAGGCCCAGGTCACCATCACTGGCCGCAATGTTGAGGTGCCGGAGCACTTCGCGGAGCGCGTTAACGGAAAACTCTCCCGCATCGAAAAGCTGGACCCCACGCTGACGTTCTTCCATGTGGAGCTGAAGCAAGAGCAGAACCCTCGTCGTGAGGATCAAGGCTCCCGCATTCAGATCACCGCCACGGGCAAGGGACACCTGCTGCGTGCTGAGGCCAAGGAAGATTCCTTCTACGCGGCTCTGGAAACCGCTATTCAGAAGATGTCCCGCAGCCTGCGTAAGGTGAAGGTCCGTCGCGAAGCCGCTAAGTCCGGTCACCGTGCACCAAAAGGTACCGGTGAACTAGCAGCTGAGATGGTTGCAGCGGCGAAAGCAGAAGCTAAAGAACAGGCTCAGCAGTCGAAGTACGATATTGACCCATACGCTGATTCCGTCGAGGACATTGAGCCGGGCCAGGTCGTTCGCGAGAAGGAGCACGCCGCTGTTCCAATGAGCGTTGACGATGCTCTATCCGAAATGGAGCTGGTAGGACACGATTTCTACCTGTTCATCAATGCCGAAAACAATCGCCCGTCGGTAGTTTACCGTCGTCACGCCTTTGACTACGGTTTGATCTCTCTGACCGAAGGCGACGAGAGCTAATCGCTACCACAGCGTATTAATGGCTGGCGCATCGCCAGCTACCTTGCCCGCCCAGGCCGATGATTCCCAAGTGTGTTGCTCATTAACATCGGCCTAGGGCAATTTTTTGTTGCTGCGCGCGTAGAATAGCTCAGAGCAAAACCTATTCGTGATTTTAAAGGATGGCACACCTGTGTTTGGACTTTCTAAGCTTCTCCGGGCTGGTGAAGGCAAGACCGTCAAACGCCTGAAGAAAATCGCCCAAGACGTCATGGCCCTCGAAGACGAGTACGCCGCACTGTCTGACGAGGCACTGAAGGACAAAACGGGCGAATTCCGCAAACGGCTAGCCGACGGCGAAGACCTCAACGACATCATGCTGGAAGCATTCGCGGTGGCCCGCGAAGCCTCTTGGCGCGTATTGGACCAGAAGCACTTCCTAGTGCAAATCATGGGCGGCGCCGCCCTGCACTTCGGCAACGTCGCAGAAATGCGCACCGGTGAAGGTAAAACCCTCACCTCCGTACTCCCGGCCTACCTCAACGCACTGGAAGGCAAAGGCGTCCACGTCGTCACGGTCAACGACTACCTGGCCAAACGTGACGCCGAAATGATGGGCCGTGTACACCGCTGGTTGGGCCTGGAAGTTGGCGTGATCCTTTCACAGATGCGCCCCGAAGAACGCCGTGAAGCCTACGCCGCCGATATCACTTACGGCACCAACAACGAACTTGGATTTGATTACTTGCGCGACAACATGGTGCGCCAGTTGAAAGATGCCGTGCAGCGCGGACACAATTTCTGCATCGTCGACGAGGTGGACTCGATTCTTATCGACGAAGCCCGCACCCCGCTGATCATTTCCGGTCCCGTTGATGGCAGTTCCCAGTTCTATTCCGTGTTCGCCCAGTTGGCACCACGCATGCGCGAAGGCAAGCACTACGAAGTCGATCACCGCAAGCGCACCATCGGTATCAGTGAAGACGGCGTCGAATACGTCGAAGACCAGCTGGGTATCGACAACCTCTACGCTCCAGAGCACGCGCAGCTGGTGTCGTTTTTGAATAACGCGCTGAAAGCCAAAGAGCTATTTGTGCGCGACAAGGACTACATCGTCCGCGAGGGTGAAGTCATGATCGTCGACGGCTTCACCGGCCGTGTCTTGGCTGGCCGCCGTTTCAGTGAAGGCATGCACCAGGCGATCGAGGCAAAAGAAAACGTCGAGATCAAAAACGAAAACCAAACCTTGGCCACAGTCACACTGCAGAACTACTTCCGTTTATACGACAAGATTTCCGGCATGACCGGTACTGCAGAAACGGAAGCCGCCGAGCTGAACTCGATTTATAAGCTGGACGTTGTTCCGATCCCGACGAATAAACCAAACCAGCGTGTGGATCACTCCGACCGCATCTACAAAACGCAGGAAGCAAAGTTCTCCGCAGTCGTGGAAGACATCGCCGAACACGTTGCTGCCGGGCAACCCGTCCTGGTGGGTACTACCTCGGTGGAGCGCTCTGAATATTTGTCGCAGCTGCTCACTCGTAAGGGCATCGAGCATAACGTCTTGAACGCGAAGTACCACGAAGAAGAAGGCAATATCATCGCGCGTGCGGGCCTGCCGGGCAACGTTACCGTCGCGACGAACATGGCTGGCCGTGGTACCGACATCGTGCTGGGCGGTAACCCCGAGGTCATTCTCGATATGCGTCTGCGTCAGCGCGGCCTGGATCCGTTCGACGACGAAGAGGCCTACCAGGAGGCCTGGGACAACGAAATCGAAGACGAAAAGGCGAAGAGTAAACGCCGCGGCGACGAGGTCCGTGAATCCGGTGGCTTGTACGTGCTGGGTACCGAGCGCCACGAATCCCGCCGTATTGATAACCAGCTGCGTGGTCGTTCCGGCCGCCAGGGTGATCCAGGTGAAACTCGGTTCTACCTGTCTATGCGTGATGAGCTGATGGTGCGCTTCGTCGGCCAGTCCATGGAAAACATGATGAATCGCCTCAATGTGCCAGACGACGTTCCGATTGAGGCGAAGATGGTCTCGAACTCCATCAAGGGCGCGCAGGCGATGGTAGAAAACCAGAACTTCGAAATGCGCAAAAACGTGTTGAAGTACGACGAGGTGCTCAACGAGCAGCGCAAGGTGGTTTACCAAACGCGCCACGAGATTCTGACCTCACAGGACATCTCTGCTCACGTGCGCAAAATGATTGACGACACCATCAGCGCTTATGTTACCGGCGCTACGGCGGTTGGCTACGTCGAAGACTGGGATCTCGACGAGCTGTGGAACGCCTTGAACACCCTGTACGAGCCGACGATTGCTTGGCAAGCACTTGTCGACGGCAGTGAATATGGCTCTAAGGGCGAACTCAGCGCAGAACAGCTTCGCGAAGCCGTGACCGCCGATGCGCAGAAGGAATATGACGAGCTGGAAAAAGCAGTCGCCGAAATCGGTGGTGATGAACAAATGCGCAACACCGAGCGCATGATCATCTTGCCGATTATTGATCAGAAATGGCGTGAACACCTCTATGAGATGGACTACCTCAAAGAGGGAATTGGCCTGAGAGCCATGGCTCAGCGCGATCCCCTGGTGGAATACCAGAAAGAAGGCGGCGACATGTTTAACGCCATGAATGAAGGCATTAAGGAAGAAACCGTGCGCCAATTGTTCATGCTGCGTAAACGTTTCGCCCAACAGAGCGAGCAAAATAATGATCCTGGCACCCCGATCCAATCTGCCGGTGGCGGCGCCACCAACAGCATCATGGGTGGTTAAGAAGCCAGTACCCGAAAACTTAACAACTGATCGTCGCCGCACACCGCGGTAAACCCGTAACGGCGACGGGTCGTGGTGTCCCCAATTAAGGCAGTACCAAATAGTTCCCAACCATCGGGTTGGGTAGACGATGGTCTGCTGTGTAAGGACTTAACCGCCACCGGGCCAGAAAGTTTGTTGTTTTGCTCAGCCCGTGCCCTGCGCTGCTGCGCGCCGATATGGATGCGCACCGCCGCACCGAAACGCATGCTACGTATTTGATGCGGCGGGCGTACCCCGCTTAAAATTTCCAAGGCAATTTGCAACAACGGTGCATACTGGTGCAAAACGTCGATAGTGGTACCGTCATTGTCTCCATTGTGCTCTGGCTCATCTGGAATATGCACTCGCAGGTGCGCATAGCCCGGTATCGCAGCGAGCATGCTTTCCCTCCCCGAAAAAGATGTGAAACAGGTATGGTATCCAGTGTGCCTGGTCGACGACGACCTGTGTGGAAGTATCGGCAAAAAATGCCAACACTGCCCGAATCCTAGGGCGAAACAACGAAATAACCTGGGCAAAAGGAAGAATATATGCGTGGATTAATCCTGGATTATTCCGGAGTTTTGGATGGCTCCGAAGAAGATCAGCGCCGCTGGCGCAACCTATTAGGCGCAGCCCGTGCAAACGGCGTTGCCACTGCAATTCTGTCTAACCACCCAGGAGGGCCAGAGGCAGAGGCTATTCGTGAATGGGAATACCGCGGCATCGTTGATGCTGTCCTATTGTCCGGTGAGATCGGCATGGAAAAACCGGAAATGGGCGCATTTCAACATGCTGCTGCTGCTATGGATCTACCTCTGAATGACTGCGTGATGGTCGATGACGGCATCGATAACGTGCGTGCCTCGGTCGGCTACGGCATGGTGGGCGTGCTGTATACCCAGTTCGACCGCTCAGGTGTAGAAGTACAGGCAATTTTCGATATCGACGGAGAATTCTAGAATGCGCATCTACCTGCCTGCAACGTTTAGCTTGCTTAAGCAGTGCGCTGAGAAAGGCGAATTCCCGGCCCAAGGCGGTTGGGCGTTTGCCGTAACGGACGCATTGCGGGATTTTTTCGACTCCGGTGAAGAAGAAGAGATCGCGATGATCGCTTTTGATTCCGCCGCGGAAGCTTCCCTACGCTTGCTGACTACCGGCGACTCCGAACTCCCGCATCGCCGGGTGGTGATTTCTGCAGATGTCCCAGACTCGTCGTGTACACCGGACCCCGAGATGGGGGAACCAGTCGTCAAACTGGATCCCGCAACTATCGAGATTCGGGATTTCGCAGCCATCCATATGGATGTTGCGGATGCCGAAGAGGCTACCGCCAAAGCTATTGAGCTGATTGATGCGGCTGATTTGGGCGATGAAGATGCAGAGCTGGCAGTAGGCGATGCCCAAGATAACTTGATGGCGTATTACGACGCCCACGAACTCAACGCTTTGGTGCAGTTGAGTAATTAGTTTTCCCAGTCGACGTTACTGCGCAGCGCGGTAAGCAGTCTGCGTACCGCGTCACGGCGATTGCGAGTTGCTGTGAGATCTGGATCCTGCGCGTCGAGCTCGTCGAGCGCGCATTCCGGGTCCGCGGGAGGGCCGATATGCGAACAACCCCTGGGGCAATCTTCGGTGATTTCATTGAGATCATCGAAGACTTGCAACACCGTCTCGGCGTCGACATGCGCTAAACCGAATGAGCGGATTCCTGGTGTATCAATCAGCCAACCGCCAGGGGAGCCTTCGACGTCGGTAAGCGTTTCTGGCAGCCGCAATGCGACCGATTGTGTTGAGGTGTGTCGACCACGACCGATTGCAGAAACCGCACCGGTGGCGCGGTCAGCATTCGGCACCAAACGGTTGACCAAGGTGGATTTGCCGACGCCTGAGTGTCCAATCAGTGCCGTGCGATGGCCAGCTACTAAACGGGAAACTTCGTCGAGTCTGTCGGAGGTGCCGGCGCACACAACGGCGATATCTAAGCCCGCAAACTGGGCGGCAAAATCGGTGGGGTCAGCAAGATCCGTTTTGGTTAGACACAAAATTGGCCTGATATTGCCCACGAAAGCCGCGATCAAGGCTCGTTCGACAAACCCAGTGCGTGGTGGGGGATCTGCCACAGCAGTGACAATCAGCATCTGGTCCGCATTAGCGACAACAATGCGCTCATAGGGGTCTGTGTCATCTGCGGTGCGGCGCAGCACAGAACTACGGTCTGAGAGTTTCACGATACGCGCGAGAGTATCTTTTTTCCCCGACGTATCGCCGACTACGCCGACACGGTCGCCGACCTCAATAGGGGTGCGACCCAACTCGCGTGCACGCATGCATACGACATCGGTGCCGTCGTCCAATGCTACGGTCCAACGGCCACGGTCTTTACCGATCACCATTCCGAAGACTGCATCCTTGTGCTTCGGCCGTTTTTTCGTCCGGGGTTTTGACCCTTTGCCCGGGCGAGTTTTCACGTCTGATTCGTCCCAATCACGCCGAGCCATCTAGGACACCATCGCTTCCCACATCGTGGAAAAACCCGGAAGCGTCTTCGCGGTCGTGGCAATATTTTCCACCTCGATGCCGCGGACGCGCAGGCCAATGATTGCGCCGGCAGTAGCCATTCGATGATCGTGGTAAGAATGCCACTGACCTCCGTGCAAAGCCGAAGGCTCGATGTGTAAACCGTCGGCATGTTCTTCGCAGTTGCCACCGATGCGATTAATTTCGGTAGCCAATGCGGCTAAACGATCAGTTTCGTGCCCGCGTAGATGAGCGATTCCGGACAAAGTCGACGGAGTCGTCGCCAGGGCAGCTAACGCTGCCACGGTGGGAGTGAGCTCACCGATATCCCCCATATCCCGGTTGATACCGAGCAGTTTTCCATCGGTAGGGCCGGTGACACGCAAATCCCCAGAGCTGTGCAGTTGCACTTCGCAACCCATTTCTTGCAAGATCGGGCGGATTTCATCGCCCGGTTGCGTCGTCCTTTCGGGCCATTGGGGGATGGTGACGGTGCCGCCGGTTACTGCTGCTGCAGCCAAGAACGGCGTGGCATTGGAAAGATCCGGTTCGATATCCCAGGTTCCGCCCCGGATGGGACCTGGATGTACACGCCACTCATTATCGGCGACATCAACGCACACCCCGGCATCGCGCAGCATTTCGACGGTCATGGTGATGTGCGGCATCGACGGCAAGGAATTGCCAATATGGCGCACGGTAATGCCCTCGGTGTAGCGGGCCGCAGAGAGCAACAACCCGGAAACAAACTGCGAGGACCCGGATGCGTCAATCTCGACGACGCCGCCAGCTGGCGTTCCCGAGCCTAGGATCCGAAACGGGAGATGTTCGCCGCTGACGGCGACACCAAGTGCCCGCAGTCCGTCGAGCAGCGGACCAATGGGGCGCGCCCGGGCTTGCGCGTCGCCATCGACCTCCACTGGTCCAGCTGCTAGTGCCGCTAGCGGCGGCAAAAAACGCATGACAGTACCGGCTAGGCCACAATCGATGGTGGCGGGCTGCAGCGGTGCTGGCTCGACGGTGATGCGATCTTTTAATTCGGTGACGTTGACCCCCATCGCGCGGAGTGCTTGTGCCATGAGCTGCGTGTCGCGTGAGTGCAAAGGCCGCAGAATTGTCGATGGGCGATCGGCTAAACTGGCTAGTACCAAGGCGCGATTGCTCAGGGATTTGGACCCCGGGATCGTTTGTACGTGTGAAACCGGAGAGGCGGCGTACGGGGCAGCCCAGAAATTGCTCATGGACGCCATGATAATAGAGACTGGACCGTCATCGGTGGCGCTGGACAGGAGTGCGCAGCGCCAGGTGGGTAGTGCAGGAAAGGACACGTGGATGAGAACTGAGCTCAGCGACGCACCGGCGCTAAAAACGGACCGTGCCGAACAGCCCGCAGCCGCTACGGCGCAACCAAGCGGCGACTTTGAAGAACTAGCGTTGCCATTATTGGATCAGCTCTACGGTGGGGCACTGAAAATGACTCGGAACCCACAGGACGCGGAAGATCTGGTGCAGGAAACTTACCTGAAAGGATTCCAGAATTTCGCCAAGTTCACCCCGGGCACAAACCTGAAAGCTTGGCTGTACCGGATCATGACCAATACCTATATCAATGGGTATCGGAAAAAACAGCGTCAACCGGTGCATACCAGTGCCGACGAGCTGACCGACGGGCAGTTGTATACCAGCTCTGGGCATGATCCCACCGGTTTGGTATCTGCAGAAGTGGAAGCGCTGGCGATGATGCCGGACACCACGATTGCTGCGGCATTGAACGATCTTTCTGAGGACTACCGACGCGTGGTCTATTACTCTGATGTCGTCGGGCTGGCGTACAAAGAAATAGCGGAAGTGCTGGAGATTCCGCTTGGGACGGTGATGAGCCGGCTGAATCGGGGAAGAAAAAAGCTACGCGAGACGTTAAAGGAAGTGGCGGCCGAACACGGAATCGCAGCCGCACAAGAGGCGGTGGAAAACTCTGCAGGAGACAAACCGGCGGTGTCCAAGGCCTCTGGGCCACAAACGGCAGACGCAGCGAAAAATGCAGCGAACAGCAAAGAAGGTGAGCGCTGATGCAACAGTGGAACACGCACAACAGTGTAGGGGCTAACGATGCAGCAGCTAGTGATGAGAATGCTCAGTGGACAGCAGCTAATCGACAAACAGCTCGGCAGGCAGAAAGTTATGCCCCGTGTGGGTGCAGCCCAGAACGAGTGAACTATTTAGTGGGGTTGCTCATCGACGGTGCAGAAAACGGTGCGCTCAACTCGACGGAACTGCAGGACGTACGGGCTGAACTCGCCACATGTGAGCTGTGCTATCAGCGTTTAGAACAGGAAGAGCGTTTTCGTGCGATGCTCAACCGCTGTTGCAACGCGGTGGAGGAAAACGCAGAAACCGCAGCGCCGCGGAGTCTACGAGAGCGCATCATCGTGTCTATTCGAACCGAGCGGACCACGACGGTACGTATGAGTCAGCGCACCATCGGCGACGGCCGAGCAGGGTGATTGAAACCGATAATGTTCAGGGTTTGTTAGTGCTTGGATTGTCAGGGCCTGGACCGTTGGCGTCTGGATCAGCGAAGCTCTGCGATGGCTCTGATGCGCCGAGCTAAGAGGAGGGCGAGGTAGGGCAAGGAAAAAGGCAGCTCCCGCAGTGTGCAGGTGCTGCCTTTTTGTATGTTTTCACACACTATCCGCCATTTGGACGTTTACCGCGGTTAGCGGATTTTTTCCGGCGGTCTTTACGCTTACGACCACGCTTGCTCATTGTGATCACTCCTTTAGCAATAGGAACGGTTAACAGAAACTATACTAGCGAACCCTGTTCACACTATAGACAACCGCACATATGAATTGTGGTTGTTGCGGAAAAGGGGAAAGCGCGATAAATATTAGGCGTTGACGCGGGCGCGACGGCCACGGTTGCGCTTGCGCTTGAGGGCGCGACGTTCTTCTTCCGACATGCCACCCCAGACACCAGCATCCTGGCCAGTTTCCAGGGCCCACTGCAGACAGTCGTTAGTTACAGGGCAGCGGTTGCACACCAGCTTCGCCTTTGCCACTTGGGTCAATGCTGGGCCCGAGTTGCCGACTGGAAAAAAGAGTTCTGGATCTTCATTGCGGCAGATTGCTTCGTGGCGCCAATCAGACATGCTGTGTGCTCCTTAGTGGTCGAGGTCAGGGAATAAATCGGAGAGGTGGATACCTCTGCGGTGCTACCGGCCGGGTTTTGTGCCAAAAACTCGCGCGGCGCGCGGTAGTTGGACCGGAGTCTTCGGGATGTATCAGCGGTGCGTGCGCTTGCTCGCTGTGCGTGCTGCTGCTGATCCGGAATAGTGCCGGTTAGCGGCCTATGTTGTCGCTATGAAGGAATGATTACATGAATAAAAGGTGAATGCTAGGGGTCTGCCATAAATAGTGAGTTAAATCATGCAGCGCGAATGTAATTTCCGAGAGGAATGCTGGCGGTTCTTTTTTCGGCAAATCCTTTATCTATCGCTAGCTTGCTGCAGTCGGTAGAATACTGCACGTGAATGCCCGATCCGAAAATTCTGCGATGCCAGAAAAACCAGAATCCGCAGTAAACAACCCTGCAAAAAAAGAAAAACCTTTGCAGCCACCAGCGACGATCAAATTTGCGTCGCTGATTGCCGTGGTGCAGTCGGTGATTGCGCTGATTTTTGCGGGGGTGCTGATTTGGCGCGAGATCATCAATGCAGAAAACAACAGCATCGCATCAGATGCTGCCACGGCGAACTGGATTGGGGCTGGCACTGCCGGTTTTATTGCCATTATCTTCGGCACGATAGTGGCAGCGGCGCTCTCGCAATATCGTGGTAAGCGCTGGGGGCGCGGTCCAATCGTGTTGTTGCAGGTGATTCTGGCTGCGTCGTCGTTTCAGATGATGTCGGGTGGGGCAGTGTTTTTCGGCATCTTCATCTTGGCTTCGGCTGTGATCGCCTTGCTGATGATCTTTCACCCGCAGTCGAATGCTTGGATGGAACTGCATTACGCACCACGTCGCCGAGGCTAATACTGCCGAGGCTAATACTGCCGAAGCGAGTATCGCAGGTGCCTAATGGTAGGGGCTGAGTGATAGGGCATTAGATCGGTAGGGGTGGGGATCCCGCTGCGAAATTAGCGCAGAACCACCAACTCAGTTCCGCGCTTTTCGACGATATGCTCGCCAGCAACCGCAAGCGAGACAGGGCCACGGTAATCTCCGCGGTCTAACGGGATGGTGCGTTCAATTTCTCCGTTGTTCCAGTTAACAACGCTGATCCCAAATTCTGTTGGCACTAGCGCTTTGCCTTCCACCGCAACTCCGGTGCCTAGTGCCGCTTCAATAATATGCTCGACCGCTAGTTCATTTGGGGTGAAAAAATACAGGCGGTGGCCATCGAACCAGGTCATGTGGTGTGGCAGATCTGCGGTCGCTGGGACGGTGAAGTTTCCCAAATCTGCTGCTTCGACTACACGACGCTGGCTCGTGCGGGTCCCGTCGGTATTAAAAGACATCAGTTCTGGTTGCTCGCCGGGGAGATAGACGGCTGCAGCATCTTGTCCTATAGCAACGACATGCGCGCCTGGGTGGTCTAAGCCAATACTGGAATTGACCTCCGGCACTCGCGAATCTTCCGGCGTCGCTTCCTGCAGCCGTAACACGCTGTGTTGGGGGTCGTTGGGACAGTGTTCAACGACTGCAAGCAATTCTGTACGAGTTAAGGCTGAATGGATGGAACAATTTGCGTTTGGTTGGCTGTTTGGTTCTTGCGGGGCTTCCACAGAACCGTATTCCACTGTGCGAACCAAATCCGAGCGCCACAGTTCTACGCGTTGTGCAGAGACTATCCCGACTCGATCATTGGATTGGACCCCACCGACAACATCCGGTGCTACGGCCGAGCGGGTGGCATCATATTGTCCGGTAGCGGCATCCAAAGCAATGACATCGCCGCACCCGGCAGCAGTACGGTAGGTGAGCACGACACTATCCCATGCACTACCGATGCTGCAGAGCGGATACTCGCGGGAATATTCCCAATGCGGTGTCGCTTCTGTATGGGGCGTTTCCTCGCTGGACGCAGTAGCTTGGGCAATTTCGGCGCCCCGAATAGCGCCAGATTGCGGCCCGTCGGCAAGAGATTCTGGGGCATAAGCACGCACTCGGTGCATGCCATCGTGTTCGTCGTATGTGATGAGTAATCCCGCTGCCACTATTGGTGGTTGTGCCGGGCTAGTCGCGGGATCTGCACCAGGAAACTGCTCCGAGTGTAGTCGGCCAATTTCGGTAAATTCTTTCGGGATCTCGCTGCGTGGTTCCGGAGCGGCGTAGGCCTGTTTGGCGAGAACTAACTCGCTGTTGCGGATCGATGCACCGGAATACACGATTGACACGGCAAGCACCGCGATGGTGGCGACGGCCGCCATGACGGTGAGATCTGTGCGTGTGCGCCGTAGTGGTGCCGAAAATGGCACTGTACCGGTGCGGGTATCGATGGTTGGTTTTGGGGCCATGTTCTCTCGCCTTGTCACTAGCGCTTCGGCTTCTGCCGCGGGCCGCGAGAGTCACCGGTGCGCTTTTTCCGGTGCCTATCCGGATCCACGCCAATGACCTGGGTGGCTGGACCCACGCGGTTGCTGATGTCGGAGGGCAGGTCGAACGCGTCGGCAAGTTCAGTGGAGGTAGAAAACCATTCCGGTGGGGTTGGCTGGCCTAACGCTAGTTCGTCGTTAATCACGCGCCATTTGGATACTTCTTCCAAGCCGACGAGAGTAACTGCGGTGCCGGTCTTTCCCGCGCGCCCGGTACGGCCAATGCGGTGGACAAACGTCATGGCGTCGTCGGGAAGATGATAATTAATTACGTGGGTGATCGAATCAATATCGATCCCGCGAGCGGCAACGTCGGTAGCGACTAAAACGTCGACGCTATGCGCGCGTAAAGCAGCTAAGGCTTTTTCGCGCTGCGCCTGGTTAAGATCACCGTGTACTGCAGCAACTCGGAAACCCAGCTCGGATAAATCATTTGCCAGGAAGGCAGCCGATCGCTTCGTGCGGGTGAACACCACCGCTTGTTCCCGGCCCGGACTTTGCAGGATCCGAGAAATCACCGCGAGCTTATCCAATTGGTGGGCTTGGAAAACCACCTGTCGGGTGCTCGTGTGGGTAGCGCTTGCCGACGGATCTTCGGCATGAATATGGATCGGCTTGTGCTGGAATTTCCGAGTTAATGCCTTGATTTGGCCAGGCATGGTGGCAGAAAACAGCATAGTGTGCACCCGTCGTGCGGGGGTTTCAGCTGGCGCCTTTGGCCGTAAGGCCTGGAAAATTCGCTCGATATCCGGCAAAAATCCTAAATCCAGCATCTCGTCGGCTTCGTCAAGCACACAGATTGCTACGCGATCCAGTTGCAGATAACCCCGTTGATGCAGGTCAAGCACACGCCCTGGTGTGCCGACGACTACATCAACGCCGTTTTCTATTTGTTCGACTTGTTTTTCGATCGATGCCCCACCGTAAATCGTCAATGTGCGTACTGGTGTGTAGCGGCTGGCGCGGGACAGATCCGCGCCGACCTGGCTTGCCAGCTCGCGTGTTGGGACGATCACCAGTGCACGGGGAGTGCCGTCGAGTTCGGGGATGTCTGCGTCATCGAAGACGCGGTCGAGCAGTGGGATTCCAAAACCTAAGGTCTTGCCCATGCCGGTGCGAGCTTGCCCAATCAGATCTTTGCCATCGAGTGCGAGGGGCAAGCTGAGTTCTTGGATAGCGAAGGTGTGGTGGATGCCGTCGTCGGCAAGCGCCTCGCAGATTTCCGCTGCCACGCCTAATTCTGCGAACGTTGGCGTGGCGGGCGGGGTAGATACATTGCGGGAAGACACACCTTGATACTAACCGTTGCGGCTAGTCCGGCATAGAAACCGCACCGATACAGAATTTTGAGAACTTGACTAGAATATGGGATATGAATATCAAAATTGGTCTGATTGAATCTCCACGTGAGCTAGTTATCAACTCTGAGCTGTCGCATGACGAGGCCGTGAAGCTCGTCAAGGATGTACTGGGCAAAGCTGATGATGTCGTTGAGCTTGCGGACGCGAAAGGTCGCAAGTACCTGGTGCGTACCAACGCAATCGCTTATGTGGAAGTTGGTAGCAGTGAGCAGCCAATTGTCGGTTTCGGCGGCGCCTAAGCCTGGGCGTCGAATATTTCTCGCCGGGCCCTAGGAAAGCTGAAGAAGCTGAAGAACCTGAGGAAGCTAAGGAATTGGGCGCTGCAGTTCGGGCGCTGCAGTTCAGGCAGAACCCAAGGGCCCGGGATAGGCTCCGATAGCGAATTATGAAAAACCAGGTAGTGCAATTTGTCGAGAATTATGGCTGGCGGCGCGCGGTGGTTATTCCCGTGCTGCTGGTTTTAACCGCTGCTGTGCTCGTGCAAATCGCCAGTGGCGACAGTAGCGATTCTGCTCAGTCTGGCGGTGCACATGCGGATTCGTCCGCGGAACACCATCGTGGTGGCAGCGCTCATGACAGGCACGGTGGGCACGATGACCCGGAAAGTGAACTTGGGTTAGGGCCTGATCCGGGTTCGGCAGCGCGAGCGGAGCTGGGATTACGTGATTTGCCTGCGGGTGGGATTTATTCCGCCAATGGTATGGGCGAATTCCGTGCTATTGGAACCCCAGGGATGGAAGCCGGACTGGGAACCGAAAAGACGATTCGCTATACGGTGGAAGTAGAAAAAGGTCTGGACACCGTACCCTATGGCGGTGATGATGCCGTTGCGCGTTTGGTTGATGCAACATTGTCTGATCCGCGTGGGTGGACTTACGATCCAGCTTTTAAATTTGTTCATGTTGGTGCGGAGGAAAATCCTGACACCCGGATTTTATTGGCTTCGGTGACTACCACCGCTGATATGTGTGGGGTAGACCTGGAATTAGAAACCTCGTGCCATACGACGATCACGGGTGGTTCCACGGTACTGCTCAACGAGTCGCGCTGGGTTCGTGGGGCTACTCCTTTTCAAGGTGATCTGGGTGCTTACCGCCAGTATTTAATCAATCACGAAGTCGGGCATGCGATCGGCTATCCGCACCACCAGGCTTGCACAGGCGATGGGAATCTTGCGCCGGTGATGATGCAGCAAACGATCAGCCTGCAAAATTCTGAACTTTTTCAGCTGAATCCGGATGAGGTTTATCCGGATAATCCTGATACGTGCCGGCCAAACCCATGGCCGTACCCGCGCCCGCTTCCTAACGGCGCGGCACTCCATGCTCTGCACGAACCGGAGAAAGAGGCCTAAATACAGCCATGCCAGTGCCACCTAATCACGTTTGCGAAGCATTTCAGACGCCGAAAGAAGTCCCAGCTCCGTTGGGGCATGCTTGGGATAACGGAACAAAAATTGGGGACATGGCGCTTTCGCAAGCCACCCCGACTGCATTGTGGTCGGCCAAGGTGCGAGCCGGTTTATCTGTGGAAGGAGCGCGCATTGCTCGGCCGATTTTGTCTACTGATGGGCGCTACACAGTGGCTGGCTGGAAAGCTAGTGCCTGGAGCCAAGGAGACCTGGCGCGGCGGGTTGACGAAACTGCATTGTTAGCACTGAAGTTGGCCGACAGTTTGGCTTCTGTGCCTGCACCAACCGCGCAGCGGGATGATGTTTTTGCTCGCGCCGAAGCCGCCGCGTGGCAAGAAACTGGGGAAGCCTATCGGAGCCTGGCTCCGGATACTGAGCTCTGCGTCGGGCATGCTGATTTATTGGCCTCTACGATTTTCCATCACCTCTTGCCACCGACCATTGTGGATCTCGTGCCGACGGCAGCTCTGCGTCCGCGGGGCTATACCTGTGCGCTGGTGATTGTTGACGGCATGATTGCCGGAGCGGTTGATGATTCTATTTGTGATCGCTTTGCGCATATTCGCGACATCGATCAATTGCTTTTGCGTGCGGTGGCTTATCGTCGGCACGTGAATAACCTGCACCCCGAGGCAAAAGCAAACACACGTTCGCATATTAACCGGGTGGAAGACCTTCTCGTGTCACGGGCGTATGCCATGCTGTAGTACATGAGGAGAATGCATCCGAACCCGGAAGTCAGGCTGGTATCTCACACCCGACAAGTTCAACAAAGACAATGGCCTGTAGAGCTGCCTGCAGCCGGGGTCTGGAAAATCACTGGTCCAGCGGGTTCCGGTGTCTCATCTTTTTTGATCGATACCACTGTGAAACGAGTGGAGCAGTGCTTAGCAGAAGGCGAAGACCCTTCTGGCATTGTGGTGATCGCACCATCGAAAGAATCCGGCGCCCGGCTGCGGCGGGAATTATCGGAGAAAGTCTCGCAATACTATTCGCAGGGGCCATTGGTTCGTTCTATCCACTCGGTAGCTTTTGGTTTGTTGCGCCTGGTTACTGATTTACCGCTACGGCTAATCAGTGGTGCTGAACAAGACGCGATGATGCGTGAGATCCTGCGCTTGCAAGCGCAGGAATACTCCGCGGCCGCTGCCGGAAGCGAGTCTGAGCTTGCTGTAAGTTCAGTAGATTGGCCCGTCGATGTGCGACCCGCCCTGAGCTATCTTGGTTTTGGCCGACAGCTACGGGATTTTTTGTTGCGGGCAGTAGAACGTGGAGTATCAGCGCAGCAACTGGAAGATTTGGGCCGGGAATTTCAGCGTCCGATGTGGACGGCTGCCGCGCAATTTTTGCGGGAATACACGCAAATGATGGAGCTAGAGGGCACCTACCGGTATTCGGCCGCGGAGTTGATGGCCGAGGTCTCGCGTAATTTAGATGAGATTCGGGAGCTCAGTCCATGGCATACCATTATCGTTGACGATGCCCAGTTACTTGATCCCACTGCTGGTCGCTTGGTGCAAACACTGATTGATGGTTGCGACCTTGCTGTTGTCGGCGGTAATAGAGAGCATGCAATCTTTCATTTCCGCGGTGCGAGCAGTGAATTTTTTGACCAGTTGTCGGCGGACCAGTCGGTGGAATTACGAGACATGCACCGCAGCCCACAACGTCGGGCTTTAGTGGCAGATTCCGGGACGGAAAACAGCGCTGCGGTGGTGGATGCGGTGCGGCGTCGTCATCTCGACGATGGCATCTCCTGGTCAGATATCGCTGTAGTGGTGCGCTCTTCCGCGGATATGGCAGGCATTCGACGGTCGTTATTGGCGGCTGGGGTGCCGGTGTATATCAGCCCCACCGATACCGTGTTGGCAGAACAACCTGTCGTTGCACACCTGTTACTAGGAATTAGGGCGCTGCAGGAAGATCTGAGCCGTGCAGAGATGGAAAAGCTGGTGCTTGGCCCGGTGGGCGGAGCAGATCCGGTTACTTTGCGTCGGCTGATAAGTGGGTTGCGTCGTTTCAACCCGGAGCAACGCGGCATTGATAGCTTGGTGCATTTGCTGAGCACTGACGAAGCTTTACCTGATTTTGCCGAACTGCTTACAGAACGCGAAATTGATATTTTGGTGCGCATTCGTGGCGTAATTCAAGCTGGCAGAGAAGCACTGCAGGGCGGTAGCGTTGAAGACGTCCTGTGGGCAGTATGGGATGCCACAGAGCTATCTAGCCGTATGGCAGCGACTGCATTGCGTGGTGGAGCAGCCGGTTCGCAGGCGGACCGGGACTTGGATGCGGTGATGACACTGTTCGATACCGCGGGCGATTTTGTAGAACGCCGCCCGGACGCATCCGTAGAAACCTTCGTGCAGCATATTGTGGAACAAGAACTGCCTACTGGTGTGCGTGAGCGACGTGGCTCGCGCACAGATTCCGTGGAAATCGTCAGCGCACACGGGACAATCGGTCGTGAATGGGATACCGTCGTGGTCAGCGGCGTACAAGAAGGAAGTTGGCCAGATCTTTCAGAGACCGGATCGCTGTTCGGCCAGGAAGATTTGGTGGATTTCCTGGATGACGGCATCGCTCCCGACGAATATGTTTCACATGCCACAGACCGTTTGGGTGAAGAACGTCGTCTTTTCCGAGTAGCCACCAGTCGTGCTCGCGCGCTGCAAATCGTGACAGCGGTATACGCACCACATGCCGACGAAATCATTGAACCGTCCCGGTTTTTTCATGCTTGGTGCCTGAAATTTGATTTGGAACCAGAGCGGATAGTCTCGGCTGCTACCGCACAAGATCAGGAGGAGGCACTAAAGCGAGCAGCTGCTGCAGCTAAGGAGCCTTATGATGCAGAATCCGGTGCCGATACTGCAGGCGAGACGCACACCGGCGGGCTGACAGTACCTCGGGTATTGTCCGTATCGGCTCTGGTTGCTGAATTACGCCGCGTTGTGTGTTCTCCAGACTCCGGGGAACAAGAAACCCGACAAGCAGCAAGACAACTAGCGCGTATGGCGAAAGCGGGAGTTCCTGGTGCAGACCCGGCACAGTGGTGGGCAGCCACCGAGACCGTTGCTGGGGAAGTGCCAAAACCCGAGAGAACCCGATTGTCACCGTCACGGATCCGTGGGCTGCTGGATTGCCCGATGCGGGAGCTCGTCGAAAAGCTGGGTGATTCCACCTCCACCGATGCCATGCGACAGGGCACATTGGTCCACGCTTATTTCGAAGCACTCGGGCGCGGGGTCGACCCTGAATGGGCACAGATAAAAACAGAAGCCGCATATCAAGAGACTTACCGTGGTCCTGTATGGCGCCAAGCTGCTGAGAAGGCTCGATTTACGCAACTACTCGAACGCAGCAAAGCGTGGATAGTGAGCACACGTGATGCATTGGAATACGTAGGAAGCGAAGTTGATGTTTTTGTTGAAATTATGCCGGGAATTTCCATCGGTGGCCGCATCGATCGTTTAGAGAAAGACGAGGCAGGCAACTACGTGATTGTGGACTTGAAAACTTCGTCGTCCTCGGCGATGCCGAGTTTTCGCGAAACCGCGAAAAATCCCCAGCTAAGCGCGTACCAGCTCGCGTTGAGTAAGGGAAAGCTGATCACGGATCAGAAGCAAGAAGTGCGTGTGGTCACCGGTGACGGGGTCGAGATTGGTATGGCGATGCTGCTCTACCCAATGGGACGGACGAAAGCTGCCGGTACGCGGGAACAACCACGCCTGGACGAAGAACAATTACAAGAGTTTCAGGCACAGCTACCACCTTTGGTTGAGGAATTATCCGGGCCGACGGTCACAGCAAGGCCCGGGGAGCATTGTGACTTTTGCTCACTGCGTCCAGTTTGTCCAGCACAGGGAGAAGGGGAAGTGATCACCAATGTCTAATGCGACGCACACTGAGCACAAGAATTCCGGGATCGTCAGCCCGCAGCTGTTGTCGGAGATCTTGGGACAACGCTTTGCTCCGACAGAGCAACAAGCCGAAATTATTGGTGCAGAACCTGGACCACTGTTGGTGGTGGCTGGCGCCGGTGCCGGAAAAACTGAGACCATGGCAGCTCGCGTGGTCTGGCTGGTCGCCAATCGCTACGCCTTGCCCGAGGAAGTGCTTGGTCTTACGTTCACACGCAAAGCATCACAGGAGTTAGCTAAACGTATTCGCGACCGGTTACAGGTGCTGCGTGATTCCCCACGCTTGCCAGAAATAGATCCGGATGGGAGCTTGCGTGCGAATCTGGAAACCATTGCGCCACGGGTGTCTACCTATGACTCTTATGCAGGGGATTTGGTGCGTGAATATGGTCTTTTGCTGCCGGCCGAGCCTACTTCCCGGCTGATTACTCGTGCACATTTGGTCTCCATCGCACAATCCGTGGTGCGTAACTATGAGGGAAAATTAGAGACCGATAAAAAAGAATCCAGCATCGTTACGGAATTGCTGGATTTATTTGAACGCATGGCGAATAACCTGAGTTTCGCCGATGATTTCCGCGAATGTGCGCGCGCTTTCGCTGAGGTGGAATATTTGCCGCGAGCACCACGGCAGCGGAAAGACCTCAATAAAGATGTCCAAAACTGGGTTGACCGCCAGCAACTGCGCATCGATTATTTGCCGATGATCGAGCAACTCGAACGCGAACTCATAGAGCGTAATGCAGTCACCTTTACCCAACAGATGTCCGCTGCGGCACAGTTAGCCCAACAACATCCGTCAGTAGGCGTTTCACAACGACGGCAGACGAAGGTAGTCATGCTCGATGAATACCAAGACACTTCGCATGCCCAACGGGTCCTTTTGCGCAACTTGTTCGGTAATACCCCACACGAAGGATTGACGGTAACTGCAGTCGGTGACCCTATGCAGGCAATCTATGGTTGGCGTGGAGCCACCTCGGAAAACCTGGCGCAGTTCCCTCAGGATTTCCCAGTTGGAGCTGAGGGAGACCAGCCTGCTCCCAGCAAAGAACTCACCACTTCCTGGCGCAACCCATCCACCGTGTTGGACATTGCCAATACAGTGTCCCATACCGTGTTGGGAACAGGCCCAGAGCGCCCTGTCGCCCCGCTGGAACCACGCGCCGGGGCGGGAGCCGGAGAGGTGAGTTTTGGGTATTGGCCGAATGCGGAGGAAGAAATTTCGTGGGTTGCTGGAAACCTGCACCAGAAATACCAGCAATACTTGGAACGAAACGAGCATGACCCACATGCTCGTTTCAGCGCCGCAGTACTTGTGCGGAAGAATAAGCAATCAGGGGTCATTGCGGAAGCTTTAGAAGAACGAGGTGTTCCGTATGAGGTAGTTGGCCTGGGCGGCCTATTAGAAATCCCGGAAGTTGCAGACATGATGGCGATCGCAACGATGCTTGTGCGGCCAGATGATTGGACAGCAGCATTGCGCATCGTCTCTGGACCTGCGGTGGGGTTGGGGATGGTCGATATCAAAGCCTTGGCTGCTCGTGCGAAAAACTTGGCTGGTCGTTTGCGACAACCAGAGGAGTCTACTTCGGGCACTGCCGAGCAAGCAGAGAAGCCTAGCGACATGCAAGCAGTAGATGAACCACAGTTGCCGGAAGACATACTGGAAGCACAATTAGCGCAAGCCCTAGCGGAAGAAGTCGATCACACAGTTGGCCTGACTGACGCGATTGCAGATCTCGGTGAGCCGGAACGCTATTCCGCAGAGGGATTAGAACGCATAGCTGAATTGTCCTCGAAGCTTCGTTATTTGCGCACCTATTGTCTGGGCAAGCCGTTGAGTGATTTATTCGCTGATATCATTGATACCTTCCATCTCCGTACGGAAGTGCTCACACACCGGCGTGCGGGGGCAGTGCACTTGGACAGAGCCTTAGAAGCCATTGCTGAATTTGACGGTGAACCCCTCGCAGCTTGGCTTGATTATGCTGAGCTAGCGCGGGAACACGAAGATTCGTTAGCACCGGGTGAGACACCGAAGGCGAACAATCGGGTACAGATTATGACTGCGCATAAGTCGAAAGGCCTGGAGTTTTCTTCGGTGTATGTGTGTCACGCTGATTCCAGCACCTACAAGGCGCAAACTCGTACGTTTTTGACTGATGCTGCGCGTACTCCACATCATGATTGGCCGCAACTATTCGAAGCCGAAGATCGTAAAGAATTCCAGAACAACGGTGAGGCATTTGTTGCTGCGCAAAAAGGAGTGGATGCGGAAGAAAATTCCCGTTTATTTTACGTAGCATTAACGCGGGCTGAAGATGAACTGGTGGTCACAGGGTCGGAGAAGGACCCGTATGAGCACTTTGCAGAGATGCATCGCTATGCCCAGCAGCGTGCAGAAGAAGCCGAGCGGAAGGCAGAACAGCCACCAATCACGATTGTGTATTGGCAGCTTGACGACGCCGCCGATGAACTTCGGGACGTGACGGACGCTAAGGTTGCCACAGAGATGGGAGAAACCGTACTGCTCGATAGGGCGACTCTTAATGAAGAGCGTGTCGAAGAAGTTCTAACCGGGTTCACTGCACAATTTCCGTCAGTACGCCCTCGGGAGGAAGTGCGGCGTGGCGCTGAGCTAGTGCAACAAGCAATGGGAAGCCTAGGAACTGATGAAGAAATCCTGGCACTAGGCGGTGAGTTGTTCTCGTTGTGGGAACGCGAAGCCACCGCGCTTATTGAAGAACACCGTGCGCTTTCTGCACCCATCGTTGATGTAGAAATACCAGGCGAGCTTACTGCGTCCGAGTTGGTTGCTTTGCGTGATAATCCGACTCAATTCGCACGGAGACAACGTCGCCCGGTTCCGTTTAAGCCAAATGCTTATGCCAAGCGCGGTACAGCATTCCACCAATGGATCGAAGATCGCTATGGCGCCAACGCGATCTTGGATGAGACGGAGCTGCCCGGTAGTGAAGAAAACGTGGAAGCAGACTTCGACAAATTGAAAGATGCTTTCCTTGCTAGCGCCTGGGCGGATAGAACCCCGACGAATGTTGAGCAAGGCTTCGAATTTAGCTTGGGAAGTTCCGTCGTCCGCGGCCGTATGGATGCTGTCTTCGATTTGGGAGATGAATGGATGGTGGTCGACTGGAAAACCGGCAGGCCACCGCAAGGCGAGCAGATGCGTTCGGCGGTTATTCAGTTGGCGGTCTATCGTGAAGCATGGCAGCGCCTCAGTGGCACCGAAAAACCGGTACGTGCGGCGTTCCACTACATCATGGATAATTACACTTTCGAACCCAAGCAACTCCCAGATGCTGGACAGCTTGCGAGCATGCTGCAGCGCGAGAATGGGCCAGGAACTGCTGGGCACAGTGATAATAAAGGAAACTAGAACACAGCAATGCGCGGAAGAATCAGAGCGAAGCTGCGGCGATTTGAGCTGACTTCGCTGCCGAATTATGCCTTAGAGGATGTCATTCATATCCCCGAAGGCATGCGAACGCACCCATTTTTTCTGATCTTGCGCCGGTTCATGCTGGCAGCAGCTATCGTCACAGGTGTCGCTGCTGTTGTCTATATCGGGCAAGATGGTTACAACGAAAAACTCAATCTCATTGATGCGTTGTACTATTCGACTATTTCGCTGACAACGACCGGCTACGGCGATATTGTTCCTGTCACCACCGGTGCCCGTTTAACCAATATCCTTTTGGTTACCCCAGCCCGGTTAATGTTCCTAATTTTGCTCGTCGGCACAACCTTATCTGTGCTGACGGAGCGCTCACGCAAAACGTTCCAGATTCAGCAATGGAGAAAACACGTGCACGATCACACAATCATCATCGGTTTTGGTACTAAGGGGCAATCCGCGATGCAGGCGTTGCTCGATGACGGTACCGATGTGCGCAATATTGTGGTTGTGGACCCAGAGCGTGCCTGCCTGCGCGTAGCAGAAGCACAAGAAGTGGTGACTGTACAAGGCTCAGGGACAAAGTCGGATGTCTTGAAAATCGCTGGTATCGAACGTGCGAAAAACGTCGTTGTGGCCACCAATAGTGACGACACTAATGTCTTGGCCACTTTGTCGGCACGAGAAATGAATAAAAAGGCAAAGATTTCCGCTGCAGTGCGGGAGGTAGAAAACCGGCACCTCCTTTTGCAATCTGGCGCAAATTCCACTGTGGTTTCCTCAGAAACCGCCGGCCGTTTGTTGGGCTTGTCGACGTCCACGCCATCGGTGGTGAAAATGATGGATGATCTGCTTTCGCCCTCGGAAGGCTTCTCGGTCGCAGAGCGCCCGGTTGCTAGCTATGAGGTTGGTGCCAATCCCCGGCATTTATCGGATATTGTGCTCAGCGTGATTCGTAATGATCGGGTTTACCGTGTGGATATGGATGAAACCCTGGAGCTACGTGCACAAGACCGCCTGCTGTACATCCGCAAAAGCGATGAGACAGAACGGAAGAAGCAGAACGAAAAACGCGAGATGGAACGTCTTGGAGGTAAAGCCAAGCAAGCGAAAGATAAATCGCACCGGGAATCTAAGAGTCGAGAAGTGACTGATACCTCCGGGGACTGCCACGGTCGCCATATTGATGAGCAACGTGAGCTGAAAAGCAAAGAATCCGGTGGAAACGAATAGGGGTTTAGCCAATGGTGAATCTGGATGTGTTGGATGACGATCAGCGTGCGGCTGCTACGGCACCGCGGGGTCCGGTTGCGATCATTGCTGGCGCCGGCACTGGTAAAACTCGAACCATCACGTACCGGATTGCGCACCTGATTGATCAAGGCTTTGCCACCACTAACAGCGTGCTGGCTTTGACTTATACTTCCCGCGCGGCCGGTGAGATGCGTGATCGCCTCGCCAGTATGAATATCGGGGGAGTCCAGGCGATGACTTTCCACGCCGCGGCTCGGCGTCAGTTGCGCTATTTCTGGCCACAAATCGCCGGTGATGTGAAATGGAAACTTCTGGACAGCGCCTTTCCCGTTGTTGCTCGCGCCGCACGCTCGGTAACGAATACCCCAAGCAAAGACACTATCCGCGACTTGCTCAACGAGATCGAGTGGGCGAAATCCAGCCTGTTGGGTGCGGATGGCTATGCCGCATACGTTGACAGCATTGACCGCACTCCACCGCTGCCCGCGGAACAAGTGGCGGAGGTGTACCGGCGCTACGAGCAGCTGAAAACCAGCGACGAAGGCATGCACCTGGATTTTTCGGATCTGCTACTGCACGTTGCCGGCGCCATGGAAAATGCTCCAGCCGTGGCCGAAGAATTCCGGCAGCGTTACCGCACTTTTGTCGTTGATGAATATCAGGACGTTACGCCGTTGCAGCAGCGGGTATTGGAAGGTTGGTTAGGCGATCGAGACGACCTCACCGTCGTTGGTGATGCGAACCAGACTATTTATTCATTTACCGGCGCCACGCCACAGTATCTCCTGGATTTTTCGCGGCATTTCCCCAACGCGCACGTCGTTAAGCTGCAAAGAGACTACCGTTCCACCCCGCAGGTCACTACTTTGGCAAATCAGGTGATTGGTGCAGCGAAAGGCCGGATCGCTGGCACACGCCTGGAGTTACAAGGTATGCGTGAACCCGGCCCAGAGCCGATATTTCGTGAATTCGAGTCTGACCCAGCGGAAGCCCGTGAGATTGCTGGGCAGATCCTCACGTTGCTAGACCAAGGTGTGCCAGCTAAAGAAATCGCTGTGCTGTATCGCATCAATGCCCAGTCCGCGGTGCTGGAGCAAGCCCTTGCCGACGCCGGCATTGCGTACCAAGTTCGCGGTGGCACGAGCTTTTTCGAAAATCGCGTGATCGTTGATGCCATGCAGCAGCTAATCCGTGCCAACCTGCAAAACGATCTACCACCGGACCCTGTTGCTATTGCGCGGGCAGCCTTGGCGCCACTGGGCTATTCGACGCAAGAACCCGATGGCGCACAAGAGCGTGAGCGTTGGCAATTGCTCCGTGCTTTGGTTGACCTGGTGGAAGATATCGTGCAGCTGCGGAACACGGACTCCTTAGAAGTCGTATTGGGTGAGCTGCGCCGCCGAGCCGCGGATAAACAACCTCCGGCCGTCGACAGCGTGACGTTGGTGACCTTGCACGCGGCGAAAGGACTGGAATGGGATGCCGTCTTTTTGGCGGGCCTTACCGAAGGATTATTGCCGTTTCGCTACGCGATTGATGCCGGTGATGAACAGATTGAGGAAGAACGGCGTCTGTTTTATGTTGGTATTACCCGTGCACGGAAACACCTGGCGTTGTCCTGGGCGCCTGCCCGGCAAGAAGGTGGCCGCGCAAGCCGCAAACGAACCAGGTTTCTGGATGGTCTAGTCGCGCAGAGTACCAGTGAGGAGCCGTCTGCGGCTCGGGTGCGGAAGACGAAAAAGTGCCGGGTGTGTAGGGAAGCTTTGACCACCCCGGGCGAGAAAGTCGTGGGTAGGCATGCAGAGTGTGAATCGCCTGGAAACGAAGACCTCTTTGGCCAGCTGCGGGGCTGGCGGGCGCGGGTAGCCAGGGAAGAACAGGTCCCGGCGTATATTATTTTTTCTGATGCGACTTTGCAGGCAATAAGTGAAGCATTGCCGACCACGGTGGATGAGCTTTATGCGATCAGCGGAATAGGCCAGAAAAAGGCTGAACTGTTTGGGCAGGATTTGCTCGATATCGTCCGTCAGTATGCATAAAACATTCTGGGCAACGTGGATGGTTATCAACGATGCGCTGTTGCGGGCGGGCATAGGGATCTAATTCGTAGAGCTGGCCGGGATGAATCCTGTGTGGAGAAGCCCCGGGTGGTGGGCTGAGCTCGTAGAAGCTCTCCAAGGTTACGATAACGTGTGCGACCGTGGAATGCGCAGCTGCAGTGGGGAAGTGCTGCATACTGCCGTCGGCGATTTTCTTTCCTTTGTTTGCTTTGCTGCCTGGTGACGCTGTGCTGCCCGGACTTGTCTGATGTGACTGCAGACCTTGGGTTGCAGCGTGCCACGTGGGGTCGCGGTCGGTGCGATGCAACTCCATGCATAGTGGGCACGGACCCATCGCGTTGATATGAATAGGGCCGACGACACCAGTGGCATCGATTAACGAGACGGGAATCCAGGTACGAGCCATTGCTAACAATAGCGGTGCCATAGTGGTGGTCTCTGCTAACCGGTCAACCACGAGCACTGGAATATTGTTGTCTTGGGCGTTTTGCATGCTGAGATAGGTTTCTTCTGGTTCGCCTGGCAAAGGCGAGCGCACCAGAAAGTCGGCATCAGTTAGTGCGTTGCGCAGCATTGTTGCCAAAAACCCGGTACCGAGGACAATTACTGGCCGGGATAGCGCTGGACGAATGATGCCGTAGGCCAGCAAATCGTCAAATAAACTGTGCGCCGCAGGTTGGGTTAATCCAGCGCTGTGGCTGGCGATGGAAAAATCCTTGCGATTAAACACACGCGGAAGTTCATGCAAGCTTGTGGCTAATGTCCCTGGCCGTGTGGTTTCGATGATGCCCACGCGGGTGGAATCCACCCCAAACTGTAGGCAATTTTCATCACGTTGGACAACGCGCACACCGGGCGCGAAGTAAAACCGGTGTTGCTCGTCTCCCATACAATCCCCCCCGAGAGTTGTGCGGTCTAACTCACACCATATTAGCGTGAACCGTCTTGGTCGTTGTTTCCCTCAGAATCGGTACCGTCGCCGCTGTTTTCAGCACCGTTGTTTTCGGTGCTATTGTTTTCTGCGTTGCCGTTTTCTTTGACGTCCTCACTGCGCAGCATCTCTTCCAGCTTCGCGAACTCGGCCTCGAATTCCTGGTCGTCACTGTCATCTAATAAACTATCGATGAATGCGGCAGGATTATCCAAGTGCTCTGGTTGCGGCAAAAAGTCTGGGTGTTCCCAAACCGAGTCCCGCCGATCGATGCCCACTGCAACGGTGGAACGGCGCCACAACTCCGCAGCGTCGGTTACTCGCGGTGCGCTAAGTTCAATACCAACAACTTTTTCAAAGGCTTTTTCTGCTGATCCCCCGGAAGCGCGGCGGCGACGCCATGCTTCGGCCATGGCCTGGGTAGAAGGAATACGGTCCTGTAGCGCTTCGCCAACGATGAATTCGACCCAGCCCTCGATAAGAGCCAATAAGGTTTCCAAGCGCGCGACAGCCGCAGTGTTGCGTGAGGTGATCCGAGGGGACAAGTCCATGCCCTGCAGATTCTGCATCGCGTTTTGAATTGCTTGCGGGTCACCGGATTCCAGGTTCAGATCGCGCGCGGCCTCTTCGATATGGCTGGTATCGATAACTAAGCCCACTGCATATTCCTCGACGGAAGACACTAGACGCTCACTCAACCACGGTACATGTTTGAACAGGCGCTGGCGGGCAACTTCTCGTGCGGCGATGTAGACCAAAACTTCCTGGCCTTTCACGTTGAGATCGCGCGCGACGGATTGGATGTTATGCGGCAAAATCGCTGTGGTGCCTGTCGGTGCAACCGGCAAGCCGAAGTCCGAACCTGTTAGCGCCTGTTGTGCAAGATCACCCAACGCATGGCCTAACTGCATGCCGAAGTTCATTCCGGAAAGCTGGCCCATCATGTTCGACATTGGGCCCATCATCTGCCGGGCTTCTTCTGGTATCGAATCCAGTTGGGCCTTGTTCATGTGCTTGGCTACTGGATCAACAAAGCGTTTCCATATCGGAAGAGTCTGCTGTAGCCAGTCTTCGGCGTTCCAGGCAACCATCCGGTTTTCTGACGTCGGCAAGTTGGTGGAATCGTCTAACCACAGTTCGGCTAGCCGGACTGCTTCTTCTACCGCTTTGGTGTCTTGGGTAGAAATTTTTGTTGCAGATTTGATTTGCTGGCCGGCGATGCGCTTGGCCATGTCGTAATTGACTGGGGAATCGTCGCTGCTGTTGTTCATCGACGAGCCCATGCCAGACAGCATCTGGCCGAATTGGTTCAGCATATCGCCGAGACCACCGGCGCCACCGTGCCTGTTGTGGTTACGGTCATCGTCGTCATCACCGTTGCCACTGTTGGGAAAGGAAAATCCGAATCCGTTAGTCATGTCTCCAACTTACAGAAGATGTCGGCGGCTTCGCTTGTGGCAGGCTCTGGAAATCGCAACGCTGACAGCGAACAGGGTAGTCTGTGAGTCGTGAATGATGCTGCCAAGAAGAACGATGCTGACACCACGAAAAAACCTGGATTGGGCTCGGTTGCGTTGGGGGCCGTTCCTGTGGTCATCCTCGGTGCATTGGTTAGCATGGACCATATTCCCGGCACCAATATTTCCTTGGCGGTTCCTTATGCCGCTGAAGGCAAAGGCCCCACGTTTAATACTTTGAGCGAGGTCAGCGGAACCCCGGTGGTTGCTGTTGAAGCAGGTGAAGATTTTACGGTGGACGAAACCCCTGCAGGTAACCTGAACATGACGACGGTTTCCGTGCGCACCAATATGACTGTTGCACAAGCTTTTGGGCGGTGGATCGGGTCTGGTGACACGATTGTGCCGATCGAGAAAATTTATCCGCCAGGCACCAATCGTGAGCAATTCCAGGAGCAAAACGAGGCAGCGTTTACGGCTTCGGAAGATGCGGCCACGGTGGCGGCGTTGAACTATTTGGATATTCCGACGCGCACCGCAATTGCCCAAGTATTGGACATTTCTGCCGGTGCCAAGCAGCTTGCCGACGGCGACATACTAGTGAAAGTCGACGGTCACAAGGTAATTGCTCCCGAAGATGTGCAAAACGCGGTGCGTTCGCATAAGCCGGGAGAAACTATCCGTTTGGAGTTTGAGCGTGATGGTGAAAAACACGACGAAGATGTCGAACTTTTAGAAAATCCACATGCTAAGGGCGAGGCATTGCTGGGAATTACCATGACCTCGGTCCCGGATGCTGACATTAATGTCACGTATAACTTGCAAGATGTGGGTGGTCCGTCGGCAGGCATGATTTTTTCCTTGGCAGTGATTGACAAGCTCAGCGAGGATGACCTCACAGGCGGGAAGTTCGTCGCTGGTACGGGAACTATCTCTGCTAGTTCAAAGGTCGGGCCTATTGGAGGGATTGCGCACAAGGTAGCGAAATCACACGAGGTGGGTGCAGAATTGTTTTTGGCGCCCACAGAAAACTGTGCGGAAGCCGTTCGCGCCGATCACGGAGACATGGTTATCGCGAAAGTTGACACCCTGGATGATGCCATTGCGGCGATGGATGCCTTTGCCCACGGTGGTGAAGTCGAGACCTGCGCGGCGGAGCTATAAAAGCCGATTTCTGCCAGGGGAATTAGCTAGTTTGCCAACCCTAATTCTTTGATTTTTTGCTCTGGTTCTTCCGCATCACCAGAAATCATGTGCTGCATAACCAGGCCGGATTCAGTGCTTACCACCGTGATGATCACCGTGGAACCCAACGAGGACCAACCGACGACACGGTCACCGGAATCGTCCACGACCTGTGAGGTGCGCAGCTCGGTTAGCGTTTGCAGCGTAGAGACAGCCTTGGATTTTGATTCAGTGAATTGGAATTGTCCCACCGAAGCCCCGGTGCAGTTGTAGTAGCTTTGCATGCCGACGGCCTCGCAGGTGTCGAATTCTTCGAATAAGGACCGTGGAACCAAGGAACCGAAAATTTCGTAGGCATTTTCTACTGATTCCGGTAGTTCTACGGGGTTGCTAGATTGTGTGGATTGCGTCGAAGTTCCGGTCGAGGCAGGGGATTTGTCTGCCGCGACTCCGGCGCTGCTTGCAGCAGATCCTTCTGCGCCAGTGGTGCTGGTAGGTGCAGTGCTGGTAGAAGCAGTGTTGGTTGTATTGCTTGTCGACGTGCTACTGGTCGTGGTTTCGCTACTCGAAGTGGTGCTGCTCGACGTTGCAGCAGTAGTGGTGGCGGAGGTTCCTGGGTGTGCCGAATTATCGGAGTTGCCGCCTTCGGAAGAGCAAGACACGAGTGCTAGTGGTAGGGCTGCACTGGCTGCGAGTGTGACAGCTCGCGTGCGAAAAGTGCGAGCAGAAAAGATGGCGGACACGACAACTCCCGGGTTCGGCAAAACTTTCAATCTCTGGTTGAGACTATTGTGACTATTGAGACTTTAGAGTACGCCACTACCATTTTGGTCTAAGCCATGCCGCAAGGCGGCGATAACACCAGGAGCAATACCAGGGCCACCGCGAAGCTGGATATCGTCTTCGGCGAACGGGCCGGCGTCGGCAAGCTCTTCTTCGGTAGGGCGTAACTGTAGCAAGGTCTGCTCTATACCTTCTGTTCCTGTGGTCTGCGCGTCGCCGGAGTCGTCGGCGTCGTCGACAAGCAATTCGTCGACCACGAAATCCGAATTATTGGTGGCGGCGAATTCTTCCCGGATCACGCCGGAAAATAGGCGCGCAGGCCGTGGCTTCGAACTCTGTGAATCTGCTGTGTCCTTGAACTTGATCTCTTGTGCCAAAACCGCACCGACGACGTTGTCTGGCCAGATAACTCGCGAGACATAGTCGGCCAGGTGCTCGGAGCCGGGTTCAATATTGCTCGGCAGGTCATCTTGCACAACGAGGGTTAGGGGAGAGTCGTCGTCGACGTCCACTGCGTGTTGGGCGAGCAAACTAGTGGGCACCAAGGCGAAAAGCGTCGGCGGGCAGTCCCAGCCTTCTGGGTGAATGAAGTCGACGGCTTCCATCATCGCGCGATTAAGCATTGGCTGAGTTATCTGCTGCGTATTCATCAGAATTCGTCCTTTTTCTTCGATTGGCTAGTGCTTTTGTTTCGGTCGACTATTGCCTAAGCTAGATCACTATAACGCTTTCCATTTTCGATTATTTTAAAGGAGTTGGACTTGGCTAGCAGCCTTAACCAACCGTCAACTAATCTGCGTAAACCGCCGCGAATTTTATCGTGGCTCGTGGGTATTATCGTGGTGCTCTTCGCGGTCGGCCCGCTCGCGGTGTCACTGTATACCGACTGGCAATGGTTTGGTGAGGTTGATTTCCGTGGGGTTTATACCACTGCGATTATCACCCGCATCATCCTGTTTTTCGCCTTCGGTATCGTCGCGGGTCTTGTAGCCTTCTTGATTAGCTGGCTTACCTGGAAGAACCGTCCGAGCGATGTCTCGATGGCGGATGTCAATTCGCCGGTGTACCAGTACCGAGATTCCATTGCTGCGACGATGCGCAAATTCCTCTATGGTGCACCGTTGATTATCGCACTCGCGGCAGGGTTCATGGGCCAGGCCTACTGGCGCACGGTTCTGTTGTTTTTAAACGGCGGTGATTTTGGCCGTGAAGACGCAGAATTCGGTATGGATCTGGGATTTTATGCCTTTAACCTGCCACTGTTGAATATTCTGGTGTCCTCGCTAAGCGTGCTTTTGATCATCAGCTTTGTGCTCTCGCTGGTGGGCTATTACATCCTGGGTGGGATCCGCGTTGGTAGCCAGGCAGCGGGGGTAAAGGGCTCGGTATCGAAGCCTGCGCGCATTCAATTAGCCGTTATTGCCGGTTTGTGGATGCTAGTGCAGGTTGCCAGCTACTTCTTGGATCGCTACACCATTTTGTTTAACCAGCACGATATTTTCGCTGGTGCTTCGTTTACCAACCTGCATGCAGATTTGCCGGCCAAGATCATTCTGATTGTGGTTTCTGCGCTGGTGGCCGTCGCATTCTTCATGGCTGTCGTGATCAAGGATCTGCGCATCCCCGGCCTGGCCGTGGTGCTGATGCTGGTGACCTCTATCGCTGTTGGTACTGCATGGCCGATGCTGATGGAGCAGTTCTCTGTGCAGCCGAACCGCGCGCTGAAAGAAGCGCAATCGATTGAGCGCAATATCGAGGCTACCCGTTTCGCCTACAACATCGATGAAACCAACGTGGAGTATGAAACGAACTGGGGCGCGGAAGAAGTCTCTGATGACGACGTCGCTGCAGACGAAAACACCATTTCCAACCTGCGTCTGCTCGATCCAGACATTTTGGCGCCGACGTTTACCCAGCAACAACAACTGCGTAACTTCTACGGTTTCCCTGATGTGTTGTCCATGGACCGCTATGAGATCGACGGGGAACAGCGTGATTTCGTGGTGGCCGCTCGTGAGTTGGATCCGAATGCACTACGGGAAAACCAGCGTTCTTGGATTAACCGCCACACCGTATACACCCATGGCAACGGTTTCGTAGCAGCGCAAGCCAATACCATCAACGAAGCCGCAGAATCCGCTGGTTCCACCCGTGGTGGTTTCCCGGTATACACGGTTTCTGACTTGCAGACCTTGGCTTCCCGTGCCGAGGACGAAGATGCTGAAGAACTCGGCATCAAGGTGGATCAGCCGCGTGTGTACTACGGCCCGGTCATTGCCTCGGCCCAAGACGGTCTGGACTACGCAATTGTTGGAGGCACTGGCAACGACGTGGAATACGACACTGATTCTTCGTCGTATACCTACACCGGTGAAGGCGGGGTAGGTATTGGCAACTGGTTCACGCGTGCGATCTATGCCGCGAAATACCAGGAGATGAACTTCCTACTGTCGGACCGTGTTGGTGCAGAATCGAAGATTCTGTATGACCGCGACCCACGTGCCCGCGTCGAAAAGGTCGCCCCATGGTTGACCACCGATTCGCACACCTACCCGGCTGTGGTCGACGGCAAGATCAAGTGGATCGTGGATGGCTACACCACCTTGGATGCGATGCCCTACAGCACGGAGATGTCGTTGTCGCAGGCCACTCGCGACGCACTGAACCCGGATGGCACCGAGCAGCGTTTGATTAACGACCGTATTGGTTATATCCGGAACTCGGTGAAAGCCACCGTGGATGCCTACGACGGCACCGTGGAGCTGTACGAGTTTGATACCGAAGACCCGGTATTGGATGCGTGGCGCGGAGTATTCCCGGACACCGTGAAGGATGAATCCGAGATTTCTGATGAGCTGCGTGCACATTTCCGCTACCCAGAAGATATCTTCAAGGTGCAGCGCAACTTGCTCGCGCGCTACCACGTGGATGACCCAGGCGTGTACTTCTCCAACGATGCTTTCTGGTCGGTTCCTCTGGACCCAACCCAGCCGGAATCCCAGGAGTTGCCGCAGCCTCCGTATTACGTGATGGCTGCGGACCCAGAAAACCCGGACAAGTCCAGCTTCCAGATGGTTACTCCGTTCCGTGGTTTGGAGCGTGAATTCCTGTCGGCGCACATGACGGTGTCTTCGGATCCGGAAAACTACGGTGACATCACCGTGCGTGTCTTGCCGACGAATACGCAGACGCAAGGTCCGCGCCAGGCGCAGGATGCGATGATGTCGTCTGACCAGGTTGCTGGTGACCGTGGTCTGTGGGAGCGCACGAACGAGCTCTACAACGGTAACTTGCTGACTTTGCCGGTAGGCGGCGGTGAAATCCTCTACTTGGAGCCGATTTACGCCGAGCGTAAAGACCAAGATTCGGCCTTCCCGAAGCTGCTGCGTGTGTTGGTTTCTTACAAGGGCCGCATTGGTTATGCACCAACTATTGGTGAGGCGCTGGAACAGGTAGGCATCGACTCACAGGCGGCACAGGATATCGACCTGGTCGATGGTGACGAGGACAGTTCCCGTGGTTCCTCCGATGATGCTGATGCGGCTGATACTGCAGAGGCTGGTGCTTCGGCTTCCAGCGACAAAGATGCTGACTCGGATCGCGATTCTGCGGATCGTTCTGGTCCAACCCCGCCAGCTAGTGGCCAAGGCGTCGACGCTATTAATGATGCTCTCCGTGATCTGGAGAAGGCGCGGGATGGTTCCTTCGAGGAATACGGACGTGCGCTGGATCGCTTGGACCGTGCGGTGGAAAACTACCAGTCGCAGAACTAGCGATACCACGATTGGCAGCGATGCAACGTCAGTAAGATATCGCTCGCGAGATCGTTGATAATCCCGCTGTGTGCCCAGCGCATGGCGGGATTTGGTATATCTAGCGATGGTATGTATAGTTACATGATGTCAGCAAGCGAGAGATCGCGAAGGTCCGCTGAAAGCGGAGGCCTTCAGCTGGCAGATGAATTGAATATCATCCGACGCGGGGTGGAGCAGCTCGGTAGCTCGCTGGGCTCATAACCCAGAGGTCGCAAGTTCGAATCTTGTCCCCGCTACCAATATTCAACGGACCCCCAGTGGCGCCTAGCGCTGCTGGGGATTTTTCGTATATCTGATTTTCTCACCGCGTGGAGCTCAACAAGAGCCAAGGGAGACGAGAGTGCTAGCTGATTTTCTTAGTTGGGCCCTTGTTATGGCGATGCCGGGGCCCGATATTATTTCTATCGGCCTGCAAACCTCGCGGTATGGTCTGCGTGCGGGGTTCTGGACGGCTCTCGGCGCTGCGCTGGGAGTAGCAGTGTGGTCAGTGCTCTCGCTGGTTGGTATCGAAGCGTTGTTGGTCGCTGTTCCTACTCTGCGAGTTGTGCTACCGATGGTCGGCTGCGTGGTTCTCGTGATATTGGGTGTTCTGGCTCTCCGTGATGCAGCAAGGCCAGCAAGCAATCATAGCGACCAAGTGGTGGCAGAATCGATTCCTTCGGCGCGATCGCTAGGGACCGGTGCATGGGCTAAGTCGCTTCGATTGGGTTTTGTCACCAACATTTCGAATCCAAAGGCATTGGTTTTCTTTACCTCTTTCTTTACTCAAATGATGAGCCATTACACAGAATTCAGCCAGAAATCCCTGGTTCTCGGCCTTCTGCTAGTGGTGACTCTGCTGGTATTTCTCATGATGTCCGTGCTGTTGAAAGCAGCAGTGAATTCGCCTCTGGCCCGAATTCCTTCTGTTCGTTTTCTGCCTGGCATTGTCTTCATTTCTATTGGTGTCTTCTATTTCTTCGAACTTGTCTAAACAATAAAAAGGAAAAACTATGCGTGTTCTTCATATCAATCCTGATATCTCAGACACTGCGACTTTTAGGAATTTTCCTTGTTTTTCCATTATTTCCCGGGACTCAGCTTGTTGCCACAACGCGCTTTCAACCTCGTCCGGGGGCAGTATCCCAATCGTTGGTGGAGCCTGGATTTATTCCACCAATTGGAACCGGACGGCGATGACACTGGCGGCGACGCCGTAGCCTCCGAAAATCTGTGATCCCAGACTTGCACCCTTTGTATTGTCTTGCTCACACTGTTCAACAAAAACTAATGTTATCGGTATCACTTATTCCGTTGATCTATCCCGCACAACAGTCGGCATGTGACGCGGAAACAGTGAACGTGTAGTAACGAGTAACCAGCTGCTGAGTCCAGCTGTAGAGCAAAAGGGGAATAGCCGTGTCGCCGACCATTCCAGAACCGAAGCACGTCACCAACGTGCCAAGCGTTGGGCACACTGACCCGCCGGTCCCGAAAAATATCTGGCGATTGTTTGTCTACAGCGCCATTGGTGCATTCGTCTTTTTCTTCCCACTGACCTATCAAGACAAAAGCTCGATCCCGCTCGACCACATGGTTACGATCGTGCGGGACAGTGTGCCCGCCATCGTTCCGTGGATCATCCTGGCTCTGGCCGGTTTTGGTGTTGTTCGTTCCATCTATAACCAAAACTGGAAAGAAGGCACGCTCGCTGCGATTTTCGTCGTCACGAATGTCATCGGTTTTATCATCGCGGTGCTGGCGGTGTTGGATGCGCTGCCGTGGGTGCTTGGCGACGAAGACATGGTGCCATTTCTCTGGGGAAAGATTGCCACTCCGGTCGGGTTGATTGTTCCGATTGGCTCGGCGTTCCTCGCGTTGCTGGTCAGTTATGGCTTCTTGGAATTTATCGGCGTACTTATGCAGCCGATTATGCGTCCGCTGTGGAAAACCCCGGGCCGTTCGGCTATCGATGCGGTGGCTTCGTTCGTTGGCTCGTATTCGCTGGGCATCTTGATCACAGACCGCGTCTATCAGCGCGGTGGCTATACCGCGAAAGAAGCCGCCATTATTGCCACCGGCTTTTCGACGGTCTCTGCAGCGTTCATGGTCATCGTCGCTAATGCACTCGGCCTCATGGAAATTTGGACCACGTTCTTTTTCGTCACGCTAGTCGTTACTTTCCTGGTCACCGCAATCACCGTACGTATTCCGCCGTTGTCGCGTATTCCGGATGATTATCACGAGGGCGCGACTCCAGAACCAGAAACAGAAGTCAGTGGCAGTCGGGTTAAAGCCGCGTGGCATGAGGCTCTCTATACCTTGGAAAATGCCCCGAGCCTGTGGCGGGCGGTGCGCGATAGTTTCGTGGATGGAGTCAAGATGGCTGGTGCCATCGTGCCGTCGATTCTCTCGGTTGGCCTGGGTGGCATTTTGCTGGAGCGATTCACCCCGGTGTTTGAGTGGATCGGCTATCTGTTCTACCCGTTCGCTTGGATCGTGCGCCTGCCAGAAACCATGGATGCCAGCCAGGCGATGGCTACTGGTATTGCAGAAATGTTCCTGCCTGCAGCCAGCATGGCAGGCGCGGAAGATCTGGTGGCGAAGTTCGTTGTCGGCGTGGTTTCTATCTCGATGATCATTTTCTTCTCTGCACTTATTCCATGCATCATGGCTACCCGTATCCCGATTCCCCTGACTGCTATCGTCATCATCTGGTTTGAACGCGTGGCGCTGACGATTCTTATCGCCACCCCGATTGCGTATCTGTTGTTGTAGCACCATTCGTTAGTCTGAAAACATGAATTCCCCGCAGGTTCCCGCAGCACGCCACACGCTAGATATTTTGCGGTTGCTTTCTACCATCGATGTGCCGATTTCCGCAGCGCGCATCCATCGTGAACTGGGTATTCCGCGTTCGACCACATACCACCTGTTATCGGAGATGGTCGAGGCTGGCTTTGTTGTCCACCTTTCTGGTGAACGCACCTATGGTCTCGGCCTGGCTGCGTATTCCATGGCAAATGCCTATACGACCCAGCAGCCTTTGGTGCGATTAAGTCAGAAATACCTGGATAAAGCCGCCAGTTTGGCAGGCGGATCGGGGCACTTATCCCGCTTGTCTGCCACTGAGATTGTGTATTTGCAGGAAACGCGTGCTGCGCGGGCGGTGTCGTTGATTAGTCAGGTGGGGGTCCGCTTGCCAGCGGTGGGCACGGCTTCTGGGAGAGCTATGCTCGCGCACTTGCCGGAAACGGAATACCGTGCGGTTTACTCGGCGTCGGATGCGGCAGAAGGTTGGGGAGCGTTTCAAAAACATCTTGCCGACGTCCGCGAACGCGGATTTGATGTGGAAGTGCAAGAAGTAAGCAGGGGGCAGGCCAGTGTTGCGGTGCCGGTGTTGGATCATTTGCAGCGTCCCGCGGCGGCGTTGGCAGTGACGTATCCGGTGGATAGCTTGCGTGCTGGGCAATTCGAACAATTACGAGATCACCTGAGTTCTGCTGCGCGCGACATTTCATCACGCATGTATGGCAATCCGGGATAACCCGCGGCACATATCCGTCTCGTATTTCAGACATAACCGTCGGCAAGTCCCTGTTTTGTGATCTAGAAAACTTCTAAATTAAACAGCAAGAACGAAGTGTTTGAGTGAAAGGATACCCACCACTATGTCGCAACCCCGTGAAATTCGCGCCCCACGCGGAACCGAATTGTCCGCAAAATCGTGGCAGACGGAAGCTCCGCTGCGCATGTTGATGAACAACCTGGACCCCGAGGTTGCAGAGCGTCCGGAAGATCTCGTGGTTTATGGCGGTACTGGTAAAGCTGCCCGTAATTGGGAATCCTTCGATGCCATCGTTGATGTGCTTAAGGACCTGGAATCTGATGAGACCTTGCTGGTGCAATCCGGTAAGCCTGTCGGCGTGCTGCGTACCAATGAATGGGCTCCACGTGTGCTGATTGCTAACTCCAACCTGGTGGGTGACTGGGCCAACTGGGAGCACTTCCGCAAGCTGGAATCTGAAGGCCTAATGATGTACGGCCAGATGACCGCAGGTTCCTGGATCTATATTGCCACCCAGGGAATCTTGCAGGGTACCTACGAAACGTTCGCTGCGGTTGCCACCAAGCGTTTCAACGACACCTTGGCTGGAACCCTGACTTTGACCGGTGGGTGCGGCGGTATGGGCGGTGCGCAGCCGCTAGCCGTCAAGCTCAACGGTGGTGTGTGCATCATTGCCGATGTTGATGAGACCCGTTTGAAACGTCGACAAGGCAAGCGCTACCTGGATGAGGTCACCACCTCGCTGGATGAAGCCATCGAGATGGCTAACCAGGCCAAAGCAGAAAAACGCGCGCTGACCATTGGTGTCGTCGGCAATGCTGCCGAAATCTTCCCAGAGATGCTCAAGCGACACCGCGCAGGCGAGCTCACAGTCGACATTGTGACAGACCAGACTTCCGCGCACGATCCGTTGTCCTACCTGCCGGTGGAGCACTCAGTCGACGAATGGCACCGCGAGGCGAAGGCTGACCCGCAGACTTTTACCAAGAAAGCACGCGAATCGATGGCGGCTCAGGTGCAAGCGATGGTCGAATTCCAGGATGAAGGTGCTGAAGTCTTCGACTACGGCAACTCCATTCGTGACGAGGCCCGACATGCTGGCTATAATCGCGCATTTGAATTCCCAGGCTTCGTCCCGGCATATATCCGGCCATTGTTCTGTGAAGGGCTGGGACCATTCCGCTGGGTGGCGCTTTCCGGAGATCCAGAGGATATCAAGGTCACCGACCAGGCCATCAAGGAACTGTTCCCAGAAAACGAGCACCTGCACAACTGGCTGGATGCTGCCGATGAATACGTGGAATTTGAAGGCCTGCCAGCACGTATCTGCTGGTTGGGATACGGCGAGCGCCACAAGGCAGGTTTGCTGTTCAACAAGCTGGTAGCAGAAGGCAAGGTCAAAGCGCCGATCGTTATTGGCCGTGACCACTTGGACTCTGGTTCGGTAGCCTCGCCATACCGCGAAACCGAAGGCATGTTGGACGGTACCGACGCTGTTGCTGACTGGCCGCTGCTCAACGCGCTGACCGCAACCTCCGGCGGTGCCACGTGGGTGTCCCTGCACCACGGTGGCGGCGTTGGTATGGGCCGTTCCATCCACTGTGGCCAGGTCACGGTCGCTGATGGTACGGAGCTGGCCGCGAAGAAGCTGGAAGCTGTGTTGACCAACGACCCTGCGATGGGTGTGATCCGCCACGTCGATGCTGGTTACAACCGGGCTAATGAAGTCGCAGAAGAGCGCGGTGTGCGGATTCCGACCCCATTTAAGTCCCGCGAAGACTAAAGCTCAGGCGTGTGGAACAACACGCAATACGCAATTCGTGAATTAAGAATCTGCGTCTGCACTGACTGCTTCCACCAACCATTGCGCCAGGACACGAGCATGGGTGTGCTCAGTGTCCTTGCCGGCGAACAGTAGCGCGATATTTCCTTGCCCCGCTGCTTTAGACAAGGTCGTCATGGCGTCGGCAAGCTCGCCATTGGCAGCTCGCTGGTCTAGCTCGGACCTGTAGCGCTGGCTGAATTCGTCGAAAGACAGCCCGTCGTGGAACTCTTCCCGGAGTTCTTTCGACGGGCACAGCTGTTTCTCCCACAGGTCTGGCTGCAGATCTTCTTTGCTGATCCCGCGCGGCCACAGCCGGTCGGCCAGCACCGAAAACGCTGCCGGGCGTGCCGTCCCCTCACCGCCCTGTTCACCGCGCACGTCGAAGACACGGAATAAGAGGATCTCATGCCTACGCACCGGATAGCTGGCAACAGGAACCGCCGTGATGGATCCGTCGGGATTAGTTACTCGATTTTCTAAGCTCATGGCTTCTAAGATAGTGAAGTGTGAATGGACTCGGCGTGAATGCACCTGGTGAAGAACTCATCCGCACTATTACGTGGGATGGGGTATTCCGTGGTTTTATTACGCTGCTGATTGGTCTTGTCATCGCAGCCGTTGCAACTGCTATCACACGCCTTTATTTGCGAGCACGCGGTAGAGTACACAGTTCACGCAGGGTGTTCGGCCGTTTGGTGTTCTGGATCATCGCCGTGCTGGCCTTTTCTGCCGCCATGACGGTGGTTTTTCCCTCGATTAACCCGGTTGATATTCTCGGCGGCATTGGTGTCGTTTCCATCGCTGCCGGTATTGCCTTTCAGACGGTGCTGGGCAACATGTTTGCTGGCATCATGATCCTCGCGCGTGATCAATTCCGCGTCGGTGATCAGGTGCAGGTGGGTGATAACGCCGGGACCATCACTTATATTTACCTCAGTTCCACAAGCATTAGACGTTTCGACGGCCAGCTCGTCGTCATCCCGAATACGCTCATGCATTCGGGAGAAGTCATCGTGCAGACCGGATTTGAAACCATCCGTGCCCGGGTGGTGATTGATATAGCTACCAACGCTGATCTCGCCAAAGCCAAAAACACCGCGATTGCAGCGATGGATTCGGTGGACTGTGTCCTGCACGACCCTGCACCAACTGCGTATTACCTCGAAGTCGGCACCGAAACCGTCAGCCTCGAATTACTATTCTGGTCTGGGTCCACGCGGCTAGAATCCCGCGAGGCCACCGATGCAGTGATCTTCGCGGTGCTCGAAGCAATGCGTCGGGAAGAAATTCCCTTGGCGACGACAGGGCTGGAAGCTTTGCGCGGGCACTCAGCACAGCAGCAACAATCGCAGATTTCCGCCCGCAGCCCAGAAAACGGCAATAACGACTAATGAAAAACCTGCACCGAATCGCATTTCTAGCTTGGCTGGTAGTTATCATTGCCTTAACTCTGCTGAAAAGCTTCTATCAGATCGGTTATCTCTGGGACCCAGACAACCAACGGGTGCGTGAAATCATTCTGGAACCACTCGATGTCTGGCGCTCGTCATCGAACTGGTTCCTCAGTGTGTTCGAATATGGCGGTAATACCGCTTTATTCATTCCCTTTGGTGCGTTGTTGTTTATCGTGCTTTCCATGGGAAGCACGCGCGGGGGAAGCAACCGAGTGCGCGGTGGACCGCGGACTGGGTGGGCAAGCGTATGGAAAGTCGCCGTACTGGCTGCGCTGTGCAGTTTCAGTATCGAAATAGCACAATACGCATTTTCTATCGGACGAAGCTCTACTGATGATCTCCTCTCCAACACTCTGGGCGGGTTTCTCGGCGCGTTGTTAGCGAAGGCAGCTGGGCCCAAGTTGTACCCGTTCTGGTCAGGCATTTCGCTGGCTTTGGCTGCGGTTTTTGCTGTGCTGGTGGGGCTTGGCGAGCGGCTCGGTGATCCGGAAAAGATCGTGGACTAACTGCACGTATGGGGGTGGTGCGTGCAGTGACCAAAAAGTGTTCTCCCAGCTCGCGCTCACAGGTAATAAACGTTTGGTAACTATCATCCAACGACCTGATTAATTCCCACCAGATTACTGGAACTCCATGCCACCATGAGCATGCCACCATGAGGCAGAAAAGAATTACCCTGAGCGAGCAGAATAGAGGATGATTCGTGCGAGGACGACCAGCGGCGCAGCGAGCAGCACAATACCGTGAAGCACAGCAGACAAGCACACAGTCGGTGAACACGCGCAGTAGCGGGAAGCGGAAGTTCACCGCCATCATTGCGTCTGCGGCAACGTGTGTGACCGGCCTAGTAACAGGAGCTGCCACCGCGCACGCCGAACCTTGGGATCAGCGCGCCGGGGCGTATCACGAGGTCCGCAAGACCATCGAAGAAGGTCCAATGGTTAATTCTGCCGGATTCGTCGATAACGCCCGTGGCCAGTTACAGCAGTGGGGGATTCAACCCCCGGAGCTAGACCGAGAGATCACCGATGCTATCGACCAGCAGATCGCCAGCGTGCTACCTCAGCACCGGAGCCCGCAGCGCCCACAGGCGTCGGCAAACGAGTCAAAGTCCGTTGAACAGATTTCCACCCGCCAAACCTCTGGTAATGCGTACGCTGCCGACGAAACTCATGTCGACGAGTCAGCTGTCGACGCAGACACAGGTGCAAGCGTCGGCACAGCTTCAGGCACAGCTTATGACGGCATCGGCGAGCGCCCGGCGATTATCGAAAACCCGGCAGTGGATCCTAATATGCGCTGGGTTAATGACCCGCTGTCGAAGATCCTGGCGGGCAAGCCCACCGAGGATTTCATTTTGCACCGAGTTCCCGGATCTTGGTTTGATGCGCCCCGTATTCCGGAAGAATCAAATGAATACCTCGCACAGGGAAAATCGTTGTATGGCCCAGGTACGCCGCTATTTGTCGGTGACTCGGGAGTCTGCACGCTCGCGGTTGCCGGCACTGATGCACAAGGCCGCAAGGTAGGTATTACTGCCGGACACTGTGGTAGAGAAGGCGAATATGTTGCCTCGGGTGACTCCTGGCAAGTGGGTAATTCCGGTACCATCGTCGCTTCCAATGAGCGGCACGACTATTCTGTGATCGAATTTGGTTCCAATGCTGAGGTCACGCGCAGTTATAACAATGTCACCATCGACGAGATAGCAGATGGCCCGCATTTCGGTGAACAAGTGTGCAAGAACGGCGTGGCCACTGGTTATACCTGCGGTATTCACTACGGTGCGGTTCAGGGCATTCAGTTCAATCAGGTATGCGCGAGCCTGGGAGACTCCGGTGGGCCGCTCCTGACTGGCAACCGCTTGGTAGGAGTGATTTCGGGTGGTGCGAATCCGACCGGGCTGGATCTATCCTGCCGGAGCCCATTGCAAGGGTTCGTGCATGTACCAACCATGGCTACTGATGCCAACACCCTTTTTGCTGATCTCAATGCACGGGGTGGGGTAGGAGCCGGTTTCCAGTTGCCGGAAAACTAAAGGCGGTGCAGTCTTAAGACTGCACCGCGCGGTAGCGTGGCAACACAAGATCTTGCTTGGCTCACCCAGTCTGTATTAACCCAGAAGGCCCAACACGGATTCGTGCAGGTGACCATTCGTGGCCACCGCCGAGCCGCCGTGTGGGCCTCGCTTGCCATCAAGGCTGGTGAAATTCCCACCGGCTTCACGCACGATGATGTCCAGCGCTGCTAAATCCCACAGCGATACTTCTGGTTCCGCAGCGGCATCGACTGCCCCCTCGGCTACTAGGCAGTAAGACCAGAAGTCACCAAATCCACGCAGTCGCCAGGTTTTGTCACTCAATTCCACGAAGTCGTTGAGCTTGTCTCGTTCCTGCCAACCGGCCAGAGAAGAAAACGACATTGACGCGTCGCCTAAATCGCGCACCTCAGAAACCGATAAGGGATCCGGTTCACCGGCAAATACGCGTCGGAAAGCACCGTGGTCTTTGGCCGCGTACCACCGTCGGCCTAGAGCTGGGGCAGAGACAACTCCGACGACAGGCTCGCCGTCGACAAGCAAAGCAATCAACGTCGCCCACACGGGGACGCCACGAACGTAGTTTTTGGTGCCATCGATGGGGTCGATGACCCACTGTCGTCCAGAAAAGACCGGGGTGCCGCCCATTTCCTCGCCAAGAATGGCATCTTTGTGGCGGGCGCCGCCCAATTGTTCACGTAGCATCTCCTCGCAGGCAATATCGGCGTCGCTGACCGGCGTCATATCCGGCTTTGATTGCACGCGCAGGTCGGCGGAGTTAAAACGGTGCAGCGTGATGCCATCCGCGCGATCGGCGAGCTCAAGTGCGAGTGCGAGGTCTTCGGCGTAGGCGGAGCCGGTGCTGGTTTCCATACGGGATTCCGAGACTGGGTTAGTCATGGTCGGTGCCTTTCAGTATGTCCACGATTTCCGCGACGGTGCGTTGATTTCCTGCGATGTGCCAGCGAACCCCGCCTGCAAATTGGATCGCGGTGGCCCCGCCTGCGCCTTCTACCAGTGCCTTCCCTGGGAGCCAATCCCAAGCAGGAACCGAATGCTGCATCCAAGCGTGCAGAGTGCCATCAGCGACCGACGCCAGATCGACAGATCCTGCGCCAAGCATTCGTAGAGTGGCGACGTTGCTAAGCACAGAATGCCACGCGCGTTGGGTAGGTTCCTTGTCCATGCAGGTCGGGTGTAGATAGGTGCCCACACAAGATTTGTCCAGAGTATGATCGTCGATCGGCGCTAGTTCTTTGCCATCGCGAGTCGTGCGTAGCCCGGATCCGGAAAACCAGGTATATCCCATTGCTGGGCGGTGCACGGCAGCAGCAATAATCTCGTCTGGATCATCTACAGCTCCGCGTACTAAAGCCAGCGCGGAACACCAGTAGTCTGAACCGGAAGCGAAGTTGTAGGTCCCGTCGACTGGGTCAATGACCCAATTACGCCCGGAGCGGCTGCGGGTTCGGGTGCCTTCCTCGCCGACGATGCCGTCTTCTGCCCGGATTCCTTCTAATACCGCGGCGATAAAACGCTCGGCTGCACGATCTGCATTGGTCACTACATCCGAGATTGAGGTCTTGGTGTCTTGTTCCAAGCCCTTTTCCCGCAAGCGCCAGGCAATGCGCCCGGCGTTGAGAACTAGCGCCTGGGCCAGTTGTCCGTCATCATCGCTGACGTGGGCAACCATGAAAGCTTTGGCGGTGGCGTCGATGGCTTTATCGAGTTCCACTTGTGGATCGTGAGCGGAGTGCGCGTCGGAAGTGGAATCGGACGTAGAATCAGCAGGCGAATTCATATCATCTATTTTGCCTGAAAAGCGTGCAACGGAAAATTTCGGTTTCCAACGTTGCTGATCTGCGTTGTTTTTGGTTATTGCTAGTTTTTCTGTTGTTTACTGCAGCGTGTTGGGTTGAGCAGTTGAGCAACCAGCATGAGTGAGTAGCCAGCATGATTGAGCAACCAGAATCATTGAGTAGGCTGGAAAGTTATGCGATCGGATAAAGCAGCTGTAGTCAAAGAGCTCACCACCACGCTGGCCTCAATCGAGCAGGTCGTGGACCCGGAGCACCTCAAAGAACGGGTGCGTGAGCTAGAGGATAAAGCTGCTGATCCGAGTCTTTGGGACGATCCTGCGCATGCACAGCAGATCACCTCAGAATTGTCGGCTAATCAGGCGAAACTACGTAAGCTGTCCGACCTAAGTCAGCGTCTTGACGATATTCCGGTGTTGTACGAGCTTGCCGACGAAGAAGCCGCCGCAGGTGGAGACGAGGCGGCCATGCTCGCTGCCGATGAAGAATTAGCGGGGTTGCAAGAAGATATCCACGCGATGGAGATCACCACGCTGCTGGGGGGAGAATACGACGAGCGGGAAGCTGTGATCAGTATCCGTTCCGGCGCCGGTGGCGTGGACGCTGCAGATTGGGCCGAAATGTTGATGCGCATGTATATCCGTTGGGCGGAGCGGAAGGGCCATAAAGTCGAAATTTATGATGTCTCTTATGCTGAAGAAGCCGGTATTAAGTCTGCGACTTTCGTTGTGCACGGCCAGTACATGTATGGAACCCTGTCGGTAGAACAAGGCGCACACCGTTTGGTGCGAATCTCGCCGTTCGATAACCAGGCGCGGCGGCAAACCTCTTTCGCCGAAGTCGAAGTGCTGCCGGTTGTAGAACAAACAGATTCCATCGAGCTTCCGGATTCTGAGATCCGCACTGATGTCTATCGTTCCTCGGGGCCGGGTGGCCAGTCGGTGAATACTACGGACTCGGCGGTTCGTCTGACGCACCTACCTACTGGAATCGTCGTGACCTGTCAGAACGAGAAATCTCAGATTCAAAACAAAGCCTCAGCCATGCGTGTGCTGCAAGCGAAATTGTTGGAGCGCAAGCGGCAAGAAGAACGCGCCGAGCTGGATGCACTCGGCGCGGGAGGAAATGCTTCGTGGGGTAACCAGATGCGTTCTTATGTCCTGCACCCGTACCAGATGGTGAAAGATTTACGGACCAACTATGAAGTTGGGGACCCGGGCAAGGTGCTTGATGGTGATTTGGATGGCTTCTTAGAAGCTGCCATCCGTTGGCGTATGTCGGATGCAGGGGAGACAAGCAGCGATGACGCTGCTGCGGACTAGTTGGCAGGATATTCCATCGGTGATCCTGGCCCCAGCGGGATGCCCAGGAAATACCAGATCAGAAAGAAGATAAACCAGCCAATGATCATTGCGATTGAGTAGGGGAGCGCCAGCGACATCAGCGTACCTACTCCGGAACGCTTGTAGTAGCGCTGCAAGAAGGTGAGTGCCAGCGCAAAGTATGGCGACATCGGCGTGATGATATTTGTCGGGCTGTCCCCGATGCGGAACAGCATCTGGGTGACTTCTGGTGCAGTACCGACGTACATCAGCATGGGGACGAGGACTGGTGCCATCAGCGCCCATTGCGCTGAGCCTGAAGTGATGAATAGGTTCAGTAGCGCTACTAATGCAACAACGCCGGCAAAAAGCAGAATTGGTGGCAGATCTGCGCGTTCGAGTAATTCAGAACCGGTAATCGCGGTCCAGACGCCGAGGTTAGACCATTCGAACCAAGCTAAAAACTGTGCTACCGCAAAAAACAGCACGATCATGGGCAGCATGGTTTTTAAACCGGCGGCCATGAAATCTGGGATATCAGCAGAGCTGGTGATGGATTTGGCTACCAGGCCGTAAACAATGCCGCACAGGAAGAACATGCCGGCGATTGGAACTGCGATAGCGCGTATCAGGGGTGAATCCATGATTTCCCCGTCAGGTCCAGCCAGAGGTGAGCCGGGGATAAACAGCAAAGCAAAATATGCCAGGAGCATCAGCAATAAAGCGATGCCGGTGGCGCGCAAGCCAGATTTCTCATGGGCAGCGAGCTTGAGCTGGTCACTGTTGTTTTCGTTGTTTTCGTTGTTGCCGGCAGAGTCGGCAGACTCGTCCGCCCCAGATGTATTGCTAGCTCCGGCGGCATTGTCGAAGGAGACTTCGGAGTAGTCAATTTTGTCGTGATCTACCAGATCGTGTGCACGTTTATTCACGAACAGCTCAGTGACAGCCGTGATGATCAAAGCGAGCACGATTGCGGAGGGGATGACGAAGAAGATATTTGCCAGAGGCGATACGTCGTAGTTTTCGTCGACAAGCTGTGCTGCTGGGGTGGAAATGCTTGCTAGTAGCAAGTCAGTGATGTTGAGGATGAGCGAGGAGTTGAAACCCGCCGAGGAGGCTGCGAATGCCACCATCGCGCCCACAATGGGAGAGCGTCCGAGAGCGTGGAAAGACATTGCGCCTAGCGGAATCAAAATGACATAAACCGCGTCGGACGCTACGGAACCGGTGACACCGGCCAAAGCTAGCGTAAAGGTCAAGACTTTTGGCCCGACTTTGGCGACCATGGACCGCACCAGGGCGCTGAGCAGTCCGGAATGTTCCGCAACAGCTACACCGAGCATCACTGTCAGGATCACGCCCAACGGCGGGAAGCTGGTGAAGTTATCGACAGCCTCGGTAACCATGCGTTGGATACCTTCGGTTGTCAGCAGATTTTGAACTGCAACGATTTCCCCGGAATCAGGCTGGGTTGCTTTCATTCCCAGTGTGGATCCAAGCCAGCTGGACAACGCGACGATGCCGGCAAGGATGACGAAGAGCCAGAATGGGTTTGGTAGTTTGTTGCCGATCTTTTCGATCAGCCCGAGGAACCCTCCCGCGGATCCAGTTGTCTTGTCGCCGCTATCGGCGGCAGTCTGATTTTCTTTTTTCTTTGTGGCGTTTTTATGAGGAGCAGTAGTGTTCATTGCGTGGCCAATCTGTGGTTGGTCTGACTGCCGGTTTTCTGAGATTATTCTGAAACCACCTGGTTGGTGATCCGTCTCACGATATCTGGACTGAGGGAAACTTGTCCAGGGGCTGCGACATTAGCACCCGAGGTACACGGTTGGGGCTAGAGTGTTACGTGTGATCACTTTCGACAAAGTCTCCAAAGAATACGCGACGTCAACACGTCCCGCGCTGGATGAAATCGATTTGCAGATCGAGAAAGGTGAATTCGTGTTCCTGATCGGTCCGTCCGGATCAGGAAAATCAACGTTTTTGCAGCTCCTCATCCGGGACACCAACGTGACCAAAGGTGATATCCATTTCGCAGACTTTCACGTCAACAAGCTGAAAGGCAGCGAAATTAACAAACTGCGGCAGCGCATTGGCTACGTTTTTCAGGATTTCCGTCTGCTCAGCAAACTAAACGTGTACGACAATGTGGCTTTTGCACTGGAGGTCATTGGCGAACGGCCACAGCGCATTAAAAAGCGCACCATGGAAGCATTGGAAATGGTTGGGCTGGATGCCAAAGCCAACCGGATGCCGAATGAGCTTTCAGGTGGTGAACAGCAGCGTGTCGCCATTGCCCGCGCATTTGTAAACCGGCCATTGTTGTTGCTTGCCGACGAGCCGACGGGCAACTTGGACCCGCACACCGCAGACGAGATCATGACGCTGTTACGGCAGATTAACGCCAAGGGTACTACCGTCGTTATGTCTACGCACAACGCACGCACGGTTAACGACATGCGTCAACGCGTGATCGAAATGAGCCTCGGCAAGATCGTGCGCGATGAAGCTCACGGTGTATATGGCGAATCGCGGTAGGCAAGCGCGCTAGGAACGAGAGCCCGCAGGGGCAGGAGAAATATATGAAACTGAGTTTTGTGCTCAAAGAATCATTCAAGGGCTTGGGCCGCAACTTCACCATGGCTTTTGCGCTGATTGTGACGACTGCGATTTCGCTCAGCCTGGTCACCGCAGGGGTGTTGGTTTCGATGATGGCTTCGGATACCAAGGGCATCTATCTCGAGCGTGTAGAGGTAATGGTCCAGTTGAATGAAGAAGTTTCGGCGAATGATGAAGACTGCACCTCGGAACAATGTAGCGAGGTTAAACAAGCTTTGGAGTCGGAAGATGGCGTGGAATCGGTGATTTTCCGCTCGCAAGCGCAGTCCTATGAACGGTTTGTGGAAGTTTTCGGTGAAACCGACCCAGTGTTGGTGGAAGAGACTTCGCCGGACGCGCTGCCCGCTGCACTGCATGTCCGTTTGGCTGACCCGACCGATACCAGCCCGCTGGATCCAATTCGCGATCTTCCGCAGGTGGATGGCGTCATTGATCAGGTAGAAGACGTCCGTGGGGCCACGGATAATTTGGACACCATTCGGAATGCGACGTTTATTTTGGCTATTGTGCAAGCGGTAGCTGCGATTTTCTTGATCGCCAACATGGTGCAAATTGCGGCTTTCAACCGTCGCGAAGAAATCGGAATTATGCGCATAGTGGGGGCTTCCCGCTGGTACACGCAGGCGCCGTTTGTTATTGAAGCGATGTTGGCTACCTTGCTCGGTGCTGTTGTTGCCGGGGCTGGTTTGTTTGCAGCGAAATTCATGATTGTGGATCCCTCATTGGCGGGGCTTTATGAGGCGCAGTTGATTGCTCCGATCCGTACGCGCGATATCTGGGCTAGTTTCCCGACTGTGGCAGTTGTAGGCATGGCTTTTTCTGGGGTTACCGCGTATATCACGTTGCGCTCTTACGTGCGGAAGTAAAGCTAGTAGGATTGCATTTATTATGGCGAAAAAGGGAAATAAGGCGAAAAAGAACGCGGTGGCGGCCAACTCGGCGGTCTTGGCAACCAACCGCAAGGCACGCCACGATTTCAAGATTCTCGATACCTACGAGGCCGGAATGGTGCTGGTAGGTACGGAGATTAAAGCCATGCGCGAAGGAAAGATTTCTCTTGTCGACGCGTTTGCCACCTTGGACAAAAATGAAATTTGGTTGCGTAACCTGCACATCCCGGAATACTCCATGGGGCATTGGACGAACCACTCACCGAAGCGTACCCGCAAGCTGTTGCTGCACCGGCGAGAGATCGACAAGCTGATGGGGCAGGTCCGCGATGGCTCCCGCACGCTAATCCCGCTGAAGGTATACCTCAAAGATGGAAGAGCGAAGTGTGAAATCGCGCTCGCGGAAGGTAAATTGAACCGCGATAAGCGTGAGGACATTAAACGCCGCGACATCAACCGTGAAGTCTCTCGAGAGCTGGGACGTCGTGTGAAGGGCATCAACGTTTAGTAATTTTCGTTGGGAGTGAGGTTGTTCCGGTGAATTATGTTTACTTAACGGCGTGCATGGCGCAAAAGGCTGGAGCTCATGTCTAAAACTCGTGCTCGATTACGGCAAGTCGCTGGCCTTGATGGTCTGCGTGGTTTAGCCGTGGCAGCGGTTGTGGCTTACCACTTTTTTGGCGACGTGTTACCAGGCGGTTATCTGGGCGTTGACATGTTTTTTGTGCTTTCGGGGTTTTTAATCACTTCGTTGCTGTTGCGGGAATATGACACGACCGGAACCGTAAATCTGAAGGACTTTTGGATACGTCGCCTGCGCCGGATCATGCCGACGGCGGTCGTTGTGCTTGTGGTCTGCACCGCGATCGTCGGTGTTATTGGGGGCGATTTTGCAGTCAATATCCGGACGCAGTTTTTGGGTTCACTGTTTTTCGTCAGCAACTGGACTCAGATCGCTACGTCGGCCTCGTATTTTGCTGATAACGAGGTCGAAGTCTTTGCGCACTATTGGTCACTGGCAGTAGAAGAGCAGTTCTACGTGCTGTGGCCTTTAGCATTGTTCGCGTTGCTGGCCGTGTGGGGTGCGCGCAAGCGATTGCATATTGCGCTGGCATCGCTGCTGGCGGCGGTAGCTTCGGCGATTGCCATGGCGGTGGTCTATTCCCCGGATGCTGATCCCACTCGTGTGTATTACGGCACCGATACTCATGCGTTTGGCTTGCTGATCGGAGCCGTATTGGCGATGTTGCTGACCACCAGCAAAGCTGATCCGACACGTGATTCCTGGCCTGTACTAGAGCTTGCGCGAGCGCGGTTCTTGGCCGCACTGATCGGGGTAAGTGCTACTGCGATCTATGTAGTCCAGTTATTTTTCATGGCCGATGATGGCAATTTCCCGTATTGGGGCGGATTGTTTATCACGAGTCTGGCAGGCGCCGGAATGATCTACGCAGTGGTCTATGAAGTCGCTCCGCTGCGGTGGATCTTCGAATTCCCGCTGATGCGTTATCTGGGGCAGCGGTCGTTTTCCATTTACTTGTGGCACTGGCCGGTCATAATGATTATCCGCGAGCTGGCGCCAGAGGAGACACTGGACAGACATGCTGTCTGGTGGGGGCTTTTAGCTGTGGCAGTGTCGCTAGGGCTATCGGAATTGAGCTACCGCTGGATAGAAAACCCTTTCCGGCGCAAGGGCTATGGCACAGTCTTCGCAGTTATCTGGGCGCACCGTCCGCGCAAGGCTTCGGCTTCCGCTACGGCTTCGCCCAAAGCGCCTGTTGCTTGGATAGCCGGGCTCGTGCTTACCGTTGGCTCGGTGAGCGGAACTGCCTACGCGGTGGTGAATTCATCAGATAAAACGCAGCTGGAGCAAGATTTGGATGCGCTTGCTGAGCACAACCGGCAGCAACGCCAGGAGATGCAGAAGCAAGCTGGCGATGCTGAAACCGGGGATGCCAAAAAGATAGATACTGAGAAGAGCGACGGCGAGAAAAGCAGCAACGATAGCAGCTCCACGGGCAGTTCTAGCGATCGTGAGAAATCGAAGGACAAGCCAAATAAGGAAGACGTTTCCGATCGCAGCATGCCCGCCGGTGATGAAATTACCGCCATCGGTGATTCGGTGATGCTGGCATCGTTGATGGCGTTGAACGAAGAATACCCAGGCATTTATGTTGATGCGGATGTCTCCCGGGCATGGGGAGTCGGCATCCAGGTTGCATCATCTCTGGCCTCGCAAGGACTGCTGCGCGACACGGTGGTCCTCGGATTCGGGACCAATAGCGAGGCCCATCCGGGCGAGATTGCTTCGATGATGGAGATTATGGGCGAAGACCGCACCGTCGTTATGGTTCTGCCATATGGTGACCGATCCTGGATGCCGCGCGCCCGCGAGCAAATCATTGAGGCAGCTAAGACCTATGACAATGTGTATATTGCGGACTGGTGCACTCACGCGATGCACACCCCAGGGGCGTTGCGCGAGGACGGTATCCACCCGGATCCGATTGGTGCTACCGAATACGTTACTGCGATCACATATGCGCTGCAGCAATACGTCAACGGGGATAAAAACACCGATACTCTCTGCTAACCGGGCCATTCCGGAAGATGTTGTGAGACTAGCCGACGTTGCTGACTAATTCGTCTTGTGCCTAGCTGGGTTAGCGAACCCGGGTATTAGCGCTTGGCGAAGCGCATACCGCCGATGACTTCGTCGTTATCGAAGATGATGGGTCGGCCATATTCTAGGGCTGGCCCATCGTCGTATTTGTGCATTAAATAGTCGTTGAGCTGCTGCATATCCCGCACGGTGATGGCTTGGTACGGCATATCGAAGGCGATTTTTTCTAGAAACAGGTAGCCATCGTCCAGCGGCACTGCGACGCCGGTGTGCCCAATGAATAGTGTCGCCGGGTCAGTGAGCGTGTCGTGCGAAAACATTGAGATCACTCGGGCGTCGGTCTCGGCGAATTCGATGCCACGCTCGTTGAAATGTGCCTGGATATCGGCGATGTGCTGTGCCGGGTCTTGATCTGTCGTCGTTGAGATATTGCTATAGAACGCAGCGAACTTGCGGCGCTCTTGCTCATCCAGAATTTCTACTGGCGCGTTGTTCAGCGACTCCTGGTCGATAAACAGTAGAGACTCGTTCGGGTTGTCCTGGTTTCTGACGGTGAACAGGGAATCTGCCAGCGTAAAGGTGTTGATTCGGCAGTTCGTGCCTGCATAATTGGCGTGATGCTGCTGCCAGGCCGTGGTGATTGCCTCAACGTCATAGTCTGGATCTTGCGTTCCGTAGTCGGTGAACCCGTCGTTGATGAGGCTGCCGGTCGGAACGGCGTGATTGTATTCGTCGACAAGCCGGAAGAAACCGTCGATACTTTCCTGTGGCACACCTGCATCGGTGAGTGCCTTATGCGCGGTCTCCTGCGATTTCTTGTCGACGAGATTGCTGACCGTCATGCCTTCCAACAGCTTCGCCGCGTCATTTTCTGCGGTGGGGAACTGGCTTCGTTGCGCGTCAGATGAGGAATCTGCAGGCGCAGTTTCTGCAGAGCTTGCCCCGGTTGCTCGAGTTGCTTCGGCTACCTCGGCTGTTCCAGTTGACTCTGTTGTTGCCGGGCTTTCACTGGAACTGTCTGGTCCCGCACATGCTGCTAGCAATAGGGTGGTGGTTAGCGAAGAAGCGAGGAAAAGTTTCGTGCGCATTGGTTCATGCTAACGAAATTACGAATCTGCATGTGGTCGCAGGCAAGAGCGAGTATGCTCTGCGGGTTGTATAGTCCTAAGCTTGCACAAGCTTGCACATAGCCAACAAACAGGTGTATTCTGATCGCTTACAAGGGTTTCCCTGACAACGGGGTTGATTTGGTTTCGACTTCGTCTGTTGAGCCAGGGGAAGCGTGCCGGTGTAAGGTAACGGCCACCGTAAGCGGCGTTACAAATACAATAAACGCAGAGAAGACCTCTCAGCGTGACTACGCCCTCGCTGCCTAATTAAGCTGCAGCGACCGCGTGTCTGTCAGCCCAAGTTATGCTCTTGGCTTGGAATCTGGCATCGACTAAAGAGCTTGCCTTCTGGCTGAGTCATCAGGGCCAGTAGGGACACTCACTGATGGCTGGGCCCATCTTCCGAGACGTGTTCGTGCGAGTCGGAGGGCCGAGTAAGGATCATGCGCGAACTGCGCACGGAGAAGCCCTGGCGAAACAACGAAGGACCCGGGTTCAAGTCCCGGCAGCTCCACAGTATGGGGGTAGCCCAGGTTAGCAATAACCTGGGCTTTTCTCATGTAATCATCACTTGTACTGCGGTTATGCTAACTGTGCAGTAGCGTGCATAGGCGTGCAAGTGGGGGTGTTCATCTTCCATAAATATCTCATATGTGCCATGATCTTCGGGTTAAACGCCAAATTGGGTTAATCCCCAGGAATGTGCCTGGTCGTCGTGTCGACATATGGTGCATTTTTGCAAATAGTGAACAAAAAAGGCCGCTTTTAGCGCGCCTATTTGCAAAAATGCACCAAACACTTGATTACCTGAGACATGATTACCGGCGATGGGACGTTTTATTGGCGCTCTTACGGGGCGGCTACTGGCATCGATCAGCCAAATTATGGGATCTGCCGGATGCTTATCCGTATCGCTATCCAGAAAGATTCCGGATACATGCCTGGCGTATGTCTGAAAAATGTGGGTTGGACACAATCGGGGCGCAATTCGGGCTCAGCAGCAAAACCTTCGGCATACTGTGAGCTATGACTGATTCGACTCCAGGACTTTTTGCCACAGGATCATTAGGGCAGTTTGCAGAAAAGTGGGCCCGCGGTATTGCGGATGTGCTGGAGCAGGAATTTCCTGCAGTCAATATGCACATTAGTACCTCTGCCGATGATTGCGATGTGCGGCCACGCACGCAGCACCCGAGTTTCTGGGGCTGTTTCGATTGGCACTCCAGCGTGCACATGCAATATTCGGCGGTGTGCTTGTTGTCAGAAGAAAAGCTATCGTCGGAAACTAGTACGCGCCTGCATAATATCCTGGAACAGCGGTGGGATAAGCAGTCCCTGCAGGCTGAATACGATTATCTGGTCAATGATCCCAGTTTTGAGCAGCCCTACGGCCGCGCCTGGTTGCTACAACTTGCGCGCCGTTCTGGGCGGGAAGAATTCCTTCCGTTAGTTGAGTTAACTGAGAAGCACATCATGAATTGGGTTTCTGCGCTAAGCCAACCGATCCGGCACGGTATGCATTACAACACGGCATTCAATCTGTTTTTGATGCTGGATGCCGCGCAAGCGATGGGGCGAGGTCGATTCGCCGATGTGCTTGCCGACGCCGCCCGCAACCTGTTCTTGGGGGATCGCAATTACCCGGTGGAATGGGAGCTGTCGGGCAGTGACTTCCTCTCGAATGCGCTGTGTGAAATGCTGTTGCTTTCTCGCGTGCTGGATAAAGCCGAATTTAGCGCGTGGCTAGAATAATACTTGCCTAGCCAAGAAAAAGCGCTGGTTTTCTTGACCCAGACCCCGGAAGTTTTGGACCCGTCCGATGGTCAATTGGCGCATTTGTATGGCTTGACGCTATCGCGCGCGTGGATGTTGCGTGAGCTGGCACCACATTTGGGTCGAAAAGCTCAAGAGGTGATCGCGGACCGCACACCAGCAATGTTGGACAGCGTGAAAAAGCAGCTTGTCGACGGCGATTTTATGGCGACGCATTGGTTGACCACCTACGCTTTGTTGGCCATTCGTGCAGACGGGGCAGACGAGCCAGAGCTATAGCAGACGGTGTATAAGAAAAGCTGGCCAGTCCGAGGTTTTCTCAGTCTGGCCAGCAAGGGTTGCAGATGATGGATGCACGTGGGAAGTTAGCGTACTCCGCGCATCATTTTTAGGATCGGCTTGCGTGCGAAGAATACCGCGAAACCACCAATCAATGACGCGCTCGCCATGATCGAGAAGTACACGACTTCGTTTTCTTCGCTGTAGAACTGCGCCAACCATCCAGCGATGGCAGTGCCCATACCCAATGAAGTCCAGAACAGCGCCATCATTTGGGATTTGTGGGCTTCTGGTGCCAGTTTCGTGGCCAGCGATGTGCCGGTTGGAGAGATGCATAGCTCGGCTAGCGTGATCACGAACAGAACACCCACTAACCATCCCACGTTGACGATTGCTTGTCCGCTAGGAAACAGGAAAATGGCAAAGGCGATACCTGCGCCCAGTAGACCGAGTGCAAATTTGGTGACAATAGTGGGCTGTTTTTCGCCCATTTTGGTCCACATGACGGAAAACAGTGTGCCGAACATGATGATGAACAGCGGTGCGATGGAGTTGAACAATCCGGGCTTGAGCTCCATCCCGAAGATATTCCAGTTCAAACGCGTATCGGAATAGACCGCCATAACGGTGAACTGTTGTTGGTAGAGCGACCAGAACAGCACGCTTCCGAACCATAGAGGAACGAAAGACTTGACACGGGAGTGCTCGGTTTCGTTGGTTTTGTCGCTGCGGAACAAAATTACGAACAACACGATGGCGCAGATTGCGATGAGCCCGATAACCCAGGTATCGATATTGCCTGGCGTGATGAGGCCGACCCAGACCATGACGACGACGAGAACGATAAAGGCGATGGTTGCAGCGAGTGCTTTTTTCTTTTCCGCGGCCGACGCTGGGTTCGACACGTGGTGAGCACTGGCTGGCAAGTTTTTTCGGGTGAACCAGTATTGGATGAGTCCTAGTGCCATACCGATGGCCGCGATGCCGAAGCCTAGGTGGAAACCGGATACATCCCAGGCGAAGTTCGTCGCCAAGGGGCCCAGCAGCGCACCGATGTTGATGCCCATGTAGAAGATGGTGAAACCAGCGTCCCGGCGGGTGTCTTTGAGGTCATAGAGCGAGCCGACCAGGACAGATGCGTTGGTTTTCAGACCACCGGAGCCTACGGCGATAAGGATCAAGCCGACGACGACACCGCTGACATCTGGGATTATAGCCAATGCGATGTGACCTGCCATGATCGCAATGGCTGAATAAAACAGCGTGCGCTCGGGGCCCCAAACTTTATCGCCTAGATATCCGCCGACAATAGCCATCAGATAAACCATGCCACCGTATGCACCGATTACACCGGTAGCAGCGCCTTTATCGAGACCCAACCCGCCGTCGGCAACGGAATAGTAGAGGTAGTAGACCAAGATGATCTGCATTCCGTAGAAGGAGAATCGCTCCCACATTTCCACGAAAAACAAGTTGGCCAGCATGCGTGGGTGGCCAAAGAAGGTTGCGGAACCGGTATCTGGCCCGGTTTCGTCTGGTGCGGTGCCGGTGTCTGTCGCCGACTGAGATGTAGACATGAGAGAATCCTCGAACTTACTCACGAAAATGATTACGTTAACAGCCTAAAACTACACTTTTGTGCTGTGAACACAAGGGGGCTAAACGACGAATAGAAGCGTGGAAAATACGAATATGAGTCTGGAATTTCTAAGACCTAATTTTGCTAAGTTGGGGTAATGAATGCGACGCGGGAAATGAATATGGCACGGGATAAGAAAACCGACGTGCTGGGTGTTTCGACCAGCCGGGGTGGGCAGTTCCAACAGCTTAATGAGCGAATAACGCCAGGTGCTCGTGGGCTGAGCACGATTTTCGGGGTCGCGGGCATACTGCATTTTCTCCGCCCCGCGGTTTTCGATTCGATTGTTCCGGGGTGGGTCCCGGTCTCTGCACGTTGTGCTACTTATGTCAGTGGCGCAGCAGAACTCGGGCTTGCATGTGCGCTGCGTAAATCCCATACCCGCTCGATTGCCGGTTATGCTTCGGCGGCGTTTTTGGTTGCAGTGTTTCCCGCAAACGTGGAAATGATGAGGCGATGGGTGCTGCAGTCACGGCGAAAAGCCGTGGTGAGTGTACTGCGATTGCCCCTACAAATTCCTTTAATCTACGGTGCATGGCGTGTCGGCAAGCGCAACGTCGGTTAAATCACTAGCGGGGGTACGGGGAAGATTGGAAAAGCATAGGAAAATGCTGGTTAAGTAACGATTTCCTAATGAATCGTGTCCATCTAAGGGTGTAATAGTCCAGCCAATCCTTGTTAAGTCAACCCGTGCTTAATAGGGTTAAGCTTTGGCTGTGTGTACAAGAGGTTTCACACAGAGAATTTCCAGTTTTGCGAACGAACATTACCCCCGAGGAGAAGTGAACGAAGATGGCTTCAATTAAGATCCGCAATACCGTAATCACTGGACTTGCTCTATCCAGCCTGGTTCTTACAGCTTGTTCCACTGATGATGCCGAGAGCACCAGCGCAGATGCGACGACGTCGGCAGAATCAAGCGCTGCGGACTCTTCGTCGGATGCTGCCTCCGACGGTGACACCATCACAATTGAAGACAACCACGGCACCCAGGAAGTCCCGAAAAACGCCAAGGCTGTTGCTGCAACGGATAACCGCTCATTCGAGATCTTGGAAAAGTGGGGAGTAGACCTGGTTGCTGCTCCGAAGCAACTGGTTCCGCATACGGTCGATGCTTACCGCGAGGACGATTCGGTCGCCGATCTGGGTATGCACCGCGAACCGGACCTCGAGGCTTTGGTTGCTGCACAGCCGGATCTCATCATCAATGGGCAGCGTTTCCAGTCGCACTACGACGACATTAAGCAGCTGAACCCAGATGCTGCGTTGGTAGAGTTTGAGCCTCGTGACGACGAAGACTTCGCGGAAGAGCTGCGTCGGCATGCATTGGCACTCGGAGAGGTGCTCGGGCATGAGGACGATGCCCAAGAGCTCGTCGACGAATTTGATGCTGCGATCGAACGCGCGAAGAAAGCCTATGATGGTGAATCCAGCGTGATGGCACTGAACGTCTCCGGTGGTGAGCTTGGATATGTCGCTCCGTCCAAGGGCCGTGTTTATGGACCGATCTTCGACATGCTGGATTTGAAACCTGCGCTCGAGGTTGATGATGCATCACAAAACCACAAAGGTGATGATATTTCCGTAGAAGCCATCGCAGACTCGAACCCAGCCTGGATGTTCGTGCTGGACCGCGACGCTGCAATTTCTGCACGGTTGGAACCTGGCTACCAGGCAGCGAAAGATGTGATTGAAGGTTCCGATGCTCTGCGTAACGTCGCTGCTGTCAAAGACGGGCAGATTGTCTACGCTCCAGAAGACACCTACACTAACGAATCCATCATTACCTACACCGAGATTCTGAACGATATCGCTGACGCGTTTGAAGCAGCGAAGAAGTAATTCTTCCGCTCTCGTTTGTAGGTGCGAGTGATCGTCCCGAGAGTAGTCATTATTCCTCGAATGATGCACAAGTGAGGCCTACAATGCCAGCCGAGGCTACGAATTCGTAGCCTCGGCATTGCCATGAGCATCGGTCGATGATGAAGAAATGAAGGCACAAGACATGACCACTGCCACAACGCCTAGCACCCCCGATGGCACAAGTCCGCCTCCCGACGAGCCGGGACAGCAATCCCAATCACGGCGAGCGCAGACACGCACGAAATTATTTGACTGGAAACTGGCCGTCGGTTTCGCCGTCGTCGCAGCGCTGCTGGTGACATCACTGATGGTTGGCGAATACAACATTTTTGAAGCAGCTGACGGTTCGGACTTTTTCTACATCACGCGCTTGCCACGTACTATTGCGTTGGTATTAGCAGGTGCGGCAATGGCGATGTCGGGCTTGGTCATGCAATTACTGACGCAAAACCGATTTGTGGAGCCGACCACCACTGGAACTACCGAATGGGCCGGGCTTGGTCTGCTGTTTGTCATGTACTTCATTCCGACGGCGTCGGTGCTTGAACGCATGATTGGTGCCGTCTTTTTTGCTTTTGTCGGCACCATGGTGTTTTTCCTGTTTTTGCGCAAGGTCTCGTTGCGGTCATCGTTGGTAGTTCCAATTATCGGCATCATGCTGGGTGCAGTGGTCTCGTCGATCTCGACTTTTTTCGCCTTGCAATTCGATATGCTGCAATCGTTGGGCATCTGGTTTATGGGCTCGTTTACCTCGGTATACAAAGGCCAATATGAGGTGCTGTGGGTAGTTGTTGCGATCGCCGTTGCGGTTTTTTTCTTTGCCGATCGTTTGACGGTCGCCGGGCTTGGTGAAGATATTGCCACCAACGTTGGCGTTAATTATGCGCGGATCGTATTGGCGGGCACTGCCTTGATCGCTGTAGCCACCGGCGTGGTCACGGTAGTGGTGGGAGCCTTGCCGTTTTTGGGCTTGATTGTGCCGAATGTGGTCTCCATGTTCCGCGGCGATGATTTGCGCTCGAATCTTCCGTGGGTCTGCTTGTTGGGAATCGCGATTGTGGTGGTGTGCGACCTCATCGGACGTACGATTATCAGTCCATTCGAAATGCCCGTTTCTGTCATTCTGGGCATCGTTGGTGCCATTGTCTTTGTCACCCTGATTGTTAGGCAGGCACGCCGTGGATAATCTTGAGACAAATAAGGTATCGGCACGCACTTCTCGTACAGCAGATCGTGCGCAGGTGGGAAATCCTGAGTCTTCGGATCGTGTGGAAGACGGTATGAGTGCGGCAGCATGCATAAGCGAGAACCAAGGGCAACAACGAAGGGAACGCAGTGCCTCTGCCTTTCAAAATTCCGCCGCGGCTCGCAAATATTGGATTATTTTCGGTGTCCTCGCGGTCATAGCTGCTGGTTGCGGGTTCGGCCTTCTGGCTTATGGGAACCCGATGCCGGTGGGCACCGAGCAATTTTGGCTCATTGCCGAGCGGCGGATGAATTCCGTGATCGCGATGGCGGTGGTCGCGATCTGTCAGGCCATGGCGACGGTGGCTTTTCATACCGTTACGAATAACCGCATTATTACCCCTTCCATCATGGGGTTTGAATCGCTGTATGTGCTGATTCATACCTCGACCGTGTTTTTCCTGGGAGCGGCCGGATTGCATAACGCCCGCACCTTGTCGACGTTCGTGTTCCAGATCGTCGTGATGATTCTGCTTTCCTTGATTCTGTATTCTTGGCTGTTGACCGGAAGGCATGCAAATATGCACGCCATGTTGCTGGTCGGCATCATTATCGGTGGCGGTCTGGGTTCCATTTCGACGTTCATGCAGCGCTTGCTCACACCGTCCGAGTTCGATGTGTTGACCGCACGAATGTTTGGGTCGGTCAATAATGCTGATCCGGAATATTATCCGTTAGCTATTCCGCTCTGCCTGGGGGCGGCCGGACTATTGTTCGTTTTCTCGCGCAGGTTGAATGTGCTGGGGCTTGGCAAAGACGCAGCAATGAACCTGGGCTTGAACTATAAGTTGTGGTCGATTGGTACGCTGATTTTGGTATCCGTGCTGATGGCGGTTTCGACGGCATTGGTCGGACCAATGACCTTCCTTGGATTTTTGGTAGCGACGTTGGCTTATCAATTTGCCGATACTTTTGACCACCGTTTCGTTTTCCCCATGGCGGTATTGACCGCATTTTCAGTACTCACTGGCGCGTATTTCGTGCTCAACCACGTTTTCTATGCCCAGGGAGTCGTCTCGATCGTCATCGAGCTGGTTGGCGGCTCGGTCTTCCTATTTGTCATTTTGAGAAAGGGACGCTTGTGATTACCCTCCGAAACCTGCACAAGGCCTATAGCAGTGACGTTGAGATTGGCCCGGTGAATCTGGAGATTCCTGCCGGCGGTATCACCGCGCTCGTCGGCCCGAACGGCGCAGGCAAGTCAACCTTGCTTACGATGATCGGGCGGTTACTGCAGCCGGATTCCGGAGAGATCACCGTCGGTGGGGCAGACATTTTTAATACGAAGTCGAAGGAATTGGCGCGCATTGTTTCCATTCTGCGCCAGGAAAATCATTTCATTACGCGTTTGACGGTGCGCCAGCTCGTTGGGTTTGGACGCTTCCCGTATTCCAAAGGTCGTTTGACTCCTGCTGATGAAGAAATCATTTCGAAGTACATCGACTTTCTGAATCTCACTTCGTTGGAAAACCGCTACTTGGACCAGCTATCGGGTGGGCAACGCCAACGCGCGTACGTCGCGATGGTGTTGTGCCAGGAAACCGATTATGTGCTGCTCGATGAACCGCTAAATAACCTTGATATTGCGCATTCAGTCGAGATGATGCGCCACCTGAAACAAGTAGGTCCGGAGTTCGGGCGGACCATCATTCTGGTGCTGCATGATATTAACTTCGCTGCACGCTACGCGGACTATATTTGTGCGGTAAAAGACGGGCAGATTTGCGAGTTCGGTACTCCAGAAGAGGTCATGAAAAATCAGATTCTTACCGAGATTTTCAATACGAACATCGCCGTGATTGATGGGCCGGACGGCCTGCTGGCCTGCTATCACTAAATTAACCGACGACGGTGAGAATGTGACAGAGAAAAATATGACGTCGCTAATGTGACGGCGAAATGATGAATCAGAACCTGGTGGCACAGCGGATGCAGCGTTGGATAGATTTCCTTGCTGAGCACCAGGTTCTTTTCTATGTTACGGCGATACTGCTCGGCCTTTTCGCCTCCCCTTGGGACCTGGAGAAGATGGTGACTCCGGTTCTTGGTCTCTTGATGCTGTCGACGTTTTCTGCGCTCCCGCTCCGGCGAGTGCGATTAGCCCCACGGCTAACCGCACTAATTTTGGTTTTAAATTTTCTCATCGTGCCGTGTGTTGTTTGGGCTTTAATCCAGCCTGTACGTGGTGACCAGGTGCTGCTCATCGGGATTACTTTGGTTTTGCTAGCCCCGTGCATCGACTACGTGGTGCCATTTTCTGGCATGGCCGGAGCCGCGCATCACCGGATATTGGCGATCACACCGTTGCTGTTTCTGCTGCAGATGACGCTGCTCAGTCTGCTACTCCCGCGGTTGATTGGGGCGGAATTCGTTGATTCTGCGATGGGGCCAATGTTGCGTGCCGTTGTCGGGATGTTGGCTATCCCACTGGGTTGTGCATGGTTACTACAGCGGTGTGAACGCACGTCGCGGCACCGGAGCGTCGGAAAGATAGCCAGACACGCTCGAATCACCTTAGATGCCGCAATGGTGCCGTTGATGATGGTGACGTTATTCGCCATCACCGCGACGTACGGCGCAGATGTGTTCCGCGAAGGCCGCGAGCTGGTACCTGCGGTAGCTATCTATGTCGTCTTCGCAGTAATCATGGCGATGGTCGGAATTGTTGCCGTAAGAGTGGCTAATTTGCGTATCGACGACGGGGTGGCAGCGGTATTTTCTGGCGTCACCCGAAATTCCCTAGTTGTTATGCCAATTGCTTTCGCATTTCCGGATGGTTTTGAGGCGGTTCCGATCGTGATAGTCACGCAAATCTTGGTCGAGTTGTGCATAATGGTGTTGTTCATAAAAACAGCCCCTTACCTGCAGAAACTTTTGCAATAAATCCCGAATTTGCATTGTGTTTTGTTATCGCTTAAGCTTATCGAAGTCGCCGCGAGGGGCTGACAGAGAAAATAACTTCACAGGATGTTGGTTCTGGTGGTTGTGTTCTTTGTTTGTCTGGTGGTGATGGTGATAATTTTATAGGGCCGATGCTCGCTGGCTTTCGGATGGTTTTTGCTGTTTGTTGTGTTGGTGGGTGGCGCTGGTTGTGGGTGCTTTCTGGTTCCGGTTGTTGTGGTGAACGACACAGTGTTCTGGTTTGTGTTTCTACAACGTAGTGTGTAACATCGGTCTGGCTGCTTTACGGAAGGGCGCTCGTTGATAAGGGTGCTTGAGTAGTGGGGTGGTGGTGTTGTGTGAGAACTCAATAGCGTGTCAATGTACTTATTATTTTTGATACTTACTTGATTAGTGGGATGTAGATCCTTTTTGTTTCTGCATTTGATTAATCGTTTTGAGTAAGTGTTGCTCTTTGATTTTTCTTTTGTAGTTTTTTGACTAGGTTATCAGACTCTTTTTCTGATTTTTTATGGAGAGTTTGATCCTGGCTCAGGACGAACGCTGGCGGCGTGCTTAACACATGCAAGTCGAACGGAAAGGCCTCTTCGGAGGTGCTCGAGTGGCGAACGGGTGAGTAACACGTGGGTGATCTGCCCTGCACTCTGGGATAAGCCTGGGAAACTGGGTCTAATACCGGATAGGACCATGCTTTAGTGTGTGTGGTGGAAAGTTTTTTCGGTGTAGGATGAGCCCGCGGCCTATCAGCTTGTTGGTGGGGTAATGGCCTACCAAGGCGGCGACGGGTAGCCGGACTGAGAGGTTGGTCGGCCACATTGGGACTGAGATACGGCCCAGACTCCTACGGGAGGCAGCAGTGGGGAATATTGCACAATGGGCGCAAGCCTGATGCAGCGACGCCGCGTGGGGGATGACGGCCTTCGGGTTGTAAACTCCTTTCGCCAGGGACGAAGCGTTTTGTGACGGTACCTGGAGAAGAAGCACCGGCTAACTACGTGCCAGCAGCCGCGGTAATACGTAGGGTGCAAGCGTTGTCCGGAATTACTGGGCGTAAAGAGCTCGTAGGTGGTTTGTCACGTCGTCTGTGAAATTCCACAGCTTAACTGTGGGCGTGCAGGCGATACGGGCTGACTTGAGTACTGTAGGGGTAACTGGAATTCCTGGTGTAGCGGTGAAATGCGCAGATATCAGGAGGAACACCGATGGCGAAGGCAGGTTACTGGGCAGTTACTGACGCTGAGGAGCGAAAGCATGGGTAGCAAACAGGATTAGATACCCTGGTAGTCCATGCCGTAAACGGTGGGCGCTAGGTGTAGGGACCTTTTGGGGTTTCTGTGCCGTAGCTAACGCATTAAGCGCCCCGCCTGGGGAGTACGGCCGCAAGGCTAAAACTCAAAGGAATTGACGGGGGCCCGCACAAGCGGCGGAGCATGTGGATTAATTCGATGCAACGCGAAGAACCTTACCTGGGCTTGACATACACTGGATCGCTGCAGAGATGTAGTTTCCCTTGTGGCTAGTGTACAGGTGGTGCATGGCTGTCGTCAGCTCGTGTCGTGAGATGTTGGGTTAAGTCCCGCAACGAGCGCAACCCTTGTCTTATGTTGCCAGCACGTTATGGTGGGGACTCATGAGAGACTGCCGGGGTTAACTCGGAGGAAGGTGGGGACGACGTCAAGTCATCATGCCCCTTATGTCCAGGGCTTCACACATGCTACAATGGCCGGTACAATGCGCAGCGAGCCTGTGAGGGTGAGCTAATCGCTTAAAGCTGGTCTTAGTTCGGATTGGGGTCTGCAACTCGACCCCATGAAGTCGGAGTCGCTAGTAATCGCAGATCAGCAATGCTGCGGTGAATACGTTCCCGGGCCTTGTACACACCGCCCGTCACGTCATGAAAGTTGGTAACACCCGAAGCCGGTGGCTCAAACTCGTTTAGGGAGCCGTCGAAGGTGGGATCGGCGATTGGGACGAAGTCGTAACAAGGTAGCCGTACCGGAAGGTGCGGCTGGATCACCTCCTTTCTAAGGAGTTTTTATTGTGCACTGATTGTTTCCACAGTTGTGGGTGGTCAGTGTTTTGCTGTGATTGTTGTTCATGCACCTGTATGTGGGTGTGTGGGTTGCAGCGTTATTATTTTTTGTTTGTGGGTTTGCATTCTGTTTTCACTTGGTTGAGTGGGTATCATTTTTTTGTGTGTTGGCACGTTGTTGGGTGTCTCGGGCAGCACTTGTGTGTTGTTCGTTGACCATCATGGCTGTGGGTGAACGTTTGTGTTTGCTTGTGGTTGTGGTTGGTGTGGTGTGTGAGAACTGTATAGTGGACGCGAGCATCTGTGCGCATGATGCAGCTTTTGTTGTGTTGTGTGTGCTGTAATTTTTTTCTTTTGTGTTTATTTTGTTGTGTGTTGTAAGGGCACATGGTGGATGCCTTGGCATGCTAAGCCGATGAAGGACGTGGAAGGCTGCGTTATGCCTCGGGGAGTTGTCAATCGAGCGTTGATCCGAGGATGTCCGAATGGGGAAACCCGGCTGTGGTTATTCGCAGTCACCTGCTGGTGAATTTATAGTCAGTATGGGGGTTACGCGGGGAAGTGAAACATCTCAGTACCCGTAGGAGAAGGAAACAATAGTGATTTCGTTAGTAGCGGCGAGCGAACGCGAATGTTGGCTAAACTGCATGTGTGTGATACCTGGTAGGGGTTGCATGTGTGGGGTTGTTGGGAGCAATTGTTCAGTCACTACCATGGCTGTGCTGGTGCGTGCGTGTTAGGTGAAGTGGTTTGGAATGGCCCACCGGAGTAGGTGAGAGTCCTGTAGTTGAAGGCATGTGCGTGTTGGTTGTTGTTTCCCGAGTAGCGGCGGGCTCGTGGAATCTGCCGTGAATCTGCCGGGACCACCCGGTAAGCCTAAATACTTAGTGTGACCGATAGCGGATAGTACCGTGAGGGAATGGTGAAAAGTACCCCGGGAGGGGAGTGAAATAGTTCCTGAAACCATGTGCTTACAATCCGTCAGAGCACCTTTTGTTGTGTGATGGCGTGCCTTTTGAAGAATGAGCCTGCGAGTCAGCGGCATGTCGCGAGGTTAACCCGTGTGGGGTAGTCGTAGCGAAAGCGAATCCTAATTAGGGTGTTGTAGTGGCATGTCCTGGACCCGAAGCGGGGTGATCTACCCATGGCCAGTGTGAAGCAGCTGTAAGAGGTTGTGGAGGCGCGAACCCACGTAGGTTGAAAACTGCGGGGATGAGCTGTGGGTAGGGGTGAAAGGCCAATCAAACTCCGTGATAGCTGGTTCTCCCCGAAATGCATTTAGGTGCAGCGTCGTAGGTTAGCTTGGTGGAGGTAGAGCTACTGTTTGGTTGAGCGGGACTATCATCTTAGCAACATCAGACAAACTCCGAATGCCATTGAAGTGTTCTACGGCAGTGAGACTGTGGGGGATAAGCTTCATAGTCGAGAGGGAAACAGCCCAGATCGCCGGCTAAGGCCCCTAAGGGTGTACTAAGTGGAAAAGGATGTGGGATCGCGATGACAGCCAGGAGGTTGGCTTAGAAGCAGCCATCCTTGAAAGAGTGCGTAATAGCTCACTGGTCGAGTGGTTCTGCGCCGACAATGTAGTGGGGCTCAAGTACACCGCCGAAGCCGCGGCAACTATTTTTAGTTGGGTAGGGGAGCGTCGTGCATGAGGTGAAGCATGAGTGTGAACACGTGTGGATTGTGTGCGAGTGAGAATGCAGGCATGAGTAACGAATTGTAAGGTGAGAATCCTTACCGCCGGATGACTAAGGGTTCCTGGGTCAAGTTCGTCTTCCCAGGGTGAGTCGGGACCTAAGGCGAGGCCGACAGGCGTAGTCGATGGATAACCAGTTGATATTCTGGTACCCGAGTGTGTGCGTCAATGGTAAAGCAGTGATACTAACCACGTGTGAGACTCATTGATTATGCTCTTTGAGTGTGTTGATGGGTTGAGTTTGTGGGGCCTGATCTGTGGTCCAAGTGATGGGGTGACGCAGTGGGGCAGCCACGCCGCTTATTGGATTGTTGGTGTAAGCGTTGAGGTTGGTGCCATTGGTAAATCCGGGCACTGTTTGCTGAGGCGTGATGCGTAGCCCTTTTTTGGGTGAATGTGGTGTGCTTATGCTGTCGAGAAAAGCCTCTAGCGAGTGCATATTCGGCCCGTACCCTAAACCGACACAGGTAGTCAGGTTGAGAATACTAAGGCGTTCGGGTGAACTGTGGTTAAGGAACTCGGCAAAATGTCCCCGTAACTTCGGGAGAAGGGGAGCCCCACCGGGTTTTGCTTGGTGGGGCCGCAGAGAATAGAGGGGTCCGACTGTTTATCAAAAACACAGGTCCATGCGAAAACGTTAAGTTGATGTATATGGACTGACGCCTGCCCGGTGCTGGAAGGTTAAGAGGACCTGTTAGATCTTTTGGGTCGAAGCGGAGAATTTAAGCCCCAGTAAACGGCGGTGGTAACTATAACCATCCTAAGGTAGCGAAATTCCTTGTCGGGTAAGTTCCGACCTGCACGAATGGCGTAACGAGACCCCTGCTGTCTCAACCACAGGCCCGGTGAAATTGCAGTACGAGTAAAGATGCTCGTTACGCGCGGCAGGACGAAAAGACCCCGGGACCTTCACTATAGCTTGGTATTGGTGTTCGGTTTGGCTTGTGTAGGATAGGTGGGAGACTGTGAGGCATGCACGCTAGTGTGTGTGGAGTCGTTGTTGAAATACCACTCTGGCTTGATCGGATACCTTAACCTTGGCCCATGATCTGGGTTGGGGACAGTGCCTGGTGGGTAGTTTAACTGGGGCGGTTGCCTCCTAAAGAGTAACGGAGGCGCCCAAAGGTTTCCTCAGCCTGGTTGGCAATCAGGTTTTGAGTGTAAGTGCACAAGGAAGCTTGACTGTGAGAGTTACTGCTCGAGCAGGGACGAAAGTCGGGACTAGTGATCCGGCACCTACTTGTGGATGTGGTGTCGCTCAACGGATAAAAGGTACCCCGGGGATAACAGGCTGATCTTCCCCAAGAGTCCATATCGACGGGATGGTTTGGCACCTCGATGTCGGCTCGTCGCATCCTGGGGCTGGAGTAGGTCCCAAGGGTTGGGCTGTTCGCCCATTAAAGCGGCACGCGAGCTGGGTTCAGAACGTCGTGAGACAGTTCGGTCTCTATCCGCCGCGCGCGTAGAAACTTGAAAAAGGCTGTCCCTAGTACGAGAGGACCGGGATGGATACACCTCTAGTGTGCCAGTTGTCACGCCCGTGGCATGGCTGGTTGGCTACGTGTAGAAGGGATAACCGCTGAAAGCATCTAAGCGGGAAGCCTGTTTTGAGATGAGGTTTCGTTATTAGGTGCCCTAGAGACTATGGGGTTGATAGGCCAGATCTGGAAGCGTTGTAAGGCGTGGAGGTGACTGGTACTAATTCACCGAACTACTACAACATGCCGGTTTTTTGGCTGGTGTTTTTCGTGAGAGATTAATTTTTGTTGTGCTTTGCGTCCACTATGCAGTGTTTGACACACCACGCCGTGTTTGTGTGGTTGACGGGCACATGATTTGTTTGTGTGTTGTCTGGTTGGTTGTGTCGGTGGTTGATAGCGGCAGGGAAACGCCCGGTCCCATTCCGAACCCGGAAGCTAAGCCTGCGTCGCGCTGATGGTA